>CAYPMR010000106.1:0-10098 GCA_964411665.1 uncultured Granulosicoccaceae bacterium | reverse complement strand
CTCCAAAACAGCGATTTTGGGCTAATTTTAACAGATAGTTTTCACACAGCCTGTGCTTGAAGCGGTCGTTGGTCAGATTTGGGAATTCGGCAGTTGCTGGGAAAGTTTGGTGACCCTTGTCCACACAGCACGGACTCTGGTAAGGCTCAAGATCGTAGTGTGGAAACGAATAGTTTCTAGATTGAATTCTGTTTGTTTTTCTTGCAGGCAGATCGCTTTCCATGAAAGTCGGTTAGTTAACAGTTCACTAGTCACTTGTTACCTTTCATCACTATTATGTGAACCATTCAACACTGTTCTACCGGCATTTTAGATGCACATCATCGAATCACAGGTCACGATAGTTAACACTTCCCTACCAAATTGTTCACTTGTGTAGTGGTGCGTTTTTTAGAGGAAGGTTTAAAAATGAAATTTCAAGGATTAATCCTATTGTGCGTATTTTTAGTCACAGCATGTGCTTCTGATTCGCAGGTTAAAAATTTTGAAATAACAAAGTCAGATACTACAAAATCGAAAACACAGCACGGCTCAACAAAGTTGACTCCTCTAAGTTCGTCTGAACTAGAAAATATCTTAGCTGGAAATTCTTTTAAATCAAAATCCGGATATTTTTATATTGAATATTATAAGAACGGCGAATTAATCATAAGAACCTTGTCTGGCGAAGTACAGGTTTCTCATTACTACAAAATCGAGGACGGTAAGGTCTGTAGCGCATCATCTCGATCAAAACTATCTACTGCTAAGTGTGTGAGATTCGGAAAGTATAAAGACGGATACGTGTCTCTAACCGAATCAGGATTAAAAAATCCCGAGAGCAGCGGATTTATACAAGATCATGTTCTAACAGAAAATACTGCCCAGAATATCGCGCAACAACAAAAAAAACCGATCTCCAATGCGTATATATCGACCACAAATGGAGCATGTTATACGGTTAAAAAAACTGAAAAATATGAAGGCGATTGTCGCAATGGGAAGGCTCACGGACATGGACATGCAACAAGTACGAAGGGCACTAAATTTTCGGGGAAATATTTAAACGGAAGAATGTTTGGCCAAGGAGTCGCAATTTGGACAAACGGAGACAAGTACGTAGGAGATTTTCGTAACGATATACGTACTGGTAAGGGTGTTTACACTTACGCAAACGGAGACAAGTACGTAGGTGAGTTCCAGAATAATAATTTAACTGGCCAGGGTGTTTACACTTGGGCAAATGGAACCAAGTACGATGGACGGTACCAGAATGGTAACAGAACTGGCCAGGGTGTTTATACTTGGGTAAATGGAAACAAGTACGTAGGTGAGTTCCAGAATAATAAAAGAACTGGCCAGGGTGTTTACACTTGGGCAAATGGCGATAAATACGTAGGTGAATTCCGGGATAATGAAGAACACGGCCACGGAGTTTTCACTTCAGCAAATGGAGACAAATACGTAGGCGAATTCCAGTATGGTAGCCAAACTGGAAATGGTGAGCATACATCGAAAAATACAATATCTACTGTATCAGATAAAAACAATGCATTTAGATGCCAGTGTGATTATAAAAATTGGATTAAGCAGTGTGATGCTTCAATTGAACTTGGTAGCAAGTTATTTGAAATGAGATCAAACACCAACCAATGCTCTAGAGTTGATTGGCGGCTTGATGGTAATCCCCATATGACCATAGTTACCGATGGAGTAGAAGTTGACAGCTGGTTTAGTCAATCTAATAACCCACAGGCAGTTATAGAAAGTTGTAATGTTTGTACAGATTCTGATTATCCAGCTGATAGTCTAGTAAGTGCTTCTTCAACTAAGTATTCTAAATATTATGGGAGATTATTTTGCACAGGCAATGGCCAATACTTTGTTACCTTTAATGAAAGTGTGGTGACCCATGCAACTGAATTTTTGGAGCAACAGAATTTTAATATTGATGAACTTGATCGTTACCAAATAATTCCAGAGGATGAAACAGAACCATACCGTTATTGCGAAAGTATATATGGATAATAGTTTTGAGAGCATATCGTTAGTTAAGATGAACACTTTACAAAACAAAGTGTTCACTCATCTAACCTCAAAGCGGACCTTCTCCAATAGTTGGAATACAGCTGCTCGGGGCACACAACCGTCACTCAGCTAATGGGCGAATTCCTCTGATTTCAAACCTGACTGGCGGCTGCTTAGAGGACAATGCAGCCATTTCGAATTCCAAGAATAGTTTACTTAAAAAACTGTTCAGAGCTACAGAAATCAACAACACTTTTCCCATTATCCGCTGCAGGCAATTCAATCACGCTTCAAGAGTACTAGTACGAATCATCCGCCGACGTTGACCGCTGAAGTCGTTAACGGGGTAGTGAAGGCAAAATCGGTTGTCCCAGATCAGTACATCACCAACCTGCCAGCGAAAGCGACAACAGAAGTCCTGAGCTTGCATGTGATCGAACAGGAAGTTCAACATCGGTGCGCTTTCTTGCTCTGTCATACCGGTAAATCGGGAAGTAAACATTCGATTGACATACAACCCTTCAGCACCTGTGACTGGATGACATCTGACAACAGGATGTTCGACAACCCACGGTGGCTCTTCGCGACGTTCGTACCAGTAATATGAATGCACGGCGCTGAGGGAACGCAGCATATCCTGACAGGCCGGGCTTAAGCTTGCGAATGCAGCAATTGTCGACGCAAAACAGGTATCGCCACCGGTAGCTGGTATTTCAAGCGCGTGCAGGATCGATGCATAACCCACTGGATTCATCCAGCTAACATCGGCGTGCCAGGATTCACCACCAAACATTGTTTGATCGTCTGGTTCGCGCAAGATCTCCAGCACCTCTGGGCAATCATCAAAACCATTATTTACAATCGGGTGCAGGAATGGCGGCCCGAACTGGCGTGCCAGTGAAGACAGTTGAAAGCGATCTAGTTGTTGATCCCGCAAGCGGATAACATGATATTGATCTAGCGCGGAACGCAATAGATGAAAATCGGCACCTTTCATCGCTGACAGATCCATACCACTAATGTCGGCACCTATTACACCTGTAGTGGGATTGACCTCGGTCATATTATTAATCCGCAGTTAAGTAAATCCACAAGCTACCTGCCAGGGATCTTACTGTGCTTATTAGCCAGATAAACAAGCTCACACACGCTCACGACTTCTACGCAATTCAGCAATACCGTTATATAAAACGGCTGCCAGTATAATTGCACCGCCTAATAGTGTATTTGCGCCAGGCGTTTCAGTGAATACCAACCAGACCCACAACGGCGCCAGCGCGGTTTCCGTTAGCGACAACAGGGCAACCTGAGCTGCCGGAACAGTTTGTGTAGCAAGCGTGATTAGGATGAATCCGGCACCCACCTGTATGGTGCCAAAACACAAAGACACAAAAAAATCAGCATGGCTCAGTGCAAAACTGTCAATCATCGGAACACTAAACAGCGCGGCCAATAAACCTGCCAGTGCCACAGCAGGTAACACTTCGCGAGGGCGTCCATCGGGCTCTTTGACACTTCGCAGCACCACTAGCATGGATGCATAAGCCAGAACGGCCAGGATGGCTAAAAGCATGCCTAAAGCATCATCCACAGACACACCTTTTGAGACCATAATGGCAACGCCGCAAATGGCGAGCGCCATAGACAACCAGGTTGTTCTTGAGACAGGTTCACCGAGTATTACCAAGCCTAGTATTGCAGCGAAAAATGGTCCGGTGCTTAGTAGAAGTACGGTATTCGCAACGCTCGTATAATAAAGACTCATTAAATAGAACAGAAAACCCAGCGCCAGAAACAAGCTAACCAGAAGATCGATGGCGCGTATTTTCAGTAACCGCTGTAAGAAGTCACCCCGGTAACGCCAGAGCATGAACAACAAAACCGTTACAGAAAAAGCTAGTGAACGGTAGAACAGCACAGTCCACGGATCAGCATCGCCAAGAAAGCGAACCATCAGTCCGCCACTGCTGAGAAAGACACCAGCCAGGAGTGCGTAGAAAAGACCACGAGAATAGTTCATGCGCTTCAAATAGTGGGGTCAGAGTAAAAACTCTTTTACGAGTAATACATTAAGCGCATCAAGCGTCAGTCATGTTCGCTGGTATACACCAGTCATGGCCGCGTGCCGTGGTCACATACTCAGGCCAACCAAAGTGAACAGGCGGTTCGTAATCGCACAGTGGTGCAATCCAGTCTGATCCTCCTATACCGCCTTTTGTCCGTGTGTTGAATTCATCCATGGCAGCAGTTCGAACATCAGAATCCTCAAGAATGCGTAAGGCGGACAAAGCCAATACTTTACTGGCCGTGTTGATCATCGGGTCGATGGTCTCGCGAATACCACCCAGCGCATTCATTACCCAGGCAGGATGCGCCGTGGCTGTTGATTGACTCGACGCTTCCACGCTTTTCAGGGTGGGGCGGGCAATGTATAAGCGTGCCGTCGGTGCATGCCAGGTCATGTCAGTGTAATCATCAGATGTGGAATTCAGTTGATCGGGCGGCAGGCTTTCGCGCAGCAGTGATTCAGCCTCTTGTGGCGCTATGAGCTCGCTGAGTTCGTCGATAAAAGGCTCTTTCATCGGCGCATGTCCCAGACTTTTAAAAATGTCGTTGGCAACCTGCTTGGCAGCATCACCCCAAACCGGCGCGCCTACCATTTGCAGTGAACGCCAAACCACATCTGCCATGGCATGATTGGCAAGACCGGGGCGGGATTTACTGACCCAATGTCGTTCCATCCGGCAACCTGTCATAGCAGCACAGGCTTTTGCATTGCGATCGAGAACAGCTGTCACTTGTTCAGCCATGGCAATGGTCGGCACGCGAATCATATATTGTAATTCCGCAAGTGCGGCGGGCAGGTTATCAGCAGTAGCCTGTCCGGATGAAATAATGGATTCTGAAACGGACCAGCCGCCCTGGTGTGGCAACATTGATTCGCGCAAGGCCTTGGACGACTGAAACATCATGATCAGTGCTTCGTTGGCACCGGGTGCGCGAACCGCTGAATGCGATTGAGGAATGGGCGCTTTGTCACTATTTTTTCCAACGGCTCCATCGCCCCATCGCTCAGGTGTGTCGCATATAAATCGGTAGATCATTGAATAGGCAGCACCACAATGCGTATTCCAACGCACGGTGTTACACAGGGGCAGCATGTAGAATGGATGGAACGACAACATAGCCGCAAGATCGTCGTAATAACCTTTTGCCGCGTGTATTGGTTTTGACCCGCGTACTTTTTCGGCGGGTTCGCCAGTGAACTGCAAAGCCCCTTTGATGTTGTGTTTTTCCATGGCTGCCTTGGTGGCAAGCAGCCCGCCCAAGGCACTGACTCCCAATGCTGAATGAGGATCAGTATGACCCGCCGCCTGATACCCGAGACCAGTGCGTGGCTCGCGTCTCGTAACAGCAGCCTGACAATTGCCGGGAACAGCATCGTATTCAGCGTACATGCCAACGGTGGGATCTTTGCCTGTGCCACCGTTCGACCAGCTAGCGCAAAATGCTGTGGGCATACCGCCAGAACCTTCTTCGACGCTGAAACCTTCGGCGCGCAATCGCTCTACATACCAGGCAGCCGAACGATATTCACGCCATGCGGGTTCGCCGAATTCAAACAGTGTTGCACACCAATCTGACAGTTCGGCCATCCGCGCATCCACGACAGCTGTAGCATGTGCCTGGGCGTTAGACATAGACAAAGTCATACAGCGTCAGCGTTTGCAACGGCTTTTAACACAGCAACAATGGCACGATCGCGTGCCGCTGCCATGTCTCTGAAATGCCGACCTTCAGATGCCTGTTCGCAGCCATCGACCATGCGATCCCTTAGTTCGCGGGTTAGTTCGGGCGCTTCAAGGCGAGTCCAGGGTAGTTTTAATGCCGGTCCGAATTGATCAAGGTTGGTAGCCATGCCGCCTTCGCCACAGGCCACATGAAAAGCCATGCACTGTCCTTGCACAGCCATGCGCGGGGCGGGGCCGTTAATTAACGCGGTATCGATATCCTGCGGTGTTGCTTCACCGTTAGCCACCATATGCAATGCTTCGCGCCACAAAGCTTCCTGCAATCGCGTAGCCACGAAACCGGGTATCTCCTTTTTCATCACCAGCGGTGCTTTACCCGCGTATTGATAAAAGTCATGCGCCCAGTCCACGGCTGTCGGGTCGGTTTTTTTTCCACCGACTATTTCAACCAGTGGTAGCAGGTAGGGCGGGTTGAACGGATGACCAATGACAGTGCGTCCTGCACTTGCACAGTCTTTTTGTATATCCGTCATGGTCAGACCAGAGGTACTTGATGCAATAACAATATCGTCTGCGACGAACTGATCCAGCTGCACATACAACTGCTGTTTTAACTCCAAACGTTCCGGTGCACACTCTTGCACAAACTCGGCTTCAGCCAAAGCAGCTGCGAGATCGTCGGTTACTTTTAGTTTGTCTCTTGATGCACCTTCGGCCAGGCCGATTGCTTCAAGGCTAATCCAGCCGGTGTCGAGTATCTGATTGAATACAGCACGTTCATCCATTGAATGGATATAGGCAGTCACCTCAAATCCGCGTGCCAGAAAGTGAGCGGCCCAACCAGCACCTATAGGCCCTGCACCAATGGTTGAAACTTTGGTGACTTTATCTGGTTTGGGTCGATACATGGGATCGGGCATTTAATTATCGCCCCTTGAACACGGGATCACGCTTTTCAACGAAAGCCCGAACGCCTTCCTCGGAGTCTTCTGATTTAAGCATGGCGCGGTAGGTTTCCATTTCATCGGTACGCATTTTGGCAAATGCAGATTCCAGCGGCACGCACTCAATACCACGAATAACTTCCTTGACAGCCTGTAAAGCGAGCGGTGCAGATTTCGCCAGCTGCTCTGCCCATTCACGTGCTGCATCCATCAGCTCATCATAGGGTACAACCTTGTTGACCAACCCATAGTGTGCGGCTTCAGTTGCACCCATACGTCTGCCAAGAAAAAGCATTTCCATCGCGATATTGTGTGGTATCCGGCGTGGCAGTCTTTGCAGCGCACCGGCATCGGGCACAATACCGAGCGGCATTTCTGGCAGGGAAAATTCGACATGGTCTGCAGCAATGATCAAGTCGCAGGCAATCGCCAGTTCAAGCCCACCACCGATAGCCAGCCCGTTCAGTGCAGCAATGACCGGCTTATTAAGGTTCCAGTTTTCAGTCAGGCCGGCAAAACCACCATCACCGTAATCCGCGTCATCCCACCAGTTGTCGAGTTGGGTATCCCCGGCATCGAGTGCTTTTAAATCCCAACCGGCTGAGAAAATCCGATTACCCTCTGCGGTAAGAATGCCCACACGTAGCTCAGGATCATCGCGCAGCTCAGCGAATGCTGCTGCAATTTCCTGGCTCATTTTTATATCGATGGCATTAACTTTAGGCTTGTTCAGCTTTACCTCAAGAATGTGGCCATTGCGGGTAACTTCTACAAATTCAGGCATACTGATTCCTGCGAATAGTTTAGAAAAGCGTTTATGATTATCTAAGGCCTAAGGTTTAAGACTTGACGCCTAAGGCATAAAACTCAACACATCACGAAAAATACTTATGCAAAAGCGGGAATGACTTCGTTGCAAAACAACTCAAGGGAGCGCTTCTGTTCTTTTAAACCAAGCCCCATGCTGGCATAATAGGTAAACTGGTCAACACCCAATTCCTGATAGAGCTTGAGTTTTTCAATCACTTCGTCCGGTGTTCCAAACATCAAATTCTCGCGCAACATTTGCGGGGCGAATTCGTCGCGGTGCTCGACAGTAGCCAAATCGATTTCTGCCGGGAAACCGTTGACAACATCACCGAGGTTTAAACGCAAATTTTCAAATTGAGCTAGTTGGCGTTGTACCGCTTTAACCGGTACTTCCCAGTCTGATTGTTTATCGTAGACTGCCGTGTGTCGCATCATCGCAAATATCGGCTTGGGTTTGTCGGGATATTTGGCCATTGCATCGTCAAGCCGGGATTTGTAGGTTTCAGCCTCGGACATATCTCTGGTGAACGGCCAGGACATGATATTGACACCGTGTTCTACCGCGAAGTCGTAGGTAATTGGCGCGCGTGCTGCCGCCCACAGTGGCGGGTGAGGGCTTTGCATTGGTTTGGGTACTGATGTCGACAATGGGAACTGCCAGAACTCACCGTTGTGCTCGTAATCACCTTGCCACAGAGCCATGACCGCAGGCAGCATCTCCTGCATATACTTCCAGGCATCAGTTTGTTTCAAGCCCGGGTGCATACGGTCGAACTCTCGTTGATAAGCACCGGAACCAATACCGAACTCCAGCCTTCCGCCGGTGAGCAAATCGGTCATTGCCGCTTCACCGGCTAGTTTGATCGGATGCCAATAGGCTGCAACCGCTATGGCCGTGCCTAGGCGAACGTTGTTTGTGTTTTCACCCCACCAGGTCAACAGTTGAAACGGATTGGGTGCGATAGTCATTTCCAGTGCATGATGCTCGGCGGACCACACCAGATGAAAACCACCTCTATCTGCCATTTGAACCATATCAAGCGTATGCTGCACAACCTCTTGCATACCGAGATCGTCGGACATTCGCTCCATGTTGACTGCAAGTTGAAATTTCATCGCTGCTGTTAACCTCGGTTCATTTCAAAATAATGGTGCAAAGGTAGAGATGCATATACCTCTACCGTCACAAACAAGCTAGCTCATCACATGAGCATACCAGCGCGCAAAGGCTGCCACGTTGGGCTCCATAGTAGGTGAAAAACGCCCGGCTGTGGCAAAAGGTGAGCTTAATCCGCGGTGTTGATTTTCAAGAGCCATTCTATCCTCCTCGAGAGCTGCATCAAGCCGCTCGTAATAGAATTGCTCTTTCTCGCTGAAATCAGCCACTGCCAGACTCTGCTCGGGAAAGCAGATACTTTGTACGACGTGGCAACAATCGGCGCTGAGCGGGTAGGCCTCGTAAACCCATAAAGATTCCTTACCTGCGGCAAACGTCATATTCGGGAACAGCCAGGTATAACGTGCACCTCTGGCTTCCCGATCAGGCAGGCCCGGCATAACGGGAAGCGCATAATCCTGTTGAGTTTGCAGTAACCCGCCGGTACCTTGTGTGACGCCGAATTGCGTTGCGAAAGCACCGCTGGTTTCGTCTCCCGGGTCGGGGGCTTCGTAGATATCGTTAATGGAGTCCTTGTGTACGTATTGCAAATGATAGTACTCGTTAAACACGTCCAGAAATGCTTTCCAGTTGCAGTCGACGGTAAACTCCCGACGACGCGTGGTCACTAAGGATTCGAGCGGCCACCCGTCGTGGTAGGTATCGAAATCACCAATAGTCTTTTCAAAGGGCGGTGGCTGTTGTGCCATGCACAGGAAGGCGAACCCGGCATGCGTAGCTACTGAAAATTCGATCAAGCCGTAATCTGCACGTCGGAAGTTCTCAAGGTCCTCAAGATGAGATGCACCCTTTAACAGCCCGTCAAGTCCATAAGTCCAGCTGTGAAACGGACACCTAATCTGTCGACATTGACCACTTCCTTGCAGAAGCTGCGCACCACGATGCCGGCAGGTATTGCCGTATGAACGCAAACGATTTTCAGAATCACGCAATACAATGACAGGGACGCCAGCTATCGTCAGAGTTACGTAATCACCGGCCTGTTTCACCAGATCGGAACGTCCAATACCGAACCACTGTTGAGTGAACAGCCTGTCAACTTCATCACGATAACAATTCTCTGACACGTAATACTGCGGCGGCAAGCAGCTTGCTTGCTCAACGCTTTTTTTACAGTCGTCCAATGTCGTCATAGTCGGAAACTTATGTATTCAAATATAGCCAAGCCATTGAGATAAAGATCGTAGTGCGTTCCGTCTTTGCTAATTCCGGTTAGTTGCTCATCCCTGATCATGCGACTATCTCTGTCATCTCAATTATGCCAATGATCCCAATCACTGGGCGGGCTTGCAAACAGGTTTGTACGCCGTTACCTCTATTTCAACACGGACATCAACAAGCAGTTGGTTCACGACAGCCGATCGGGTTGGCGGGTCTTCAGGAAAATACTCGCCATACACGCTATCAA
>CAYPMR010000105.1:0-10625 GCA_964411665.1 uncultured Granulosicoccaceae bacterium | reverse complement strand
CGACAAGGCAAACATGAAGCTGCGCCAACTGATAGCGGGTTTCCAGCGTAATCCGACTGAATAGGCAGCATAGAGAAATGCTGCACCGATCATTATCGCATCCCCTCGATTCATACCTGAATCAAGTAGTTTTAACGGCTCCCCCCGCGTAGCTGTCAGAACAACACCAATAATGGCGAGCGAAAGACCAGCGATCTGCTGCCACATCACGCGCTGACGCAACAATAGAAAGTTCAACACCATGATCATCATTGGCATGGCGGCTTGCTCAACGCTGACATTGATCGCCGAGGTATGATGCAAGGCCAGATACATGCCCATGTTAAAGCAACCCAGGAGAAATCCACCGAGTGCAAATAACACGGGAACATTGGCCAACAATACCTTGCGCTCTTCCCATACTGCCTTATAAACAAAAGGCAACAATATCACTATGACCAGTAGCCAACGGATACTGGTGAAGGTAAACGGTAACCAATTATCTGCTGCGAGTCTGCCAGCAACAGCATTACCACCCCAGGCCAGCGGGGCTAAAACCAGAAGCAGATAAGGCAAGTTAAAAAATGCATTGAAGAACTTCACGCTAGTCTGTATCGATCACGAAGGATTAGCCGACAACAATGTTGACCAACTTACCTGGCACAACGATCACCTTGCGTACCGATTTGCCCTCAGTGTGTCGCTGCACGTTCTCATCACTCAGCGCAGTTTTCTCGATACCTTCCTTGTCGAGATCAGCTGCAACCGTTACGCGTGAACGCAACTTGCCATTCACTTGCACGATAAGCTCAAGTGCATCGCGTTTTAACGCGCTGCTGTCGGCCTCCGGCCAGGGCTCGTTCATCAACAATCCTGAACGCCCCATGTGCTTCCACATCTCCTGGGTAATGTGCGGAGATATTGGTGATAACAGCAATACAATATTGCCCAGCGCCTCGAGACGAACGGCAGTGCCATTGTCCGAATCATCCTTGAAACGCGAGGTTTCATTGAATAACTCCATAATTGCTGCGATGGCAGTATTGAAAGTAAAACGTCGTCCAATATCATCACTGACCTTGGCAACGGTTTCATGGGTTTTGCGTCGTAAATCACGTTGCGCATCACTTAGCTCCAGTGCGCTGAAATCGACACTCGTATAATCAATTTGGGAGTTATTACTTGTAGATATACTCTCACTGACCAGACGCCACAGGCGTTTCAGAAAACGATGCATGCCTTCCACACCACCTTCTTTCCATTCCAGTGATTGATGTGGTGGGGTGTCACTCATTGAAAATAATCGCACAGTATCTGCACCGTAGCGATCAATCATCTCCTGCGGATCGATGCCGTTGTTTTTGGATTTCGACATTTTCTCGATACGCCCGACTGTAACGGGTTTACCATCAGCCTTGAGCGTTGCACCGGAAATCTTGCCTCGATCATCCATCTCCAGATCGACATCTGATGGACCAAACCAGGTTTTTTGGCCGTCCTTCTCTCGATAGAAGGTTTCAGCGACCACCATTCCTTGCGTCAATAAACGTGTAAAGGGTTCACCTTCGTCAACCAAGCCTGCATCACGCATTAATTTGTAGAAAAAGCGTGCATACAATAAATGCAGTACTGCGTGCTCTATGCCACCAATATATTGATCAACTGGTAGCCAGTAGCGCGCACGCTCATCAACCATGCTGTCAGCGTCTGGACAACAGTAGCGCGCGTAATACCAACTCGATTCGAAGAAGGTATCAAAGGTGTCCGTTTCACGAGTGCCCGGCTCGCCAGTTCCGGGGACTGTTGTTTGATAAAAATTCGGATCTTCCTTGATTGGAGATTTAACGCCACTGAAAGCCACATCCTCTGGCAAACGAACCGGCAGATCAGTTTCAGGTACGGGGTGTACTTCGCCTTTTTCGTCGTAGATAACCGGTATTGGGCAACCCCAGTACCGTTGTCTGGACACTCCCCAATCGCGCAAACGATAATTTATTTTGCGTTCACCGTTGGCCTTGTCGACCAGATGATTTGCCGTTGCTTCAAAACAGGCCTTGAAGTCGAGACCGTCAAACTGGCCCGAATTCATCGACACCGTGTTGTCCTTTGCGATGAATGCACCCTCAGCAATATCAACAGCTTCAGCGTCGGTATCTGACGACCCAACAACTTGTACGATGGGCAGTTCGTATTTTTTTGCAAATTCCCAATCACGTTGATCGTGACCCGGAACTGACATAACAGCACCCGTTCCGTAGGTCATGAGCACGAAATTTCCAACCCAGACAGGAATACTTTCACCATTGATCGGGTTAATTGCGTTAATGCCCAGTGGCATGCCGAGCTTTTCCATTTTCTCTACCTGCGCCTCTGATGAACCTGTCTTGGTACACTCCTGTAGAAAGTCCGCTAAAGCCTGATTGTCTGTTGCTGCTTGTCGCGCCAGGGGGTGTTCGGCTGCAACCGCCATATAGGTTACACCGGCAACCGTATCCGGGCGCGTCGTGTAAACGCGGATAACATCACTACTTTGCTCGACGGCGAAGTCAAACTCGATTCCCTCGGATTTACCTATCCAGTTACGTTGCATCGTACGTACTGCATCCGGCCAGCCTTCAAGATTATCGATCTCGGCTAAAAGCTCTTCTGCGTAGTCGGTGATTTTCAGAAACCATTGCGGAATTTCGCGCCGTTCTACCAATGCACCCGAACGCCAGCCACGACCCTCAGCATCGACCTGCTCGTTAGCCAGTACCGTTTGTTCCACTGGATCCCAATTAACAATCGCCAGCTTTTTATACGCCAGTCCTTTCTCAATCAGACGGGTAAAGAACCATTGCTCCCAACGGTAATAGTCCGGCCCGCATGTAGCAACTTCACGCTCCCAGTCATAGGCAAAGCCAAGGCTCTGCAGCTGCTTTTTCATATAACTGATGTTTTCATAGGTCCATGCCGCGGGTGGCATGTTGTTCTCGATGGCGGCGTTTTCCGCTGGCAAACCGAAGGCATCCCAGCCCATCGGTTGCAGCACATTAAAGCCCTGCATGCGTTTGTAGCGGGATACAACATCGCCAATCGTGTAATTGCGTACATGACCCATATGCAGCTTGCCGCTCGGATAGGGCAACATGCAGAGACAGTAATACTTGGGCTTGCTTTCGTCTTCAAGCACGCGGAACGCGTTATGTTCTTCCCAGAGTGACCTGACGTCTGCCTCAATGTGCTGGTAGTCGTAGTTGTCCTGCATGCGTTTGGAATAGACCTGAAATAAGAATGCTGTAAGCAGCGCCTTTTGTAGCGAGTGGACACTGCAGGAAAAAAGCGGCAAAACTTGCCTGCCGGTAAACCGTTAATGATAGCCCAGACAAAGGTCAAGATGCCGGAATTAATACATAGCCGCAGAGAATTTCAGCGCCGGGTATTAGTGCCGGACGTTCCTGAACAGCTGATCCAGCAGGTGGTAGCTTGAATTGCCGAGCGTACCATTGAGATCGGCATCGATAGAGTTTGTGATGAAAAAACTGCTGTCAAGGTCAATACTGATACAGCCTAGATGAACGGGCGAGCGTTGGTCAATATGGCTTGCTACCGACACCAGATGGTCGAGCAGAAATTCATCCCGGTTGACATTTGCAGTGGCGGCATCCATCGGTGAACCGTCGGAAATCATGACCAGATAACGCTTGGCCTCTGGTCGGGCAAGCAATCGCTCCCAGGCCCAAAGAAGCGCTTCTCCGTCGATTGCCTCGCGGTAGTGGACAGTCTTTAGCATAGCTGCAATGCTGAATCGACTATTGCGCCAGGTCGCATCAGCATCCTTGTAGACGATATGCAGAAGCTCTGACAGTCTTCCAGGTGCTTCAGGCATTCCCGCAGCGCGCCACTGCTGCATGACCCGGCCACCATTCCAGCTGGCTGTTGTAAATCCCAGAATTTCGACACGTATGCCGGCTAATTCCAAAGCTCTCGCATAGGTATCGACAAGCACCGCAACCGACTCATAGCGCTGACTTTTCATCGAACCGCTGGTATCGACTAAAAAAGACACGACGACATCACTTTCAGGAACATGCCGTTGTTGGTAGAAAACCTGCCTATAGGAAGGGTTGGTTACCAGCTGGGAAAGCCGTCGCGCATCCAGCCAACCCTCTTCCTGTCCAAAAAACCAATCTGACGGCACTAAACTGGCAAAGAGCTTTTGCAACCGCAGGGCCAGGCGACTGATGCTGACCGATTGTGCCGCATTCAGTTGATCCAGATGCTTTCGCGACTCGCCCAGCAATGCATCACGGTACAAATCACTGCCACTTGTGACACTATCAAATTCACGAGTAAAAACATGATAGTCACCGATATCCTCTATAGCACCCGCACTTCGATCCTGAGTGGTTTCAACTATCGCGCCCCCTTCTGATTGCTGCTCTTCCTCCTGCAGCTCTTCCCAATCAGGCGGCAGCTCAAACACACGTGATCCAGTTGGCGCGTTGACGTTCTCATCATCTTCTTCGGCTTCAACTAACTCAGCCAAAGTTTGCGCAATTTCTAAAGCATGAGCCGCGTAACTACGTTGATCAGTACGCGCCTTGGGCAAATGATAAAAAGGCGTACCAATCAGCGGCGCGATATTAGCGCGGGTCGCCTCTATCAGCGCAGCAACATCCTCATTGTCTATATTGCGGATAAGACGGGATCTGACCATGTGTATGAGGGTGTACAGCAAGATGCCGAGATCGGACTCAGCAAAGCCATTGGTGCGTGATGCGCTGCACCAGCTATCAAAAGCCTCGTCCAGATTGCTTCTGACACCAGCAAAGGACGCATCCGCCAGTGATTCGCAACGAAGCTGTTCGAGAATGTCGAAAACAACCCGCGCAAAAGATGATTGCGGTTGCAGTTGGCGGTGTAAGGCCGCGTCACTGAAACGCAATCGCAGGGCAAGCCCATCAGCAATACCACGTGCCTGAATCAATGTGGATTCGCGAACATCCGACACCAGATAAGGACTGGCAAATCGCAAAGGATTGCTACCAATCAAGACCCTGTTGGCTTTGTACTCAGCCAGTGCTTCCTGACCAAGCGCACGCAGACTCGCTGCTGTGTGCCTCTCGATACGCCGGGTACGTGCGCGTTGCTCGCGCAGCTCGGCTTTAGCTTGTTCCGGACTAATCGGAATCGGGCTCTGCATGTGCTACCGACTCGCTTAGCTCGCGATCAAATGCCCGCTGGAAGTATTCAGCTACGATGGAACGTTCAGCTGCATCGCATTTATTCAGAAAGGTCAGACGAAAAGCCGTATCTACGTCACTGAATATTTGATAATTCTCAGCCCAATGAATAGAAGTGCGTGGCGACATAAGTGTAGAGATATCCCCTGCCCTGAAGCCAACACGCGTCATTTGCGCTACACGCACCATGGCCTCGACGGTTGCTACACCATCGCCACGCCCACGCAATTCGGGAACACGTCCAAGTACGATTTGGCATTCTTCCTCAGTCGGCAGATAATCGAGCCGGGCCACAATATTCCAGCGATCAATCTGCGCTTGATTCAGGAGTTGCGTGCCATGATAGAGACCCTCCAGATTTCCCAGCCCTATCGTGTTGGATGTTGCGAACAGGCGAAACCACGGATGTGGATTGAGCACTTTGTTCTGATCAAGCAAAGTGAATTTACCGTCCTGCTCGAGTATGCGCTGTATCACGAACATAACATCGGGTCGGCCGGCATCAAACTCATCAAACACCAGCGCAACCGGACGCTGCAGTGACCAGGGCAAAATGCCTTCTCGAAACTCAGTCACCTGCTGCCCGTCCTGCACCACAATGGCATCTCGTCCAACAAGATCAAGCCGCGTGATATGCCCATCAAGATTGACCCTGACAGTTGGCCAGTTCAAACGCGCTGCAACCTGCTCAATGTGCGTCGATTTACCGGTTCCATGATAACCCTGAACCAACACACGACGGTTATGCAAAAACCCACTGATGATTGCCAGTGTGACATCCGAATCGAATCGGTAGGCATCATCAATAGCCGGCACATGTTCATCACGTGTCCCGAATACCGGCACTTTCATATCGGAGTCTATGCCAAACAATTCGCGCGCACTGACATGCGTCGAAGGTTCCTGATCAACAAGTTCTGTCATGGGTATATTCTAGGGTTGGATCAATTCTGCCGTGCTCATTACCGATTCCCGCGTTAACAGGTAGTGGCCCAGAAAACACAGTTGCCGCAGCGTAGTCATCCGGGATGCAATCGTTTGACTGAATCTCACCGTGTAACAGCCGACCATATACGGTTGCATAGCATGACATGAAAATCCATCTACCTCATGACAAGCTAATTCTATGGTGACATCAAGGAAATCAATCCAGATGCCGGAGATCGGGTAATAACACTTGAACACGGCTTCCTTAATACTAAACAGGACAGCACTGGCAGTATCAAAGCCTTCACTCTGGACCACATCAGCATAGGCAGTTGAGCGCTTCAGTTGATCAACCGCAGCGCCTATTTCGGTCTTGGTCCCGATAACGCTACTCAGCCCGGACATGCTTTGCGGCTTGGCAAGCGACTGCAGATCGATACCGATTCCCATGCATGCAGGGTCCACTGACAGAGCGACAATCGCTCGCGCTTCATCGTGTGTGATGCTTCCAGTCACGCCCTCAGGCCATAAAGGTTCCCTGGATGCACCTATCGCAATATCGCCAACACCTATTTGTTGCGACGATGTTAGCTCGAGCCGGGCTGCAGCGAGCCTCGCGCAATGACGGCCGGAAGAAAATTCGTCTATGCGCTTTTGCACCATCGAACGTGCCGCCTCGCGCTCACGCGGGCCGAGACTGTCCTGGAAATCAGCTATATCACAACATTGCACGACCACTGCTGTCTGGTACAACGAAGCCAGAGCCGTTTGTTTATCCTCTGACAACAGCATTCAGCTGACAGGTATGTCCGGATAGTTACCGGATCGCGTTTCAGGAATGGGTGCGTTATCCGCTGCACGATACGTGAAGACCAGTGAGCGCTTGATATCTGTCGTCTGATTCTGACCCGCCGCATGAAAGGTGCGGGAATGGAAGAAAAGCATGTCACCCGGCGATAATCTAACCGACACGGCCTGATCCAGTAGTTGCTGATTTTCATCAAGATCGGTGCGCAAAAACAGCGCTGCATCGAGCCTGCCTCTATCGAGATCCAGTCGATGCGACCCCGGTATAACCAGCAAACCACCGTTTTCCTCGGTTTCCTCACCCAGTGCCAGCCAGGTGCTGACCAGTTCCGGACGATCAAAACTCCAGTAGCGTATATCCTGATGCCAACTGGTTTGACTGCTAAACCCCGGAAATTTGGTCATGACGCAGTTGTGGTGATTCTGTGACAGGCAAATCGCATCACTGCCTATCAGGCTTTGCAAACGACTAACAACAGATTCAGCCTGTGCGCAATGCTGGAAAAGAGGATCACGGCTATAGGCATGCAATAATCTTCTGGGTGTCTCGCCACCGGGCGCCTGGCGCGATGCCGGCGAACCGGGGTAATGGACGTCAGCTTCAAATTCCACCGGTGCCAATGGTGGCGCCAGAGACCGCTGTATGAGGTCCAGCAGATTGCCGACCAAGCGCGCGTCATACATATCCCGAACCACGACATAGCCGTCAGTATGGAATTTTTCCAGTTCAGCGTTCAATGTGGTGTCAGTCATGTGTTTCAATAGTGCCATGCTTCATTGGTTTCACGCCAGCGCTGCGACACATTCCGAATTTGAGAAAACGACACCGCTTCATGCCTAAAAAATCCATAAAAATAACAAACGCCCATCAGAACAACCTGAAAAACCTGGATTTGTCGCTTCCTCTCGGCGAGCTTATTGTCGTCACAGGTGTCAGCGGCTCGGGCAAATCAACCCTTGCGTTTGACACCATATATGCGGAAGGACAGCGTCGTTATGTGGAGACCTTTTCGCCCTACGCGCGACAATTTCTTGATCGCATGGACAAACCGCATGTCGAGCGCATTGAAGGCATTCCGCCGGCCATTGCTATCGATCAAATAAATCCGGTCCGCACCTCTCGCTCAACAGTCGGCACCATGACCGAACTGAACGACCATTTAAAATTATTGTTTGCTCGACTGAGTAATCTTTACTGTCACGGCTGCGGGTCAGAAATACGATCAGATTCCTCCCAGCGTATTGCCGAGGAATGGCTCGAAGCAAACGCCGAACGGATAATGGTGACATTCAGCATCAACGTGCCAGAGAATTTCAGCAAAGAGGAGATTGAACAATGGTTGGCGCGACAAGGCTATACACGAATACACAAGCGTCGCAAAAAGCAATTGGAAGTTATACAGGATAGATTGCGTGCCAACGCCGACAATGTGGGTCGTCTAACCGAAGCTTTGGAAGCTGCATTACGTTATGGCAACGGAAAAGTCTCGGTTTACCCGCTGAATGACAAGCGCGAACCCGGCAAGGCACATCTCTACACAACCGAACTAGGTTGTGCCACCTGCAAGAAAGTATTTACCAAACCCCTACCCAGCCTGTTCTCTTTCAACTCGCCGATGGGTGCTTGCGAAACCTGTCGTGGTTTCGGACGCACTATGGGTATCGACTATGCGCTGGTCATACCCGATGAAAACATCACACTTCAGGACGGTGCAGTAAAAGTTTGGCAAAGTAAAACCAATGCGATTTGCCAGCGAGACATGAAAAAGTATGCGCCAGCTGCCGGTATACCCTTGGATAAACCCTGGAACAAATTAACAGCTGCGCAGAAAAAATGGGTAATTGAAGGCGAAAAAACAGGTGGCAAGAAGAATCGTAAAAACTGGTATGGCATCGCCGGTTTTTTCAAGTGGCTTGAAGGGCGAGCATACAAAATGCACGTGCGTGTCATGCTCTCCAAGTACCGAAGCTATGAAGAATGTACCAGCTGCGGAGGAGCACGACTTCAACCCGAAGCTCTCCAATGGCGTGTGGGCAGCTTGCAGCAATCCAACGCTGTTATAAAACCTGCAGATCGATTCATACCAACGCACAGCACACTCTCCACAAGGCAATTCGCAAAATTACCGGGCTTGTGCTTACACGATATTATGCAACTCCCTATAAGTGCCGCAAACGATTTTTTCAAAACATTCGAGGCATCACTGCCAAAACACAAGGGCAATGATGCGCTAGCCATGTTGATCGAAGAAATCGTCTCGAGACTGCGCTATCTTAACGACGTTGGGCTAGGCTATCTGACACTTGATCGACAATCGCGAACACTCAGTGGTGGCGAAGTACAGCGCATTAACCTGACAACGGCACTGGGTACATCACTGGTCAATACATTGTTCGTACTTGATGAACCGAGTATCGGTTTGCACGCACGTGACATGGACCGCGTTGCACGTGTGCTGCAACGATTACGCGATAACGGAAACTCTTTGTTGGTCGTCGAACACGATCCACAACTGATGTTTTGTGCGGATCGCATCATAGACATGGGGCCAGGACCCGGTGCTGCCGGAGGGGACGTGGTTTTCAATGGCACACCTGAACGACTTCTGAAATCAAAAAAATCTCTCACTGCAGACTACCTCAGTGGCAGGCGCGAGCTGACACTGACGGGCACGCATACAGACGCTAATAGTAAAAAAACTTCCGCAAAAGAAAGAGCTAAATCAGGGAAAATCGAAATCCGTGGTGCATCACAGCACAACCTTAAAAACCTCAATGTCAAAATCCCGCTTGGAAAGTTAGTATGTATTACAGGCCCCAGCGGTTCCGGAAAATCTACCTTGATTCAAGAGACTCTGTATAACGCAGTCAAAAAAATCAAAGGCAAACCTACGGAACCTGCGGGTGTTCATACAAGCATCGTGGGTCATGATCTGATAGAAGATATTGTTCTGATAGATCAGACACCAATCGGCAAATCAGCACGTTCAAACCCTGTTAGCTATACAGGCGCGTTCGACAGTATCCGCAAATTATTCGAACGTGAGCCTGAATCCAAAGCACGTGGGCTCACAGCGAGTGCGTTCAGCTTCAATTCCGGCATGCGCTGTCCGGTCTGTAGCGGCAACGGATTTGAACACGTTGAGATGCAATTTTTAAGTGATGTCTATATCCGCTGCGGTGAGTGCAATGGATCCCGCTATCGAGCAGAATTGCTGGAGATAAAAGTATTTTCTGCAACCTCCTCTAAAGGGCATTCCATAGCAGACGTGCTTGCCATGACAGTCGATTCCGCTTTGGAATTTTTCGCTGAAGAGGCAAACATCGTCGCTGCTCTGCAACCCCTGTCTAATGTCGGGCTGGGCTATTTACAGTTAGGCCAACCGGTGCCCACCTTGAGCGGTGGTGAATCGCAACGACTAAAACTGGCAGCACATCTTGCCAAAGGGCTCGCTAGTAAACAGAAACGCAAAACAGCAGCTGAAGATGAATCTGCGCAAGGCACCCTGTTCCTGTTTGATGAACCAACCACTGGCCTGCATTTTCACGATATTGAAAAATTGCTTTCAGCCTTTGGACAATTACTCGAGCGAGGACATTCACTGGTCGTTATTGAGCACAACCTCGATGTAATTCGCAACGCCGAGTGGGTAATCGATATGGGACCAGAAGGTGGGGATGCCGGTG
>CAYPMR010000104.1:0-10907 GCA_964411665.1 uncultured Granulosicoccaceae bacterium | reverse complement strand
CCTGTTCTCGCCTACCGAAAATTTACCGATGTCGATCTGGCATCCCGACCTGAGGCGATGGCGATTGCGGTAATCATTGCCATCCTTTCACTGGCAGTGGTGTTCGTTTACCTGCATTTGACCAAACGCCACCTTGAGCGCTAATCCGGATGCAGTAGCCACACACATGGGTAGTCAACTACAGTCTAAACCGGGCAATAACCCACTGGCTTTTACCGTACTCGTGTTGCTGACACTGTGGCTGGTGCTGCCGCTGATCCCGATCGCCATTTGGTCATTGGCCAAGCGTTGGTACTTTCCTGATATCGTGCCCCGGGAATGGTCACTGCAGGCCTGGGACTATGTATTCTCACCGGTATCAGGCCTGACCAGCGCGGTGGTTACATCGTTACAAATTGCTCTACCAGTAACCTTGTTAGCTGTACTGCTGGGTGTACCAGCCGGGCGCGCGTTAGCATGTTACAAGTTTAAAGGTAAACGTCTGGTGGAGTTACTGGTACTGGCACCTGTGCTGGTACCAGGCATTGCTGTCGTCACTGGTTTGCACGGCATCATGTTAAAGCTGGAAGTCCATAATTCACTGAGCGGAGTAATTACCGCACACTTGATACCTGCCCTGCCCTATATGATTCTGGTTATGGCAAGTACCTTTGCACGTTTCGACACTGATTTCGAAGCACAGGCAAGAACCTTGGGTGCCGGGGTGTTACAGACTTTCTATCATGTGACGCTACCAGCGCTTCTTCCCGGCATAGTGGTAGGCGCTTTTTTTACGTTCCTTGTATCCTGGAGCCAGTACATACTGACCCTTGTAATTGGTGGTGGACGAGTTGTTACTCTACCGTTGCTGTTGTTTAACTTTGTTTCTGCTGGAAGAAATGATGTCGCAGGTGCGCTGGGTGTCATATTCGTACTTCCCGGGCTTATATTTTTACTCTTTATCGCACGCTTTATATCCGGGCGCAGCGGTATAGCTGAATTACCTTCAAGACTGTGACTAACCTTACGCTCGACAACTTGACACTCAGCTATGGCAACAACAATGAGCGAGCTGTCAAAGGTTTGAACTTACAGATCGCCAGTGGCCAATTGGTGACCTTGCTCGGACCCTCTGGTTGTGGAAAAACATCAACCTTGAAGATGATCGCCGGACTTATACAGCCAGACAACGGTGATATCCGTTTCGACGAACGCTCGGTCTTGAAGGTTGCACCTGAGAGACGTAAAGCTGCGATGGTTTTTCAGAACCACCTGCTTTTTCCGTATATGAATATTCGCCAGAACATCGCGTTTGGGCTGAAAATGCAGGGTATGTCGAGCGCTGTGCGCAATTCACGGGTCGACGACATCATGCAACGCGTACATCTTCAAAAATTGGGCGAACGCAAGCCACATCAGATATCCGGAGGGCAACGCCAGCGTGCAGCGCTTGCCAGAGCTTTGGTAACGGAGCCGGATTTACTCCTGCTTGATGAACCTCTGTCCAGCCTCGATGTTCATCTACGCGACGATATACGCCAACTGATTCTCGAGCTACAGCGTGCCAGCGGCACTACGACAATCATGGTGACACATGATCAACACGAGGCTTTGCTGGTTTCTGACAAGATTGCATTGATGCTCGACGGCAGTCTGCAGCAATTTGATACCCCCGTTCACCTTTTTGATAAACCAGCGGACGAAGTATGCGCGCGTTTTTTTGGTAGCAAGAATTTCATTCAAGGCAAAGTTAAGAACAATCTCTTCTACTGTCAGCTCGGCACCCTGATTTTAGACCCTGTTTTAAACGCCAACAGCGCAAATTTGTCACAGTGTTTGGCCACTTTCCGTCCAGAAAATCTGCAACTCGATCCACCAAACGAGCACTCTAATCGGTTCAAGGTATCAATCGAATATATCAATTTTCTGGGTACACATCGTGAGTTCGGTGCGCAAGTTCTGTCACAAGCCGGTACAGAGAATTCACCACATGGCGATACGATTAAACTACATGTGCATTGCCATGCAAAGGAACTGCGAGACTACCGTGTTGGCGATACACTGACTATTGGTATTCCACCAGAGTCAATTTGGACAATGCCCAACTGAAGAGCGAGTTTAAACTTATTCCGACACATGCTTTTAGAGCATCAGAATCAGTCTCAAAATTAGTGCATATGCACTTAGGCAAGACGGACTTTACTCGAGTAGACCTGGCAGGCTGTTGATTTTCTACACTACAAATACAATACTATCGGCCCTGCGCAATAGACAACTACTTTGCAGATCCCGATTAAATCGCTAAATCGGGTCGATCATCGCTCGAGGTGACATTTTAGAGTGCCGTTAATGCAAAGCAACAAATGTGTTGCTACTTGGGTTTGACGAATATCTCATGGTAACGACACATATACGGATTATTGATAGTAGCTATCATAATCATCGATATAGCTTTCCCATATAGGAACTTCACCTATCGTCCTTCTGAGAGTTTCCAGGAACTTAACGACCAGAGGTGTTGGATTTCTATGAGGGTATACTGCATATAATGCACCGAAAGACTGGGGTAATGCATAATTCGTCACCAGTGGCACTAAGTTGTGCTTTTTAATATTGTCACCCAACATATAGAGAGCTAGAACACCAAAGCCTAATCCAGACTTCACTGCATCTAGCACTAGTTCTTGCTCATTCACCCTGTACCTTCCTTTGAATTCCCTAAGTCTGAGCTCTCCGCTTTCCGGGTCTCTTCCAATTGGTATCTTATTAACTACAAGCCCACCGCTAGAGAAGATAACGGCAGGTAGCGTAACCAATTCCTCGGGTGTTTTTGGTTTGCCGTACTGTTCAACAAACGAATTCGAGGCCAAAATTGCAATTTTATTGTCCACTAGTTTTCTAGCCACCAGGTTCGAATCCCTCACGTCACCAATTCTAAATGCAACGTCATATCTATCATCGATTACATTTAATATGTCATTGCTAAGGTTCAATTGGATATCCGCATCAGGGTATTTATCCATGAATATCTGAATAGCTTGCTGAACATACAACTTACCAAACAAGGTAGGACTCGTAATTCTCAGTAACCCTTTAGGATTACCTTGGAAAGATTCAACTATACGATGAGTATCTGAAATGGTCTGTCTGACCGATTCCGCTTGCTTTAGTACTTCTTTACCAGCCTCTGTTAGCGAAAGTGAACGTGTCGATCGATTAAGTAAGCGGATACCTAACTCACTTTCCAGTAATTTGATCTGCTTGGACAAAGCGGACTTGTCCATAAGTCTTGAATCAGCGGCTTTAGTGAAAGAACCGTGTCTTGCGACATCAAGAAACAAGTCAAGCCTGGTAGCTATATCCACAAAATAACACTCCTTACTTTGTTGCTGTTGCTGTTAACTCAGAAACCATAAAAACTATTATAATGCCTGGATATAACAATTAAATCCCTTGTACTACAGTAACGCAACGCTTTTTCATATAAAACCGAGAACGCAATATAGGGTGTTTTCGATTTTTTGATACTTCAGTAATACGATCTACCTTGCTACGAGCATACCGGCAAATGGGCACATGGGCACATGGTCAAGCGGGCACATGGGCATTGCCCCAACCGACGAGAGAAACTTCTCGGTTAAAACAAATGGAGCAAGGCCCGACTGGTTTTCCGGATCCGTCAGCATATAAGCTGCAGTTTTCGCAATTCATGCCTGCGACGTAATTCTCATGTTCTGCAGTTGAAGCCTCTTCGACATATTCGAGCGCAACTGTCTGTGATCATACAACGGAACCTTGTTGTTACCATCAGCTAGCAGCTGGTTTGTGATAGTTCTTACACTGAAATTGCACCACTGTGCTTACCTGTTTGCAGGTCACCAATCAGTCGCTTTAGTGAAAAAACCATACTTAATGAAAGAGCCATATTTATATTTTTTATCAAATACTGCTGATAACGTGGTTGTTTAAGATATTACGAATTACTGCATGAATACTTAAATTTCATACTATTCCTTAAAATAGTTATAAATCTAATTATCGAATGCGTATGTTTTCTACACGCCATTAACTATTGTGGTAAATATCGCTACAATAAATGGTGAAAACCGGTGATTATCCCATCGATAATTTGCCCCATAATTCCTTCAACCAGCACTAAACAGAATACTTATAAATTGGTGGAAATTATGGCTACAAAAATTAAGATAGATTTCGTTTCTGATGCTGTTTGTCCCTGATGCGCAATAGGATATACAAAACTCAATCAGGCAATCTCTGAACTAGATGTATTCGAAATTCAATGGCAGCCATTCTTCCTGAATCCTGATATGCCCCTGGAAGGCGAAAATATCTACGATTATGGCGCGCGAAAATATGGAAGAACGAAACATGAGAGCGACATGAACCGAGCCAACATCACACAATTGGGGAAAGAAGCCGGGTTTACATTTAATTTCACAGATAAAACGCGCGTCGTGAATACTCGTGATGCCCACACTTTGCTGGATTATTTACATGGAACGGTACAGCAAACCAAGTTTAAAGCCAGATTGTTTGAAGCATACTTTACAGAGCAAAAAGACATCTCAAGTAGAGCAGTACTTGAACAAGAACTTAAAAGTTTAGGTATCAAAATACCTAACCTATCGAAGGTATTGGATGACCAAACGACTCAGGAACGAATTGCCAAAAAGGCGTTACACTGGATTTCACTGGGTATCTCGACCGTACCAACAATGATTTTCAACGAGGAAATAATAGTTAGCGGCTCTAGATCTGTCGATTCTTACAAACAGATACTGCAAAGCTCGTTAGATCGGTATCAAGTAGCTAACGCCAGTCACTAGAAATAGCTCATGGTGTGTCACAGAAATACCTTATTCAAAGTTAAAAAAAGAAGGGATGAAAATGAAAAAACTAATGACAATAACCTTACTGAAAGCCACTACAGCGACATTCGCACTATTGGCTTCCCTCTGGTTGCCAGCTACAGCGTTGTCGCAGACACAAAATGATGCAGCATCGGCTGACTTAAAAGTACTGGCCACGTATCCTCATGGGAACTTTCTTGAAAACCTGGAAGTTCAAGAAGACGGTAGATTGCTTTTTACAAACTATCCCACTAAAACGATCGAAGTATTAGAGTTAAACGGTGAAACAGAAACGTTTGCAACACTTTCAGCGTATCCACTTAGTCTGATTTCTACCGATGATGGCTACCTGGTTGCTGCTTCCGGGAAATCACTCCTTCTTGGGGAGGACGTCATTGGGACACAACAATTTCTCCTGCTGGACACAAGCGGCAATGAGGTCGGGCAATTTGACGCGCCACAAATCATGTATTTGAATGGCATGGTAAGACTTAATAGTGACTTATTCCTTGCCGCAGATTCGTTGTCCGGCAATATTTGGCAGATAAATCCAAAAACTCAAGAGATCACTTCATGGGTGCAGGACGAATTGCTCAGTCCACAGGTTGACCAGGAGTTGTTCATTCCTGGAGCAAACGGCTTGAAACGAAAATCCGATGATCTGATTGTATCCAATACTTCAAAAGGGACTCTGTTACTTATCGAAATTGGTCAAGACGATAAGCCTGCAAATAAGCCAGAGCTGATTTCGACTGTAGGAATGATCGACGACTTCTGGGTAAGAGATGATGGATCAATTCTTTTTACCACGCACGAAGAAACCGTCAAATCATTATCACCCAGCGGTGAAGTGACAACGGTACTGGCTGATGGTGCTGGAGGCGCAACAGCCATCGCGCCCTACCCACTTAATCAAGATGCCAAATTTGTGCTCATCAATGATGGAAACCTCTATTTTGGGAAGAAAGATTTGGTAGAGGTGCTTCTTCTCACTATTGAGTAGGTCATAGTCAGAGTTGTCCCAAATATATAAATCATCGCACTTGTTATCCGTCTGAAATATTAAGAAAGGTATGGAAATGAAATATCCAGATTCATTCAAATTGATTGCTACAGCCTTATTAGTAACCGCCGGTACACTCGCATTTGCCGATAATAAAAATCCGGAAGAACCAGATTTCTATGAAGGCTATAAAATTCCCCCTCTGGAAATTCCTTCTACAACCAAATATAGCCATGAGTATGTAGATATTCTTGGTTCCCAGATGGCCTACATAGACGTCGGGGAAGGTGATCCGATTCTGTTTTTGCACGGCCAACCGACATCCTCGTACCTGTGGAGAAACGTTATGCCGCATTTAGAGGGACAAGGACGATTGATTGCGCCAGATAACATCGGATTCGGTAAATCCGATCAACCGGAGATGGACTACACCTTTGGTGATCAATATCCCTATATGGAAGCTTTTATTGAGAAGCTTGATTTAAAGAACATTACTCTTGTCGTTCATGATTGGGGGTCAGGTCTAGGATTACATTACGCGAGCCTGCATGAATCAAATGTGAAAGCCATTGTTACGATGGAATCTTTGATGGCGCCGCTTCTTCCGTCGGCTAGCTGGGACGAATACCCCGAACACAAAGCCAAATTTTCCAAGATGATTCGTAGCGAAGACGTCGGCCGCAGGATGGTGATCGAAGAGAATTGGTTTATTGAAAAGGGTATTCCCTCTGGTATTGTTCGACCGTTGGATCAGGAAGCACACGATGTTTACCGTGAACCGTTTCCGACCGAGAAATCACGGATTCAAGTCTATCAGTGGCCAAAGGAATTACCGATTGCCGGGGAACCCGCAGCGACGGTCAAAGTAATCAGCGATTACAATGCCTGGCTCGAGAAAACTGAAATCCCGTGGTTGTACCTATATGCAACGCCTGGTTCTCAAAACCCACCCGAAGCGGCTGACTACTGGGAGAAACGCGCAAAAAATATCCAGATCACCTACATCGGTGCTGGTATTCACTTTGTTCAGGAAGACCAACCTTATGCCATCGGCAGAGCTATATATGATTGGTACCGTCGAATCAATATGTAGTTAGTGGTCATGGTGAATTGAGGGAATTTTCTTATCAAGAAAATACAGAGTGTTTTTCCCAAATAGACATTGATAATCGTCAACGTACGAATGAAGCCTTAACGGATGCTCTGACGGTACAAATGATTCACCTTTTAAATGAGCACACCTGCGCGGCCCGTGGAAACAGAGCTCAACGCAGTATCAGCATGATCAATCGACCGGCGTGCCGTTTAAGGTGGATTCTAGAATCTGACTGACAAATCCTGCAACCATATAGGCATATGATCAAGCAGCCATGAGTCGATATAGTGATTAACCTGCAGTAACAAGACGACACCAACAATTAACAGAGTCAACCCCATCAGCGGTCGTGCCCAGGGCATGGCTTTCATTAAATGGCCCTGTCGCTTTGCCAACACCTCTCGAGAGCCATAGGCTAACGCAAGTAACATAGTCGATACGCCGAAACCAAAGAACAGCATGGTAACTGCAGCCTGTCCCAGACCGCTTCCACTGGCAGCCAACGATATCGCACCGCCAAGTGTCGGGCCGATGCACGGCGACCAAACTGCACCAAGCAAGATACCGATGCCAAACTGTCCGCGCACACCCGAACCCTCAGCCTGTTCAAGTCTCGCGTTAGCACCACCGGCTACAGGTGTTGCCAGCCTTGCAAAGAATCCGGACGCTTGCGGAATCAAAAGGACCAAACCAAAAACAATCATCAGGGTCGCGGCTATCTGGTTCAGAAGATAAGGCGTTAACCCAATCAAATGACCAAATGCTGTGACCACGATCCCAACGACGGTAAAGGAGACGATAAGACCTGCTGCGAGCGCAACAGGTCCAAACTTCGATTGCTGCATGGCTGATGCAATAATAATTGGCAACAGCGGCAATACACAGGGATTGATCAGCGTTAGCAAGCCCGCAACGTAGGCCCAGAATAAAACCATAACTTAAGTTACGTCCATCAAAAGAAGGGCTTAAATCACCGCCTTGAACAAAGCCTCTATTGCAGCAGTTCCAGTTTGTGCAACAACTCTGGCAACTTCTTCACCCTGATTAAACATAATCAACGTGGAGCGTCTGCGTATGGCTAATTCAGTACGAATAGGCGCTTTACGATACGTATCCCAATCTGCAATGACGAAGGTGACTTTCTGATACGCGGTGTTGTTGTCGATGAGCGCACGCACGGTACGCTGCTGGCTCCGACAAACGGGTCACCAGGTGGCAGCGAAATCGAGTAAAAAGGGTTCCCCGCTGGCGAGCAATTCTTCATAGAGCTCGCGTGAGTACTCAACCGACTCAGCAGCTGACGAGGTGCCATTACAGGCAACAACTGCCAGTCCGGCACAGCATTTCAGCAATGTTCTGCGATCCATTTTTTTCCTTCCCGAATTAATCTGATCTTGTGGATTATAAATATTTTACACCTGCATTCTTACAACATAGTTACCCTTGGAACAGGATAAACAAGTTAGCCAGCCATATAAGGTCGCCAAAGCCGTAGGATTCGCAACGGGGAGTATAGTTCCCTGCCAACATAATTTACCTAAACGTAAGGCGCTAAATGCTGCAAAATTTACACAAAAGTGCCTAAAATCATACTGATATTAGTGATTTACTATTCGCCCGAATGAAGCCCGCCCCGACAAAAGTCAAACCAGAAGCCAAACTATGAAAATTTCTCTAATCCCCAGAATCGCTCTGCTGTCAGCATTTCTCTGTGTAGCAGCCTGTGGTAGCTCCGGTAAAGACCTTGGTCAGCTTGCCGGCGTCGCAGGCGCCGTACTCGGTCAGTCTGGTGCAGGTCTCGGTAGCGGCGAAATCGCCCGCGGACTGAAGGAGGCCTTATCGAAGAGCTCACAAATCGTTGTTTCGCAAGTGGGCAAACCCGGCGGTTATCTTAATGATCCGGACATACACGTACCTTTGCCCAATGCCCTGGCAAGCGCAAAGAAAATCGGCCAGCGTGTTGGTATGGACGGTTTTTTCAACGATCTCGAAGGGAGGCTGAACAAAGCCGCAGAAATTGCAGCGCCCAAGGCACAATCCATCTTTCTGGGAGCGATTCAGCAAATGACTTTTAATGACGCGACACAGATTCTCAATGGCCCGGATGATGCCGCCACACAGTTCTTTCAACGCAGCACATCGAACCAGCTACGTTCAGCAATGCGTCCTTTGGTTGATGAATCTCTGGCTCAGGTTGGAGCGGTAAACTCATTCAACAACTTGCTGAAAACTTACCAACGCATACCGCTGGCACCCAAGGTGGAAGCCGATTTGACAACGCACGTGCTTAATGAAGGTATGAAGGGTCTTTTTTATTACATCGCCAAAGAAGAGCAAGCAATTCGAAACAACCCTTTGAAGCGGACAAGCGCTCTGCTACAAAAGGTGTTTGGAGCTGCTGGCTCTTAAACTACCCTTGTCGAGCGCAAAGGGGATTTAAAACACCAGCTTGTTGTAAAAAATTTTGCGCCGGTTTTTTTATCGGATAGTAAACGGATTGGCCATCGGTTCGTCCGACATGTTAATCCAGGTTGTTTTGGTTCGCGTGTAATCGAGCACTGACTCCAGTCCGGCTTCACGGCCGTAACCCGATTGTTTAAAACCACCAAAGGGTGCTATTGGTGAAATGGCGCGATACGTATTGACCCAGGTAATTCCCGAGCGTATGCGGGCAGAGACCCGATGCGCTCGGGCGACATCACGGGTAAACACCCCGGAGCCAAGACCGAAATCAGAATCATTAGCAATAGCAATGGCTTCTTGCTCGGTATCGAACGGTATTAAAGACATCACTGGACCAAACATTTCAACTTTGAGAGTTTCAGTTTTTGGGTCATCACAACAAACCAATGTGGGTTTGAAGTAGTGATCTCCACACGAATCACGCTCACCACCAAACACAATTCGCGCACCTTGTTCAGTAGCTGTACTCAGCGTCTGCTCTATACGCTCTACCTGTTTCACAGTACACAGTGGCCCAATATGGGTAGCCGCATCGTGCGGATCGCCCACTTGAAGATTTTTTGACAACTCGGTAACTCTAGCAGTCAGACTGTCGTAAATACTGCGTTGTACAAGGCCACGTGTACCCGCAACACAAGACTGACCGGAGGCACCAAAGTTACCGGCTATTAAACCATTAGCTGCCGCATCAAGATCAGCGTCATCAAAAACCAGAATGGGCGACTTGCCACCAAGCTCAAGCGTTGTGACCGCAAAGTTCTCAGCAGCATTGCGCAACACATGCCGAGCTGTGTCCGGCCCTCCTGTAAAGGCGATCCGATCGACATCGGGATGTCGCGTTAGCGGCACAGAGCAGTTTTCGGCATCGCCTGTAATCACCGAAACAACACCTGCAGGAAAACCTGCTTGCTCAATCAAGCGTGCAAATTCAAGCATGGGCGCGGGAGCCATTTCCGAGGCTTTGAGCACCACACTGCAACCGGCTGCCAGCGCAGGCCCTAGTTTGGTTGCTGTTAAAAACATCTGCGCATTCCAGGGAACTATCGCTGCAACCACACCGATTGGCATACGTTGAGTAAACACATGCATGTCCGGCTTGTCGATTGGCAGGACAGCACCCTCGATCTTATCGGCAAGTCCCGCAAAATAACGGTAATAATCAGCGACGTATCCAGTTTGAGCGAGTGTCTCGGCCGCCAGCTTGCCACTGTCAGTGGTTTCGGTACGGCCGAGTTGTTCAGCGTTTAACTCAACCAGATCAGCCAGGCGATACAACAGCTTGCCGCGCTGCGTTGCGCTCAGATCACGCCAGGCTGGGTCATCGAGTGCAGCTCGCGCTGCAGCTACTGCCGCATCTACATCCTCACTGGATGCACAATCGAAAGTCGCCCAGGCTTTACCATCAGCTGGATTAATACTATGCATGACCTGGCCGGCTGAACCAGCACGCCACTGCCCGGCGATATACAACGAATAATGTGATAAATCGGCCAAC
>CAYPMR010000103.1:7493-10986 GCA_964411665.1 uncultured Granulosicoccaceae bacterium | reverse complement strand
GGATTCCGAAGTGGCGCAAATGCAACCACAAGCTGCTGCTCAGGATTTAAACAATTCGGCCAGCGATGATGGTACTGAGGAATCCAAAGCCATTTGACGAGGCGTCAATTCTTTAAGGTTAGGTACATCCGGATTGGCTCCAGCTTCTAACAGTGCGGCAGCAACGGCAGTGTTGTGATGCGCTACAGCATAATGCAATGCCGTGTTTCCGGCCTCATCCTGTTGCTGCACGTTCACACCCTCACGTGAGAGCAGAACATCGACAACCTGCACATGGCCATTGTCAACTGCGCGCATCAGCGGCGTCCAACGGTAGACATCAGGTGCATTGATATCGACACCAGCTGCTGCCAGTTGGGAGATCATTTGTGCATAGCCTTTGGCTGCAGCGATAGTAACCGCTGACCAGCCGTTGGTCCCTTGTCGATCAGGATCAGCGCCCTCAGCGAGCAGACGTTCGACAATGCCCGCATGATTGCCCAACGCCGCAAACATAATCGGTGTGCCTCCCGTTAGAGTCGACGCATCGGGGTCAGCACCTGCTGCAAGCATCGCTTCAAATAACGCGACATGCCCGGTTTTGCAGGCAATCATAAATGCGTTCTTGCCATTGTCGGTGCGTAAGGCCATCAGCGCTTCACGATCATCACTGTCTTGCCAGTCAGACCATAAGGTCTCTACCTTGTCGTTACTGATCGCCCTCTTCCAATTGACATGGGTGTCGTTTTCTTTCTCTTGTGCATCCAGCAGTGGCACGGCCACGCTTTGTCCGGACCTAACACCTGTTTCATTGGCCAAGGCAACAGACGAATGCAGACTCAATATTCCTGCGAGCACATACAAGCAGTATAAGATTTCAGGCGTTCTTCGTAACACTTTCAAAAGCCCCATCAGGATCATAACGACTCGTCATTTTGATCAAGGAATCGCGCTTTAAAGCGTCTTTGAGCATGTCCTGAAACACACTACGATGTTCGTCGGCCAGTGGAATGCGCTGTTGGTGTAACAGATTACAATGCACATCACCCATAAAGAGGCCAATGCTTTGTTGTTGCCCGAGTAACGATACCGCTTCGTGGTGAGTGGGCAGATGCCCAGTCAGAAAAAGCACACGTCCCGCAGGACTGGCAGACAATCCCAAATCTATTTCAATAACCAGCTCGATAAGCGTCGCCTTTTCGTGCTCAATCAAATCAGCTTCCAGTGCAACAGGAAAAAGATGCGGTGACGGAAACAGCGATTTTATTTCATCATGGGTTACCGATAGAGGTAGTACGAAAAACAGAGCGGACTCCCAATCACTACCCTGCCCTGCAGCAGTCACGGAGTCACCATCCTGCGTTGATTTATTCGCTGAGTCTTCCGGATAGGTACGGGCGAGAGACAGGTTCGGCTCATTACCGGATTGATCAAGTGCAACCGGCAAACACGTGACAGTAGAGTCAGCGTGATGCATCGCACGGATCACAGCATCAGGGAATTTCTGCATGGCTTTCAATCCGGACAAATGTCTAAAACAGGATATATAGCCGAGCCATAGAAGGGGCGTTCTTTTATTTTTTGACTATTTTTTTGACAATCCAGGTGAATAAAAGCCGGATCAAATGATCCAGCTTTTATTCAATTACAAGCAATGATCGTTTTAATGGGTAAATAGCTAGCTCATTCCGGGTGAGCCTAAATCAGAACGCCGATTGTCACGCTCCATGAGCTCCATTTCAGCAGTGTTTACGTAACCACCTGCCTGACCTTTTGACTGGATCTTTTCATACCATAGGTCATGATGCTGCTTAGCCCACTCTTCTGACACGTAGCCGGTCGCCATACCTTCGATAGCGCCTTCAGTGCCTGCAGTACCAATATAGATGTGACCTAGTGCAACCGCTGTCCAGATCACAGCGAGGATGCCATGGAACAGATTGGATTGCTGAATAATATATCTGCCCGTCATTGCCTCCGGCAAGGTCCAGCCCATCAGCGGTGCCAACATGATTATTCCTGAGATACAGACGACGACACCGAGGGTGGCTAGAATCCAGAACCATACCTTCTCGCCGCCATTCATACGCCCTGCTGACGGATGTGCTTTACCAAACAGACCACCCCCCTGTGCAAACCATTTCAGATCAGTCACAGTCGGGAAGTTGTGCCAGATCCACATGACGATCATCAGCAAGATGCCTACACTGAAGACAGGACCGAGCAGGTTATGCGTTTGCAGCGCAATCTGTGCCCATGCAGCGAACGCTGCCTTTGACAGGCCCCAGCCCAGCATGGCTTTGCCAAACAACATGCTCAAACCGGTAATCGCCAATATGATGAAAGTAATGGCCGTTATCCAATGCACCACACGTTCAAAACCATTCCAGCGTTTAACCTTACGCCCGCTGAGTTCATGCTCCAGCCGGTTACGTCCGTGAAATATATGATAAAGCAGCAGAATGACCGCCATAGCAACGATCAGCCAGGGCAATGCCTTGACTATGGGATTTTCTTTCATGGCACGCCAGCTTTCGCCACTACTCTGGATCAGTACCCCGGCACCTTCACCTTTTATTGATGAATAGCCAACATCTCCATTACGTATGCTACGCCAGGTGTTGGAACGCTCGTTTATGGCAGCGGCTGCGTTAGAGGTTTGCGCATGCGCTGCACCACTCAACCAATGAATTGTCTGACTGCCGAGTGGCAGAATCAGAGCTGTTAGTACTATTGCAGCTAAACACCAACTTGCAAAACGCCGGCGCTGCTTTTTAGTCATTTTTTTCTTGCTCACCCGCTTCTCCAACTAGCAAAATAGATCTGTCTCTTATCCCGTATCTTATTTACCAGGGACTAGTGACAAAATCAGGACACTCACGAAAGTCGATCCGGGTTGTTATTGTCTTCCCTGGATCTGCATGAATCGTTCTTTTAACGCATCAGCTCTATCGCTACCCGGTACGGATAACAATGGATCCGGCCGCCCCTTGTAGACATAGGCCTCAGGGTCTGAAGAATCAGCGCCGGCCGAACTGCCACCCCCCTCTACCAAACAACCGCTGGTCAAGGATGCAGTCAGTACGAGAGCACTTGCAATAATTAATTTCTGCATAATCGCTACCGTTCCGCTATTCGTTTTTTGTATCACTAAGAATTAACTAACCGGCAGGCCCGAATGAATTCCTTCGGGCTCTGACCGATTACATGAGTTGGCCTACTGGTCGTAAGCCGTATCCCAACCCCAGGTCTTGGCCCGGCCACCGCGACGTAGAACACGCTCACGATAGATATCTGCCACTGCATCCCCATCACCCGCAATCAGTGCTTTGGTAGAACACATCTCAGCACACAGAGGCAAGGAACCTTCGGCAATACGATTACGACCGTACTTCTCGTATTCCGCATCAGTCAGGTCATCCTCGGGACCACCTGCACAGAAGGTACATTTATCCATCTTGCCGCGAGCACCAAAAGTGCCGTTAGCTTCTTTACCAGGATACTGTGGTGCACC
>CAYPMR010000103.1:4020-7393 GCA_964411665.1 uncultured Granulosicoccaceae bacterium | reverse complement strand
TTACATGCGGTTACACAACCGTTGCATTCTATGCAGCGTTCGGCATCACAAAGAAACTTCATTCTAGCCATGATCTATCTCCTCCCCTTACGCCGCGTAAATTTTACAGAGTGAACACTTGGTTTCCTGCATCTGGGTAACCGAGTCGTAGCCGTAGGTCATGGCAGTGTTTGTTGCTTCACCCCTGACATACGGTGCAGCACCCTCTGGATATTTATCCAGAAGATCCTCGCCCTCGTAGTGCCCACCAAAGTGGAATGGTGTGAACACGACGCCTCTGTCTACCCGGCTGGTAACCAGGGTTTTGATTTTGATTTTCGCGCCTTCCGGACCTTCAAGCCAGACCATTTGCTCATCCCGCACACCAAGATCATTGGCATCTGCTGGATTAATTTCTACAAACATGTCTTGCTGCAGTTCTGCCAGCCATGGGTTGGAGCGAGATTCGTCACCACCACCTTCGTATTCAACCAATCGACCACTGGTATGAATAAGTGGGAAATCCTTACTGTAATCAACAGCCTGAATTGACCCGTAACGTGTTGGTAGACGGTAGTGCGATTTACGATCCTCGTAAGTCGGATAGTCTTCGACCAGATCGCGTCGCGATGTATAGAGCGGTTCGCGATGAATCGGCACCGGATCCGGGAAGGTCCAAACGACTGCACGTGCTTTGGCATTACCAAAGGGTGCACAACCGTGCTCGATAACTACCCGCTGGATGCCACCGGAACGGTCGGTCTTCCAGTTCTTGCCTTCAGCAAGCGCTTTTTCATCGTCGGTCAGATCATCCCACCAGCCGAGGTTTTTCAGAATGTCGGCTGTAAATTCAGGATAACCGTCTTCAATCTCAGCACCTTTTGACCAGGAACCTTCTGCTAACAGGTTGACACCTTCACGCTCAACCCCAAAACGGGCGCGGAAGTTCAAGCCACCTTCAGCAACTGACTTGCTGGTGTCATAGAGGACAGGCGTACCCGGGTGCTTCATGTCTGCAGTACCCCAACACGGCCAAGGCATACCGAAGTATTCGCCATCAACCGGACCACCTTCCGCTTTCAGGGTGGTGGTGTTGAAAGTAGCGCGATGCTCCATGTGAGCCTTGATACGTTCAGGACTCTGACCGGTGTAACCGATTGTCCACATACCTTTGTTGTATTCGCGGGTAATGTCTTCAATCAGCGGCTCGTCATCTGTTACTTCGATGTTCTTGACTAACTGGTCACCAAACTCGAGTTTCTTGGCGAGCTTGTACATGATGGTGTGATCAGGCAGTGATTCATGCAGTGGTTCGATAACTCGATCACGCCACTGCAGTGAGCGGTTTGATGCGGTCACTGAACCGTAGGTTTCAAACTGCGTACAGGCGGGCAATAGATAGACACCGTCTTTTCTGTCAGGTAATACCGCAGAGTGCGTTGGATAAGGATCAATGATGACCATCAGATCCAGTTTTTCCATCGCCGCTTTCATTTCCGGTCCGCGGGTTTGACTGTTTGGTGCATGTCCCCATAGCACCATCGCCCTGACGTTATCTTTCTGGGCTATGTTGTCGGGATCTTCGAGTACACCGTCTATCCAGCGCGAAACAGGCATACCCGGTCGATGCATGGTCGACACCGGTTTACCTTTGACTTCTTCGTAGGAGTCCGGATCGAAACGGTTTTTAACCCAGTCAAATTCAAGATCCCATACCGCTGACCAGTGCTTCCATGAACCGGCAGACAGGCCGAAGTAGCCGGGCAAGCTGTGGCTCAATATGCACATGTCAGTAGCACCTTGAACATTATCGTGACCGCGGAAGATATTCGCACCGCCACCTTGCACACCCATGTTGCCTAGAGCCAGTTGCATGGCACAGTAAGCGCGGGTGTTGTTGTTACCGATAGTGTGCTGCGTTCCACCCATACACCAAACGATGGTACCCGGCCGGTTTTCAGCCATGGTCTGTGCAGCCTCTTTCATGGTTGCTTCTGGTATACCTGAAACACGTTCGACTTCATCAGGCGTCCAGTTAGCGACCTCTTCCCTGATTTGATCCATGCCGTACACGCGGCTTGCGATGAACTCCTTGTCTTCCCAGCCGTTTTCAAATACGTGCCACAGAAGTCCCCAGATAACCGCAACGTCTGAACCCGGACGCATCTGCATAAACTGATCAGCGTGTGCAGCAGTACGGGTAAAGCGTGGATCAACAACAATTAATTTCGAGCCGTTCTCTTTAGCGCGAAGGATGTGTTGCATGGCAACCGGATGCGCTTCTGCAGCGTTCGAGCCAATAAAGAACATGGCTTTCGAATTGTGCATGTCGTTGTACGAGTTAGTCATCGCACCGTAACCCCAGGTATTGGCTACCCCGGCTACTGTTGTTGAGTGACAAATACGTGCCTGGTGATCAACGTTGTTCGTACCCCAAAGACCTGCAAATTTGCGGAAGAGATAAGACTGCTCATTGTTGAATTTCGCTGAACCCAACCAATAGACGGAATCAGGACTGGATTCCTCACGAATCTTCAGCATCTGATCGCCGATCTCGTTGATCGCTGTATCCCAGTCAAGCTGCTGCCATTTACCGTCGACCATTTTCATCGGCGTTTTAACGCGACGCTCACCGTGACCGTGTTCACGCACTGATGCGCCCTTGGCACAGTGTGAACCGAGATTCAACGGTGAATCATAATCAGGTTCCTGACCGGTCCAGACACCGTCCTGCACCTCAGCTATAACGCCGCAACCGACAGAGCAGTGTGTGCAAACGGAACGAATTTTCGTGACCTCAGCACCCTCTTTCGGGCGATGGCCTCCCTCTTCGGCAGCATGTGCCTTGCGCAATAAACCAGGCGCCGTGGTAACCGCCAACGCAGCACCACCAGCTGTCATCCCTGAATTGCGCAGGAATGTTCGCCGGTTGATCGCGTTGCCGAAAAGATCGAGTGCGGGCTTTTGCTGTCCTTGCCCTGTTACATCTTTGCGTGTCAATTTCATGATTTCTCTCCGCAGGTCCCGTATCGTCTTTGATGCCTTGATGGCTGACGCGAGAACTGACCTCTAATGAATCCTGTCGATGGCTGCGTTTTAACTACAGACTCGGTAAAAATTCGATACAAATTGTCAGATCAATCTGGCTTTTTTATAGTACTGACGCACTTTATCCGTCTCGCGATAACCCGCGTGTGCCTTGGTGTCGCTTTCAGGCACTGCTTGCTCGGGTTGCGCTACAGCAGGTGCAGTAACAGCTGACGCTGCTCCACTGACGGCGGTTGCAGTCAGCACTGCAGACCCCTGTAGGAAAGTGCGCCGACGCGCATCGATAAACTTGTGTTTTTTAGCCATTTTCAAAGCCTCGTCCGGTTATTCAATGGTTCAGTAATTC
>CAYPMR010000103.1:0-3920 GCA_964411665.1 uncultured Granulosicoccaceae bacterium | reverse complement strand
GCCGCATCTGCCTGCTGTAAATCTGCGAAAAACGTTTTTACCCACGGTTCAAGGTGGTCCATATAAAACTGCTTTTGCCGCTCAAAACTTATCTCGTCACCGTTGCGGATGAGCAATGCCATTGCATTGCAAAGCGCTGCGATATGATCTTCGGTCTTGCGTACACCGTCGTCTCTAACGATTCCCAGTGCGTTCAAGTCACGTCGCAAAACGGCAACAGGTTTCTCCATCAGAAACCCGGTCATGTACCAGGATCCGTGTGGTACCAGTTCGCCACGCCCTACCCCGACAAATAACGAAAAATACTCGTCCTGAATTTCCTGTTGCGATGATCGCAAGGCAGCTTGCTTTAACAAAGCCCAACCCATGGCGATTTCGCTGGCTTCAGCTTCAACGTCACCAAGTTCTGCCAGTGCATCGAGAACCGATTGTTCAGGGCGCGCTACCAGTAAAGCTGCCAGAAGATCGTAAACACTCGCCCTCATGGCTTGCGCCTGTTCTTCCAGTACGTCTTCTTCCGACTTCACCGGGAGACAGAACTCCGGCACTGGCTTTTTCTTTATCGTGTCTTGTAGGTTATTGATTTTACTACTCTTTTTAACTTCGGGCTTCGCTGGTCGGCCAGTCTTGGGACGCTGTTGCGAGGCTTCATCCTGCAGCCCGGTTCCATCTGTTGAGTCTGGTTCACATTTATCCACGACAACCTCATATTCTACGCAGCAGGGTGACCCCAGCTGTACCATTATTTAGGGGAATATAATCCGAAATACTGACAATAAATAACAGTCTTTGCATAAGCATCAGCGTTTCGCAATCCATCAGGAAGGCTGCCTGGGTTTTTGATGAACGTCTATGCCTTCATCATTGTCGGTGAAAATATCCTTCACCCGGCAATCCTCACACATCTTCAGGCGACGCAACGCTTTTGACTCCTGGAACATCCAGTGCTCGCTGAGCTTGCCCGACATGTTGTCGATCATCTTGCGCGTCGCAAACGGCTTATGGCACATGACGCAATTGAATGGCTCTTCTTCATTGAGTATTTGCGCCTGGCGCGCCTCAACGGTGTCAAACATATAGCGCGGCTCTCTAGCGAGCACATTCTCCGGACAAGCGGCTTCACACAGACCGCATTGCAAACAATTAGCTTCAATAAAGCGTAGCTGAGGCACTGACTGCCCATCGAGCAGAGCACCTGCAGGACAGGTACTGACACAGGCCATGCAAAGCGTACATCCCTGATTGTCGATTGTCAGTCGGCCAAACGGACTGCCCTCAGGTAAATCGATATGCTTGAGCGAGTTCTCTGGTAGGTGATCACGCAAATGATCGATGGAAGCACGCAATGTCGCGCGTTTGTCATTGTGCAGTGCAAATCCTGCAGCAAGCATTCCGGCAAGTGGATGATCGGCAGATTCAAACTGATATTTTTCACCCAAGCCCTCCAGCACAGAGTCATTGAGCGATGGCAGAATCTCAACCATGTTCTCCGGCAATCCCAGAGCATGCAGTATTTGATTGAGCATATTCGCCTGATCGACAAGCGCGAGATCACCAGGCCCGGGGGCAGTTGTCTGATCTTCATCCGTTGCATGTTGCAACACACAAATTTTACGCACGCCAGCTGCGATCATGCTTGCCCAGTAGTCGATACCAAAAGCGCCGGTTTCCTCAGCAGCAACAGACAAGACAGAATCCGGCAACAAGGCTTCAACCTTGTCACCGGCATCAACACCCTCTTCATCATCGGTCACCGGGTATAAAAATATTCCCAGCACTGAATGACTCTTACGGCTAAGTAGATCACGCGACGAATCTATCGCCGTCGCCGGACTCGGATAGGCATAAGTCATGGCACCCGATGGGCATACAGTTGCGCAGTGCCCACAGCCCTGACATAAAAAAGGATCTACCTGAACGCCTTCTGCCAGAGAACTGATCGCACCGGTTGAGCAAACATCAAGACAATTGCTACAGCCGGTTAACTGACTACGACTGTGAGCACAGAGAGTTTGTTGATAATCAAAATACTTTGGCTTCTCGAACTCGCCGACCATTTCAGATAACTGCGAACAGGCTTTTTCAATCGCATCCGGGTTATCCGCATGTATGTATCCGAAAGGTGGCAACTGCACATCTATTGCAGCAGAGCTTCCGAGATCAAGTATCAGATCAAACAAACCGGTTTCCGTTGTTGCCAGCACGCCCAGATGTTCAGTTGTTGCGTTTTCACCCAGCGCTGCAACTTGCACATCAAACTGACCCAGATGCCCCTGCAGTTTCAGCAACTGTCGATGGTAAATCGCCACACCCTGGTCAGTCAGCTCACGTGGTGGTCGCGATGGCTCATCCGAGTTGGACGGGCAAAGCACCCAACTGCGCAGATCACTCATTGCTTCAACGCAACGCAACGCCTGATCGATGGCATCAGGACTTGGACCGTCGGCTATAACCAGGCAGTTTCCGGATGAGCGATATTCAACAAGAGAGGTCGACGCCGTTTTAACAGATGCCTGGTCAATGGCAGCGCGAGCACGAACCAGATTCAATGGATCAGACATAGCAGCCGGATTGGCAGCAAAGCCGACGGGTGATTCTGCAGGGTGTTCGGAGTCAGTCGGTTTATTCATATGGATTGGACGTGAGTCTTGGTGTTACTTGATTATGATTTTTCCAGCGTCGATAAATTGTTTAACGTGTTTCGGTACTGTCTACGAGACTGTCAGCATCATCCGTATCGATTGATGGCGATGCAGCATGCGCGTTTTGCGTCGATGTTGATTCCCCGCCTTCAGCAAACTCAGGACTATCCGTCGAATCAACCGGATCGCTCTCGCGCTGCTGCTGATCATCCAGGTCCCTGTCGTCTGTTTCCGGCTGTTCCTCGTTTGTCTGTTCGACATCGTCGGTATCAGGATCATGAACCGGATCGTTAGCGGAATCAGGTGATCTGCCTTCAAGCTCTTGCGCATTTGCCGCTTCCTGCTCAGCTGCCAAACGTTCTGCCTCCTCCCTCTCCTTGCGCGCCTGATGCCAGCGCATGTCAGAGGTTACAGTGTCACCGAGAGGCTCAAAGGTGGTGTAGTCTTCGTCGTAATCGTTTAGTCCGTCGCGTTCATTAAAAATCGCGTGACTGAAAAGGTGGCGCAGGGCCTGCTTGCGTAGTTCGGGTGAAACACCTTTGTTCAGAAACCCGCTGTAATCACTGCTTTGATTGAGTGTGTCAACGGCAGGCATATCAGCATCGGTAAGAAGAACCTCTTGGTCTTCTTCCTCATTCGAAACAATGGATGTGTCTGTCTCTGACGCATTATCAGGAGCATCAACGGTCAGATCATCTGAATCAATATTCTGTTGTTCGTGATCAGCTGTGTCCGTATCGCTTGCATCCTCACTGACTAGCTTGTCAGATGCGGGGCGAGCCCTGTTTTTTTGCCGTGACCAGCGAGACAAAAAACCATCACTACTCGCGTCATCAGTGTGGTCAGCAGAAGCTGCGTCGCTCGATTGAGCGCCAGAGTTTTTGGCCTCGTGTTCAGGGGTACGAGTTGTCATCCGTGATAACCCGGCCGATGAAAACGCCGCCTCTCGTCCCACGGATCCACCGGCTCGTCACCATCAACTGCCGCTACCTGGTTCTCGCCAGACCAGTTTTTTCGTTTGCGTTTTTTAAATTCAACTGGCTTGTAATGCGTCATGACGTATTGCTCCATCAAATGATAAAGCTCAGAGGGTATGGTTGTACCCAACACATCAGCATCGATTTCAGAGTGGGCTGTAGCTTCGTCGTAGTCGATAGTAACCAGAGCAGGTTCTACCTCACCACTTGTCTCGTCTTCATCCATGACTACATACACCTTGGGTTCATCACCAATCAGTGCATGCCAGTAACGCTCACAAGCATCGCGGTAAAGCGTTAC
>CAYPMR010000102.1:0-11173 GCA_964411665.1 uncultured Granulosicoccaceae bacterium | reverse complement strand
CAGCTACTCGGTCAAACTGTTCATGACCCGGATGGTGTAGATGGCCAGCCATCCCGGGACAAAATCAAAGCACTCGGTTTATTGCAGGTTGAAACCACGATGCTCAGCGATAAAACCACTCGCCCGGTTAGTGGTCATTGTGCTCGCAACGGCCACCCATTGAATGGTTATGAGATTCACAGTGGCACAACCCGTGGTGCTGATCGAGAACGAGCCATGACACATCTGCCGCAGGGGCCGGAAGGCGCGATAAGTGCCAATGGTCAAATAGAAGGCACCTACCTGCATGGTTTGTTTGGTAATGATGCATTTAGACACTGGTGGTTACAGGGCTTGGGGCTTTCAGCACCATCGGACTTATCTTATGACAAAGTTGTAGAGGCAGAACTTGATCGCTTAGCCGATGGCCTGGAACAGGCACTGGACGTGGATGCATTGTTTGCTGAGGCTGGTTAGTTCGCTAGAAAATTCACTTAATTATTCTAAGAACTTCACACGAATTCGCCCGTCCACGCCGAACATCCAGTATTTCTGGTACGTTTCGCAATTGAACCCGTAGTCACAAAGATTGATGGATATTGCACTTGGAAGTTTGATTATTTTTGCTGCAAGCCAAATAGGTACGCCTGGGCCAGCCAATATGACGTTGATGGCGACCGGCGCTGCACATGGCTTCAGGACTGCGTCGCCATTTATGTTTGGCGTATTGTTCGGCAAACAAATAATTATTTGGCCGATTGGTTTTGGTTTAATGCATCTGTCCGACGCCAGTCCCGTGCTATTCACAGTACTCAAATATGCATCGGCCGCTTACATCATCTGGCTAGCCTGGCGGATAGCCAATCTTCGATTAAAGCCAGGCTCGGTCGGGCAAGCGCCAGGCTTTCTGGCAGGACTGATTGTCCACCCCTTAAACCCGAAAGCATGGGCGATGATTACAGCCAGTTTTACTAATTTTATGTCGCCGGATACGCCAGCTGTACAAGCAACGTTCATTGTTGCCACAACACTATTTGTTATCCAGCTGATTTTGCATCCGCTTTGGACATATAGCGGCGAGCGCATTGCAGCCGTTGTAGCGGGTAAGCACGCAGAGCGCTATTTGATGTGGACATTGGCAGTATTAACAGTAGCGTCTGTTTTGTTCGTGCTCGTTAAGGTTTAAAACCTTAACGATGGCGCAGCACCTTATTCTAAAAGCTGTCTCAAAATCGATCTTGTACGTCACAACTACCTGGCGTACCGCCCAGAGCGACGCTTAGGCTTGCTCATGTATCGCTTATACACAAGGGGGACGCTTACGTTCTATTTGGTCAGCACACCCTTGTTATTACCCACAATCTAGGCAGACCAAGGCCTTACCTGATTTCTAATGTGCTTGACTTTATCTATCTATTGATAGATAGTGCTCGAAATTAAGATCAATGTTGAAAAACAGAAAGCCAAAAAACCATGGGATTTAGTTGTTAAATCACCCATCAATAAAACAATCGAGGACCCCACATGCTTGCTTATTCAGTTATTGGCGCCACAGACTTGGCAAAAGCCTGCTCATTTTATGATTCGCTGCTCGAACTGATTGGCGGCAAACAGCTCATGGGCTTGGATAGAATAAAGTTCTATGGCAGTGATGAAGGTGGCGCTATGCTTGCCGTATGCAACCCGGCAGATGGCAAAGCGCAAAGTTGCGGTAACGGACAGATGATTGCGATTCCGGGCGGATCAGTCGAGGGAGTTGATGCACTATACAAAAAAGCTATTGAGCTTGGCGCTTCCGAAGTCGGTGCACCAGAACAGTCTCTACCGTTTTTCTATGGCGGCTACGTAAGGGACCCTGATGGCAACAAAATTGGATTTGTTCATCTGACAGCTGCATAACATGTTTTCAGCAATCCAATAATTGGCGAATCCCAACAGACAGCTACCTATGACAATATTTCATATCTTGGATTTACCATTGTCATACGAACTGCCAATCATTTAATTCATTCTGCAAGTAAAAGGTAAATGAGGATTGATCAAGCGGCCAGCAGATATTGTCAGGCGTTCAGTTTTTTTTGATAAGACTTAAAATCAGAACCCTTTGGGCCGCAAGGCACTGGTTCTTACTAGCTACTCTGTCAACCAGTAAAGCACCCTCTAGCCCGGCTATGATCGAGCGTGCTAGCTGTAGCGGCTTGACTTGGGTAGCTAACTCCTCTTTATGAACCATGAATACATCAGCGAGCCATTTCTCGACATCCTTGAAAAACTCTTTTAACTGGGAGCAATTTTTGTCACTGAGATTGTTGTACTCCGCAGCAAGCATACCGCAAAGGCAAACCGCATCATCCTTGGCAACTGAATCAAAAATATCTATAAAGGCACTGATTTTTTTTCTCAAGTTCCAGTTAGCGCGATTAGAGATATCCTCAAGATCCTTCATCATTGCTTCAGAATAATTGTCGATCAGGGCTTCAGCAAGGTCGGCTTTTTCCGGAAAATAATAATGTACACTCGACGACTTGATACTCGCTTCCTCGGCAAGTGCTCGAAAACTCAGTGCTTTGAGCCCCGCATGCTGCACACGCGATTTGGCAAGACTCTGTAAATAATCCCGCTTGTCAGTCATAGGAAACCCCGAAAGTTGACGATCATTGCATATCCTCTCATTGTATGGGCTGGCAATGACACTGCAAAATATTTTTGTAGCAATCTGGAAGGCTGCTCGGCAAAAGTCACCCGATCTGCATTATTCATAAAGATCGGAGCAGTGATCGATTTAAAATCTGATATGTTGCTGTAGCCAGCGATGCAGGCAAACCTTGCAGGAATAATGCAAACTGGTATCCATTCAACTAGTTGATTGCAAGTATTTCGCAATTATGAAAATATATCTATCTACTAGTAGATAATATATAATCATGCTAGGCGGAAACAGAATATCAGAGATGGATATTAATCCAGATTTTACTCAACGAATTGTTATACATACCCCTGAGCTTGATTGGCAGGAGTCCCCAATGAAGGGGGTTCATCGGCGCATGCTGGATCGAATCGGTGATGAGATTGCACGCGCCACCTCGATAGTTCGATATGCGCCAAACAGCAAGTTCTCTCCCCATGTGCACACAGGTGGTGAAGAATTCATAGTTCTGGAGGGCGTCTTTCAGGATGAGCACGGAGATTTTCCAGCAGGCTCCTATATTCGCAATCCGCCCGAGTCCCGACATACTCCAGGTTCTGACGAGGGTTGCATCATATTCGTTAAGCTGTGGCAATTTGATCTTGAGGATCGTACACATGTCAGGACTAATATGCATAAATTGGGCAGCGTCAATGACGCCAGTCGCACTAACGTGAAAGTAAGTACATTATTTTGCGACCAGCGCGAAACTGTAAGATTGGAGCACTGGGAAGCAGATTCGACTGTATCCGTGGACGCCAGTGATGGAGCTGAAATACTGGTACTCTCGGGCAGCTTTACGCAAGGCGAAGATACACTGAAAACGCTTTCCTGGATACGAGTACCGCCAAGCAGTTCTTTTTCAGCCAGCACCGGTAACGAAGGAGCCAGGGTTTGGGTAAAAACAGGACACCTGAGGCAGGTGCAACAGGAAATTGAACGATTACCTGGCTAAAGGTAGTGGAAAGAAAAACCGAGCTCACGCTAGTGTGCCACAAGCAAAACATCAGCTGACAAATGCCTCTCCATGGTGGTTTGAATGTCTGGTATTGATCAACTTTTGCACCACAGATTTTTGCACCACCAACTTTAGCACCACAGATTTTTGCACAGTTGTGACGGCACATTCGATTCCCATACATCTGTACCCACACAAAAGCACTTATTAAGTGCGATTAATTCAGACTTCATTTGCAGGATTTTATCAACCGTATCCAGGTCAACAGCGTCGCAATTAGTTTTACAGCGGTGAATCGAATTGTAAATACCGTTTAATAATTATAATTGCCTGTTTTGTTCAGGATTATATTTTATTGCCGCGGTTCTGTGCTGGGATCATAGAACTCCACCGCTCGGGCATGTGATATAACGGGGCACCGGGTGTAAATCAGACATATTCGCTTGTTTATTATTCAGCTGTCAGATTTCCCAATCATACCGGATCGTTGGTATGATTCAGGCCTGTACTGTGGACTAATTTTTGTCCTTTATGGAGCGATCGAAAAGTAACGTGCTGCAACGCAACAATCAACAACCAGAGTCATCAAAAAAACTATCCCAATCCACATCATATACGATTGGTTTAGCCTCAATAAGCTTGTTAATCATTGCAGTGTTGGCGCTCATGTATCTACATAGCACCAATCACCAATCCCACGCTGATCATGCAAACCACACCGCAACCGCTCATGGTACAAACCACGCAAATCACGTGGCCAGCAACGAAGGTCATGCCACTCAAGGGGAATCTTTTTACACTACCTTTGAAGCCGTATCCCAGACAACCTTATCGGGCCTGCACCGCGTAGAGTTAACTCCTGCAAACACAAAAGTGCCACTGATCGAAATCCACCATTGGTTTGTCAGAATATTCGACCAGTCGGACAAAGAAATACGACCACAGCGATTGCAAATCTCTGGTGGCATGCCAGCTCATGGCCATGGATTCCCGACATTGCCTGCCGTCCAGACATACACAAAAACACATGGGTACCGCATTTCCAACGTTAGCTTTAACATGGCCGGCGAATGGAAATTCGTTGTGGCGTTCAATTACGAGGGTGTGAATGATAAGGCAGAGTTTGATATTGATTTTCCGACCAGCAACGGTGATTCGACATCGGCAATTCGCTGGTCTGAACTCGACAAGCGACTGCTGAGAAGTCTATCCATACACACAGGAAGACTGGAGAAAATCGTACGTGGCAATGACGTCGCCTTGAGTGATAAAGCTGCATCATTGGGCCATCAGCTTTTTTTCGACAAACGACTCAGCCGCAATTCTGACTTTGCCTGCGTGTCCTGCCATCTACCGGATAAGTATTTTACCGACGGATTAATAACCGGCCAAGGTAGCCAAAAACTGAGCAGAAACACACCAAGCGTAGTGGGTTCCGTCTACCAAAATTGGCTCTATTGGGACGGGCGCAGAGACAGTTTGTGGTCTCAGGCACTGGTACCTATGGAAGCGGTCGATGAAATGGGTGGTGACCGGCTGTCTGTGGCACGACTGATTGCCGAAGAATACCTGGAAGAATACGAATCAGTTTTCGACAACTTTCCCGCAATCCGATTTGAACAACTTCCTTCCCAGGCAAGCCCAATGTCAGACGAAACCGCTCAATCAGCCTGGCAATCACTGGATCAATCAACGCAAGCGGCTATAAACACAGTGTTTGCAAACACAGGAAAAGCGATAGCCGCCTATGAAACAAGGCTGCTACCAGCCGCTGGTAGATTCGACACTTTCGTCGATGCCCTACTACGTGTTAACGATGGCGATAACACCAGTTCTAGTGATGCCAAAGATTTAGAAGAACATTTAAGCTACTCGGAACAACGAGGCTTGAAACTCTTTATCAGCGATAGAACACAATGCCTGAATTGCCACGCTTCTGCGATGTTTACCAATTTTGGGTTTCACAACATCGGTACCGCACAGGCTGCAGACCACAGCTATGACTACGGCAGAATAATTGGGGTACAGTCAGCCATATTGAATGAATTCAACTGTAACAGCATCTACAGTTCAGACGAGAGTAAGCCTTGCCAGCTGTTAGATAACGCAAATATACAAAATACTGCTCATTCAGCTCGCGGTGCCTTTCGTGTGCCTACCTTGCGAGGCCTGACGCTGACAGCCCCGTACATGCATGACGGGCGCTTTAATAGTCTGGAAGAGGTTGTACGATTCTACAGTGATCCGAAACCACAATTACTCGGTAAACGGCATGAATTACCGAATATAGAGCAGCTGTCTGACAACGAAATATCAGATCTGATCGCCTTTCTGCAATCTCTGGGTGAGCTGGTAGCTGTTGAGAGTGCCTTTTTACAGCCACCGCCCCAAAGACAGGATTAGATGTATCAGCGCAGCGACCAGATCAAATGCTAGAACGTCAGGGCACACAGCACGCATTCCCTACCATCAATTCACCGCGCTTGCCCACATACGCTTTGTCGAAAATAAACTGCTGCACATAGGCAGCGAATTGAAGTCATCCAGAATAGTTGGTATTACGCAACGACAATTTGTCTTGGTAATTAGACCGCCCTACTTCTTTGGTAATGACATCTATACAAATATGTATGGCACCTACTAACTGGCTTAAGACTGTCCGCTTGTCTTTTTCGCACTCTTTTACGGGTTATTCACGCCGCTTTATTCAACGAATTTAATATGAGTTCGCAAGTATCGGGCTCTGTTGGCTTTCCAATGTAAAAGCCTTGTCCATAATCACAGCCTAACTTTTCAAGAAATTGAAATTGTGCCCCGGTTTCTATGCCTTCGGCAACCACTTCAAGTTGAAGATTGGAAGCCAGATCCACGACAGATTTTAACAGCTCTCTGGATTTCTCATTGGCTCGCGCATCAGCAACAAAGCTTTTATCAATCTTTATACCGTGTACCGGTAAATCACGAATATGTGTTAGTGACGAGTAACCAGTCCCAAAATCATCCAGTTGAACTTTTACTCCAGATTCTGACAATTGGCTGAGAATCTCGCAGGCCGTTTGGGTATTTTCGAGCAAGGTTGTTTCCGTGAGTTCCAGTATCAAATACTTCGGATCAAGTCTACGCACTTCCAGCGCATTCAATACCTGATCACATAACGAACTGTCGAGTGAATCAGCGGATAGATTGACATGCATAGTGTATTTCTTGCCCACCTTGTGCCACCGTGTCAACTGATCAAGTGATAGATCAAGTATTGTTTTATCCAGTGCTTGTAGAAGTCCTGCCTCATTTGCTACTTCAATGAAAATATCAGGTCTGATTGAACCGAGTTCCGGATCCGTCCAGCGCGCCAGTGCTTCGAAGCTGACCAAAGCTGTGTCTTTGAGTGTAACGATTGGTTGATAATGCGGCGCAATTAGTCCGGTGTTTAATGCTTCTGTAAATTTTCTGGTCAATTCGCGTTTATTTTCAACGCGTTGCTCAATCGAATCTGTGTACCAAAATATAGCGCCGCGTTGCTTTCTACGACCTTCATACATGGCAAGATCAGCTTTGTTAATCGCGTCATCAAGAGAGTCTCCACGGGACACCTTAACCACTCCCATGCTGACATCCACTTTATGTTTGCGATACTTTTGTCGTATGGGTTCTTTAATAACTTTAAGTAAATTAGTGGCTTCTTGCTCAGCATGATGAAAAACATCCAATCGCCGGATAACTACGAACTCATCCCCTCCAAGACGACCAACCAGCCCACGCTCGCCTATCTCATCAGATATACGTGTTGCAATCTCTAGTAGTATCGCGTCACCTGCCTCATGACCATATTGATCATTAATATTTTTAAATCCGTCAAGATCCAGAAGAATCAGTATCAAACTAGTATTTTCGTTCTTTTCGAACCCTGCCAGCATTTTACTGCCAACTTCCCAGAAACCTCGTCGATTCGCGACACCCGTGAGCTCATCAGTGTTAGCTCGCTTGTTCATTTCGTCGCGGGATTTCGATAACTCAGCAAGTTGTTGGGCTCTTCTTTTTAGATCCTGTTTTTCGATCTCCCGGAATCTTTGTAAGATAACCAAATCTGGCGTCAAATCGATTGACGTAAATTTACTCATACTCACTCCCAGTTTTTCGAGTGAATCGGAGGCCTCGACCAGCAATGTTCCCAGGAAAATCATATCTCCTTCTTTATTGAAAACAAATTGCCCGCGAAGTTTGGCTTGAGTCCCAATCAATTGCAGTATGAATGAAGCTCCTTCGCATTGCTTTAATACTTCTGAACTTAATGCTTCTACTATTGGACGTTCAATATGAAAAACAGCATTAAAAGGTTGCCCAATTTTTTCTGATCCTGCAATGTCATTCAGACTTTCACCGACAGAATATATATAGCCGTCAGATGCATCAACAAGAATATGAAAAGGAAAAAGTTCAGCGACTATCTGTCCGTTAAGCTGCAATCTGTCATGCGGCATCTTCATAATGCCTTTGCGTCCATGAGTCAGCAAGCCTCAGTTCGAAAAATTCACAGCCTGCTGCGCTGTCAGATTTAATATGCTGGATCAGCCATGGTTCATCAAAGCGTTCCGCCAATCCATCGAGCATGCCGAGAACCATGGGAGCCAGACCTTCACGCGAGGAACGATACGTCAATCTGAAGTGTTCTGAGCGTTCTTCTACACCGAACTGGGGCATACAGGCTTCGGGTAAAGCACTTTGCACACGCGAATGCATGCTATCCAAGCCTTTTATATAGTCGATCATGTTATCACCACCGAGTGCAAACACTGAATCCCAACCTTCTCGTCCAGTGTATAGAATCCAGTGCCTTCCAAAATCATGCAGTATGGACTCGGTGGATTTTTTAAGTATGCCGCTCGCTGCTTCAACCAGTCGGTAGGTTATTTCATCACTGTATTGACTACTATCAAAAAATTCGGTGAATTCAACTTCTGCATCCTGCTTTATCTTTTGCCATACCTCTTCACCTGCACTATCCACGACAAGATCTTCTATGGCTCGGTTTACCATTCCGTACATAAGAGTGCTTCCTTGCATGTAGTTAACGAAACTATATCTGTATTTCGGCTATTTGCTGGATTGGTTAACTGTTTGTTCCTATTTATACATCCAGTAGTGTTTAAAAATCAGTTGTAATCAGGAATTTAAAGTACTATTCGACCACATCGAATGTGTTTGTATTATCTATATAAAGCATCTCTCTTCACATTTCGATGGCAGCATGCCAACGGCTGAATTGGGTTCGAATTTTGTTACTTCATGGATCATGCCATATACCTCAGATTAAGTAACAACAGCGCCAACTGGATTTAAAGACCGACGACTGTATCCATAGCTTCAGCCATGGCAATTTCAACACCTCGCGGTGCCACGCAATCGCCTATTAAATAACAGGATTGTTTGCGCTCGACGCCCTCATTGTTCTTTTGAAACGAATCCTGGATCATTGTTTCATACAGTTCATTACTCACCTGACTGGCATACCAGTCAACAATCAGATCGATATCTTCACGTTCACTGACATTGCCTGAGTAGACATGACGCAAGGTAACTGTGTTTACGCCCAACTGCTGCACGATCAATTGTGGCGCGAACCTGACACCTGCTTTGCCCAGACGTTGATACCACTCATCCCGATTGGTCGGATCCAAATCATCAGCGACAGCAACAGCTTCTGTCACTATCTCAACCCTGACACCGCGCTCACACAGCCATTCAGCACACACAAGACCAGCCTGCCCCCGGCCATCACTGATGACTATGGCATTTCGTGAATCTACCGTATTCATCGCCAACAACTGGTGCGGGGTAAGCACAGGAAAATGGGTGGAACCGGAAAAAGTCCTGACTGTGTCAAGTGCACCAGTTGCAAGAATAACTACATCAGCATCAGAGTTGATTAAGGCTTGCTTATCGACTTCAGTATCCAGCCTGATGTCGACACCCAACCGATCAAGTTCGGACACACGCCAGTCAACTATTCGCTTTAATTCGCGGCGCGACTTTGTTTTCACCCAGTCATTGATCTGCCCGCCAACAGCAGAGGTTCTTTCAAAGAGTGTTACTTGATGACCACACTGCGCTGCCAACCTGGCCGCTTCCAGACCAGCAGGTCCACCACCCACAACACTAATGGTTTTTATTGTGTCAGCTTTACCAATTAGTTGACCGGTTAACGCTAATTCAGGATTGTGCATGCAGCGAACAGGTTTACCGGCATATCGTTTGGCCACACAGGTATTAGCACCTACACACGGCCGAATCTGAGCGCTGCGACCACTTTTTATCTTGCTGACAATCTGCGGATCACACAAGTGGGCACGCGTCATTCCAACCATGTCGGCCTTGCCTTGCATAATAATATTATTCGCATGTGCTGGCGCGACAATTCTACCAACGGTGAAAACTGGCAATTCGACCTCGGCTTTTATGTTCTCAGCCAACTCTACAAACATCCCATGAGGTGCCGGAGTCGGTGACCAATGCTTCGAACGCCCGAGGTGTGTAAAGTTTGTATGAGCTGTGATGTTCAGATAATCAACCAGCTTGTTCTGATCTAACACACGGCACACACGAATCATATCCTGACTACTCAACCCACCCGGTTCAAACTCATCCCCAGGTAGACGCACACCAAGAATCTGATTTGAGCCAAGGACAGAACGCACGGCTAGAAGTAACTCTTTCAGAAATCGCAGACGAATTTCAAATGATCCACCGTAGTTATCCGTGCGTGTGTTGGTTAGCGGTGACAGGAAGGCCTGCGGCAGAAACCCGAACGCTGAGAGAATTTCGACCCCGTCAAGACCACTCTCCCTGACACGCCCTGCAGCGGCGGCAAACGCGCTGATCACCTCCTCTATTTCTGCACAGGTCATGGCATGAGAGACATGCCCGGTAATGGATGAGCGAACAGCCGAGGCAGACCAGGTAGCAATGCCCGGCATTTGTATATTGACTGTCCCACCACTGTGAGCGAGTTGAGCCAACATACAACCACCCTCTGCATGCACAGCTTCGGCAAGTTTTGTATAGCCAGGGATAATACTGTCATCAAGATTCCACAATGCATCCGATGTCAGACTAAGCATACCTGAGCGATGCACTGGCGTGCCGCCGGTGATCTGTAAACCGACACCTTCGCGAGCATAGCGACGGTGGTAATCAACGTAGCCATCGCCCGGTTTGTTGTTCTCGGCGAAACCGGGGACATGCGCCGAGACGAGTATGCGATTTCGTAGCGTTAAAACACCGCCAGAATGAGCGATATTCAGAGGTGACAGCAAATGTTCAAACTGATCTTCCTCATATTGTGTATGAGGATCAGTCATTGAATTGATTCATATTGTCAATGTCTCGAAATTGGACACCCAGAATTATACTAATTGATCATTGACTATTCATAATAATCTGGCTGACCTGTATCTATCGAATATCAACTAGAATATGGATGTCCTGTTTAAACTCCGAAAAACTCCAAATGTTTAAACTCCAACAATTACCCCAGAACAGAGAAACTTGAATCC
>CAYPMR010000101.1:0-11576 GCA_964411665.1 uncultured Granulosicoccaceae bacterium | reverse complement strand
GCTGATAGTGCAAGTCACTGCGAAGTTCGGATTTAGCCAACTTGTGCCAATGCGTTCGAACATTCAATTCCGCGATTTCATCACGAAGCCACTGCAGATTGAGGTAGACACCGAGCTCAAAATAAACGGCGGCCACAGTATCTGTTGAAGTATCCAGCGAGCGACTGATTTGTACGATATCAAGAGCGCTGGACAGTGGCACTACGCGTGCAACTTTTTGCGCTGTAGATTCCGGTACGCCAGCATTGACAAAAAAATCACAGCGTTCATCAAGAGTTGTTCTATTTATGCTTGCAAGGCATTCTGGTATCGATTCTATTAGATCGTCAATGCCGGGTTTGAAATGTGAGATCAATTGTTCGATGTCTTGCGATTCTCTGCGCGAACGCAAAATCCAGTGCGTGGCTCGTTCAACCAGACCGCGCACCAGTCTGTGCATTGTGGTTTGCACGCTGGCATCGATTTGATTGTCCAGTGCTTCGATTTCACTCCAGAGTGTGTTCATATCGAAGAACTCACAAACGGCTATAAAAGCACAACCGATATTGCGCGGACTCGCACCCAACTCTTCCTGCATTCGGTGCAGGCAGGTAGGCCCGAGTCGATTGACTATTTCATTGGTGACGACTGTTGCGATAATTTCCCTGCGCAGTCGGTGACTGGCCATTTGTTCACTGAATAGTTCGCGAAGGCGTGCTGGAAAATAATCCTGTAATCGCTGGAACAAAAATGGGTCTTCCGGAAATTCCGAATCAAGCAAATCGCTATACAGCGTCATTTTGCTGTAAGAGACAAGCACGGCAATCTCAGGTGATTGTAGCCCCTCACTTGCCGCTAGACGTTCAGCGATTTCATCTTTGCTGGGAAGAAATTCTATCTCGCGATTTAGCTGCCCATCCTCTTCAAGACTGGTTATGAATCGTGCATGTTCTTCGAGTAGTTCTGGCGCCTCGGCGAGGGTATGACTAATGCATTGTGTCTGCAGGTAGTTATCAATCAGTACCAGATCTCCAACTTCGTCCGTCATGTCGGCTAGTAGAGTGTTTCTGTGTTTTTCGGTCAGATCACCCGCGGCGACTACGCTGTTGACCAGTACTTTGATATTGACTTCATGGTCTGAACAATCGACACCTGCCGAGTTGTCGATGGCATCTGTATTGATGCGGCCTCCATGACTGGCGAATTCAATCCGGCTGCGTTGTGTGAAACCGAGATTGCCACCTTCTCCTATGACTTTTGCCTGCACCTCGCTAGCATCGACACGGACCGCATCGTTAGCACGGTCATGTGCATCGAGATGCGTCTCCGTGCTTGATTTCATGTAAGTTCCAATCCCACCGTTCCACAAAAGATCCACCGGCGCTTTGAGCAGCTCATGGATCAATTGATTTGGTGTCATGGAAGGTTCGGTGATACCCAGTGCATCCATCGCCTGTTGGGATAAATCTATGCGTTTGGAAGATCGCGAATAGATACCACCACCGGCAGATATAAGTGATTCGTCATAGTCTTGCCAGGAAGAGCGTGGCAGCTTGAACATTCGCTCGCGTTCGGCATAGCTACTCGCACAGTCGGGGGTGGGGTCGATAAAAATATGTTGGTGATTGAATGCTGCCAGCAGCTTAATGTGCGTCGATAGCAACATGCCATTGCCAAAAACATCGCCGGCCATATCGCCAACACCGACAACTGTGAATGATTCGTTCTGTATGTCTTTGCCAAGTTCGCGGAAATGGCGTTTGACCGACTCCCATGCACCACGGGCTGTGATACCCATTTTCTTGTGATCGTAGCCGTCAGAGCCTCCAGATGCAAAAGCGTCGCCCAGCCAGAAACCATATTCTTCGGCAACTTCATTGGCATAGTCGGAGAAGGTCGCGGTACCCTTGTCAGCAGCAACCACCAGATAAGGATCGTCTTCATCGAAGCGTACGACCTGCTTTGGTGGAGTGACACTGTCACCTGATAAATTATCGGTCAGATCGAGTAGACCACGTAAAAAGGTTTTATAGCAGGCGATACCTTCGGCGAGCAGTTCATCACGTGTACCATTCTCCGGTGGGCGCTTTACATAAAATCCGCCCTTTGAGCCTACGGGTACGATGACAGCATTTTTTACCATTTGTGCTTTCATCAAGCCGAGCACTTCGGTGCGAAAGTCTTCGCGCCGATCCGACCAGCGCAATCCACCACGCGCGACTTTGCCTCCGCGTAAATGTATACCTTCAACCTGTGGAGAATATACAAAAATCTCGAATTCAGGTCGCGGCAAGGGCAATTGCAAAATGTTAAGCGAATTGAATTTAAACGAGATGTAGGTAAGTGGTTGGTTATCAGTGTCTGTGCAATAGTGGTTGGTACGCAGAGTACTGTTTATCAGGTTCAGATATGCTCTTAAGATTCTGTCTTCATCAAGACTTTCAACCTCGCCGAGCAATTTCTCCACACGTGCTTCAATGGCTTGCGTTTTCTCTTCACGCTCAGCCTGATCATCGATGAGATCCTCTGCTGGGCGGAAGCGTGTTTCAAAAAGATCGACCAGCAAACGGGTGATGCCCGCATTGTTGACCAGACTTGCAAATATATAAGCTTGTGAGAAGGGTGACTTTATCTGTAGCAGATACTTGCAGTAGCTGCGAAGTACAATCACCTGTCGCCAATCAAGATCACAAACAAGCATCAATCGATTGAACTCGTCATCCTCAACTTCACCTGCCCATATCTTGCCGAACGCTTGTTGCATGCGTTCACTGGATGACTCAGGGTCGATGCTTTGGCCATCAATATGTTGAGCCGTAAATTCATGGATCCAGACGGATGTGTTGCCCTTTCGTTTTATCTGAAACGGATGCTCTGCATCGGCTTTTAATCCCATGTTTTCGATTATCGGTATAACATCGGAAAGCGCAATATGTTGTCTTGGAGAAAATATTTTAAAATTAACGGTGGATATATCGGCCAGCAGGTGTCGATAAAAACTCATGACCGGCTGATCATCAGTTACCTGGTTTTCAATAAAGGATATATCCGATCGAGCGATTTGAGCTGAGTAATCTTCTTTGTAGTTAGACGGAAACCCTTCGCGATACACGTCGAACAGTCTGTTTGCTTCATCTTCCTCGTGTTTGGATAGCAGCGCATCGTGCAAGCGGTCATCCCAGGAGATACTGGCTTGTACGATTCGACGTTCTATGTTTTCCCATTTTGGGGTTTCTGTGGCTATTTTGCCCAGCTGCACGACGAAGTGCAGTCTTGCAAGCGTACGTTGAGAGGAAAACCTGACGCTGAAATCGCTGCTTGTTCCATGCAGTTCAGCCAGCAAAATGCTTTGGATGCGGGTTCGAATTTCGCGTCCGTAGTTGTCTCGCGGTATATAGACAAGACAGTTGTAGTACCTGCCGCCAGCGGCCAGACTACCAAACAGCTTTATGCGTTGGCGCTCCTGAAGATTAGCAATGCCTCGAGCTATCTCCAGAATTTCACTGGCATCGGCCTGGAACAACAGGTCGCGCGGTAGACTCTCCATTGTGTCGAGAAGTGATTTGCCGTCATGGGTAAGAACGGTGCTCCCCGACGCTTCAAGTACACGTTGTGTTTTATCCTTAAGCAACGGGATGTAACTGGTTTCGCGATTGTTCATGTTCTGCGTGAACAACCCCACCATGGTGTGAATGCGTTTTCCTGTTGGTGCGTAAAAGGTGATTACGTCGAGCGCCTCCGGGCGATTAAGTGGTGAGCGTGTATTGGCTTTGCTTATAGTGACAGGTGTCTCTGTGTTTGGTAGAGCCTCAGCTTTTTTATGTTGTTTTTTTGGTTTTGAACGAACCGACGAGTGCTCGCCCAATACTGCAACCGGGTCAAGACCGTGGAATTCATTGTTGCCGCGCATCAGGCCAATAGCTGTTTCCTTGACCAGCTTGTAAGGTGAATCGCTTTCATCATTCTTTTTCGGTGGCGTATAGACAGCAGCACCAAACACGTGAAAGTGCGACCGGTCGAGCCATTGCAACAACTCAAGTGTTGCTTTCGACTCTGTGCTCAAATTCTCCTGTTTAGCCAAAAGCTCTGACATTTCCTTTGGCTTGGTAGCCAGAGCTGCGGCATCTGCGTGCACGGTTGAAACCTGAAAGACGACTTTTTTAATTTTACTTTGAAGAGCCTCCAGCCGTTCATCATCGATGATGCGATCAACCTGTAAATGCACCAGAGATTCGCTTTGCCCGCTGGTCTTTTTCTTTGACTTGGAGTTGTCATCGCCAAGTGCAATAAATTTTCCCCTGGCATCACGTTCAACCCTCAGTATCGGATGAATGGTCAGGTGAATGTTGTAACCCGCCTGTGTAATCGTCATGGAAATCGAATTGACCAGATAGGGCATATCATCAGTAACTATTTCAATTACCGAGTGCTGAGACTGCCAACCGTGTTGTTCGACTTTCGGGTTGTATACCCTGATCAGGGTTTCGCCGGCTTTGCGGCTTTGCATAAGTTGCCAGTGAGAAATAGCCGCTCCGCCAAAGTCTTCCGGGGTCGATGCTGAGAAATCGCTTTCAGGTGTGTGCCGGTAGTAGCGGGAAATAAAAGTTGTAATGGTATCTGACTTCTCGTCAGCAAAGCGCTCCGGCAGACTGTCGAGAATGCCATCAATGAGGAGAGATGCTGCTTCTGCATGATCTTGCATCAGGAAATTCCTGTCGAGCTGGCGGTTGAGTTTTCGTGCTTGTGTCTACAGTTAGCGTCGTATTAATGCCCAACCAAAACCGCGAAACAGATACACAGTGAATGCAGGCCACTCATCGCTTCGATTTGCGACGAGCACCCCACTTTTATTTTCCAGCACCGTGGCACGACTGCAACTAGTTGCCTGTTGCACTCTGCCTCATCGGACTTTCAGTCTATTGGCAATACCTGCAAGCATCCCTGTTCAGGAAACCTACACACCCACAATTTCTTTGAGCTTCGCCTGATCCAGTCGAGGGCCGTGTCTGGTGACCAGTTCCGACGCAGCTTTGGAGGCCATTTCGCCACATTCCCTGAAGCTTTTGCCGTGCGTCAGACCGTAAAGAAAAACTCCTGCAAACATGTCTCCTGCGCCATTGGAATCTACCGCTTCCACGGCTGCGGCTGTCACATTGGTTGTGTCTTTGCCGTCGAAAAGCAGTGCGCCATCGGGTCCAAGAGTGATCGCAAACTGCTTGGCCAACCCTCGCATACCTGCTGCGCAATCCTCAACAGACTCACAATCGAACATCAGCTGTGCCTCTGACAGATTGCAAAAAGCCAGGTCAAGCGAGTCACCCGCCATGGCTAACAGTCCGTCTTTAAAAAATTGCACCATATTGGGATCTGACAATGTCAGAGCCGTCTTAACCTGGGCCGCTTCAGCGATCTCGCGCGCTTTCATTGCGGCTTGCCGGGCGCCGTCCTCAGTGACCAGGTATCCCTCCATATAGAGATATTCCGAGTCGGCAATGGCCGCCGGATCGAGTTCCCGTTCGCCAAATTGACTGGTGATGCCCAGAAATGTGGACATTGTACGATCTGCATCAGGCGTCACCATGACAATACATTTACCTGTCGTACCGGCTTCGCGATTGTCCATGGACAGATTGCTGTCGACATTCGCTGCCTGTAAGTCCTGCATGTAGAAAGTACCTGTGTCGTCACTGGCCACCTTGCAGGAATAGTAAGTCCTGGCGCCTAACTGGGCGGCGGCGATAACCGTATTGGCTGCCGAGCCGCCACTGGCTTTGTGTGAGGCTGTGCTGCTCAGCGAATCAACCAGCTGGTCATGTCGATCAGCGTCGATCAGCGTCATGACCCCTTTGTCGATTTCCATGGCGCTGAGGTCAGATTCAGTTACCGAGTATTCGAAATCAACCAGTGCGTTGCCGACACCGTAAATGTTGTAAGTCTTCATGGGTTTGTGTCCGATCGAGAGTTATCAGGTTATGAATGTGGCTATACTGTGTTGCAGAATGCATTATCTATGGTTATGAAAGCGATAACTATCTACAATTTCTGTTTGCCGTTAGAAATTTGCGGCCTGGTCGCTGTGCAGAAGACTTTATAGTTAGAATTTTATAGTTAGAACAATTGCGAAATTCACGCCATCCGCCCTTGCCGATCTGTGCTTCGGCCGAGCTGGCTTTGGCGCAAATCTGATTAACGACGACAATTACAAATGCGTTCAAAATGGCGTTTCTTGAAGTGATTCCAGAAGCGGTTACTATCAACATCCTGCGATGTTAAAGACAATCAATCGGAAAACAATATGAGAACTCACCACTGTGGCGTGGTCACAACCGACCAGCTCGATCAGGAGGTTGATTTGTGTGGATGGGTGCATCGCCGTCGTGATCACGGTGGCGTCATTTTTATCGATCTGCGCGACCACGAGGGTCTGGTGCAGGTTGTATTTGACCCTGATCGGGCCGAAATTTTTGCCATGGCAGAACAGGTACGCAATGAGTTCGTGCTGCGTGTGTCAGGGCGGGTACGTCATCGACCGGAGGGTACCATCAATCCAGAGATGAAAACCGGTGAAATCGAAGTGCTGGCTCTGGATTTGGAGATTCTCAACCGTGCCGAAACCCCGCCTTTTCAGCTCGACGACGATGATGTCAGTGAAGAGCACCGTATGCGTTACCGCTATATAGACCTTCGCCGCGAGGACATGCAGCAGCGCATCCGCATGCGCGCAGCCATCACAGGAAAACTGCGTGGTTTTCTGGATGCTCAGGGTTTTATGGATATTGAAACACCGATACTGACACGCGCTACCCCCGAAGGTGCGCGCGATTATCTGGTACCGAGCCGAACCCATAGTGGGAGTTTCTTTGCTTTGCCGCAATCCCCGCAATTGTTCAAGCAGTTGTTGATGATGGGAGGGATGGATCGTTACTACCAGATCGCTCGCTGTTTCCGGGACGAAGATTTACGCGCTGACCGTCAGCCGGAATTCTCGCAACTGGATATCGAGATGGCGTTTGTCAATGAATCAGACGTCATGCAGATGACCGAGGCCATGATCCGCGACTTGTTCAAAGAACAATGCGGTGTCGATTTGGCTGATCCATTTCCGACGATGTCCTACGCTGAGGCTATGTCCCGCTATGGCTCGGACAAGCCGGATCTGCGTGTCGATATGGAATTGACAGAGCTTTCTGAAGCGATGAAAGCCGTTGACTTTAAAGTGTTTTCGGGTCCGGCGAACAGCGAGGATGGCCGCGTCGCCGCGCTGCGTGTGCCCGGTGGCAACACCTTGTCGAGAAAGGAAATTGATGTCTACACTGAATTCGTCGGGCGTTACGGCGCACGTGGTCTCGCCTATATCAAATGCAATGATGTAGCTGCCGGGCGTGATGGATTGCAGTCGCCGATCATCAAATTTTTTGATGATGATGTGATTCAAACCATTCTTGCCAGTACTGCGGCTGAGTCAGGGGATCTGATATTTTTCGGCGCAGATACTGCCACGGTTGTAAATGATGCTCTGGGGGCGCTGCGCCTGGAAGTCGCCAGAGATTTGAAACTGATACGTGATGAGTGGCAGCCTCTTTGGGTAGTAGATTTCCCGATGTTTGAATTCGACAAACGTGATAAGCGCTGGCAGGCAATTCATCATCCCTTCACAGCGCCGAGTGTTCAGAGCGCAGAAGAGCTGCGAGCAAATCCTGGCAAGAGTCTGTCGCGTGCCTACGACATGGTGCTTAATGGCACAGAGCTTGGTGGTGGATCGATTCGTATCCACAACAGTGAGATGCAGCAGGCAGCACTTGATGTGTTGGGTATAGATGAGAAAGAGGCAGAAGAGAAGTTTGGCTTTTTGCTTAGCGCTCTTAAATACGGGGCTCCACCGCATGGTGGTATAGCATTTGGTATTGATCGCCTGGTTATGCTGATGACAGGTACCGATTCGATACGTGATGTCATGGCATTTCCCAAAACCCAGTCAGCGAGTTGTCTGCTCACCAGTGCGCCGGGGCAGGTTGGTGAACGCCAGTTGCGTGAGCTTTCGCTGCGTTTGCGAAAAACTGAAAACCCTGCAGAGCCTGCTTGAGCCCTGCAGCTGCGATAGCCTTTTGTAATTGCGCGATTGCGTGTGCAACATGAGCACGCCAGAGGAAACCGCTAAACCAGGCAAACGACCTGAATCGGTATTGGTCGTTGTCTTTACACTGGATCAGGAAATACTCCTGCTGCAACGCGCCGATGATGAGGCCTTTTGGCAGTCAGTAACCGGCAGTCTCGAAGCTACAGAGGAACCTGCAGATGCTGCCCGACGCGAGCTACTTGAAGAAACGGGGATAGCCCACGCACGTATGGTTGATTGCCATTACAGCGACTCCTTTTCAATTCGCCCTCAGTGGCGCCACCGTTTTCTGCCAGGCAGCACACGAAATCTCGAACATGTCTTTCTGGCAGAGTTGCCGACACGTTGCGATGTATCGATCGAACCTCAGGAACATCTGGATTATCGTTGGGTATCGATCACGCAGGCGATCGGTGAACTGTGGTCAGAGACCAATCGACGTGCGCTAGAGAAATTCGTTGTGCCGATATTTACCTGATTTCATCGCATCGTTATGAACACACAACCCACTGTTGTTCTGCTAACGGGCTTACTGTCGCCGGCCTGGACGTTCTGGCCAATGCGACGACATTTAAGGCAAGCGGGTTTCACTGTACATATCCGCTCCTATGGACATTTACGTCAGAGCGCTGATCGCTCAGCAGCAGATCTCGGACACTTTATCGATGGTTTGGATGCTGAACATGTGCATTTGGTTGCGCATAGTTTTGGCGGTGTTGTTGTATTGCATTTACTGGAGCAGTCGGATGCTGAGCGTATTGACAGGCTGTCTTCGCTGGTCTTTCTCGGCTCACCACTGGTCAGCTCCGAGCTAACCGAGCATCTTTTGCAATCGCGAGCGGGTAGGTGGTGGCGGTGGTTTCTGGGTTCTGCATTGGACAGAGGCCTGGCTGGGGAACAGCCAGCTTTTGCGCTTACCAAGCCTCATGCTCTGGTAGCAGGTCTGCACAAATCATGGGTAGCAAGGCTGTTATGGGCGGATTCGGTCCCGGGAGATGGGCTGGTGTCGGTTCGCGAGGCGCAGCCTGAAAATCAGCAGGCGGGTGCGAGTGAGATTCACACCCTGCCGATCCACCATGCAGCTCTGCTTTACAACAAAGATTGTATGTCCTTGGTGTGTAAATACCTGCAGTCACACCTGTAGCTGGCTTCTCAGATGGTATTATTAGCCCAGTTACGCAGTTACCTAGTCGGCCAGATATCAGATTTGTGCTGAGGGTTGGTTTTTAAGCAAAGAGGGTTGATCAACGTATGGCAGGTCATAGTAAGTGGGCCAACATCCAGCATCGCAAGGGTGCTCAAGATAAAAAGCGCGGCAAGCTATTCACCAAATTGATCCGCGAAATCAACGTTGCTGCAAAAATGGGCGGATCTGATCCTGCGTCCAATCCGCGTTTGCGCCTGGCTATCGACAAGGCGCTCAGTGGCAACATGGCCAAAGACACCATTGAGCGTGCGGTCAAAAAAGGCGCAGGCGAGCTTGATGATGTGCAGTACGAGGAAAATCGCTACGAAGGTTATGGCGTCAATGGTGTTGCGATTATGGTCGACACCATGACCGATAACGGTAATCGCACGGTTTCGGAAATCAAACATGCATTTAGTAAGCACGGCGGAAATCTGGGTGCCAAGGGCTCGGTAGCTTATCTGTTCGAGAAAATTGGCCTGCTTAATTACGCTGCTGGCACAGATGAAGACAAGATTATGGAAGTAGCACTCGAAGGTGGTGCTGATGATGTCGTAACAGCTGATGACGGATCGATCGAGGTCATAACGTCTGAGGGTAATTTTGTCGATTTGAAAACGGCGTTAACCGATGCTGCACTGGAACCCGCACACGCTGAAGTCACTATGCGAGCCTCAACCGAGGTCGCGCTCGATGTTGAGCAGGCGATGAAGCTGATGAAGCTCACGGATGCACTGGAAGATCTTGATGATGTGCAAGATGTCTACACTAATGCAGATATACCGGCAGAAGCCTATGTTTGATCAGGCCGTGACGAATCAGACTCAGACAAATCACCAAGGCGAATCTCACGTGAACCATGCGGGCCAGAGCACTTGGGTTAGCTGATGACACGCCCCAGGACACTGACAATTGTTGGAATAGATCCTGGATCGGTACGCACGGGCTATGGTGTCATCAAAACCGACGGAGTGCGTAGTTTCCACGTCGCTCATGGACACTGGTATCTGGCGGCAAAATCACAAGACACAAACTTCAATGCAAGGATAGGAAAGTTGTATAGCCTGATCGATGAGCTGGTCAGGGAATATCTGCCTGATGAAGCTTGCGTCGAACAGGTATTTGTCAGTCATAACGCGCAGTCTGCTCTTAAGTTGGGTCATGCGCGGGGGGCAGTGGTTGCGGCGCTGGTGAATCATCAGCTACCTGTACATGAATATGCTGCGCGCTCTGTAAAACAGGCAGTCACTGGCAGTGGCAGGGCTGGCAAGGAACAGGTCGCCGAGATGATGATGCGTCTGTTACATTTGCCCGCGCAGCCGCAAGCTGATGCTGCTGATGCGTTGGCAATAGCCTTGTGCCATGCACATTCACGGCATATGCACAGTGGTTTATCTGAAACAGACATTGCGGGTTCCGCTGTTGGTACAGCGATAACAAGCAGTAGACGTCGTTCACGACGCTGGCGTGCACTACCTGGCGGTGTCAATAGCAAAAGCGAAAGTAAGGTTTAACAATAACCAAGAGCACATCAGATTTTGATAGGACGACTGGCAGGTGTTGTACTGCATAAGCTTCCACCAGAGGTGTTGCTTGATGTGGGCGGCGTGGGTTACGAGCTGGAGGTGCCTATGTCGACGTTCTATGAACTTCCGGACATAGGTCAATCGAGCGTATTGCTGGTACACATGCTGGTGCGTGAGGATGCTCAGTTGCTGTATGGCTTTGCAAGCCAGCGAGAGCGACAGCTTTTCCGTCTACTGTTAAAAGTCAATGGTGTGGGTGCCAAGGTCGCACTGGCGATACTGTCGACTATGAGCGCTGATGATTTCATCGCCACTGTCGAACGTGAGGACATCACAGCGTTGATACGTATACCTGGCGTTGGCAAAAAAACTGCCGAGCGGTTAGTCATCGAATTGCGGGACAAGATCAAAGGCATAGAGACAACTCTGGGTTCAATCGATCCGATCACTGATGGTAGCGACATCGATTCTCCAGCTGGCGCTGCATCAGAGCCCTTGACCAAGGAGACCGGTGATTCCCGACTGCAAGCTATCGATGCGCTTGTGGCACTTGGTTATAAGCCGGCTGAATCAACCCGCATGGTCGATAAAGCCATGGGCACAAAACATTCATCTGATCTTGCGGTGGAAGATATTATTCGTATGACCCTGCGCAGCACGGTAACTTCATGATGAGAAGACCTGCATCTTTGCCCGGTATCCAACACAGGTAATTCCGGTTATGAGCACTTTAGATGAACGGTTTGTGACGCCAAACAGTATCGAAGAT
>CAYPMR010000100.1:0-11765 GCA_964411665.1 uncultured Granulosicoccaceae bacterium | reverse complement strand
GGTATCAGCGGTAAATGATGCACCGGTGGCTATTACGCCAAATGAAGTAGATATCGATGAAAACCTTGCTGGTGCAACTCTGACAGTAATCGACATCATTGATCCTGATATTTCCGACACTCATTTCCTGCAGGTAAACGATGACCGACTGGAGATAGTTAATGGTACATTGCAATTGAGGGAAGGTGAATTTTTTGATCATGAACTGAACCCTGTTGTTACAGTTCAGATAACGGTAACTGACTCGAACAATGCTCAAGTTATGTTTCCGTTGACGATAAATGTCCTTGATGCAAACGATGCTCCTGTAGTTAATCAGACTTTGCCGCAATTTGTAGGTGATATCGGCGATGTATTGACATTTGACGATACCCTGTTCTCAGATCAAGACGATGATGATTTGATTTTCACCTTATCATTGATTGACGGATCGCCTCTACCTGAATGGTTGTTATTTGATTCTGAATCCCGTGAATTGATCGTACTAAACAACGGTCCCTTGCCTGAAGAATTAGAACTGCAAGTGACTGCTACTGACAGTAGTGGAACAACCGACTCGACGCCACTTCGGTTTTTGTATAATCCAGTTGAAATAACAGCAGCTGATTCGAATTCGACAGAATTTACTCTAAACCCGATAGTTGATACTACTGTAGATCTGGAATCTCAGTCGGTAGAAATATCAAGTGTTGATCAAAATGTACAGACTGAAAATTCTGAAAACTTAACAAACACAAGGGATTTGCTGTCGGAAAATGATCTGAATTCAATTGTGGAATCGACAGCTAATACTCTTATTGATGAACCCGTCAATACCTTCAGACCAGAAGTTTTGTCGGATTCAACGGTGACTGTAGAAAATTTATTTTTCAATGAGCTATTACAAACGAGAGAAACAGAGAACGAACAGGATTCAATAGAACCTGAGCTTGGTTTAGCTCTCATCGAAGATGATCTTAAATCGCTTTTTCAGCAAGTGTCCTTCGACTTTAACTATGCATCTGATTTTTTGAAACATATTGATGATGCTAAATCAAAAATACAGGATTCAAATATACAAATAGAACGGATTAAACAGGCGTCTTTTGGGTTATTTACAGGCGTCTCGATTGGATATGTAGTTTGGGTCGTTCGTAGCGGTGCTATATTTGCAAGTATGCTGACAGCATTGCCAGCATGGAAATTAATGGATCCGTTGCCAGTATTGGCTACATTTGATGATTCTGCTAATGATGATGGAGAATCGCTAGAATCAATTGTAGATGACGATGTCATAGGGCAATGAGGGTATTCAAAGGAAATGAGGGGTTCCAGGAACCTTGCCGGTCTCGTACGCAAGTGCACTCAGTTATACGGATATCCTCAGCAGAGATCGATATTCGATAGTAACCAAGCGCTCTATCGTGCGTAAGAAAGTACCGATAGTTAAATCGCCTGGAATCGGTTAGATTAATTGTTGTCACTGGCTTAAAATCAAGCACCAACCCAGCTACTCAACTGGTACTCGCTGCGAGTTGGGTGTGGGTGTGGTAACAGAACAGGTGTCGGGCGAGTTCGTCGCTATTTTGAGTGATTTACGTCCAGACTTCCTGCGACTGGAATCTACATGTGACTGGAGTCTACATGTGTATAGTGAGTTCAGTTAACTGTCCTGCGAATTTTCTGTACCTGCCTAGCCTGGATTGGTAATACATTCAGTTAATTTAACGCGCCGGTATAATGGAGCATGGCTGGTAAATTTCTAGTAGGAGTTGCGGTTGGTTCAGGCTTGACCGCTAGCGCCGCCGAACAAGCGGGAGCTGACTTTTTGTTGGCTATTAACGCTGGCCGTATGAGAAATATGGGCGCTCCATCGGTAGGTTGCATACTGCCAATTACGGATGCTGACGAGTTAACTAGCGGGTTCGCCAGAGCTGAAGTGCTAAGTCAGGTATCGATACCAGTATATCTCGGCTTCAGTCTCTACGGTAATACAATTGATGCACAAAAAATTGCTGCAGATGCTGCTGATCAGGGGTTTGCCGGCGTAGTCAATTTTCCCACCTGCATTTATTTTTCAAGCTCTATGCAGCGCATACTTTCCCGTGCTGGTCGTGGTATCGAACAAGAGGTTGCTGTACTTGCTGCAGCCAGAGACCAAGGACTACAAACACTTTTCTATTGTGACAATCGAACCCAGGCACGTCTGGGAGCGGATGCCGGGCTAGATAAGATACTATTGAATTTTGGTTGGAATTCAGGTGGTCAGCTCGGGCACAAAAAAAAGATAAGCCTTGAAGAGGCAGCCCTTCAGGCAAGAGAAACGGGTCGACTGATCAAACGTATCCATCCCAAAGTACAATTTTTACTCGAAGGCGGACCGATTGTTACGGCTGAGGATTTATCCTTTATTGCACAGAAGGTCGACTTTGATGGTTACATAGGCGGGTCAACTATTGAACGCTTACCCATGGATACAGCCATTACAGATATGATTGCCTCCTACCGTTTAGCGGGAGGGGTGCCCAGGGAGGTCAGCTCGAGCCAACGCAACCTATTATCGTGGGGGCGCCAGTGTGGTGCGGCAGGAAGTTCAAAGGCGCTAATTGATTGTTTGAAGCAACTTGATGTGTTGGTAGATATACAAGCACCCGTATCTATTGAATATGAAAAAGGTGTGCAGATAGATTGGGTGGTCAATGCCTTTGAAAATCAGTTTAAAGGTGACGTTGTCAAAACTATTCGTCCAGCTATTGAAGATCGGCATGCATCAGCCAATCGACGCCTGTTCGGATCCTTTAATGGTGACAAGTTGGCGCAAGGTATTCTGGGCGATTCAAACTGCAAACTTTTAGTGATACATGCACCCGAGCGGTTACCGCCACACTCGCAGATCAGACTCGCTCGTGCACTGCATGAAGGCTGGTACTATGCAACGGGCTCGCACCGCAAATACACAGTAATCCCCAAATGTGTAATCTTTATAGAACGCTCATCTGATGGCTCATTGCCTGAGGGACTGGAATCTGATCTTGCTGCATTATTTAATTCGCGCACTGTACTCGTCCCTGCTCTGCGTCGACGGCCAGAGGATATTGCAGCACTGCTTGGTTTTTACTATTCAAAAATCGGTCTGACTGAAAAACGTCAGCCTGAGCTTAGTGCGTCTGCATTGCATCAACTGCAAACATGTGAATGGCTAGGTAACGAACAAGAGCTTTTCGCCGTGGCAGATATTTTAGCTTTATCGGATGGTGAAATTGACAAGGCCAGCGTCGATGCTGCAGTTGCACTATATAGCAGTGGTGATGCAGGCGATCTTCAAAATACGCGCAACGAAAAAACCCGCATTGTTGAAGCCCTGTGGCGTCACAATTTTCACAAAGGCCGGACTGCCGAAGCCTTGGGTATTTCGCGTAAAACGCTGTACAACAAAATTACCCGCTACGGTCTCTAGTAGTCACCCTAATAGCTGGGGCCGGAGTATGACCGGACTGGCTTGAGTCACCCCCTCTGCAGCTGTCACTAGTGGCATGGCGCAAATGCCCAGTGTTTGTTTTTGTAATACATTATTGATTGATTCAAGTCGTGCCAGGCGTTGGCCAAAGGACGGAAACGATACCTGCAGCTCCGAGGTTGTTTGTACCACCACGACGGCATCCGCCGGAAAATCAGCCAGCATATCTGCATGGGTAGTTGAGGAGATCGCAGCCATTGTACGTAGCCCCGGTCGTCTCAGTTGGGCCAGGCAACGCAGCTCTGCCTGCACACTAAATCCAACGTCCCTCAGATCGCTTCTAAATTCCGCATCGTGTTGTGCGATGCTCGGAAGATTGGCAATCCAGCCAATCTGGTGCTGATTCAACATTTGGCTGACCTGGGTAATATTGAGAAAAGGGTCATTGAAGAAAATACCAATTCCACGCTCAACAGCAATCTCAGGTTCGCGTGCGATTGCCTCCAAAAGGCCTCGACTGCCATTCCCGCTTGGCAGTAAAGCGTGGCATTCGGCAGGTAATTTCGGATCAAAAAACGCAGGTGACAGGGTAATAAACCCTTTAGGTAAATTGGTGTTGGCGCTTTTGCCCGCACATTCCCAGAAAAGCATATTTCGCTCAAACTCGAATTTATTACCCAATATTACTCAAATTTAAAACTGTAGCAAATATACAGCAAATATCGCCCTATTTTACAATGAGTTGAACACAAGGAATTTCCTATGCAGGAAATGATCACCCGACGTCCGAGACTAGCACTGTTAATAGCGGTTGCAGTTGCCGTTCTGTTGTATCTCATTTTTGCGGTATGGCCAGAGTGGCTCGTGGATGTGCTCGGGCGCAAAAAGGTCTTCGTCAACACGCTGCTCAATGGTCTGACTCTGGCGGCACTTTACTTTTTGGTCGCAAGTGGTTTTACCCTGGTGTTCGGTCTGATGCGTAATGTGAATCTTGCGCACGGATCGATGTACCTTTTAGGCGGCTATATTGGCTACGAGGCAGCGAGAATAACCGGTAATTGGTATATCGGTGCCGTGATAGCCTTCCTTGCGCTGGCACTCATTGGTGCATTAATGCAAATCCTCGTATTCCAGCGTATGCAAGGCGACGACATGCGCCAAACACTGGTGACTATCGGAATATCCATTGTTGCAGCAGACTTAATGCTTGGCGTTTGGACGGGTGCCACCTACCAGTTCGAACCGCCGGATTGGCTTTACGGTGCTACTCAACTCCCGGTTATCAGCGCGATCCGCTCCAGTGGACAAGCGGTGATGCTCAAATACCCAACCTATCGTCTTGTCGTTTTACTGATCGCCGTTGTTATCGGCCTGTTGCTGTGGCTGTTTCTTAATCGTACACGTATTGGAATGATGATCAGAGCCGGGGTCGATGATAGAGATATGCTCGACGCTACCGGCGTCAACGTGCAGCGACTGTTTGCATTGGTGTTTGCTATCGGTGCGGGCCTGGCTGGATTCGCCGGTGTGATTGGTGGTACTGCACTGTCGATTGCGCCTGGTGAGGATGTACGTTATCTGCTTGCGTCACTGGTTGTAGTTATCGTCGGCGGCATGGGGTCAATAGCAGGTGCCGCCATTGGAGCATTGCTGGTGGGTATGGCTGAACAGTTTGGCTTGGCGTATTTTCCCACTTATGGCGTTGTCGTGACTTTCATCATTATGATTGTCGTGCTGGCAGTAAGACCGCAAGGTTTGATGGGCCGCGCATGATGGGAATAGCCTGACATGTTTGCACGCAACAGTGAATTTCGAGCTGAGTTGTTTCGACCAGGTTTTTTTGTGGTCGTTGCTGCTTTGTTGATTTTTCCGTGGGTAGCATCGGACTTTTTTACCTTTCAGATCGGCGCTTATTCTTTGCTGCTGGGGTTAGTTGCCTTGTCGTTAATGATGCTGGGGGGCTATGGCGGTATGGTCAGCCTCGCGCAGATGACGGTTGCGGGTTTTGCCGGATACATGATCGCTATTTTCGGTTTTAACAGCGTCAATGTGCATGGTTTTGGCTGGCCATGGTGGGTGTTGATTCCAGCTGTAATCTTTGCCTCTGCCATCGTGAGTGCCTTAATAGGGTCTGTTGCGGTTCGTACGGAAGGTATCTATACGATAATGATCACGCTGGCGATCGCTGTGGCCTTCTTTTATTTTACGCGCCAGAACTACGTTGTCTTCAATGGTTTTAACGGATTTGCCGGCATACAGCCACCTGTCTTGTTCGGCATCGATTGGCGCTCGAGCAAACCGTTCTACTACTTGACACTACTGGTCGCGGGATTTTTCTATCTAAGCGTCCTGTACGGCTCCCGCTCAACCTTCGGTCTGTCGTTGCAAGCGGTCAGGGATAATGCGCGGCGCATGAATTCGCTGGGCTACAACGTTACGGCTATTCGAGTCTATGCGTATTTTCTTTCGGGCATTATTGCGGGTACGGCGGGTGTGTTGCTCGTCTGGTTTAACGGTCGTATCTCACCCGGAACGATCAGCGTAGGTGTTGCCATCGATATACTGGTTATTGCTGTTGTCGGCGGACTACGCCATCCGATGGGTCCCTTTCTCGGGGCACTTGCATTCGTATTACTGGAGAATTTCGCTATCGATCTGATTGATCGTGAAAGGTTTAATACCGTAATCGGATGTGCTTTTTTACTGGTTGTACTTTTTTCCCCTGATGGTCTGCTTGGTCTTTGGCAAAAAGCCAAAGAACGCCTGTTTCCAACAGTGCGGGTCGGATCGAGCGACACTAAGGGTTCTGTGGACATCACCACGTAATGTTAAAGCGTAGTGTTAGTAAAGCTGTTAATTAAAACAGGTTAAATCTAGGAGGAAATACATGCAAACGTTTAAATCCATATTGCTTGGGGCCGCCATGGCTTCGGTAACCGCGCTTCCGGCGACGGCCAATGCAGCCACACTAAAAATGGGCGCACTGGCAGTACTCGAAGGTGCGTTTACCGTACTCGGTGAAGATTCCATGCGCGGAGTAGAACTTGCGTTAAAAGAATTCAACTATACCGCTGGTGGCGTGAAAATCGAATTGATCACTGGTTCTTCAGATGCGTCACCCGACAGCGCTATCCGTGCTACCCGTAAATTGGTAGAGCAGGATGGTGTACAGATAATGGTGGGTCCGTTGTCTGGCTCTGAAGGCCTGGCTGTTAAGGATTACGCCAAAACTCAACCAGAAGTGACTTTTCTCAATGGTTCGTCTGCTGCACAAGACACTACACTGCGCGAACCTGCTGAGAATTTTTTTCGCTTTTCAACTGAAGGTGCTCAATGGATGGCAGGTTTGGGCGAATATATCTACAACGAAAAAGGCTATCGCAGTCTGGCAGTTGTAGCTGAAGATTATTCGTTCCCGTATACACAGGTTTTTGGTGTTCTCGAGCCGTTTTGTCGTGCTGGCGGAAAAGCACCTGCTGATGCCCGTTTCTGGGTGCCAATTGGTAACAAGGACTACTCCTCAATCATCGCAGCACTTCCCGATGATGTTGATGCCATTTATGTTGCCCTCGGTGGTGCGGATGCCGTTAACTTCCTGAGTCAGTACGATCAAGCTGGTGGTGACTTACCTCTCGTGGGTGGTTCCATAACAGTCGATCAGACAGTACTCGGCTCCAAAGGCAAGACCCGTGACTTTGTTATTGGAACTCCCTCTGCTGGTCCAGTCTCTGATACCTGGGATGATCCGCGCTGGCAAGCATTTGTTGATGCATACAAAGCGGAATTTCCGGATGGCTTCCCGTCTCCTTCACTGTTCGCACATTCTTATTACATAAATACCAAAGCTGCACTGCTGGCGCTGGAAGAAGTCGGTGGTGATATATCAGACGGTGGTGAGAAACTGCGTGCTGCATTGTCAGGTCTGTCTTTTGAAACACCAACGGGCATGGTAAGTCTGGATGAGCGTCGTAACGCTATTGCAGACATCTTCCTGACTGAAGTGGTTGAAGGACCTGACGGCAATTTGGTGAATAAAACCATCAAGGTTATCCCGCAAGTCAGCCAAACGTTGGGTGTTGATTACGAAAAATTCCTGGAATACGGCTCAGTGAGCCGCACTAACCCTGTTTGCGAATAAGCAGTAGGTAACCAGGAACAACATGTCGACTCAGGCACCAGGCAGGGCGGATGCACTATCCCTTCTGCAAAGCTCGGGACAGAATGCCCTGGAGCTCGAAGCCATCAGCCGTCATTTTGGCGCGCTGGTGGCGCTCGCTGATATTAATATTAGCGTCAGAGCGGGTGAGCGTCATGCAGTGCTGGGCTCCAACGGTGCCGGTAAAACCACGTTGTTCAATGCGATAACCGGTGACTTCCCACCGACCACCGGCGCTGTTCGGCTGTTCGGTGAGGATGTTACCGAATTACCGCCTCAGGAACGCATCCGGCGCGGATTGCGTCGAACTTATCAAATATCCTTGTTATTCGAGAACCTGAGTGTGCTGGACAATGCATACCTTGCCTGTCGCGGCGTCTCGCGTAACCGTTTTTCATTACGTCGGCCACGTGTTGATGATGCGCTTATGCATTCAGCTGAAATGTTGGTATCCGCAGTTCATTTGGATGAGCAACGTGATGCTAAGGTAGGCACCTTAAGTTACGGTCAACAGCGCCAATTGGAGATCGGCCTTGCACTGGCAGGGGCTCCAAGATTAATCCTGTTTGATGAACCGGCTGCAGGTTTGTCACCAACAGAGCGGACAGAACTTGTCGAGATTCTTCAGTCAATGCCTGCGCACATTGCCTACATCATCATCGAGCATGATATGGACGTTGCGCTTCGTGTGGCTGAGCGTGTCACCATGATGCATAACGGTCGCGTATTCAAGGAAGGTACACCTCAGGAAATAGAAAACGACGATCAGGTGCAAGAGCTCTACCTGGGAGCTGCCCATGGCTAGACTCCCTACTTCCCGTGTAGCACTGAGCATACGTGATCTGCAGGTATACTATGGCGCTTCACATGCGCTGCAAGGCGTCGACCTGACCCTTGAGACTGGCGTGCATGCGGTCGTTGGTCGCAATGGCATGGGTAAAACCACTCTGTGTAATGCGATTATGGGTCTGGTTCCAGTTCGCAGCGGATCCATTCGTGTGGCGGAACACGAAGTTAACGGTCTTGCGCCGCATCAAATTTCAAAACTTGGCGTAGGATACACACCGCAGGGACGTCGTCTGTGGCAATCACTGAGTGTCGATGAACACTTGCGTCTATGCGAAGTTAAAAATGGCTCGTGGTCAATCGAACGCATCTATGAAACATTTCCGCGATTAGCCGAGCGCCGTCATAACGGAGGCGGCCAGTTATCGGGCGGTGAACAACAAATGCTGGCTATATCCAGAGCCCTGCTGCACGACCCTCGCCTACTGATACTGGATGAACCCACTGAAGGTCTTGCACCGGTGATAGTCGCTCAAGTTGAAGAGCTTCTGCACAAGCTCGCTGATACAGCTGACGTTGCCATTCTTCTTATTGAACAGAATATCGGTGTGGCCACCCGAGTTGCTGACGATATTTCAATTATGGTCAATGGTGTGATCACCACGCAAATGGATGCAGCTGAGCTGGGTAAGGACAGAGAACTACAGCAAAGACTGCTAGGTGTTGGTCGTGAGGAATTGTCCTCGACGCCCACTGCAAGTGTGGTAACCAAGGCTTCAGCCAAAAGCGCCCCTGCAGATAAAAGCGTAAAACAGTCTGATTCAGTAACAACCAAGCGTAAAAAGAAAACTGCGATTCCCGCTATTAATCAATCGGGTTATGTCGCGCCCACTCGATGGTCGAGGGCACGTTGGGAGAAGCAGGATTCTAGTGAGACTACTAACGTCAGACAATCAACAGTCTCGCCATCAATACAACACGATGTGCAGCCACTGTTTAGGGAAAGCCTGACATCGCAGGTTCTGGTTGCAGGAACCTTTGATACCAAAGCGCGCGAGTTGGGATTTATTGTCGGTCGCCTTGCCTCGCACGACGTAAAGGTCACTACCGTTGATCTTTCAACCAGCGGAAAACCATCTTCGGCGAGGATTGCACCTCATCATGTTGCCGCTTATCACCCGCAAGGCGCGAGTGCTGTTTTCGGCAATGATCGTGGCAAGTCAATTACCGAAATGGCTGTCGCTTTTGAAAACTGGATGCGTGCTCACCCTCAGGTGAGTGGCATTATCAGCGCCGCAGGTTCCGGTGGTACTGCACTGGTCACACCTGCCATGCGGCAACTTTCTATCGGCGTCCCCAAAGTCATGATATCGACAGTCGCCTCGGGTAACGTGGCGCCTTATGTAGGGCCGTCTGACATCATGATGATGTACTCGGTGACCGATGTACAAGGTATTAACAGTATTTCAAGACAAGTGTTAGGTAATGGTGCTGATGCACTGGCGGGGATGTTGGGGGCTCAGCCAGAGGATCCTGTAGAAGGGCAAAAACAGGCGATAGGTCTGAGTATGTTCGGTTTAACAACACCTGCAGTACAAGCCGTTACCAAAGAGCTTGATGCTGAATATGAATGCCTGGTGTTTCATGCAACCGGCATAGGTGGGCAGTCAATGGAAAAACTGGCTGATTCCGGTTTTCTGACTGCTGCTATCGATTTGACCACAACCGAAGTATGCGACTTTATGATGGGTGGCGTATTTGCCTGCACAAAAGACCGATTCGGTGCATTCGCCAGAACCCGTATCCCATACATAGGATCGATAGGCGCGTTGGACATGGTTAACTTCGGCTCACCCGATACAGTGCCAGCGAAATACGCAAACCGGCAGTTTGTTCACCACAACCCGCAGGTCACTCTGATGCGCACCACACCTGAAGAGAATCAAAAAATGGGGCAATGGATTGGCGCAAAGCTCAATGCGATGGATGGACCTGTGCGTTTTTTGTTGCCTGAGGGAGGCGTATCTGGTCTGGATGCCCCGGGACAACCTTTTGAAAACGAACAAGCCAGGACAGCTTTGATTGAAGCGCTGGAAGAAACAGTAGAGACAACATCTGATCGTCAGCTGATCAGACACCCGGCACACATTAACGATCCTGCATTTGCTGCATTGGCAGTGTCTGTATTCAAGGATTTATTTGCACAAACGAGGAGCACTCTAAATGCCAAGAATTGAACGGCAGAAATTACTCGATAAATTTCAACAGATGAAAGCTAAAAAAGAACCCATTGTTGGCGGTGGGGCTGGTACCGGGCTTTCTGCAAAATGCGAAGAAGCCGGTGGTATTGACCTTATCGTTATATACAATTCCGGGCGCTATCGAATGGCAGGGCGCGGTTCACTTTCCGGCTTGATGTCTTACGGAAACGCAAATGATGTTGTGATGGAAATGGCACATGAGATTTTGCCAGTGACGGAACACACGCCCGTGCTTGCAGGGGTTAACGGTACAGATCCATTTTGCGTTATGGATCATTTTCTCGATCAGGTAAAGGCTATTGGTTTCTCGGGCGTTCAGAACTTTCCGACAGTGGGTTTAATAGACGGCACTTTTCGCGCAAATCTTGAAGAGACGGGCATGTCGTATTCGCAAGAGATTGACATGATCCGTCTGGCGCATAAAAAGGATATGTTCACAACACCGTATGTCTTCAACGAGGACGATGCCAAAGCGATGGCAGAGGCAGGCGCTGATATTATTGTCTGTCATTTAGGGCTCACCACAGGCGGTTCAATCGGTGCTCACACGTCATTGACTCTGGAGAATTGCCCGGAATTGGTGAATAAATGGTCGGAAGCGGCTTTGCGGGTTAATAAAGATGCCATTGTGCTTGTACATGGAGGGCCGGTTGCCATGCCCGATGACGCAGAGTATGTGCTCAAGAACACTGACAACTGTCATGGGTTCTATGGTGCATCGTCAATGGAACGACTGCCGACAGAAATTGCACTGACAGAGCAGACTCGTACATTCAAATCCATTAGTTTCTAAGTTCTGGAGATCGGCATGACTGGACAGCTCATTGGAACAATCATTCTTTGGTTGATCATCGCGGTAATCATCGTGGCAGTCGTTGTCTGGCTTCTGAGCTGGTTATACCAGCGCTCAACGAAAAACATGTCGTTTGTTCGTACCGGTTTTGGTGGCGAAAAAGTTGTTATCAACGGTGGTGCTTTGGTATTGCCCATAATCCATGAAATAACACCTGTCGATATGAAGGTGAACAGGATAAAGGTTGTACGAGAAAAAGAGGATGCTCTGGTTACCCGCGATAAGGTTCGTGTTGATATAGATGCGGATTTCTATGTCCGCGTATCTCCTGAC
>CAYPMR010000099.1:0-11833 GCA_964411665.1 uncultured Granulosicoccaceae bacterium | reverse complement strand
TGGTCGGATGCGTGCCAGAACCAAACGCCAATCCGGGGTCCAATTCGATTACCAGAGCATCTTCAACTGATACCTGCTGGTGCGACGGACAAATCCACAAATGCTCACCGAATTTCATAGCCTTGAAATTCGCCATCCAGCTTCGCACCCAATCCTCATCGGGTAGATTTTCAAAGCGGTATTGCGGTAATGGCTGCTCGCTGCAAGCGTGGCAGCGTTCCAGGATCGCGTTCGGAGATTCATTTTGTGCAAACAAACCGGTAACCCGCAGACTATCCCACAGACGGATTTCACCGGGTTCAGGCTCCAGAACGGGTTGGTCGCTGCTATCGACCAGAATGACCGACAGAGCACCTGCTGAGAACAGCGTATTCTCAAGTGCCGGAACCATATCAGCAGTGACCTCAAACACTAACTGAGGCCAGTGATTAGTGTTTGACACTACTGCCCCAACATTTTTTCCAGGTAGTGGATATCGGTACCACCAGCATTGAATGCATCATCGGCAAATATCTTTTCATGCAATGGTATATTTGTTTTTATACCATCTATGAAAACTTCGCTGAGAGCACCACGCATGCGGGCCAGAGCCGATTCGCGCGTATTGCCATTGACAATCAGTTTGGCAATCATAGAGTCGTAGTTCGGCGGGACTGAATATCCGTTGTATATATGGGTATCAACCCGCACGCCCAATCCACCGGGCGCATGGTATTGGAAAATGTTGCCCGGTGAAGGCAAAAAGGACTCCGGGTCTTCAGCATTGATACGGCACTCAAAAGCATGCCCGTTAATTCTTATGTCCTCTTGCTTCCAACGCAGCACACGTCCATCAGCGGTAAACAATTGTTCTTTGATGATATCGATCCCAGTGATCATTTCAGTCACCGGGTGTTCTACCTGCACGCGGGTGTTCATCTCAATAAAATAGAACTCGCCATCCTGATAGAGAAATTCAAAGGTACCCGCACCTCTATAACCAATACGTTTGCAGGCGGCAACACAACGACTGCCGATCTTGTTGCGTATCTCAGACGTGATGCCGGGTGCCGGTGCTTCTTCGACAACTTTCTGGTGACGGCGCTGCATGGAACAGTCACGCTCACCCAGATGAATGGCATTGCCATGTTCATCGGCAATCACTTGAAATTCAACATGACGGGGCTTGCCCAGAAATTTCTCCATGTAGACAACAGGATTACCAAAGGCGGCTTGTGCCTCACCACGCGTCAGGGCTATTGAATCTATCAGATCCGCTTCTCGCTCCACCACACGCATGCCTCGTCCACCGCCGCCGCCAGAAGCTTTTATGATGACTGGATAACCAATCTCGCGCGCGATGTCACGATTGCGCTTGGCGTTGTCATCCAATGGCCCATCTGAGCCCGGCACGCAGGGCACACCAGCGGCACGCATCTCTTTGATAGCGCTGACCTTGTCGCCCATTAAACGAATAACCTTGGAGGTGGGGCCAATGAATTTAAAACCGCTGGACTCAACACACTCGGCAAAATCAGCATTCTCAGCCAAAAATCCGTAACCCGGGTGGATGGCCTCAGCATTGGTGATTTCCGCTGCCGCGATGATCGCCGGAATATTCAGGTAACTGTCAACGGATGAGGCTGGCCCGATACAGACAGCCTCGTCCGCTAAACGCACGTGTTTGAGATCGCGATCAACTGTCGAGTACACCGCGACAGTGCTAACGCCCAAATCACGGCAACAGCGCATCACCCGCAAAGCGATTTCACCCCGATTGGCTATCAAGACTTTCTTTAACATCGTGTTACCCGGATTAATCGATAACCATTAAAGGCTCGCCGAATTCAATCGGCTGACCATCCTGCACCAGAATTGCCCTGACAGTACCGCTGACCTCAGCCTCTATCTGATTCATGATTTTCATGGCTTCGATGATGCAGAGCGTATCGCCTTTGGAAACGGCGGCACCTTCCTCGACAAACGGCGATTCTCCGGGTCCGGCAGAGCTATAAAACGTACCGACCATGGGCGATGGCACTAATGTGCCAGGCGGTAGATCACTGCCGGATGGTGCCGCACCAGCAGATTCGACAGGTCGGGCTTCAGCTCCCGGTGGTGCAATTGCGGTTGCAACAACAGGAGCTGCTGCTGCCTGCACAGGGACAACTGACGAGTGGCGGGAAATTCTTACTGATTCTTCAGCCTCGTGAATTTCAATCTCGGAAACATCTGATTCCTCGAGTAACTCGATGAGTTTTTTTACTTTTCGGATATCCATGGCTTGGGCTCAGGTTATCGTTGGTGCGACCAGTTGGGGCTGAAACCGAACATAATTTCAGCCAAATAACATATAAAAGTGTGAGCTGTTTATCGCTGTCGTTATTGCCATATTTGATGCATCTTAATGCAATTTAATTCATCTATCACGATCAGCGCCATTTGTTTTCCAGGCTTTTCGACGGACTTTTAGTGTATTTCGCGCGATATTCATATATTTTAACGACTAGTTTACGACAATTAAACAAAAAAATAGTTTTACTACAAAATCAAAATGACCAACGAAGACAAACAGCAAGAGACCAGGCAACGCGAGAGTGCAGCGTTTGCCGCATTGGACCCTAATCAGCTGTTATCGGCGGTTGATAAAGCCGGCTATCAGACGGACGGGCGTATCAGCGCTCTGAACAGCTACGAAAACCGGGTCTATCAAATCGGCATGGAGGACGGACCGGCCCGCGTAGTGAAATTTTATCGTCCCGGACGATGGTCGGATGAAACGCTACTTGAAGAACATGCTTTCACTGAAGAGCTGTTAGCACTCGACTTGCCCATCATTCATGCTGAGCGTTCCAATGACAAAGTGTTGCACGCACACGAAGATTTCAGATTCGCCGTCTACCCGCTAGCCGGTGGCAGACCCCCGGAGCTGGATAATCCGGAGCAGCTAGAAACCATAGGCCGAGCGGTCGCACGCCTGCACAATGCAGGCGAATTGAGTGCATTCGAGCACCGCCCAACCTTCGATGCACTGCCACTGGGCAAACAGTCTGTTGACGAGGTCCTTGCGGCTGGCCACGTACCACCGAATTTACAGTCAGCCTATGAAAGTATCGCCAACGAACTGCTGTCAGTAGTCGCGCAACAACTGGACGCGATTGAGGCACAACCCATGATCAGAATTCATGGCGACTTTCATCCTGGCAATATACTCTGGGGACGCAACGATACACCCCATATATTGGACTTTGATGATTGTCAGAATGGATGGCCGGTGCAGGACTTGTGGATGTTTCTCTCTGGCGACAGGCAATACGGCAATGCCCGACTGGCTGATCTGCTTACGGGTTATAGTGATTTTCGTGAATTCGATTCGCGGCAACTGGAATTGATAGAGCCCCTGCGAACACTGCGGCAAATCAGTTACGCAGCCTGGATCGGTAAACGCTGGCAAGAGCCCGCTTTTGTGCGTGCCTTCCCCTACTTCGGCGATGCACGTTTCTGGGATACGCATGTTCTGGCGCTAAAGGAACAACGATCCGCACTGGACGAGCCACCCTTGCGTTGGGACTAAACAACAACTAGCCGCCGGAAATTAGTACTTGTCAGAACACATTATCAACTGCCGTTTACAACTTCCTGAAAACCAGCGTGGCATTGGTTCCACCAAAACCAAAACTGTTTGACATGATCTGCTGCAGATCGACACCATCCTGGCGCTCACGCACAATCGGCATGGACTCGGCCGCCGGATCAAGCGTATCAATATTGGCAGAAGCGGCGATAAAATTGTTCTGCTGCATTAGCAGCGAGTATATCGATTCCTGAACACCAGCCGCACCGAGTGAGTGCCCGGACAAGGATTTGGTCGAGCTGATTGCGGGCACGCGGTCTCCAAAGACTTCTTTAACGGCCTTGAGTTCGGCTATGTCACCAACTGGCGTACTGGTGCCATGTGCATTTATGTAGTCCAAATCTCCTTCAATACCTTGCATTGCCTGCTGCATACAGCGTACCGCCCCCTCACCCGAAGGTGCGACCATGTCCTGGCCGTCCGAGGTTGCGCCATAACCGACGACTTCAGCGTAAATACGAGCGCCACGCGCTTGTGCGTGTTCGAGCTCTTCGAGCACCAGCATGCCACCGCCACCGGCTATCACGAAACCATCTCGCTCAGCATCATAAGCTCTGGATGCCTTATCCGGTGTGTCGTTGTATTTTGTTGAAAGCGCGCCCATGGCATCGAAAAGGCAACTCTGCGTCCAGTGTTCCTCTTCACCGCCGCCGGCAAATATCACGTCCTGTTTACCCAGTTGAATTAATTCCATCGCGTTCCCAATGCAATGAGCACTGGTTGAACATGCGGAGGAAATTGAATAATTAATACCTTTGATTGCAAAGGGTGTGGCCAGACAGGCTGATACTGTACTGCCCATTGTCTGGGTGACACGATAAGGTCCTACACGGCGCAAGCCGCGATCACGCAGTACATCAGCTGCCTCGACCAGGCTGGACGAACCCGCGCCGCCAGAACCGGCAATAATACCGGTGCGCAGATTGGATACATCAGTGTCATCCAGCTTTGCATCAGCAATCGCCTGTTTCATCGAGATGTATGAGAAGGCAGCCGCCTGGCCCATAAAGCGCAGTTGTTTGCGATCGATATGTTCCTTGAAATCAATTGTCGGCCGGCCAGCGATATGGCTGCGCATACCCTGTTCGGCATAGTCATCAATCTGACGGATTCCAGAGCGCCCTTCACGCAGGGCATCAGTCACATCGTCTGTGTTGTTACCCAGACAGGACACGATCCCAATACCTGTAACCACCACTCTTCGCATTTGGCTGTCCTCGATTTTTCGATACTTCTTTTGGAGTGTACTACTGATTTATGACAGAGCCCCAAGCCGGGCGCACGGATTAGAAATCGTCAGTCGACTGAAACAGACCAACACGCAGATCCTGGGCGGTATAGATTTCTCGCCCATCAACAAACATTGAACCATCTGCAATACCCATCACCAACTTGCGTTCAATCAAACGTTTGAGTTCCAGGTGATAGGTGACGACACTTGCAGTGGGTAAGACCTGGCCAAAGAACTTGACCTCTCCTGCCCCCAAGGCCCTGCCACGCCCCGGATTGCCTTTCCAACCCAGGAAAAACCCGACCAGCTGCCACATAGCATCCAGACCCAGACATCCCGGCATAACCGGATCGCCCTTAAAATGACAGTCGAAAAACCACAAATCAGGGGTAATATCGAGCTCTGCCCGTATTTCCCCCTTGCCGTGACTGCCGCCATCAACAGTGATAGTCGTGATGCGATCCATCATCAGCATATTCGGTGATGGCAGGCGCGCGTTGCCCGGCCCAAACAGACCTCCATTGGCACAGTCGAGAAGCTCTTCGCGGTTAAATGAATTTTTATCGGTCAGCATGGTGGGATTCAGTTACTTAGGACGCAAATATTAACCGCTAGAAGCCACACCTGCCAAGCTTGATACCTGAAACAGCTGTGTGCTGGTACAGGGCAACGGTTCTATAGACTTTCAAACAGTGCTGACAAGCCAAGGCCCCCACCTATGCCAATGGTAGCCAGACCTGTCTGGCCCTGTCGCAATTGGTGATACAGGCGAGTCACCAACAACGCACCGGATGCACCGAAGGGGTGGCCAATTGCTATAGCACCACCAAGCTGGTTGACGCTGTCTGGATCCATATCTAGCGCCTGCATGCAGGCGAGAACCTGAGCCGCGAAAGCCTCATTAAATTCGATCGCATCTACGGAATTTATTGTGCGCCCTGCTCTTGCGAGCAACTTTTGTGTTGATGGTATGGGGCCGGTGCCAAGTAAAGCGGGTTCAACACCTGCAGCGCTGGCATCCATAAAGCGGACGAGGTGCTCGCCCTTTACGGTTGCGAGAAGTTTTTCACTAACAATACAAACCAGAGCTGCGCCATCGTTTAATGGACAGCTATTGCCAGCAGTGACACTACCCTCGGTTAAAAAGACCGGTTCAAGTTGCGCCAGTGCATCGAGTGAACAGTCAGGGCGGATACATTCATCATGCTCAATCCGATCCGCAGAGGCTGTTGCTAGCCCTCTTGATAATGATGTTGGTACCTGCGCCAACGGCAACATCTCGCAAGCGAGATCTCCCTGGCACGCAGCAACAGCTGCCTTGCGATGACTCCGATAAGCGAATTCATCTTGCTGCTGACGAGAAATATCATGTTTGGCCGCAACGTTCTCGGCCGCGACCCCCATCTCCGGATCATCCATCCATGCTGGAGCGAAGGCGGCGCGCTCATAAAATTGCAAACTGTCACGGTCGGCACGCAAAGGCGCGGTACTCACGCTCTCTACACCGCCAGCCAGCACACAATCAGCAGCACCACTTTGTACCATTCGAGCGCCGTAGAGGATGGCCTCGAGTCCGGAACCACACTGGCGATCTACCGTTACACCAGGAATTGACACAGGCAACCCGGCTTCCAGTAACGCGACTCTGGCTGGATTACCACCCGGCCCGGCAGCGTTACCAAGTACAACTTCATCCACTTGCAATGGATCAATCGCAAGACGTTCCAGCAACGAATAAATCAACGCTGCAGCAAGCTGATGGACTTGCCACTGACTCAAGGACCCGTTGCGTTTACCAATCGGTGTACGCAAAGCGTCAACGATAAAGGCATCAACCACAGTGCGCTATCGCCAACAGCAACGCGCCGCCTTTATTAGCACCGTTAGCACCGGTCTCAAACGGTGTGCCGCCGGGCTTGATCCTGCAGGCAGATGCTCCAGTTATTAGGTGGGTTCTACACTTCCCGACAATCACTTCTAGCACCTTGAGATTCGATAAGATCGAGTTGCAATTCACGATAGGAAATTTTACCACTTGAGGTCAAGGGTAAACGCGCGCAGTGAAAAACCTGTTTCGGCATCTCATGGCGCTGCAGGCGCAATCTGCAAAACCCAAGCAAGGCCTCTTTATGTTCGAGCACATCCGACCATGCCCAGTGTTCACCGGACAACACAAGGCACACTTTCTCGCCCCAGTACTCATCGGGCAAACCAACAACCACGCAATCCGGATTATCCCGACGATCATCACCCCGCTGATCGCTTGGGTGCTGGAGCGTAAAAAAATAGTCGGACGCCGCTTGTTCCACCACAGACGGATACACTTTTAGCCCACCGCTATTCATCATGCGGTCATCGCGATCCAGCAGATACAGAAAACCCGACTCATCAAGATAACCACGGTCGCCCACTGTTGCCCAATCCGTTGTAGATAACGGACAGAGTGACAATCCTTGTTCATCACGCTGCAAATAGCCACTGGCAAGCAAATCACTGCACACCTGAACCAGACCCGTCTTATCTCCACTAACACTTGAATCAACGGGGGCCATTTGGTGATCTGCAGTTTCTGAATCGATTGGCTTTGTAGCCTCAAACCCGTCAGCAGCATTCACAATGCTAACAAGCACACTGGCAAAGGCACGCCCTACGGAGCCTTCAGGCACCCGCTCAGCATCTGTGGCAACAGAGACAAAGCTCAGTTCCGAAGCACCGTAATACTCGCTGAGATTGATACTGGGAAAGTGTTTAGCGCTACGCTCACGAATACGACCTGACAGTTTAGCGCCAGCAGTAATAACCTGGAGAGTTTGCGATTTATCTGTATGCCTTATGTCTCGCTCTGACGCTAGTTGCTCATTCGCCCTATCGAGAATGGCGTGCAACATACTAGGCACCAACACCATCATCGACACTGCCGAGTCTTGAGACAGGTTGTGTTGCCCGAGACGCCCGGTTTGCAATATTTGTAAACACGGCCCGACAGAGAAAACCTGCTGTGTAACAAACGTTGCGCCATGATAAAAAGCCTCTGCCATGGCAAAAAAACTGAGCCCGTGCGACAGTGGCCCGGGCGCTACTATGATGCTGTTCGGGTTAGTACCAAATTCAATCGCTGCTGCTCTAAAGGATGCAACCCAGGAGTGAGCCGTACGCACAAATGCTTTCGGCTTACCACTGGAGCCAGACGTAAATCCTGCAAAAAATAACTGATGGCAAGTAACTACATCGTGCTCAGTCGGTGCGTTAACAAAATAGCTAATCCGCGGCTTTTCCCAACCATCAGCACAGACCAGCACATCGGGACTGAGAAGTGACAAGGCGTGGTTCCTTTCACTATCAGACCAGGAGGGATCAAGCAGAGCGAACAAATAGCCCTGTTTAACCGACAACAAATAACACAGAGCCACATCAATACAATTGCGCAGACTGACAGCAACACACAATGCCTTACCCTGGCACGCAGGCCATACGCCAGCGTGATTCAGTCCGTCTGCCAGGGCGGATTCCAATTCGGCAATACGCGAGGCAAGCATGCCATAGGTATACACCTCGTCATCAACAACAAAAGCAGGTTTGGACTGAGCGCTTTGAATAGATTGGGCGTAGCCGCTCACAAGAGCTTCACGCATATCCAAGTCTGCACTATTCACGAAAGCAAAGGCTAATTTTTACGGCGAACACCTGGCCAATCCTTCGGCATATATTTGGGCGCTCCAAGTTGCTTGCAGGGGATTCGTTGGGGGCAGGAATGTACATGATCATTCACCATACCTGCTGCCTGCATAAAGGCATAACAGATCGTAGCGCCACAAAATTTAAAGCCTCGTTTTTTCAGCGCTTTACTCATCGCCTGTGATTGCGCTGTTTGGGCAGGTACAGATTTGAGCGTTTTATGATTGGTTTGTTGCGGGCAATAATCGACAAAAGACCACAGGAAGGTTGCAAAATCTTCACCTTCTGCATGCATCGCGTTATACAGACGCGCATTGGTGATAACACCTTCAATCTTTAACCGATGCCGTACGATGTCAGGATTGTGTAATAGTTTTTCTACTGTTGATTGACGCATGCGTGCCACTTTCACCGGATCGAAGTTCTTGAATGCAGCCCGGTAACCTTCGCGCTTGCGTAAAATGGTAATCCAGCTCAATCCCGCTTGAGCTCCTTCCAGGTTAAGCATTTCAAACAATCGCTGCGATTCATAACAGGGCCTCCCCCATTCCTCATCGTGGTAGGCAACATAGAGAGGCTCACTCAAGCACCAGCTACAAGGCTTTTGTGACATCGACAGCTCCCGGCAATTTGCCGCTGAATATAAAACAAAGAGGTCCTATTCTCACCGCCAGAGGCAAGAGAAGTCGAGTATTTTAATTCGGGAGTGAGGAAGTGAGGGTTGGGGCAGGAAGTTATCAGAGATCAGGAAGCACGTTTGAAGTCTTGTTGCATGTTGTCGTCCTCTGCAGCAATGTCGCTCTCATTTGAATGCGTCGACGCCTGAATACCGTGAGGCCATGTCTCCAGCCACTCGATATAATCCTGAAAGTTCATTGGCTGACTAATATAGAAACCCTGAGCCAGGTCGCAGCCCTGTTCGCTGAGAAAGTTTAGCTGCTCTTCATCTTCAACACCTTCCGCAACAATTTTCATATTGAAGTGCTTGCCTAAACCAAGTACTGCTTCAACTATCGCAACATCATCGTTATCACTTGATATATCGATAATGAAAGCTCGATCAATCTTCAGAGTATCTACCGGAAATCGTTTCAGGTAAGCCAAAGACGAATAACCGGTACCAAAGTCATCAATAGCGAGACGCATACCGAAGCGACTGAGCTCATGCAATGAATCAATAACTTCCTGAGGATCATGCATGACCGCGCTTTCGGTAATTTCAAGCTCCAGTAACTCAGGTTCGAGGTTACTGTCTCTCAGCGCTTTACTGACCATGGGCAACAGGTTGCCATCGGTAAACTGTACAGCAGAGATATTGACAGCGACCTGCAAGCCCTTGAAACCTATTTGCTGCAATATGTGGGTTTGACGGCAGGCGGTGCGCAGGATCCACTCACCAATTTCTATTATCAACCCCGCTTCTTCAGCAACCGGGACAAACAGCTCCGGTGAGATACGGCCTTTGGTGGGGTGCATCCATCGAACCAGCGCTTCCGATCCGGTGATCTGACGCGTTTTGGCATCAATTTTTGGCTGATAATAAACTTCAAACTGATTATCCGTAACAGCTGTTTTCAAATCCATTTCGAGCTGGTGGCGCTCCGTCAAACGCAAACGCATCGACTCATTAAACATTTGATACTGGTTCTTGCCATTGATTTTGGCTTCTTGTAGTGCAACAAATGCATTGTTGAGAATTTCCTCTGCAAGCTGCTCTGATCCATCCTCGAGCCGCACATCATCCGGAAAATAAGAAATGCCCATTGACACAGAAGCCTTCAAGGTAAACCCGCGGTATTCAAAGGGTTCGCAAATTTCTGACATTATTCGTTCGGCAATAGCTTCAATAGTCTTGTGATTGGGTACTTCATTATGGATAACCACAAATTCGTCACCATCAAGACGAGCGACAAGATCTGTATTACGCACCAGCGACTGCAGGCGGGATCCGATTTCCATCACCATTTTGTCGCCAATCAGATTGCCGTATTTATCATTGAAAAATTTAAAGTTATCGAGATCCATCAGAAAGATCGCAAAATGCCTATCCTCGACCAGGGCGTCCGACACTGACGCGTTCAGACAATCCTCGAACATCAAGCGATTGGACAGGTGAGTCATGGGATCATGGTGTGCAGCGTACTCAAGATACTGCTGTTTTACCTTGACCTGACGTGCTGCCGTGCGCTGCTCTTCGCGCAGCGAATTGAACTCATCAGTCACCTGCAGCAGTTCAGGTGTTGTTTCGAGTTCAATCGCTGTTGTCAGGCCGGCACCAGAGCTGGATCGACTGGCGCGGATGGCCTCGAGAGTTTCATCAAGCGGAATACTAAAAAATCTGCGAGCCAGCCAAAAGGCCGCTAAACCCACCAGGATACTGGTCAGAACACTGAAGAAAAACAATTTAACCGCCAGCGAGCGATTGCTTTGAGTAAGTGAAGAAACATCAAGTCTCACTCGTGTGGGTAAAATCTGACCCTGATAGTCAATGTGCCAGTTTGTACTCAGTTCGTCACCTTGGCGCTCCACGTAGTTTCGCGCCGGGCCAGCTGAATTGGACGACGGGATTTTGGTCGTCGCTGAGGATGATGCGCCAACCATACCCAGCACCGCAGATCCATTTCGAGCGTAGACAGTCAAACCCAGCAGACTATCTGATACAGGAATGTGGCCAAGGCTAGTGGTTGTATTCTGAGCTAACCAGTTTTCTACACGCGCATATTCTGACGAACTGGCTTGGCGTAGCAGACGCTGCTCATTGCTCCAAAGGACTGGAATTGACAGGGCTATTTGCACTATTAGCAGAACGAGCGCTACCGACACTGCCAACTGTGCAGCACTGTGCAGTGGCCATTTAGTTGACCACAACGAATTTAGGCGTGCCAGTAATTGCAAGATTTACTGCTCGTGCTCGGCTAGTACATAAAAGACGCGCAAAAGTCTTCGCGCTCAGGCAATTTAGCGACTAAATATCGACTTCCTGAAAGACTATTCATCTATCAAACCAAAGCTGGAAAAATAGTGCGCATAGTTGTTTCAGAACAGCAGCCTACTGTAAAAAAGGACCGGGCAGGCAGCAGCGTCACCGCCAAGTCAATCGCAGTTTGCTTTCGCTTACCACTTGCAATCGCCAATCATGACGCTTCGCGCCATGCTCGGCGCACCATAAAAAAACCCGGCGCAAGGCCGGGTTTCTCAACACTCCGGCGCGTGGCCGGGATGCCTAGACTGCATGTGACGGATGATTTACATCATGCCGCCCATACCGCCCATGTCCGGCATTGCCGGTGCAGCAGCTTCATCCTTAGGGATAT
>CAYPMR010000098.1:0-11889 GCA_964411665.1 uncultured Granulosicoccaceae bacterium | reverse complement strand
CTTTGGCCATCGCCACATCAAGATCAGTCACACCGATCTGTTCGCCATCGGCACCGATCAGTCTGACTTGTGGTACATCGATTTCCTCATTCTTTCGATTTATCTTTTTCGCAGAAATATTGATTCGCTCCTGTTATTTGCTTTCTGTTTTTTGCTGTTTAGCCACAGATTTGCATACTACCCATACTACCCAAACTAACTATAGGAAAAGACGCCTGGGCTCTGTGTAACTTTAAACTACACTTTCAACTACCAGACCAACTGATTTATACACTTTCAGCCGTTTGGCCCAACAGAGCACTTACCAAGGTCTCACCTTTGCTGGATTTCTCCTGCTCAAAGGCCTTGTTTATGGCGTCAATCGGGTGACTACCCAGATCTTTGCCATCACGACTTCTGATCGCAAGTTCGCCTGCCTCCATCTCCCTGTCGCCAGCGACAAGAATGTAAGGCACCTTTTTCAAGGTCCATTCCCGAATCTTAAAACCGATTTTCTCATTTCTCAAGTCGGATTCGATCCTGAAACCCATGTTTTGCAGGCGTTTGGTTGTCTCTTGTGCATAGCTGGCCTGTTTATCCGTGATATTCACAACAACCGCCTGTAGCGGCGACAACCACAACGGCATTCTACCTTCTGTCTCCTCAACAAGAATGCCAATAAATCGCTCGAATGAACCCAGAGTCGCCCGATGCAACATAACGGGCACCTGTTTGTCGCCATTTTCGTCTATGTAACTGGCACCCAGACGCCCAGGCATGGAAAAGTCGACCTGTACCGTGCCGCACTGCCAAACGCGCCCAATAGAATCTTTTAATGAGAATTCGACCTTGGGCCCGTAAAACGCACCCTCACCCGGAAGCTCTTGCCAAGGCAGATTTTTCGCATCCAGTGCATCCGCCAGTGCCTTCTCTGATTTGTCCCAGATTTCATCACTACCCACTCTTTCCTGAGGGCGTGTTGAGAGACGGTAGATCAGTTCGGTGAATCCAAAGTCGGCATAGACCGAATGCAGAAAATCTATAAAGCCTGAGCATTCATCCTGTATTTGTGCCTCAGTACAAAAAATATGACCATCGTCTTGCGTAAATCCGCGGACACGCATAATGCCATGCAACGTTCCGGACAATTCATTGCGGTGACAGGAGCCAAATTCAGCATAACGCAATGGCAGATCACGATAGCTTTTCAGGCCCTGGTTAAACACCTGCACATGGCAGGGGCAGTTCATCGGCTTGATAGCAAAAGAGCGGTCTTCGGAATGCACAGTGAACATACCATCACCGAATTTATCCGCATGCCCAGACTTCTCCCACAAAGAATAATCGACGACTTGCGGTGTTCTTATTTCCTGATAGCCAGCGCTTTGCTGACGTTGACGCATGTATTCCTCTACGGCCTGATAAATGGCCCATCCGCGCGGATGCCAAAACACCATGCCCGGTGCTTCTTCTTGCAGATGAAACAGATCAAGCTGCTTACCAATTTTTCGGTGATCACGCTTTTCTGCTTCTTCCAATTGATGCAGATGAGTTTTTAATGATTTCTTATCGAGAAAAGCAGTGCCGTATATTCGTTGCAACATCTCGTTATCCGAGTTGCCACGCCAATAGGCACCAGCGACTTTCATCAGTTTGAACGATTTCAGTACACCGGTATTCGGTACATGGGGGCCACGGCAAAGGTCGATAAAATCATCCTGGCGGTACAGCGAAAGCTCTTCGTTGGTTGGAATGCTCTCGATAATCTCAGCCTTGTAGTCTTCGCCCAGCGACTTAAAAAAGGCGACCGCGTCATCACGTTCCATCACCGAGCGTTCCAGCGGAATGTTTTTGCCGGCCAGCTCCGACATGCGCTTCTCGATGGCCTCAAGGTCTTCGGGTGTAAAAGCACGCTCATAGGCGAAGTCATAATAAAAGCCGCCTTCGATCACTGGCCCAATGGTCACCTGAGCCTCCGGATACAGTTGCTTAACAGCCTGCGCCAACAAGTGGGCTGTTGAGTGCCTGACCAGATCCAGGGCTTCATCACTTTTGCCTGTGATAATCGAGACCGCTGCATCGTCGGCAACAAGATGAGACAGATCAACCAGCGTCCCATCGACTGTGCCTGCAAGTGCAGCTTTGGCAAGTCCGGGGCCGATGTCGTGGGCTATGTCGAATATAGAAACCTTGTCGGAGAAATCCCTGTGACTACCATCAGGGAGAGTGATTTGCGGCATGATTCAATGACTCAGTGGTGACCACTACGAGAGGCCACGTGAAAAACGGAAGTTAGCAAACTGCATAGAAAACAAAGCGCTGCTAACAGGCTGTTAATAAGGTTATTTGATACGGGCAGTATAGACGAGATGGCGCCAACAATCCCGTATCTGATCCAGCTTCAGACGGGTTTTTTGCATATAATTTTTGCCCCGGCGTTTCATAGTCAGGTATTTTACTTGCCGCTATCCAATGACAGCTATTCAATACTGAATACCGACGGTCAATCCGAACAGGAGAATAAACCCCTCGCCCACATCTTCACCATCAGTATCGACGTTTATCTCGAAACCTGCCGCCACTGATGGCGTAACAAAAAAACCTTTCGTCAATGGGTAACGGTAAGATGCATCGATGGTCGGTTGAAGCACGATAACATCGGTCGTTCCTCTTACCTCATTGACTGTGCCCTCGTCATCCACCCAGTCCAGCGTGTTAAACCACACATCAGATCGTATACCGAACGACCACCGGGCGAATCCGGCTTTTTGGAATCGGGAATAACCCAGGCTAAACCCAGCGCCGTTACCACGCTCATCGTCATGTACGCCGAAATCCTCATGACGTATCTCCTGGTAACCCAATCGAAGGTGGACAGAATGACGCCCCGAGAAACCTCGTTCAAAACGAATACCAGGGATGATGCCGGTTCGATAGACCTGCTGTTCAAAACCGACGTGAAACGGGGACTGTTCACTAGCGCTGGCCGTGACCTGAAAAACCGACAGTACTGACAATAGTAAGGTGGCGGCGATTGCGGATAACCTGTAATTCCCGTTCATGGTAATTCCCAGTGTATTGTTGTCTGAATCCTATAACAGTTTACAAATCAACGCGCTTGTTTATTAGTAGATGATAGTGGATAACGCGCAGCAAGCGATAACACCTGCTTCAGGTAGAAGTTTTTAACTGCAAACAACTGTCACACGGGAATAAACGCCGGGTCAGACAGGTAAATGCCACATCAAAACCCGATCGGCTGCCAAATCACGCACCGCGCAGCAGATCGATCCGGACATTATTGATGAACGATTTAATCGTGGTCAATTTAGTTAGCCATCGCCCGTTTGCAAGACTGGATCAACATGTTTTAATCGCTCTAAACAGCGGAGCACAACGAAACAATGTCTTTGCCTAATCATGCGTCAGTGGTTGTTATTGGCGGTGGTGTCATGGGTTGCTCAACGCTCTATCACCTCGCCAAATTCGGCGCCGATGCGGTGCTGCTGGAACGTAACAAGCTAACATCAGGAACGACCTGGCATTCGGCTGCACAGGTTCGAGCCTTGCGCTCCTCACAGAACCTGACACGAATGATTCAGTATTCGGTCGATCTTTATAGTCAGTTGGAGCTTGAGACCGGCCAGTCTGTTGGCTGGATACAAGAAGGGTCGTTATCCATCGCTACCAATCCCGATCGCCTGACACTGATTCGGCGACAGGAAGCACTGGCACATGCATACGGTGTTGAGGCGACGTCAATCTCCCCCGAAGAGGCGCAGGAGCGCTGGCCACTGATGAATGCCGAAGATGTGATCGGCGCGGTATGGTCACCAGAGGATGGTCGCGTCTCGCCCTCAGATGTGTGTGCAGCACTGATAAAAGGTGCCAAATCACGCGGCGCAAAACTGTTCGAGGATACCGGTGTTACCCGTATCCTGACTGAAGGAAGTTGCATACGCGGTGTGGAGACAACACAAGGTACTGTGATGTGTGACGCAATAGCACTATGCGCCGGCCTGTGGTCACGTGAAGTCGGCGCCATGGCTGATGCACAAGTGCCGTTGCTCGCTTGTGAGCATTTCTATCTGTTGACCAAGCCCGTTGCAGGCATCACAGGTAATCTGCCAACGCTGAGTGATCACGACAACTATCTTTATATACGCGATGACTCCGGCGGTTTACTGGTCGGTTGTTTTGAACCCATGGGCAAACCCATTGCGCCGGGTGCACTCGATAATAATTTTTCGTTTGGTTTGTTACCCGAGGACTGGGAGCATTTTGAACCGATGATGACAAGCGCCATGCATCGGCTGCCATCGCTGGAAACCGCAGAGGTTAAAATGCTGCTCAACGGTCCTGAGAGTTTCACGCCTGATGGTTCTTTTATGCTGGGAGAGACGGCGGAAACGCGGGGATTGTTTCTCGGTTGCGGAATGAATTCGATGGGTGTGGCTGCAGGTGGTGGCGCGGGTATGAATCTGGCTCACCAGATTGTGCATGGGCACACGGCTTATGATTTATCAGAAGCTGATGCCAAACGTTTTGCACCGGAGTTCAACTCCCTCGATCACCTGATGGCGCGTGCACCTGAAATTCTTGGTACGCACTACGTCATTCCATTCCCGGGACGACAGCTCGAGACTGCACGCAACCTGCGTAAGCTGCCACTGCATGAACATTACGTGGCAATAGATGCTGCCTTTGGTCAATTCTACGGTTGGGAACGCCCACTCTATTTCGGAGCCATCGAAGCACCGCAACTAACCTTTGGTCGTCCGCCGTGGCATGATGCGGTTGCTGCAGAAGTACAAGTCGCGCATACGCAGGCTGCTATTTTCGATGCGTCACCCTTTGGCAAAATAGATGTCACCGGCCCTGATGCTGAGGCATTCCTGCTCTGGGTCTGTGCAGGTCATATGGCGCGCGCACCCGGATCTGTTATCTACACAGCCATGCTTAACGAGCGCGGTACCTTCGAAAGCGATCTCACCGCACAACGACTAACGGAAAACCACTACCGATTATTCGTTGGCACCGGATCGATCAAGCGCGACCTCGCCTGGCTCAAACGTCATAGCGATGATTTCACTGTGACGATTACTGACACAACACAAGACTATGCTGTGCTTGGATTAATGGGCCCTGATGCTGCAGGTATTGCAACAGAAACTGGTGCATCCGAACTCAATGATCTGAGTTACTTCAAGCTCGGTTCTGCGCGTATTGCTGAGCAGCAAGTAAGCGCCGCACGGCTATCTTATGTGGGTGAATCGGGCTGGGAAATTACCATACCCAGCCAACATGTGGGTGTTGTCTACGATGCACTAACCGCAGCAGGTGCGAGACCTGCTGGCCTTTACGCCCAGACATCCATGCGCATTGAAAAGGGTTTTTGTGCCATGGGCCATGAGCTTGATGGTGATGTCACACCGATAGAAACAGGTCTTGCATTCGCGACGAGAAAATCAGGTGGTTTCATTGGCGCAGAAGCGATGAAAGCGCGCCAATCTGCGGGAGCAGTACCTACCGTAATTTCACTGCGCTTTGATGATGTTAATGCCGTCCCACTCGGGCACGAACCGATATACGCCAATGATAGAATTGTTGGACAGACAAGTTCCGCAGGCTTTGGATTTCGCGTCGGCGCACCCGTCGCACTGGGGCATGGCAAAGGCCTTAAAGACGGCCAGCGCGTTCAAATAGATATAGCTCGCACATTGTTTGACGCCACGGTCTCTACAAAGGCGCTTTTTGATCCAGAGGGTTCAAGGGTGCAATCGTAATTTGTGAGCAAGATCGGTATCTACTCTCTTGAAAAACGAATAAATGATCCTATTGATCTGTGATGAGCGTACAGAATAATTCCAGAAAACTGACAACCCGGGACATTCGTGCAATGAAAGGTGGAAAGCCTATCGTTTCACTAACTGCCTACACGGCTCCCATGGCCAAAGCGATGGATCCGCTGGTTGATTTCATTCTTGTCGGTGACAGTCTCGCCATGACAATTTATGGCGAAGATAGCACTGTAGGCATCGATCTTGACACCATGATTCGTCACGGACGGGCGGTGGCAAAGTCATGTAAACATGCATGTGTCGTGGTTGATCTGCCATTTGGTTTTTATCAAAAATCTCCGCAACAGGCATTCGAATCTGCTGCACGTGTTCTGCGCGAGACAGGGTGTGATGCAATAAAGCTTGAGGGCGGTGCTGAAATGAGTGAAACAATCAAGTTTCTAACAGAACGAGGTGTACCCGTGATGGGACACATCGGATTAACACCGCAATCTGTCAATACCTTGGGAGGGTTTAAAACTCAAGGCAAGGATGAAGACGCTGTTCAACGACTATTGCATGATGCTCAATCAGTAGATAAAGCAGGTTGTTTCGCCGTTGTGGTCGAAGCAGTAATGGAAAATGTCGCTGTGAAAATACAGGAAATTTTAACCGCACCGAGCATCGGTATCGGCGCATCGGCCAAATGTGACGGGCAGATTCTAGTAACGGATGATGCGATTGGTATGTTTGAAGAGTTCAAACCAAAGTTTGTCAAACAATACGCTCAGGTTATGCCAACGATTCGTGATGCCATTGAGCTATACGCAAAGGAAGTTCGGGAACGTTCTTTTCCCAGTGAGGATCATGTGTTTCAGGTAAAGAAAAAGTAGTTTATGGCGTTGAATTGCGTTAACAATTCACCTAAACCCCAAAAGTCCCCTGGTCATGCACGACTCTTCAAGTAAAAGTGTTTGATTCGATTTCTGATGAACCGGCTCTTTGAAATTCCGATAATCATGATTTTCGAAATAAGGTTATTAGAACCTAAATTATAGCTATGGATTGCCTGGCGATCAGACAGCCCGCGATTCCACATTTCTACATTTTCATCCGCCACAGAATCGATCCAATCTATCATCTCACTGCTGTGCGCGTACTCGATAACATCCATCATGGTTGATTCTCCTACAGAGTAACTTTTCAGAGATTCATCAAATCCAATTTTGTAGATGAATAAAGATCGATCATTAATAAAACCGGAAATTGCAGAGGCAGCCCTGTTACCCACGAAACTAATCGCTAACAATAGCCTCTTTTCCACTGCCGCCCAATGCATTAATTCCAAAATAAATGCCTGAATCCCCGGATGTTGCTTTATTGCTGAGCCATTTTTGTATTTCCAACCACTCCCCTCGACTTCGATCAAGTGATCAATGAATGTATCAAGCCTTTCGTCTGGCCCATCGATAATCTCTGTTCGCCACACTCCGACATGCTTTTCAATATTCCGTTTCTTTCTACGATAAGCACCCCGAGACTTCGCACTGAGCGTTTTTAGAAAGTACGCATTGTAATCATCATCAGTCTTCCCTAATGCACGTGTTGTCTTGCGAGATAAATCAAGCGTAATAGAGTGTGCTTTTGCTGTTTTCAAAAAAGTCTGAGATACATAACTGGTCGGTAGAAGCTCGGGTATATGTAAAATTTTAGGCTTACCCTCTTCATTAAACCAACGCCAATAGGCATTCAATGTGGGAATGAGCAATTTGTTATCAATGAGAGGTACAAAAATTGAGATGTGATTTTTAAATAGAGGGGTTAATTGCAGAATAGGCAGAGAATTGCGCTTTCTTTTCTGCATCGGAAAGAACCCGCACAACGCATCGTCCGACCAAACCGTGACGACAAACCAATCCGTATAAACAAGATTATCGAGCAAGCTAATGAGCGGCATCGGCTCATAGTTGATGTTTTGCTCGCGAGCACACGCAACGAGCTTATTCCAATCTAAACGTATATCACGAAGCTCTTGTAAGGAATTTATTATTCTTACTTTCACGGAGCACTAAAAACATCAAATCAAAGGCCTTCCAAAGGCATGGTGTAAGTGGTGGCAGTGCCTTGCAGGCAAATATCGCCTTCGGCGTCGCGAACACTAGTTTCCAAAGTGCAGATCGGTTTGTCATCACGAACGGTTTTCACTTCTACCCGTCCGGTTATTTCTTCATCAACGCCGACAGCTTTAACAAACTTCCACTCAACACCAAGAAATACTGTGCCCGGGCCTGGCAAATCTTCCGCAACCAGAGCGTTTAATATTCCGGATGTCACGCCACCTTGAACGATCAATTTGCCGAATGGCGTTTTCTTTGCCAGTTCCTCATCGTAGTGCACAGGGTTTCTGTCCCCAGTCATATCAGTGAAAGAAGTAATATCCTGGGTGCAAGTTGTGCGACTGCGTTCTGCAAACTGCCCTACTTCAGGTTTGCCTTTGATCACACCACTCCATCCGTCTTTACTTTCAATACTCATAATTTTTACCTGCTTGAGAGTTATCTGTAAATAATACAGGCACTCGATATCGTATGCAGTTAATACATTGATTAATGAGATCAAAACAATTAATCAATGAGGTTTGAACTAATGTTGCATACATAAGACAAATTTATACACCCATAAAAAAAGGAAATCAGCAATGGCTAGAACTAAACATTTATACACTTCGCTGAAGATACAGAGCCTTTTCCTCCTGGCGTTGACTTCCGGATTTGTCGTACTCAGTCTGCCAATTACGTAGATTGCCGGCCGATGGGCAAACTAATTTAATCACCAATTTCTGTTCGTAGGCCTTTGAAGAAAACTCGCGCAAGTTTTCTTTAAGGGCGTTTCTGCCTGCTTTTTAAACAACAAGACAATGTACCAATGCGTTTGTATGTTTTCATCCTACCGAACTTGATGGCCGTATTCGCTGGACAGCTGGCGAAATACAAAGCGCCTCCACTCAGACATTCTAAAATATTGCCAACAGAGTTTTAAGCAGGTTTTAAACGGGTTTTGAACAGGAACGGGGTTTGAACAGGTTTTGGTAGGCGCGAGTGGATTCGAACCACCGACCCCCACCATGTCAAGGTGATGCTCTAACCAACTGAGCTACGCGCCTGGAGAGGGATTTTTTGAAGAGGGAAGTCTATTTCAGTGGCCAGTTACCGTCAATTGTTTATTGGCTTTTATCGGGATTTTTACCCGTTGTGCCACCAGTTGCGCCAGCTGGTAGCCCGTTGCCCTTGCGCACCAGACCTTACATGACTAGTTCGGTATCGCGGTGCACAGCCTGCCAGCCAAACCAGAAAGCGCGATGCGCAGGAAGTCGTGTGGCTGTCTTTGTATCGTCCTCGCTAACTAATGCATCCTCGTGCAGATGCCATAGTTTGCCTGCCTTATCTATCACGCGACTGCCACCATCATAGGATACAAACTCTGCACTAGTCGCATCATAAACACGATTAGCCCCGCTGTTATCGGTCAGGATGACAATTTTTTGGCCTCCCACGTCATGATTGAACAATGGGTTTTCGATAAGAAAATCAGCATGCACAGCTAAACGCTTTTCACTGATAGACGGAAATTGGAGCGCCAGTATCTCGGCCTTATTAGGCAATCTGTCGTCTGTTTCGGGAACATCGAACATCAGTGCATCTGTTGAAAAATAATCCGAGTAGGCTACCCCTTCTCCGTAGTCACGCTTGTATCCGGTGTCGAGCGATAACACTTTGGTTTGCGGATGACGCGTTTTCCATTCACCCCAGGTTGTCGTTACAACAAAGCTACGTTCCAGTCGAATACCTTTACCAGCCAAAGCTCCAACAACCGGTTCACCGAGGGTTGTGCTCCACAGTGATTGTGTAGCTTTGTCGTACATTAGCTTATTCGAACGATAGAGAAATCCGCTTGTACCAAGCGCATGGCGTACGCCGTCAAACGTTGTTTTGTACAAAATAACAGCGCCACAAAGTGTGCAATAGACACCAGCGTATTCCTCGCCACCAATGTCATCGATAAACATTTCATGCCAGGCAAGAATTCTTTTCGGATAGGCTCTGGCATCACCGTTGTACTCCAAAGCGAATACCACATCATCGTCATCAAGATAGCTAGCGTCTGAGGCACTTATCATTTTGGGTTGACGCAAGGGCGGTATACCGTCTTGTCTGACACCACCCCATCGAACTTCATCCAAACGAATGTCAGCGCGAGGTTGGGGTGCAAAGTAGCCTGAAAACTTTACGTCCATGACGCGATACAGGCTGGCTTTGAATTGCGAATAGTAACTATGTTTGGTCTCGGGCTGGCGCCACCACCATCGGTACCAGGCATCTGAATCCGGGCCAAAGTCCTGTCCGGTGCCAAGTTTCAACAACGCATACAGAGTTTCGATTACTTCCGGGTCATAGGAGAAATGCAGTGTCTCTAGCGCCATAGGCACCATTGAGTTATCCCAGACTGCCAGCAGCATTTGTGCGATGTCCAGCGTGTCTTGACCTGGGTCCAGTAACAATTGGATAAAGGAAGCTGGCACCAGAGAAGGTTCAAGTAGCTGGAAATCAAGATCTGTACGATCGCTGGCAATAGCTGCATCTGCTGCAGACGAACTTACTTGAGTAAATTGCAGATCAGCACCTGCTACGGTGTTTCCACTAGCGTCTGTTGCGTTGCTCACCAGTTGGCTTGCAATCGAACCAGATGCACCCGTATCAGCAGCACTGTCATTGTTGGCAAATGCCGTGTAGGCAAACATCACAGCTAACACAGCAACCAGGGCGATAGCGGCGGCGATAAACAGGGATACAAACTCTGTTGTAAGTGGTTTTAACTGCTGTGATTGACCGAGCCTGGAAGCCATAAAACAAGGTGTCCGCTGGAATACGGGCAAGAAACCCGATAAAAACAGTTGGACGGCTTAGTCCGGTCAGAGTTCCTGCGCTCGTATAAGCGGTCAAAGCAGACAGGCAAAAGGATTACTACGTCGCAATTCCTGGTCGTTTAAATCCATTCAAACGCACAAAAACGCCTTTCCTGTTGAAACGGTTTATCTGCACAGTCTGGTTAACTAGTTTGTTACAATAATGTGTGTTGACCCGCCTACCCTCATTAACTGCCATAAAATCGGCGGCCGCAAATTCGGCCCCGGCCAAATCGCCAGAGTTCCTGTTGCTTTTAATGGCATCAGCAGTGCCGCTGTCGTTTGCAACCTGGATGGCTTTACTGGATAACTTTGCCGTTCATTCAGCTAACTTCACCGGCCGCGAAATCGGCATACTGCAATCGCTTCGCGAAGTACCCGGCTTTCTGGCTTTCCTCATTATCTATGTGTTGCTTGTCATCCGTGAGCAACGCCTGGCGATTCTGTCTTTGCTGTTGCTCGGTGTCGGCACTGCCCTCACCGGATTCTTCCCCTATGCAACCGGTCTGTATGTCTGCACTGTATTGATGTCCATTGGTTTTCACTACTACGAGACACTACAAACATCGCTGACTCTGCAATGGATTGCAAAAGAACGCACTGCTGAAACGCTGGGGCGCATTATAGCGGTTGGATCTTTCAGCGGTCTGATCGCCTACGCACTGGTCTATGTGGCATCAAAACAATTTAATCTGTCGCTTACGTGGATATATCTGATCGCAGGTGCAGCCACTGTGTCAATTGCTTTGCTAGCCTGGCGATTGTTTCCGATGTATCCACAGCGTGTAACACAGCACAAGCATATCGTGCTACGTCGACGCTATTGGCTGTATTACGCCCTGACATTTATGTCGGGTGCACGGCGGCAGATATTTATTGTATTTGCCGGGTTTTTAATGGTTGAAAAGTTTGGCTTCGGTGTCAGCGATATAGCGTTGCTTTTTCTGGCTAATGCACTGCTTAATATTTTCCTTGCACCACGCATTGGCCGACTGGTTGGACGCATTGGTGAACGTTCGGCACTTCTACTTGAGTACGCTGGGCTGATCGTTATATTCACAGCCTATGCTTTTGTAGAAAGCGCCAGTATGGCTGCAGGACTTTACATACTCGATCATCTTTTCTTTGCCATGGCGATCGCTATTAAAACCTATTTCCAGAAGATTG
>CAYPMR010000097.1:0-12002 GCA_964411665.1 uncultured Granulosicoccaceae bacterium | reverse complement strand
GAGGATCGATACGCATCCACTCCATGTCGATTTTCCCGGCCAGCCATTGCGTCAGAAAATCCAAATCAATGGCTCGCTCTGGCTCGTCAGCAGTCATCCAGCCGCTGTCAGCGATGCGCTGTAAAGCACCTTTTTTGCTCTTTGTACCAGCAGCAAGGGACAACATCAGATCGACATTAGCCTGGTCCACAAGCCTATCCTCGATCAGCCCATCAAGGATATATTCAAGACTGAGCTTGCCGGTGTTCACGTCGGCGAAGCGACGAGGGTTTTCAGTTAGCACGGCGGATCTCACAATAAATAACTACCATATTGACCAACTAGCGGCAGTTTTTTGCATAACCTGCACCTAAATAGCAAAAACAGGGACAAACCAGCAAAATATCCCCCTGGCACATAACGCCATAAGGAAATCCGGCTGGAAGCTGCACTCCAATGGGACCTGTGCGGCATGACCTCAGCTACTGCGCAAGCACTGGTTTGGCCCGTTTTAGCGTTCATTTTCGTCATGTAGAGTCGACTATGCTCCTGAAATGAACTCTAATACGGACTCAAACCAGCACGCTCTCGCTATGGCGACCTCTACCATGCAGGCCTCTGATGTCAATTGCATAATCGCCACCAAAGCTAAGTGACTACCTGATATAAATGACAAAAATACTAGTGCTCTATCACAGCGGGACTGGCAACCTCGAAAGCATGGCTCGACAGGTTTCTCGTGGTGTCGACGCTGTCGAAGGCTGTGATGCCGTTATCAAAACCGTGCCCTCAATCAGCGCCACGACAACGGCAATTGATCCAGACATTCCTGCCGCTGGTGCCCTTTATGCAACACACGATGATCTGGCAGATTGCGATGGTTTGTTACTTGGCAGCCCGACACGTTTTGGCAATATGTCAGCCGAGATGAAATATTTTATCGATAGCACCACCAGTGTCTGGTTCGCGGGCAGTTTGTCTGGCAAACCTGCGGGTGTCTTTACATCCAGTGCTAGCATGCATGGCGGACAGGAATCAACCCTGATATCGATGATGTTGCCTCTTATGCACCACGGTATGCTGTTGGTCGGCATTCCCTATAGCGAACCGCAACTTGCCACTACAAGTCGCGGTGGCACACCCTATGGCGCCAGTCACGTAGCAGGCGTCGATGGTGAGAGCCCATTGGACGAAAATGAAACATTATTGTGTCGTGCTCTGGGTCGACGAGTAGCATCCGTAGCGCAGCACTTAAAGGGAACATGAAACGTGAAATCATGCAAAACCGAGCGAGCAGAAAAACAGTGAATAACGCATCTACCCCACATAATTCAATTTGGCTACGATGCGCACGCTATTGCACACTCATTGGATTTTTTTGCTTGCTCGCTCTACTGCTGAACTGGTTTAGTTGGCTAGCACCACCACAGACCGTACCACGTGCATTACCGATGATTATTCTGGTTCTTCCTTTGATGTTCGCCGTGCGGGGCTTGTTGTACGAAAAACCTTACACACATGCCTGGGTCAGCCTGCTAAGTATGCTGTACTTTGCGATAGGGGTGGATGTTGCATTTAACCGTGATGATCAGAGACTACTGGGCCTTGCTCTTGTTTTTTTTAGTCTGCTGTTATTTGCAGGTACTGTGATTTTCAATTACCAGACAAAAAAGTTACGAAAAAGCCTGCAGCAAGACTCTCCAGTCTCAGACAGCGTCTGATATCAATACCTCGCGCACCAGCGGTATTGTAATTTTGCGCCGCGTTTGCATACTCGCTTTGTCCAGCTGCTGCAGTTGCGCCGTCTGCGTGCCGATGTCACGTGGAAAATTATTCAATAGATAATCCAGTACATTACTCTCGATGATCAACCCGGCTTGCCGAGCCTGTTCCCGCAGTGCCTCTCGCACGTGTGCGGAGCCCAGCGGGTGCACCGAATAACAGGCACCCCATTCGAGTCGCGTTTGTAAATCAGGCAACAATATACTTAGATTCGCAGGCGCATGAGTACTGGAAAACAACAAGCGCTGATCGTTCTGACGAACTGTATTAATCAAATTGAACAAACCTATTTCGAGCTCTCTGCTTTTCGGCATTAAATGCACATCATCGACACACACCAAATTACAATACTCAAGTCCATCAAAAACAACAGGTGACTGGATCAGCCCGGCAGGCAGATAGGCTATGCGAAAGCCATGTGAGGCCGCCTGATGACAGGCAGCATTGAGCAAATGAGATTTGCCGACTGATGCACCACCCCAAATAAGAATTTGCTGATCATTATTATTGGCACTGGAAAACTGCTTAAGCCTGTCCACCAGCAAGGCATTTTCACCGGCATGAAAAGACTCGAAAGTTCGAGCATCGACGTTATCGAAACTAAGCGGTAGCTGCGGATGCATAGACATTGCGATACGGGCTAGAAAACGTAGCGCATATAGAGATCTGCTTTTGGCACAGGTACAGGCGCTGGGTTATCGTTGCCTAAAGGCGCTGACAAGGTTGATGGCGATGTTGTAGCGGTTGTAGACGGACCCGCCGCTGCATCAGCTATTTGTGTTGAAGCACTCTGACCCTGGTCTATGGTTTGCGGCGGATCTCCCCGTTCCAGCCAGGTTTGTGCTTGCAAGGCACGGCTTATTCCGGCAAGAGCGCTACGCGGACTGACTTCGAACAAAACCCCCTGCCCGTTGATCTCAAGCATACGTGCATGCTCCAGACCTTCAAATCCCTGAAGATAGCGATCGATCTGGCGATACGACCCACCATCAATAGCGCCGTCAAACCAGATACGAGCACCCGTGCCTGCAGAACCCCCAAACGACAATGGCACATCATCGTTAGTACTACCCGACTGCAGAGGTTTACCTGCGGCATCAACCACACCGGAAACCCACCCGGCCAGAACCTGAAGTGCTGAATCAAGAGTAGGCGCCTGTGCTTCGAGACGATCGGTTGCTCGTTCAGCATCCGTTAGATCCAGGCGGGCCAATTCCAACTCCCACCCACCTGCGACCTGGCGCTGAACAATGCCTGCTACCAGCTTGGAGTAACGATAACGGTTGGCCGTCTCTCGCAAACGCACTTCGGCTGCCGGATCCAGAGCTTCAAGGGTTTCGGGGCCGATCATAGCCAGGTCGGTTGTGTCAAAGGTTGGAAAATGAATTGCCGTCCCAAAATTACCCGCGAGTTCGGTAAGTCGCACAACGACATGCGGCGTTATCTCGCCAGAGACCCAAATTTCGGTCGCATCATCCTGAATCAAAAGCCACAAGAGTGATTCATCCGATGAAGCGCTTGCATGGTTGCTACCAGATTCACCGGACTCCTCCGATGCATCAGTAATACGCGTCAGTGCGACCAGTTTGTCCAGCGCCGGAACCGAGTACTGAACTATCAGCCAATGTGTTGCAATCCCACTGCTACGAACATTGTTGCTAGCAGGCTGAGAACCCACTGACGTGCCATCGGGAATACGTGCATACTCAAACGCATCAACATAGTTTTCAGGGGTTGCTAGTGCATCCCGTGTCTGTTCATGATTGATGACGCCAACCTCACCACTACGATTGGCATAGCGCTGCAACAACCAGCGTAATCCGACACGATAAGCATCGTTACGCTCAATCTCATCCTGGCCATTGACAGCTATCTGAATCTCGCCACCCCCAATAAATGGGGCCGGTGATGAGGATGTTTGCGCAAACCCCACACCCGGCAAACAACCCAATAGACAGCAAATGCCCAGCGCCTGCAGATTGGCAAGGCTCCGTTGCAATGCCCGTGGTACGCACCCCGGAATTAAGCTTTTTGCCAGTCGTGCGTTAGCGAATTGTCGAGTTATTTTGTCGATCTGCATCAAGATCTCAAGTATTATCGTTGGCCTTTCTTGGCTCAGCCGGGTGGCACAGAACGCAAGAGTGCCACAGTAGCGAAGGTTTGGTATTTTAGGCGTTCTCGCAAAGGAGATGATAGTTGAAGCAGAACCTCACATACCGCGACGCGGGCGTTGATATTGATTCGGGTAACGCGCTTATCGATCGTATCAAACCACTGGCTGCGGCCACCCGTCGAGACGGCGTTCTGGGCAGCCTGGGCGGATTTGGATCCCTCTTCGAATTGCCTGTAGGCAAATATCGTCAACCTGTTCTCGTGTCGGGTACTGACGGCGTCGGTACCAAACTGCGTTTCGCTATCGAAATGAACATGCTCGATGGCCTGGGTACTGATCTTGTCGCCATGTGTGTCAATGATATCGCCGTCACTGGTGCTGAAGCTCTCTTTTTTCTTGATTATTATGCCACCTCATCTCTGGATGTCGATACGGCAGCGCGCGTGGTGGCCGGAATTGCCGACGGCTGCAAACTCGCGGGCTGTGCTCTAAGCGGAGGAGAGACGGCTGAAATGCCCGGTATTTACCAGCCAGGAGATTTCGATATCGCGGGCTTCGCAGTCGGCATCGTCGAGAAAAGTGCTATCGTCGATGGGCAGTCAATTGAACCGGGCGATCAATTGATAGGACTGACATCCAGCGGTGTTCACTCCAATGGCTTCTCACTGATAAACCATATACTGGAAGACAGTAAGGCTGGGGCAGCTGATCACAAGACACCCGCGAACAGCTTGCCCGAGGGTATGGCTGAACGCTTGCTGCAACCAACACGAATATATACACGCTCCACCAATGCTCTGGTTACGCAAATTAATGTAAAGGGCATGGCCCATATAACCGGGGGTGGGCTGCTCGAGAACCTGCCACGAGTTTTACCCCAGGGTGTCTGCGCCACTATCGATACATCTACCTGGCAACGGGCAGCGGAATTTCACTGGATTCGTGACAACGGCAATGTGGAAATAACCGAAATGTATCGTGTTTTTAATTGTGGCATCGGAATGGTTGTGGTGGTATCGCCCGGGGATGTTCAAGAGGCAATAAAAATACTGCAAGCCCATGGTGAAGATGCCAGAGTGATAGGCGAAGTTGAACAACACGCAAATGATGCAAATTCGGTGAACAGCGACTCGCGTGTTAACTTTCAGCAACTGGAAAATTTCTAGCCCAGCTCCTTCATTGGGGCAACAGTTGGTTCAAGCAACACTTACGTAAGTGGTCAGTCATTGCCATCACAAACTCCAAAACCTGATTCTGAAAAACAGACGCAACAGCGCGTCCCAGGGAGCGCTGAAAAAAAAGTTGAACGAATCGCCATACTGATCTCGGGGCGCGGCAGCAATATGCGCAGTCTTGTTGAGGCCGTGGCTAATAACTTTGGAGGCCAATTCAACAAAGCCACAGTTGCCACCGTTATCAGCAACAATCCTGATGCAAAAGGACTGGATTTCGCCAAACAAGCGTCGATACCAGTAGCAACGATCGATCATCGCCAATTTCCAGATCGAGAGGCCCACGAACAGGCACTAATAAAAAAGATAGACGCATGTGCTGACTGGGTCATATTGGCAGGATACATGCGAATTCTCAGCAGCAAGTTTGTGCAGCACTACGAAGGCAGATTGATCAACATCCATCCTTCCCTGCTACCCGACTATCCGGGACTTGACACGCACGAGCGAGCATTAAAAGCGCGCGAAACCCATGCTGGAGCAAGTGTCCACTATGTGATTACCGAGCTGGACGCCGGCCCGGTGATATTACAGGCACGTGTGGCTATCAAAAAGGCAGACGATGCAGATCAACTGGCAGCACGTGTACTTGCAGAGGAACACAAAATATACCCGATAGCACTACGCTGGCTCTTACAAGGTGATATTAGCTTACGGTACGATGATGCAGAGTCTGCATATTGTGCCTGGCAAGAACAACGGATGACGAGTCCTTTCACATTAGAGAGCCTGCCAGCAGAACAGCCTGAGAATTTAAAATTATAGTGATCCACGGTTAGCCTTGATCCCAAGACTGCCAATGATCAGGAATTACGGAAAGCCATGTAAACAAGAACATATGGCGATGGATCATATACTTGTAACGCGCATTGCAGAATTTTCACGGCCAAACAATAAAACTACCGTTAACATAACAGTCACACCTTTGAGCAAAAGAAATTTTATTTTTAGCGCTAGCATGGAGATAACAAAACACAAATGGAGCTGGGCTCACTGGCAGACAATTGCTTTGCGCAAATGTCGTTTCTCATTCGCCACAGCGCTGTGTCTAAGTCTACTTGTTGCGCCAGTATTGTCGGTTTCCGAGCAAACTGATGCAATCAAACCCTTCGAAGCCAACTACACTGTTGGTAATAATTTTGTGACTGCAGCCAGCGCGAAACTATCACTATCGGGCTCCGATGAAAACTGGATTTATAGCTTAACTATCGCCCCTAGCGGCATATTCAAACTATCCGGCAAAGGCAGAATAGAAGAACTCAGCACACTAAAATATACTGACAATGAGTTTCAGTCACAAAGTTATAACCACCGCCAGCTTGGCGACAAAAAACGAGATGTCGGTGCAATATTTGACTGGCAAAATAATCAGCTGACTTTTCAATATCGCGACAAAGACGATGTAATTGAACTATCAGACCCGGTTTACGATCGTTTTTCAATAACATTAACGGTACGGGAGCGACTACGTAGCGGCTTTGATCAACTGACATTCCAAGTATTTGATAGAGGCCGAATAAAACCGGTTGTATTTGAAAACACTGGCCTTGAAACACTCAGCACCAAACTCGGCGAACTGGACGCATATAAAGTTCGCAGCTACAACGACGATGGCACACGTAAACGCACAACAACTACCTGGTATGCGCCAACACTCGATTATTTACCGGTCAAAATAGAACAACACAAACAAGGCGATCTAATTGCCCGACTAAGCATAACAAGTCTTACACGGTAGTTATTTGCACATAGATTTTTGCCACACAACATTAAAAACATCCCGGCAATACCCCAAAACATCACCACGCTGGAAAATATCAGTGCCTGCCCTATTCCTGTAAAATTTTAACCCCCGCCGAGTACACACGACACCCTCATAAACGCTATTTTTACTACATCCTGCCTGACAGGGTATCGACATGCTTTCTCTCCTAACAAATTACAGCCCTATCTTCGTGCAGATTGTCACCAGTATTGTGTTTTTTAGACGTTCAAATTAAAGCCTATAATATCCATTGCGATAGATTTTTATCTACGTTACTGTATTTGTAACACAGGAAATTTATCGTCATGCTGGAACTAAAAGAGGTCAGCAAGCGCGTCAGCGCGCTAGATCACGTCTCGAAAGTCAATCTGCACTTCGAACGCGGATCCTTGAACGTCCTTCTAGGCCCGACTCTCTCGGGAAAAACTACCTTAATGCGCCTGATGGCAGGCCTCGACAAACCAACGAGCGGAGACATTCTGGTTGATGGCAGAAGCGTACTAGGCCAATCAGTGCGCAAACGCAATGTTGCCATGGTTTATCAGCAATTTATCAACTATCCAGGACTGACGGTCTATGAAAACATAGCCTCTCCCATGCGCATTGCCAAACTCGACAAAAAGACCATAGATCGAAAAGTACGCAATGCAGCCGAGCTGTTAAAACTGGAACCCTATCTCGACAGGACACCGTTAAACCTCTCTGGAGGTCAGCAACAACGCACAGCCATAGCGCGAGCACTAGTCAAAGGAGCAGATCTTGTCTTACTTGATGAACCATTGGCAAACCTCGACTACAAGTTACGCGAGGAATTGCGCGTCGAGCTACCAAAAATATTCGCAGAGACAGGGTCTATCCTCGTCTACGCAACAACAGAACCACAAGAAGCATTACTGCTTGGCGGGAGCACAGCAACTCTGTCACAAGGACGCGTCACACAGTTCGGTACCACTATCGATGTCTACAATCACCCGGTGGATCTTGAAACAGCACAGATATTTGCTGACCCACCACTCAATATAACGTCCGTCACTAAATCAGGTACCAATTTACGATATCAAAATCGTGAGCTGACAAAATTGGATAATGAAATTGCCAGCAACGATGATGGGGAATTTTTCGCAGCACTTCGACCACACCACGTACAACTCAAATCAACCAACTCGGCAACATTCACCCTGCCAGCGACAGTCAATACCGCAGAAATCACAGGTTCAGAAACGTTCATACATGTCAGAACAAACAGTGAACACTGGGTTGTATTGACTCGTGGCGTACATCGAGTAGAGCCCGGTCAAGATATTACGCTGCATATTGACCCAGACAAGCTTTATCTCTTTGACAAGGAAGAGCGTTTAATAATGGCACCAAACGGTGTTATGGAACGGGGCAATTAGTGTGGCTGCAATAAAGCTGGAAAATCTTGCACACTCTTATTATGCAAAACCTGTTAATGAAAACGACTATGCGCTTAAAAGTATTGACTACAGCTGGGAAGATGGAGGGGCTTATGCGTTACTCGGGCCATCCGGTTGTGGCAAGACAACTCTGCTGAATATAATTTCCGGACTACTCGTGCCGAGTCGAGGACAAGTTCTGTTCGACAATCAAAATGTCACACTTCTATCACCAGAGCAAAGAAATATTGCGCAAGTATTTCAATTTCCAGTTGTTTACGACACCATGACTGTAGCTGAAAATCTCGCATTCCCATTAGCTAATCGTGGCGTTAATCGACAAGAAATTAATAGCCGCGTTACGCAAATGCTGAATACCCTTGAACTAACCGATAAAGCAACACGTCGGGCTAATCTGTTAACCGCAGATGACAAACAAAAAATATCCTTGGGGCGTGGCCTGGTGCGACATGATGTCAATGCGATCCTGTTTGATGAGCCACTCACGGTCATCGATCCTCAGATGAAATGGGAGTTGCGTACCAAATTAAAGGAAATCCACCAACGTCTGGCCCACACGATGATTTACGTTACGCACGATCAGACCGAGGCATTAACCTTCGCAGACAAGGTCGTCGTGATGCACGAGGGGGAGGTTGTACAAATCGGTACGCCGCAAGAATTATTTGATAAGCCAGATCATACATTTGTCGGTTATTTTATCGGCTCTCCCGGCATGAACATACTGCCCTGCAGTGTCAATGGCGATCACGCAAACCTGGGGGATTTTACAATATCATTAAACGCACACTATGCCCCTGACGACTCCGCCAAAATCGATCTCGGTATTCGGCCAGAATATATTCGCTTTCACGACCCGCTCGTAACCAATTACACTAACAATACTCTGCTGCCGGTAACTGTAGAAAAAATAGATGACATTGGCAGACACCGTGTTGCTAAAGTGCAATTGGCCAATCACGATATTAATGTCCTTATACCTGAGGGCGAACCGAACCCGGATAATAATGCTCGCATTGTATTTGATCCTGCGTACATCAATATTTATGCTAATGATCGTCGTCTTAAGCCAGTGAAAACTACGCCAGTTAATATAAGCAGACAGCCAAAAGAAATTCGCATGGGCGACAACCTGGACAACCCCATTTGATTGCCAAAACAGTCAATCAGAAAGCCTGGTTTCTGGTACTACCGGTTCTAATGATTGTGGCCATGAATGCGGTCATACCATTAATGACCGTAGTCAACTACTCGGTACAAGATACTTTCAGTCCGGGTGTGTTCTTCTACGAAGGAACCAAATGGTACAAAGAGGTACTGACTTCTTCACGATTTCACGGTGCGCTCGGAAGGCAATTCACATTTACTGCAATCATATTAGCCATAGAGATACCACTGGGTATCATCGTGGCTCTCGCCATGCCACGCAAAGGCGCGTGGGTATCATTGTGTCTGGTGCTAATCGCTATTCCATTACTTATTCCATGGAATGTAGTAGGCGCTATGTGGAATATATTTGCACTACCAGATATCGGCTTGCTGGGATATGGGCTCAATTATCTGGGGTTTGATTACAACTACACCCAACAACCACTGGCAGCATGGTTTACGGTAGTTTTAATGGATGTTTGGCATTGGACATCTCTTGTAGTGCTACTTGCCTATGCAGGACTCTCATCCATTCCAGATGCCTATTATCAGGCAGCCAAAATAGACGGCGCTGGGAGATGGGCAGTATTTCGTTATATTCAACTGCCGAAAATGAAACGGGTGTTGATTATCGCGCTGTTACTGAGATTTATGGATTCATTCATGATCTACACAGAACCATTCGTTCTGACTGGCGGTGGACCAGGTAATTCAACAACATTTCTTTCCATCGATCTGGTTAAAGCCGCAATAGGTGAATTCAATTTGGGAATTGCTGCAGCTATGAGCATACTCTACTTTTTGATGACCTTACTGGTGTGCTGGGTTTTCTACACATTGATGATGCGTGGAGAAGAAGCGTGAAGCTGGTTAAATTCTTCGTTATCTTCCTTTTCTTGCTGTTTCTATTATTGCCAATTTACTGGTTGCTCAACATGAGCTTTAAAACCACCAACGAAATTCTGGGTGGATTTAGCTGGTACCCCCAGAATTTCACGCTTGAAAGCTACAAAACAATATTCACGGACCCCACCTGGTACAACGGCTACATAAATTCGATCACTTATGTCTTGATGAATACGGTTATATCCGTTTCCATCGCACTACCTGCAGCATATGCATTTTCGCGTTACCGTTTTCTAGGGGACAAGCATCTGTTTTTCTGGTTGCTATCCAATCGAATGGCACCTCCTGCCGTATTCGTACTTCCATTCGTTGAATTGTATTCAGCGATGAAACTCTTCGACACACCATTGGCAGTTGCACTTGCGCACTGCCTGTTTAACGTGCCGCTTGCCGTGTGGATTCTGGAAGGGTTTATGTCTGGTGTGCCTCGCGAAGTTGACGAAACCGCGTATATAGATGGTTATTCATTCCCTCATTTTTTCGTGAAGATATTTATGCCGTTGATAGCAGCTGGCATAGGTGTAACCGCGTTCTTTTGCTTTATGTTTAGCTGGGTAGAAATGCTGTTAGCAAAAAATCTCACATCAGTATCAGCAAAACCGATTGTGGCCGTGATGACACGAACAGCATCAACATCTGGCTACGAATTGGGATTACTCGCGGCAGCAGGTGCACTAACAATTGTGCCAGGCGCAATCGTCATTTGGTTTGTTCGAAAGTACATAGCCAAAGGTTTTGCATTAGGGAGAGTATGACGCTATGAAACCACTTGCCTGGATGGCCTGGACCTGGCAAACCGGGGCCTTTTTTGCGTTTATCGCCTGCTGTCTCATTACCATGTTTATTTGGGAAATGCTGAGTCCTGGAGGTAATCCACGTAATGGTATTATTGGCCTGGACACAACACGCGGGGATCGACTGTTTATATCACTACTTGGCAGCGGATTCATTCACGTTGCCTGGCTTGGACTGACAGATTTTCCACTTTGGTGGGGATCAATCGTGTCAGTGACTTATGCACTTGTAGTATTCAAATGGGTGTAGTTAAAAAAATCGGTAATAAAAAGATCAGACCGATTCAGACTAGTTTGGACATTCGGCTATTTAAATTGGAGGAATTAAACATATGAAGCATCAATTGGTTGCTACTTTGGTAGCAATGGCACTTAGTGCTACAACAACACAGTTGCTAGCAGACGCTGCAGCAGCTGAGAAATGGGTGAATGATGAATTTCAACCGTCAGCGATAAGCAAAGACGAACAGATGGCTGAAATGGAGTGGTTTATAAAAGCCGCTGAGCCCTTTAAAGGAATGGAAGTCAATGTACTTTCCGAAGGTATACCAACACACGATTACGAATCTAAAACCCTGACAAAAGCATTCGAAGAAATCACTGGAATCAAAGTTAATCATCAAATACTGGGCGAAGGTGAAGTCGTACAGGCTGTCCAGACTCAAATGCAAACCGGGCGCAACCTCTATGATGCCTATGTCAATGATTCAGATCTAATTGGTACCCACTCCCGGCTACAGCTTGCTGTCAATCTAACTGACTGGATGGCTGGAGAAGGTAAAGACGTTACGTTGCCGACACTTGATCTGGAAGATTTTATGGGCACGCAGTTCACAACCGGGCCCGACGGAGATCTCTATCAAC
>CAYPMR010000096.1:0-12174 GCA_964411665.1 uncultured Granulosicoccaceae bacterium | reverse complement strand
GGTTAGGTACACTTATCATTCCAAGTGTGGCACGTTACATGAATTTAATGACAGTATTAGTCACAAGCAACCGCTGACACGTCAATCCCGTATAAACTATTGTCGCAAGTTAGGAGACTACCGGCGATTGATCAAACAAGAATAGCCATAAATACTGGCCATATATTCAAGTTGGCTGGACAACTGATTATTCACTGTCCGCCAGTATCATGAAAACACAAAGCAGGATGTCCATCGGAGGTCTGAAATATGAATAAATCAGTTCTCACCGCCGGCATCATTGTCATTATTTTAGCCGTGTGGATGCTAAGCGGGATTTTACCCGGACGTTCGCAAGCCGACGCACCTGCGAGCAAAACACCCACTCCCGAACAAGCATCTACTAGCTCACCTGGCGAATCCGAATCCAACTCTCAAGATCAACGCCTGATGAAAGTCGAAGTGCAACAGGTGGAAGTCACCCAAACCACTCGCGACATCACATTACAAGGCCAACTCGAGCCCATTCGGAGACTCCAAGTTGTTGCCCAAAAAAGTGGCATAGTGGAACAACTGCCAAAACGGCGTGGTCAACGTGCGAAAAAGGATGATCTATTAGTCAGACTGAGCCTGGAATCTCTCGAAGCTGATTTAAAAGAAGCAAAAGCACAGGTGGTGGCTGCAAGTGGAGAACAACGTGCTGCGCAGAAATTGCAAAAAAGCGGACTACAGTCTCAATCAGCACTGAGTCGGGCAAATGCGCAACTTGCCAGTGCAATCGCGGTGCGCGATCGTGTCGCACTGCAAATTGTCCAAACACAAATCACAGCACCGTTTGCGGGTGTACTTAATGATATACCTGTAGAACTGGGCATGCTGATTGAACGCGGCACGGTCATAGCAGATTTGGTTGATGACAGTGCTTTTAAAATTTTGGCAACAGCTGCGCAACAAATGGTTAGTCAGATCAAAGTCGATCAAGCCGTTACAGCGGTACTGATAACCGGTGAAGAGCTGCAAGGCAAGATCACGTACATATCAAGCGTCGCCGATGCAGACACGCGTAGCTTCGTCATCGAAGCAGAGGTTGGCAATGAAAACAAATCGCTGGCAGCAGGAGTGAGCGCATCATTAATTATTCCGCTGGAATCTATCGGCGCAACTCTGGTATCACCTTCTGCGTTAGCCTTGGGCAGCGATGGCGAGATCGGCGTCAAATCAGTTGATAGTGACGATCGCGTAGTTTTCCATAGCATCGACATTATCAGCACCAATAGTGACGGCGCCTGGGTTACCGGGATTCCCGATCAGACCAGGGTCATTACATTGGGCCAGGGATTTGTAAATGCTGGAGATTTGGTTGAACCCGTGGAGCTACCGCCGGGCTAGTTGCAATGCTGGATCCGCAAACGTTATACATGCAGTCACGTGAATAGTCTGATAAACGCCGCATTCAGCAGAAACCGGACGGTTTTATTGTTGTTGTGTTTCTTACTGCTTGCAGGTTCTTTAGCCTATCGCGCCATACCCAAAGAATCCAATCCCGATGTAGCCATTCCAATAATTTATGTCTCGATGCGCCATGAGGGTATTAGCCCTGATGATGCCGAACGGCTACTGGTCAAACCGATGGAGAAGGAGCTTCAGTCGATAACCGGAATAAAGGAGATGCGCAGTGTTGCCAGCGAAAGTCACGCTTCTGTCTTGCTCGAATTCGATGCCGGGTTTGATAGCGATCAAGCGCTTCTTGACGTACGCGAAAAAACAGACATCGCAAAATCCGAATTGCCAGCAGCGACCGATGAACCACAGGTCAATGAAATAAACCTGGCCTTATTCCCGGTGGTTACAATCAGCATGTCGGGCAACTTACCCGAACTAACGCTGGTCAAACTTGCAACAGATCTACAAGACAAACTCGAAGCGCTGCCCGGGGTAATGAATGCAGAAATAGCTGGCAAGCGTGAAGAACTGCTGGAAATCATTGTCGATCCCGTTGTAATGGAAACCTACAATGTAGATTTAAATACGCTCTTTCAGCTTGTTGCCGAGAACAATTTACTAGTGGCTGCAGGCGCCATCGATACCGGAGCAGGTCGCATGGTGTTGAAAGTGCCCGGCATTATTGAAGATCTGGACGATGTTCTGAACATGCCAGTAAAAGTCTCCGGGGATACAGTCATCACATTTGATGATGTGGCCAGTCTCAGGCGAACATTCAAGGACCCAGAGGGCTTCGCAAGACTTGACGGCCAACCCACTCTGGCGCTGGAAGTATCGAAACGCATTGGCGCCAACATCATCGAAACTATCGACGCGGTCAAACAAACCATCGAAGATAATCGACAATTCTGGCCACCTACTTTGCGCGTCGGCATACACCTCGATCAATCAAAAGCCACGAAAACAATGCTAACCGATCTGCAAAACAACGTAGCCAGTGGCGTTGTTTTTGTCATGATCATAATTACAGCAGCCCTCGGTTTACGCTCCTCACTACTGGTCGGTCTCGCAATTCCCGGGTCATTTTTGACCGGTATATTTATGATCTACGCGATGGGTTACACGATGAACGTCATCGTGTTGTTCAGCCTGATACTGGTGGTAGGTATGTTAGTTGATGGTGCAATCATCGTTGTCGAACACGCCGATCGTAATATTAATGCCGGCATGCATCGCAAAAAGGCTTTTGCGGAAGCATCAAAGCGTATGGCATGGCCTATTATTGCTTCAACTTTCACAACGCTGGCAGTGTTTGCGCCCTTGCTGTTCTGGCCAGGTCTGATCGGTCAGTTTATGCGATACATGCCCATAACAGTCCTGGCCTGTCTCCTGGCCTCACTAACTATGGCTCTAATATTCATTCCAGTACTCGGGGGTATCATCGGTCGCAAAACATCGCCGAACAAAAGAGCGGCTTCACAGAACGGCTATGTATCTGAATACGATGAATCGCCACCATTGAAAGACAAAAGTAACCGGCTCTTAAAGGCCTATATGAAAGTACTATCGATTTTACTTTTACACCCGGCTAAAACCTTCACCGCTATTCTTTTAACAACAGTACTCACCTATTTCGTTTACGGTACATTGGGCAAAGGTGTGGAATTTTTCCCCGACATCGAACCTGAAGTATTAATGGTGCAAATTCAGGCTCGCGGCGATCTTTCGATATATGAAAAAGATAAAATCGTCAGTGCTATTGAACAACGATTGATCGGACGTGACGAAATATTATCCGTTTACAGCAGGTCATTTGCGAATCCTGATGAGAATCTTGCAGCAGACGTAATTGGCACAGTACAGCTGGAGCTAACAGAATGGAATGCCAGAGACAAGGCCAAGGAATTAATTCCACTATGGCGAGAGGTGATGGCAGATATACCTGGCATTCAGTTGCAAGTGCGAGCACTCGAAGGAGGGCCTGATAACGGCAAGCCCATTAACATTCAGATAAGCTCCGCAAGTCGTGAGAAAATGTTCGAAGCTACCGAATACGTTCGCAATCTGATGCAGGAAGTCGGTGGCTTCTCCGACGTGGAAGATAATCGCCCCCTGCCCGGAGTCGAATGGATACTGGATGTAGATCGCGAACAGGCCACACGCTATGGTGCGAGTGTGTCATTGATCGGCAACGTTATTCAATTGGTTACCAATGGTATCGTGCTGGCCGAATTTCGACCCGATGACACTACCGATGAGCTGGAAATTCGTGTTCGTTATCCAATCAAAAACCGTAATCTCGGACAACTCGATGAATTACGGGTGCCGACATCAAATGGTTTGGTCCCGGTAAGCAACTTTCTTACGCTTGAACCTGCACAACGCACGGGCGTCATTCAACGTGTTGATGCGCAGCGCGTTATAACCATACAGTCTGATGTGGCAGAAGGTGTTTTAGCTGACGACATTCTGAAACAACTGAAGGAAAAACTGGCATCAGGCGCACAGGATCCAACAGTCGGCATTAAGTTCAAAGGCGAGGCGGCAGAGCAACTCGAGACAATGATATTTCTGGGAACAGCATTTGTTAGTGCGCTTTTCATGATGATGATTATCCTGCTCACACAGTTCAACAGCTTCTATCAATCGATGCTTGTCATGAGCGCAGTATTTTTTTCGACAGCCGGTGTGTTACTAGGACTTTTGATTACCGGACAACCCTTTGGCATCGTTATGGTTGGAATCGGCATCATTGCGCTAGCCGGCATTGTGGTCAATAACAATATTGTTCTAATCGACACCTACAACGGCTTCCGAGATCGCGGCGAGAGCGCTAGGGAGGCTGCTCTTAAGACCGGTGCACTTAGAATGCGCCCCGTATTGTTGACAGCGATAACCACCATACTGGGTTTGATGCCGATGGTTCTTGCCATGAATATAAATCTCGTGGAACGTGAGATATCTTTTGGAGCACCATCTACCCAGTGGTGGACTCAGCTGGCGAGTGCGATTGCTGGTGGCCTGGCGTTTACCACATTACTGACACTGTTTATGACGCCTTGCCTGTTAGTACTGGGTGCAAGAGCGACAGCGATGAGAAAGATTCGCAGGCACAAAAAATCACACAGCTCCCGCAATGGCAGCAATAGCAGCAATAGCAGCAATGGCCACAGTCCTGAACCTACAGCCAGCGGTACAACCTAGGGCTTTAAAATCGTCCTGACAGAGCCGTTGTATTGTGGGTTACAGCTACACCCATAGAACGCAGTAAATCCAGACTTCATTCGTAAGCAGAATTGTACATTTACCTCACATCAGGACGTTTCGCCTGAGAAAACCATGTAACCGTGACTCAGATCTAATAAGACGATTCAATTGTTAATATATTTCATCAAGCGATCGTTACAGATCAATCTTGCCAAGAGAACTCGCTATTTTGTGATCTACACATCATTTTTGTTATGTTTCAAGTAACACTTCGCATAAATTTTTTTAACAGCTTTGCACGACCCTTCATCCGTTTATTCGTTGGTCGATATGCCATTTATGGTGACGAATACTCAATCTGGTTTCACGCTCATAGAGCTGCTTGTCGCGGTGGTTATCGCAGGCATATTGTTAGGCATAGGGATACCTAGCTTTTCCAATGCTGTAAAAAATAGCCAGGTTAACTCAGACTATTCCACTGTAACGCAGTCGCTTTTTAGTGCGCGTAGCGAATCTGTTAAAAGTCGACAATTCGTTACAGTATGCCCCCGACAGGCTCCCGAATCACGTCAGTGCTCCACTACCGGTGACAACTGGAAAAACGGCATATTGGTGTTTATTGATGCAAATCCGGATTTTACACTAGCCTATGCGACCATCGACCCCGAAGACGAAGTTCTGTTTGCGCGTGAGGAGTTGAAATCCGATAACACAATAACTGCTCTTGGCTCACTAGACGGCTCAGCAAATACAGCATCTGCCAGAGCTTTCATCCGTTACCGAGATGATGGCACTGGTGAGGCCGATTGGGCTAATGGAAGTTTCTTACTATGTCATAGCGAGAAAGCAGAGTTATCAAGAGCTCTCAACGTTGCACCAACTGGGGATATTCGTCTTGGACGCCGAAGTGGTACAGATTACCCACGAGATGTGTTTAATCGGGAAGCTTGCGTTATATGAATAACGGCTCGTTATTTTCGAATCGTCAACCGCAAACCGGTGTCGGACTGATCGAAATATTGGTTACAGTTGTGATTCTATCGATCGGTTTTCTAGTAGCTGGACGTATGCAGATTCAAGGTATGCGCTTTAATCAAGGCGCATACTTTCAATCACAAGCATTCTTTATCGCACATGACATGATAAATCGAATGCGTACAAACTCCGACGGGGTCGTAGCGGGCAGATATGACAATGTATCAACATCGGCGGATACTGCTAACCCTGGATGTTCAGATAAACCATGCGATGCAGCTGAGCTTGCGATCCAGGATGTTTACGACTGGGGTGCTTATTTTCACCCGCGTGACGATACACCAAATTTCGTTCCCGCCTTGCCTAGCTCAGCAGACATCGTTGCTCAAGCTTCAGTCAGACCTTTAAACGCAGATCTCTATACAGTTGAATTAATCTGGGCCGGGATTGATGGCGGCGAATTCGCAGAGCAAAATCTCAGTGTTAACTTTGCATTGCAAAGGTGGGAATGATCATGTCAACCCGCTTTAGCATAGATAGATCTATACAACATGGCGTTTCACTAGTTGAACTTTTAATCGCTATGACTCTTGGCCTGGTACTACTCGCAGGTATGTTGACTGTATTTGCAGGAAACAAAAAAAGCTCAGACTTAAACACTGCTTTGGCTCACATCCAAGAAAATGCGCGATTTGCTTTGTCACGCATGACAAGAGATATGCGCATGGCCGGTTACCAAGGGTGTCTTGACCCAAATCAAGGCACTATAAATGTCGTGTCGTTAGACTCACCCGTCGCAACCGACGGTACAAATTTTGACTCGAGACTCTCAGCAGTCACAGGCGCACTTGTTGAAGCAGATGGAAGCTGGAATCCCCCTATTCCAGGCGGCCTGGTACCACCGAGTGTCAACCCAGCTATACCGGGTACAAATGTATTGAGTATCCAATACGGGTCATCCACCGATAGCCCATTGGACTCAACCTTCGCCTCTGGCACACCGGGTAATCTGGCAGAAAACATCAAAACAGATAGAACCCTACCACTGCAGGTAGGAGACCTTGCCTTAATTGGTAATTGTGAAGCTGTTGATCTGTTTACCGTCACTGGACTGGGTTCTCACAACAATGGGCTAGACATTGCTCATGCTGCGGGTGCTCACAACAAAGACGGCAACCTAAGCATTGATTACGATGCTGCACGCAATATCGCGCAGACACGAGTTATGCGCTTTGTCACTCGTGTGTATTATGTGGGCGATACCGGTTTGCAAAACGAAAATGGCGACCAAATACGCGCTCTTTACTTACAAACGCATCCATTTAACGACGCTGCAAATCCACCATCTGAAATCGTTCAGGGTGTTGAAAATATGCGTATCTCTTACGGGGTACGTACTGACACCGGATTAAGCTACGTTTCCGCTGACGACGCAAACTTTGATCCTGCAAATATAGGAAGCATAAGGGTTGGCCTACTCATGAGGTCGTATGAGCGCATTACAGATGAAGAAGATAATAAAACGTACATTCTTGCAGGCCAACCAATAAGAGCTCTTAAAAATTCAAAGGATGCCTTTACACATTCTGGAAACAAACTTTACAGACTTGTTTTCAATACAACTGTAAAAATACGAAACAGACGCAATAGTAGAATTGAATTTAATTGATCAAATTTGTCATGAATGCAAATTTTTTACCGGTGCACAAAGCTTCATGAAAATAAATAAACATAACAGTGTGTTTTTACCCGAGACACTATCTATTCCAACAGCAAATAAAGGTAGTGCGTTATTGGTTGCATTGATACTGCTTTTCATGCTGTCTCTTATGGGCTTGTCCAGCATGCGTAGCTCTGTACTTGAGACACGTATGGCTAGTAATTCAATACAAACAGCGTCGACGTTTCAAAGTGCAGAATCTGTTAATGAACTAGCGATTAACGATCCTGAAAATTTCGAAAATGCCTTGGCTGCGGCAGATATAGAAGACGTTAGAGCAGGCATTATAAATGACTCTACAAAGGTCCAGGCAGAATATGACTTACTTGACTCAGCTGAATTAGAGAATTCCACCACCATTCAATACGTTGGGATATCTCCGGCTTATGGATACTCTAGTGGTATCAATGGATTCGTTGGTTATAGCTTTGTTATCGAATCTGAGGCAAAAGTTGATTCAGTTAGAGTGAGAAGCGGTGTTACACAAGGCGCATACCGCATAGCCCCCGCTCCTTAAATAAATTCTATTCCAAATATATGCGCAAAATGCTGCTTATGAATAATTACAAAATTCTGCGAAGGAAGATATCTGCTCTTGTTGGTGCCACTTGTGTTACTGCATTTTGCTTATCAAGCACTATGGCAGATGATACTGAAGTGTTTTTCGGTCAGTCTGACCCTGATCAGGCTACTGCTCCAAATGTACTGTTTGTACTCGATTCATCCATTTCCATGGGTAAAGACGACGAAACTGGAGTTACGCGATTGGACCGAATGAAGGTAGCGATGGATGCTATTCTTGATAACACCTCCAATATAAACGTTGGCCTTGCGCGAATGAACGGCACAAACAGTGGGGGCTCAATTCTGTATCCAATCACGCCGATCGATAAAACCGTATGTTCTTCATTTGACTGCGGTGATCAGCATATTTCGTCTCAAATTATTGCTAGTGGTGATGATGTTGAACAAAACCTTAGAAATGACAACGTCCTTAGAACTGGGGTAGTTTTAGATTTAGGTTTTCAAGACGCTACGCCCAATCTGGTCGGTCTGCGCTATCCATCTTTAGATATTCCCCAGGGAGCCAAAATATTATCAGCCAAACTGGATTTTATGGCTGAAAGCACATCGAGTGGTATTGCCAATCTAACCATTCAGGCGCATTTAACTGATGATTCGGAGCAAATATCTGGCGACAATGGGTCACTAGCAGCCCTCCCAAGAACATCTTCAATAGCCCCTTGGAATAACGTGGAACCATGGACGAAACACGAATCCTACGAGAGCGCGGACTTTACACAGGTTTTGCAGGAAATCGTTGATCAAAACGATTGGTGTGGTGGCAATGCGGCAACGTTATTGATTGCAGGTAGTGGCGAGCGAAAAGCCGTAACTTATGACAGTTTAGCTCCCTTGGCAAAAACCTACATCGATACCGCTTTTTCACCTGCAGTACTAAAATTTTCTTACGATGCGTCAGACATACCTGACGGCGCCGGTTGTGCCAGGCAGACCTTTGTATCTCGAGTTTCTCAGAGTTCTGATGATGCAACAACGCGTGAGGATACCGGCATAACTGTCACTACAGGAAGAGATCTTCGTCTATCGTCTCAAAGCTGGAGGGGCAATAGACAGCAAAGTGTTGGTGTGCGATTTCAGAATGTACAAATACCTAAAGGCGCGGAGATTGTCGATGCAGAATTGGTTTTTGAAATCGAACGTTTTAGGAGTGGACTTTCGTCCGTCAATATACACGGTGTGAACGAGGATTATGCCGCCACATTTGAAAACAAACTTAATGATATCACCAGTCGCACAAAAACTACCGCTACGGTGCCTTGGGACAACATTGAAGAACTTGATATAAATGCACTCCTGGCCACACCCGATATTTCATCTATTGTTACAGAAATTGTAAACCGTGATGGCTGGGTTCCGGGTAATGCAATGGCATTTGTTCTCTCCAATAAGGGAGCTAAAAGAATAAGAGAGTTAAAATCGTACGACCGATATCCTGCCAGCGCACCGAAACTTCGGATTTCTTATATTTCCAGAGCAGGTGAAATTGAAAATTTCATAACAGCTCGCGATAAGCTGAAAGACCTCGTCAATACAATGCAGTTAAGTTGGGGTACGCCTACAGTCGGTGCTTATCTGGAAGCTGTTGCCTACTACCGGGGCATGCCAGTTGACTATGGCCGATTTAGAAAAATCGATAAAGGGGAAAATGCTTGGCGGAATGAACCTCGAGCCAATCGAGTCTCGGCACCAGATACTTATACCGGTGGTCAAGTAAACCGCGAAATTCAATGCACTGATGCAGATCTTTCATCCGCAGCCTGTGGTAGTGAATATCTTTCTGATAACCCAGTATACAAGTCACCTATACAAACCAGTTGTCAATCAAATCATATTGTTTATCTATCAGACGGTGATGCGGAATCAAACTCGGCCGTAACCAAAATACAGGAATTAACGGGTAAAAGATGCGGTGCCAGTCATGATCCGCAGGCCACTTGCTCTACAGAACTCGCCGAATGGATACACAAGAACGACCAATCAATAAGACATCCTGATAGTCAAACAATTTCCACATACACTATCGGGTTCAACACAAGAAACAATGATCTACAAGACATGGCGCGTGCTGGCGGAGGCAACTACTATGAAGCTGCATCCTCAGAACAACTAGTTAACGTATTTCAATCCATCCTGGGTAACGTACTAGCGGTCAATACAAGCTTTGTCGCACCTGGAGCAACGGTAAACCAATTCAATCGCCTTACACACAGGAACGATATATATTTCGCCCTGTTCAGACCAGAAGAGCGACCACTTTGGCCGGGGAACTTGAAACGTTATGAGCTTGGAAAAATAGACAACGAACCGACAATAGTCGATGAGTCAGGCAACAAAGCTGTTGACCCAAATACCGGATTTTTCGATGTAAACAGTCAAAGCTTTTGGTCTGGCTATGTTGACGGTGATTCTGTTTCACTAGGTGGCGCAGCAGATCAACTTGAATTTTCGCCTACAGCACCACGTAAAGTTTACACCTACATGGGTGACTATCCTGTACCACCTGGCGGTGTTGACCTAACAAGAAGCGAAAATCAGTTCCATGAAGGTAACGCACTGATTACCAGTGACGAGCTAGGCATCTCAAATAACGTTCAAGAACGCATCGAATTACTGAGATGGGCACGCGGAATCGACGTGCTGGATAGCGACGGTGACGACGACGATACCGATTGGCGCCAATCCATGGGTGATCCAATGCACGCAAGACCTGTTATTTTAAATTACAGTGATGGCTCTGCTCCTGTCGAGGAACGTTCCAATTCGCTAGTTTTCGTTGGAACAAATACAGGTTATCTACACGCATTTGAAACTGAGGGTGGGAAAGAACAATTTTCATTCGTACCAAAAGATCTTCTGCAGAATTTCAAAATTTATTACGACAACCAGGTTGTCAATTCACATCCGTATGGCTTAGACGGCGTACTTTCAATTTGGACAACAGATGAGAACGGCAATGTGACAGTCGACCCTGGGGAAAAAGCATTTGTTTACACTGGTATGCGGCGCGGTGGCGATAAGTACTACGCCTTTAATGTGTCGGATATAAACAAACCTGAATTGGCTTGGGTCATCGACCCCTCTACGCCAGGATTTGAGCAACTCGGGCAAACATGGTCCAAAATGTCACCTGCCAAAATTCGCTTCAAAGGAGAAGAACGTGATGTATTGATATTTGGTGCTGGCTATGATGAAAATCAAGACCTGGCCTTTGGCGAAGATGAAGAGCGCAACGCGGTCAAACTCGAACAATCTACTGACAGCGTAGGCCGTGGGTTTTATATTGTCGATGCCGAAGATGGAGAGCTACTCTACTCTGCTTTACCAACCGATGTAGTGCAATCAACAGGCGATTATACGAAATTCGACAGAATGGACTATTCAATGCCAGGTAATCTGCGAATTCTGGATGCTGACTTTGATGGCTTTGCCGATCAGATTTATGCATCAGATACTGGCGGTCAGATCTGGCGTTTTGATCTCACCTCACACCATGAAACGGGCGATTTTATGCGCGGCGGTGTACTTGCACATTTAAATGAAGGTGGCCGAACGAGCGAACGACGTTTCTACTACGAACCAGATGTTGCCGTTATATCCGATGAAGGCGAACGTTTTATTTCTATCAGTATTGGCTCGGGTTGGCGCGCACACCCGTTAGATGAAATAACAGAAGATAAATTCTACATGATCAGATCCTCGCATCTGCTTACAGCGCCTCCAGGATACGGCAAAACTACTGATGGTGGTTTCACTTATGAGCCGATCACTGAAAGTGATTTGATTGATGTGACATATGATCTAAACGCACCAACCAATAAATACGGTTGGTCATACGATCTTCAACTTGCAGGTGAAAAAGTTCTGGGCACCGCATTAACCGCAAACAATCAAGTCATATTCTCGACCTATCGCCCTGCTGCGAACGTTGGTCATTGTTCTCCAGCGATAGGTAGCGGCGCGGTCTACGCATTAAGTGTGCTCAACGGCGCACCGGTTAGTAACTTGAGCCAGGACGGCGATAGCGATTCATATACACGAGAATTAACCGAGGAAGATCGTTCGATCCAATTGGTACACGGCGGTATTCCACCAGAACCCGCTCTTCTAATAACCGAAGCTGGTCCTACGCTTTTAGCAGGTCCGGAACAGCCATTTGATCCAAATTTGAACAACTTAACCCGTCGTACCTATTGGATTGACAAAGGTACAGCGTTGAATCAAGCGAGCTCTGATTCGGCAACAGAATAGGCAGACTGCCTGCGTCG
>CAYPMR010000095.1:0-12961 GCA_964411665.1 uncultured Granulosicoccaceae bacterium | reverse complement strand
CTCACCTAAAGCGAGTGCTAATTCTAGCGTCGAAAATTGCAAAATCAAGTACCCGTCGAATATCTAAATGACTCCTATTCGACAAATATGAACAGAATTGCCTGTGGGAACAGAATCGGCCTGGGCTCGGAAGAGATTGCAGCTACTTTGACTACCGGCTGCAGATACTCGTAGTATTCCTGGAAACGTAGCTGGCGGCTTGTATTACCCGCGGTAATGCAGGGTTACAGCGACAGTGTTATTGACCGGCTGACATTATATTTCATCATCATCGCGGCGAAAAGAACCCTCAATCACATCTCCCTGATTAGACCTGGGAGCCGATCCGGGAGTGGATCGGGAATCACTGGAGCGAGATTGCTGCTGACCGGGATAAACCCCGGGTTGCTGAGCATGGGCCTGGAAGCCAACAATTGATCGCGAAGCAATACGCCTTGCCAGCCATTGCCGGGTTGGCGGTATAAGACAGAAAAAACCAAAGGCATCTGTGACAAAACCCGGGGTGAGCAACAAAATGCCCCCGATCAGCAACAATACGCCTTCCATAAGCTGCTCAGCTGGCAATTGTCCTGACGCAAGTCTGTTCCTGGCACGCTCGAGAGTTGCCAGACCTTGCTGGCGTAACATGAAGGTACCCAATATGGCCGTCAAGATAATAATCAACAGTGTGGGCAACAATCCCAGGACCCCGCCGATCTTGATCAAGACCGCAATCTCGATAATCGGCATAAGGATAAACAGGGCAAAAATATAGGGCAATTAAAGACTCCGCGGCGGTTTCAACCATAGGGGAAACATGAGCCTGCCCGCGTAATCTGAGGCATATGATCGATCCGACTCATGAAAAAACTCCAACAACACACAACAATTTAATACTACAATCGATAATCAACCAGCAGTATAAACAAACAAAAGGCTGAAACCGAAAAATTTCATATGTTTCATATATTTGTGCGCATGCCTGGCTTGCAACAAAGGCATCTCACAATCCCTAATAGGTGCAACACAGCAACATTTTGCTCAAATCATGGATTGCGCAGCCGAATAAGGCTTTGAAACGTTTGAACTTATACGCTGCTCGGGATTCATAAGACTATCTCGCGGCAAGTGTACAACGCGCTTGCAGTCGAATTAAACAGTGCTATTGGTCTGAAGGTATATAGTAAGTCAGACCAAATCCTAAAACTGATAACCTGCAATTGCACGACTGACTTATTTAAGATGCACAAATCAAGGACAACCTGCAAGTCGGCCAGCAGACACAACAGAGCGAAGCATTATCTAATGCTCCCGTTGTTGTTCTTTGCAGCATGTTCCGTCGTGTTCGCGCAGTCGGGATTATCCGGACTGTTTGATTCCGATGATTCGAATCAGATACTGCACCCCGACGAAGCGTTTATTGTCGCTTTCGAGCAGCGCGATGACAATACCGCAGTTGCAACATTTGACATCCAGGATGAGTACTTTCTTTACAACCACCGCTTCGGTGTGGCGATTGCCAATAGTGAGGACGTCACTGCTGAAATCTCCAGCCTGACCAAAGGTAAACATAAATACGACGAATTTTTTGGCGATGTCGAGATAAACCGCAAAAAGGCCGTCGCTGAAATTACCTTTGAACATATCGGTAACAATCGCGAAGCGCGTGAAATAGAGCTCGATATTGGCTATCAGGGCTGCGCAGACATCGGTATTTGCTTTCCGCCACAAACAAAACGTGTGAGTTTCCTGCTCGCGGCAGCTGACAGCGACAGCGGAGCGGTGTTAGGCAATATTGACGGAGCTGCGGATAACGTAACCGGTAACGAATCATCAGCTGAATCATCAGCTCTAAATCCGGCAAATGCAGTCGCAGCCACAACAACTGGAAATACAACTAACAGTCGCCTCGGACTCTCCGAGCAGGATCGTCTGGCTAACAAATTGGGACAAAGCAGCCTGCCAGTTATCTTTGCACTGTTTGTTGGATTGGGTTTACTACTGGCGTTCACACCTTGTGTTCTACCGATGGTACCTATTCTATCGGGGTTAATTGTGGGCCAGGGCAAAGAGGTAACTGTGGCCAAGGCAACTACCTTATCCGTCGTATACGTTCTGGTAATGGCACTAACCTATGCGCTTGCAGGGATCGCTGTCGGAATGACAGGAGCGGGTATTGGGTTCTTGCAAAACCCCTGGGTTCTGACCGGATTCGCTGCGCTGTTGGTTGCGTTATCACTGTCGATGTTCGGGTTTTACGAATTACAAATGCCACAGGTGCTACAACAAAAAGTTAATAGCCTGAGCAACAGTGAAAACGGCGGATCCTTTGCCAGCGTTGCCTTGATGGGATTTCTGTCGGCATTGATTGTTGGCCCTTGTGTAACTGCACCGCTGGTTGGTGCACTCATTTTTATCGCGGACACAGGTGATGCACTGGTTGGCGGAACGGCCTTGTTTGCGCTGGGTCTTGGCATGGGACTCCCGTTAATTCTTGTTGGTGCATCCTGTGGACGACTATTACCAAAAGCCGGTGCCTGGATGGAGCGGGTTAAAGCGGTGTTTGGTGTGTTGTTACTCGCTATGGCGATCTGGATGCTTTCGCGATTCTTGCCAGCACAGGCAACTCTGGCATTATCTGCAGCACTAGCAATAGTTAGCGGCATATATCTCGGCGCATTGGATTCATTAACCAAAGATAGCGCCGGATGGCAACGACTATCCAAGGGCAGCGGTCTCGTTGCAGTTATCTATGGCGCCGCATTACTGATCGGCGCACTGTCTAATGGCAGCAGTCTTATCTCACCACTAAAGAATTTCAGCGCAGGCTCAACACAGATTTCCGGTATCAGCACCGCCGGCGGCAACCAGGGAGCTGGCCATGAACTTGAGTTTACGGCAGTCAAAAGCGCAGAGGAATTGGACGCTTATATCCTGACATCAAGACAACAGGGGCAACCACTGATACTTGATTTCTATGCCGATTGGTGTGTGTCATGCAAAGAGATGGAAGCATTCACCTTTACCGACCCCAAGGTTGCAGAACAAATGAGCCGGGCAATGTTGCTGCGTGCTGACGTGACAAAAAACGACAAGCTCGACCGTGGTTTACTCAAGCGCTTTGGCCTGTTCGGACCACCCGCCATTTTATTTTTCAGCCCGCAAGGCCAGGAAACACGTAACGGTCGCGTTGTGGGCTTTATGAATAAAACAGAGTTTTATAGCCACCTGATGGCAGTCTACGAAGATATGTCGATCGAAGTGCAAGCGTCAAATTAAAAGCCACAGATTGCTGCAGTTCGATTGATTTTTACTTTTTTCAGCATTCATTTATAAATGCGGTTATTAACGTCTATCGCGTAATCTCAGGCGCTGCTGGAAAACTTGATCGATAGTAAGGTAAGTAGTACCACAAAAAAAGGGCTGCCTGTGCGGCAGCCCCCGTGTCTTGGCTGTTTGGTCAGCCAAAGTCGGGTGACCCGAATACTATTCCGTTGTTACCGGATAGATTACGAGTAAACACCCAGGGCTGACCAGCCCAGATTCAAAACACTCGACATTGGATCACCTCCTGAATAGTTGCTATGGGAAATATAAGAGTAGCACTTTCGCGGCCATATTCCCACGCCCCGCAGGCATCTGCTAACAGGTCGTCACAAAGCATCAAATTTCTTCGTCGTCTGGCTCCGTGATAGGGCTATCCAAGGCGTGACAAAATTACCGGGCGTCATACCCATGCAGATTACACCCTGATGCCAGGTTACAAGTTGGCTGCTCTGCGGCTCCTTGATAAAAAGCGCACTCCTCCAACAATGCTATATCGGAACCTGGAAGATCTTCCAAAAGATCAAGCACGATCTTATTGAAAGCAAGTGCATCGAAAAAGCGAAGTATCAGGCGAGGATTATTGCGATTTTTTCCAGCAAGATGCTGTGCGAAGCAACGCTATGCCTCCTCCAGTTCAGCCAATATACCGGCAACCTCGGACTCACTCATAACAGCTACGACAGTCAGCAATCCACAATCCCTGTATGCGCTTAGATTTATTTCACGTAAGGATTTTGTGTGACAATTTGTTGCCGTCAAAGCCCGCTGCGTCAGGTTGTAAACATCCGCAAATAAAAACACCACTACGATCATTGACGGACTAGGCTTGTCACCATCGTCATTTGACAGGGAACTGGGCACCAACCTGGAATTAACCGGTTACTAGTTAACCCGGTGAAAAGTTCCGGGGCAATAATATGATCACTCACAATCAATCACCTGCGGTTACGTATTCCGGTACAAAAAACACCCTCTGGCATGGTTTTGTCTTACCGCTATTATTGCTGTTAAGCGCATTTGCCATTGCAACCTCGGCCTATATTCTCATGGGAAAACAAGCTGGTTTTGATCAATCGATCGCCCGAGTAGAAGGAACAACAGAACAGCCCATTATCGCAAGCGCTACATCCTCAGAGAATTTGCAGGGAAATACAACTAAACCTGCCACTCTGGTTTTAATCCGCGATGCTGATGCTGTGAAGTACAAGGAAAATAGTAAGCAATAATCACCACACCCTGCTCGCCACGCCCTGGCTAATCGATACAAGAACTGCGACAACGTTAATTGGCAAATTGTGTTGCAGTGATTTAGCACTACTCTCCGGGCCAGCGCCGCGCTCTTGCCAGGTGCTCAGCCGCTACAGCCAGTTGTTGTGCATTCATACCAGAGGCGTTCAGCGACGATAGCCAGCTCTTACGCCAATGCAAGAGTGTTGAATCCGCCTGTCTGTGCAACGCCAGTATCTTATTATCGTAACCGGGATGAGAAAGTGTAAATCCGACAGCCGATCCGGCTGATTTTCCACTGCCTCCGGCGGTTAATAACAACCGTTGTAATGCAGTTGTCGCTGATCGGTCTCCCGGTGTATTGACAACAATCACAGCATCTTTGCAAGCAACGGATAGAAGTCGCTTCACCCATGATGCATTCAACACTACGCTGCGTTCGACTTCATCAGTAAAGTGGCCGAACAGATCATCTATAACCAGATCAAAGCGTTGACCTGCATTAGTCCCCAACCACTCCCGCGCGTCTGCACATACCAATTTAACCCGCTTTTCAGCGCCAAGCCCAAACCATCGATTGGCTACATCAATGTGGACTGGATCAAGTTCAATCCCGATGACTGAATCGACAGACAGTAAATGCAATGCCTGACGAATCACAGCCCCTCCGCCAACCCCGAGCACGAGAATATTCAATCTGGGTCGAGATCCCGGCAAAAAACCCGGTAAAATAAGCAGATCCCACAACGAGCCTGCCAGCGCACGATCGGCATTCCATTGACTATGGAACACGCCATTGCTGTAGAGACGCCGCGATGCACCCGCCTGACGCACCTCATAGGTAACTCCGTCACAAGTTGAGCGCCACAATAAGGCCATCTTTTCTACTGGATTGGAAACACGTTCATAGTTTACAGAGATGAAGCAATTGCTATGTCAAAAAACTGGAACAATAGCTACACCGGAGTCAGCAGCATTTGCTAGAGTTCGTGCATTCCCGATTTAAACGGGTGATTGGAAATTATGATCAGTTCACAAAAAATACTAGTTTGTCTGCTTTTTGCCAGTCTGTTGCTAACTGGATGCGCCGCATCTTACTCGAAACAAGATCTGCGCACTGTCGATGATGCCTTGCGTAGTGGAAACGGATCGCACCTCACTGGCAAACTAGGCTATCTCTACCGCAAGGAAGCACGAAAAGTTCGTGTCGAACAAGCGGCTCGCAATCTTGATCCATCCAATCTCGACCGGATTGAGCTCGTGATGTACAAACGCGAAGTCAGGCGACAGGCGAGAACTGCTGACAAACTGGAGTACCAGCGTTTGCGTGCAGAGGAAAATGAGCGCAAAGAACAAAAACGTCTTGCAGAAGAGAAAGTTCGTCAGGAAAAGGAACGTGCACTTGCAGCTGAAGCCGCCAAAGAAGAACAACGATTGGCAGCTGTGGCAGCTAAAGAGGAAGAAAAACGCCAGGCGCTCCTTAAAATAGAGAATAGTAAAAAAGCCAAAGAACTGGCTCGACAAGAGAAGCTGGCAGAAGCTGAAAGAATCAAGCAAAAAGCGGCTCAACCACTGCATCCCGAATGGGGAGAAGACATGCAGGACTTGACGGCATTCATGAAGAAAAACGATTTCGAACCCGCGCACAGACTGGTCGATGTTTACGCACGTACCATGCAGTTTCTTGTGCACCTGTCACCCGATGCAGATCAGTTCAGTGATTTCTATGCAAGTCTGACAGATTCGGAAAAACTCGATCATCGCCGACTTTTCCAGGATGGTACTGGTCAGGATCTACTGGCGCAGTTCTGGTCCTCCCACGAACGGGCTGACCGAATACCTGCACTGGGCAGTAACTGATCATGATGGTCGGTGATTGCAGTCTCTTGCAATCACCAACAGTAAAGTGTTTGTCAAACAGGTTTTGTGCTTTATGATCTGGCGTCATTATTCGCTATTTCTTAACCTGGCACATCTCACCTGCTTAGACACTCATGCATGAGTCCAAAACGACATCTGAAACCCCGCAAGCAGCTAGCAACATAGTCAGCGATAACGCCAGCTTGCCTGATAGCAACAATGCTCATCACCCTAACGGTGCCCAGATTCTGGTTGAAAAGCTGGAACAATCCGGGGTGACGGTCTGCTTTGCCAATCCCGGCACGTCAGAAATGCATTTTGTAGCAGCACTGGATCGCAGCGATTCAATGCGCTCAATTCTTTGTCTGGCCGAAACCGTCGTCACAGGGGCTGCAGATGGCTATGCACGCATGAGTGATAAACCGGGCGTGACCTTGCTTCACACGGGCCCCGGACTCGGCAACGGCATCGCAAACCTGCACAACGCAAAAAAAGCACTGACACCCATAGTCAATATTGTCGGTGAACATGCGACTTACCATATCGAATACGATGCACCACTAACCTCTGATATAAATACTCTCGCAACACCGGTCTCTCACTGGGTGAACACCTGTCAGACAGCAGATGAGGTTGAGAGTATGACGATGGAGGCAATGCGCCAGGCCACCACACACCCTGGTCGGATAGCAACACTGATTCTGCCTGCAGATGCTGCCTGGTCAGATGTTTCTCCCACAACTGCAAAAGCGCATAAGGTTGATGATCAAGTACAAGAAGAGCTAGTTATATCACCTGATCACAAGACCTGTAGTCATCGACAAGCAGGTCCCGCTCCGGCGCAAAACAAAATCAAGGCTGTAGCAGATATTCTTCGTGGGGATGAACCTGCAGTTATGATTCTTACCAGCAATGCGCTGCGAGAGCGTGGGCTTGAAGCGGCCAGTCGTTTACGTCAGGCCACAGGTGTTGAATTTCTGGCCCAGACATCCAACGCGCGCTTGCCTCGGGGGGCGGGCCGTGTCTATATCGAGCCAGTTCCCTATCGCGTTGAAGACGCACAGGCGCTACTCAGCAGCTATCGCCGTGTTATCAGAGTCTGTGCCAAAGCACCGGTTGCGTTCTTTGCCTATCCAGACAAACCCAGCACCTTGTCGCCAGCGGATGCTCAGGTCATTACTCTGGCCGAGGAGAATGAGGATGGAATAGCTGCACTCGAAGCGCTGGTGCAAGAACTCCAGGCAGGAGCTTACGAACCGGAACTTGAAACACGGCAGCATGTGGCACTACCTGAGGCTGACGCCACAGTCGACAGTAATTCGCTGGGTCAGATCCTCTGTGCCTGCCTGCCTGCTAACGCTATTGTTGTTGATGAAGCGATAACCAATGGCGCTCGTCTGCCCTATGCAACACGCGGAGCTCAGGCGCATGACTGGTTGCAGATTTGCGGTGGTGCTATCGGCGACGGTATGCCACTGGCAACAGGTGCAGCTATTGCCTGTTCTGATCGTAAAGTGGTAACCGTACAGGCAGATGGTAGCGGCATGTATTGTTTACAGGCACTGTGGACACAGGCTCGGGAGAACCTCGACATCACCACCATTGTGCTGGCCAACCGCGCTTACGCAATTTTGAAATACGAGTTCAAAAATGTGGGTGCTCACCAGCAAAAGCAGCGGGAGGATCAAAGCGGTGCGAACAACAGCAGCAATGGCGGTCAAACTGCACGCGACCTGATGGAGCTTGACCGACCATCACTTGACTGGCTATCACTCGCTGAAGGTATGGGCGTCAGCGGCGAGCGTGTCACCACAAACGCAGGGCTACAAACAGCACTTGAAAAGGCACTGAACTCGAGGGGGCCTCGCCTGATAGAAGTGTTACTCTGACAATTTATGGAAGGTTTAGTAAGAACCTTATTCGCACTCTTGTTGACGCTCTACTTAAAACAGGCTTTTTGACGCAGCTTCAAGTGCGCCTGGACCATGACGATAGTCCAGCGCTTTAAGACCAGCATCAATCGCGCTTAAAGTACCCATAACCATCGCTACGTTTAAATGCCCCATATGACCGATACGAAAAATATCGTTGGGTTGACGATCCAGCATACCGTCGAGCGCAAGCCCAACCCCCAGGGTGACACCGGCCTCGCGCTCACACCACTCTCGCAGTTGTGAAGCATCGTTCTCGCCGGTAAGAATGGCAGTGACAGCTATTGAGCGGTGCGAGCGATCGGTAATATTGCAGTTGATGCCACTATCTAAACCCCAGGCATCAACGGCCGCCCAAATCGCAGACGCAAGTCTTGCATGACGTTGCCAGACAGCTTCGAGACCTTCATCGAAAATCATGTCAAGGGCCGCGCGCAAGCCGAACAGATGATGAGTCGGCGGCGTGCCGCAGTATTTCTGGTAAAAGACTTTGCCATTGACACGTCTGTCCCAGTCCCAATAGCCAGTTTTCAAATCAGCTTTTTTATAGGCTTCCCAAGCCCGCTTGCCAATAAACGTAAACGCCAGGCCAGCGGGTGTCATCAGACCCTTCTGGCAAGCTGCTACAGTTACATCAACCCCCCAGTCATCCATCTCATAAGGTTCACAGGCAAGCGACGCAATACAATCAACCATCAACAATGCAGGGTGGGCGGACTGATCGATTGCCTGTCGTAACTTTTTGATATCGTTGCGTACCGATGTAGCCGTGTCTGTCTGCACAACGATGATGGCCTTGATTTGATGTTTGCTATCGTCGCGCAAGGCTTCAGCTACGCGCTCCGGATCAATCGGATCGCGGTTGCCAAAATCGATAGTTTCAAACTGCAAATCAAAGTGTTCAGCCAGATCCATCCAGCCGAGTGTAAACCGCCCGGTTAACAGGGCGAGCACTTTGTCACCACGGCTCAGCGTATTTGTCAGGCAGGCTTCCCAGGCTGCATGCCCATTACCAATATAGATAACTGCATCGCCCTCGGTTCGAGCCACCCTGCTCAGATCCGGGTAAAGACTATTGGCAAGATCGACCAGAGCCCCACTGTATATGTTGGGTGATGGCTGATGCATTGCCGAGAGTACAGATTCGGGCAGCACAGATGGCCCGGGAATCGACAATTGCCTTGTACCGTTGGCTAGAGACACTGCATTAATCCTATCAAGTTAAAAAAATGTAAAACACTAACCACCATTGCCCAGAATAATCAGCCGCCAAGACAACACAGGCTGTTTCCCCATAGGCAATCGTGCCAACCAATTCACGTCCCGACCCACAAATAATACCTTGTGCGGTCGAATTCACATCTATGCAACATTGGACGCATCAGGCTCTGATAACCTTGTAGAAACTCCAAACCGGCCTGAAACAGTGTCTGACAAGATGTATATCTGCACAGAGAGTCGACTCAAAATCGAGTCCAAATTCGAGGGCGCTGTCTGCTCTTCAAGCAATCTCGGATCAGGTACCTGCCCTGAACGCTTGTCACTCAGACCACTCAAGTCCCCAACTCTATTGCTAATGGTAATGCTTATCACCGGAATAGTAGCAGGCTTGTCAGATCAGGCAATGGCGGTACCCGGTGACATTGACAACGATACCATCGCCGATGAAATTGATCTCGATGCGGACAATGATGCCATACCAAATGAGTTCGAAGGAACAGGTGATGATGACAATGATGGTCTGCCAAATTATCTTGATCTCGATTCGGACAATGACACCATTCCGGATATCTTTGAATCCATACTAAACCGGGAGTTACTACTTAGTCTGGACAGCAATGGAGATGGTCTGGTCGACGCAGGTGTCCCGCTGGGTAGCAACGGGTTGGCAGATGCGATCGAAATACTTCTGAATGCAGAGAATTTAATTTTCGAACTGCCTGATTCGGATCGGGATGGCATTCAAAACTACAGAGACCTCGACAGTGATAACGACGGCTTAAGCGATCGAATAGAGCTGCGAAATATAGATCAGTTTGTTTTTCCATCAATAGCAAACATTATTGATGGCAATCGAAACGGTATTGATGACACTGTAGGCTCGATTAATAACTTTTTTGATGCCGATGGCGATGGTGCTGAAAACGCCTATGATCTGGACAGCGACAACGATCAGCTGTCCGATCTTCTTGAAACTGGCGGTTTTGAAGCAGACAGAGACAACAACGGTCGGGTTGACGGGTTTCTTGATCTCGACGGCAATGGTCTGGACGACTCGTTGCAAAATGCACCACTGCAAATTAGTGACCTGGATAATGATGGTCTGCCCAATCACCTTGACCTCGACAGCGACAATGACGGACTGCTCGACTTTGAAGAATTTCAGCAAATAGTCGCTAGTGCTACTGCCGCTTCTGCGCCAACGCCATTACCCGAACCGCCTGTTTTAACATCAACCAATACAACGTCCGACGCGAATCAATCGGTTAATATTCTAAATCCAACTGTGGTTACCAGTGGTATTAACGGCAATGCTATCGGGGGTTGCAGCGTTCAACCTGTGACACTTGGTACGGGTACAAATCTGTATGGGGCTATTGAATGGTTAGTCTTATTGTTACCGATCTTGCTGTTGAAGATTCGGCACTTGCCTCGCAAGTTACTAACACTAGTGCGCTAAATAGGTGCGCAAAATAAGTGCGCTAAAAATACCCGGCTATTCTCCTCCGAAGCGCTCCAAAGAGTCAGCCCTACGGTATGTAAACCTATTCAACAAGCGCTATGTCTACACGTCGATTCAATGATCGACCTTCGTCTGTCTGATTTGAAGCCGCCGGTTGTGCCTCCCCAAGTGCCACTATCTCGATTCGTTCTGCCGCAACCGATTGAGACAACAGGTAATCCCGCGTAGCCGCAGCACGCTTCATTGATAAAACACTGTTGTAATTTTGGGAACCCAAAGAATCCGTATGTCCCGATAATACAATTCTCTTCTCAGCATCCTCTTCCAGCTGCTGAGCTAACTGATCCAGCTTCCAGCGCATTGGCAGATCGAGATCGGAACGATCGAAATCGAAATAGAGAGTCGGCAAATCAGCATTTGTCAGAGTAAAGGTAGTTTCTTGCGGAGCAATAACTTCTTCAACAATACTGGGGGTGTCAACAACTGGTATCGGCGCCGGTGCATAATTTCGATTGGAGGTATCGCTGAGCGCGAAACGTTTTATCAGCGATGCGGTGACTTGCTGTGCATCAGTATCATATGAATTGATCTCTGCCCTTAGCGCCCAGCCATTATCGAATCCAAGTTGTAAACCCGCACCGATCCAGAACTGCGTGTCATTGTTTTGTACGAAATCCAGTCTGGAGCTGTTGTCCAAAATACCACCACCTGCCTTGACATAGAATGAAAGACCTCCATCCAGCGCTCTGTTTCCCGAGAAACCCGATGTATCGAACAGATAAAGCAAGCCGGTTGCTCCTGCGACTCGATAATCGATACCGCCCACAGGCTCACCAAGGAAAGCAATATCAGATTGGCCAAGCTCGGCGAACTGAGCTTCAATCGCAAATCGTTTAGTCAGGTCGATACCTGCATACAGATTGAAAGCCAGATCATTCTCATCTTCTATTGAGATGCATCGACAAAACGAATCCGGATCAAGCCGCGATATACCCAAACCACCACCGACATACCAACTACTGCGACCAGGGGTATAGTCAGCCGTAGAGGGCACAGAGCCAGATTGCTGTTGCGCCAACGCACCTTGCAAACCCACACAGGTAGCCGGTAACAGGCTACCAGCTAAAGCCCAACGAACCCAGCGCCAGGATGAGGATGACTGACGAGTCATGCATCTGTTGTCAACCTGGTTTGTATCCTCTGGCACACTTACCGGACTAATTACGGGCGCTTTTGTTGCTACACCGCTGGCGGCAGCAACAGTTGTGCAGTCACCTAGATCGTGATGTGCAACATCCACAACAAAAAAACCTGCCCTGTTCTGCTGACTCGCCAGACGCAACGCAGCCAATAATTCAGCCTGCAGACAATCACTGGATTCCAGGTTTGTACCTTTTGGAATCAGGCTGTTATGTCCGGGTAAAGCACAATACTGTTGGCGCATGCTCACTTACCTCCAGTTGCCTTGGTTGAAACGATTCAACCTGACAAGAAGCATCAAACCAAGCAGCCATACCAGCGCAGGAGCACCTCCAGTACCAGTACCATCTATCCCGGTTATCAGACGAATATCGTCACACTCACACTCTACAAAATCATTCAGACCATTGCCGTTAATATCACTGAAACGCACGACTGTCAGTGCAACAGGTGCAGTTGCAACATTGCCCTCAGCATCCTCCACCGTGTAGACAAACCCGGATTCACCCAGAAAATCATGCGGCGGTTCAAAGATAATCGTTCCGTCGTCGATTTCAGCTGTACCACTTTGCAGTGACCCAACACTAACCAGTGTTAAGCCTTGACCCACAGCATCGATATCGTTTTGCAATACATCAAGCCGGGTAATGCCACCTTGTGCAACTGTAAACTGATCAGCATTGGCTACAAGTGCCGCGGCATCACCACCTGATCCATCGCTGCCTGAACCATCACCACCTGATCCATCGCTGCC
>CAYPMR010000094.1:0-13340 GCA_964411665.1 uncultured Granulosicoccaceae bacterium | reverse complement strand
TTGCTGCGCCTTTATATTCGCTGTATAGACACATTCAATCGCGGTATTGGCAGATTAATGATGTACGGCATCTTTGTCATGATGGCAATTTTGCTCTGGTCAATCATCTCCAAATTCGGAGATCAACCCTCACTATGGACTTTGGAAGCCGCGCAGTTTGCGATGGTAACCTACTTCTTTCTGGGTGGACCCTACGCTATTCAAACCGGATCTCATGTGCGCATGGATCTGTTCTACGATAATTGGTCACCAAAACGCAAAGCCATAACCGATGCGTTGATGGTTATCTGTCTATTGACCTATCTGGTGGTATTACTTTGGGGCGCAATAGGATCAACAGCTTATTCGCTGGGATACTTTGGTAAGGAGCCCATCGGTTTCTTTTTTGATCTTGCCAGCGGTGCCAAAGAACCCGGCACCTTAGAACGTAGCCGTACTATTTGGCGACCCTACTTGTGGCCCATAAAAGTCACGCTCAGTCTCGGCATCGTTCTGATGCTGCTGCAAACGGTATCGGAATTATTCAAAGACATCTTGCGTATGCGCGGTGAAAACATAGCGGGAATTGCTTCATGAGCTACGAAGCCATTGCATTCGTTATGTTCGCAACAATGATGCTGTTGTTATTCTCCGGCCAGCGCGTATTTGGAGCAATAGGTTTTGTCGCCGTCATAGCTGCGTTAATGTTGTGGGGTGACAAGGGTGGTTTTGATATCGCTTTTTCTCAAGCGATAAAGGTCATGCGCTGGTATCCCCTACTAACAGTGCCCATGTTCGTGTTTATGGGTTACATCCTCTCCGAAAGCGGTATTGCTAATGACTTGTATCGAATGTTCCACGTATGGATGGGAGGCATACACGGTGGTTTGGCTATCGGCACCATTGGCTTAATGATATTAATCTCAGCAATGAATGGCCTCTCGGTAGCGGGAATGGCGATAGGAGCCACGATTGCCTTGCCCGAATTATTACGACGAGGCTATGACAAGCGAATGGTAACCGGGGTGGTGCAAGCAGGTAGCTCCCTGGGGATACTGGTACCACCTTCTGTGGTGCTGGTTTTATACGCCATGATCGCTCGTCAGCCAGTGGGACAACTGTGGCTTGCAGGTGTTATCCCTGGACTGATGATGGCTGCCATGTTCGTGGTGTACATCGCTATACGCTGTAAATTGAACCCATCACTTGGGCCGGTGTTAAGTGTTGAAGAGCGCAATATTCCCAAAGCCGAAAAATATCGTTTGCTGTTATCGGGTTTACTGCCTTTGGGTATTTTCTTCTCAATGATGATTCCCTTTGTCACAGGTAAAACATCACTGGTAGAAAGTTCTGCCATAGGGGCTGCAGCCGCATTTATCGCAGCTTTATTGAAAGGTCGCATGACCTGGAAGGTATTCGACACCTCACTAAAGAACACACTGGGCATTACCTGTATGTTTATGTGGATTATTCTTGCTGCATTGGCCTTTGGCGCAGTGTTTGATGGCCTGGGTGCTGTCAAGGCAATAGAGAGCCTTTTCACCGAAAAGCTTGGGCTGTCGCCGCTGATGATTCTTATTCTGATGCAATTAAGCTTTATCGCCATGGGCACTTTTCTCGATGATACCGCTATGCTGGTCATCGTCGCGCCATTGTATATACCACTGGTGGGTGCTCTGGGCTTCGATCTTATCTGGTATGGTGTTCTATATACGATCACCACACAGGTGGCTTACATGACGCCACCTTTTGGATACAACTTGTTTTTGATGCGTGCCATGTCACCACCTGAAATCACTTTGAGTGACATCTATCGCTCAATCGTGCCATTCGTTTTAGTGATGATTCTAGCGCTCGCACTTGTCATGGTGTTTCCACAAATCGCACTATGGCTACCGGAAACCGTCTACGGAAAATAAAGACGGTACTCAAGGAACTTGCGCGGTAGAAATTGAAATAAATATAATTTTGCTGCGTAGGCTCCTAGCGAAAGAGGATTTATTGAAATGAGTAATAGACGTTCTTTTATCAAAAAGGCAGCAGTAGCCATACCTAGCGCAGGCCTGATCACCAGCGCGCCAGCCATCGCTCAATCAAAAATCAAATGGCGACTACAAACCTATGCCGGCACCGCACTGGCGGAACATGTCATCAAACCAGCAATAGACAAGTTTAATAAAATTGCAGGCGATGAAATGGAAATAGAATTGTTTTTTGCTGATCAGCTCGTACCAACCGGCGAGCTATTTCAGGCATTACAACGCGGTACCATCGATGCCGTTCAATCAGACGATGATTCGATGGCGTCACCTACAGAGGTAACTGTATTCGGGGGATATTTTCCTTTTGGCAGCAGGTATTCACTCGACGTTCCCGTGCTGTTTAATCAATACGGCCTGAATGAAATCTGGGACGAAGAGTACAGCAAGGTGGGCGTAAAACATATCTCTGCCGGTGCCTGGGACCCCTGTCATTTCGCGACCAAAGATCCGATAAATTCTTTGGCAGATCTTAAAGGTAAACGTGTGTTCACCTTCCCGACTGCGGGGCGTTTCCTTTCTCAATTTGGCGTCGTGCCAGTCACACTTCCCTGGGAAGACATAGAAGTTGCTGTGCAAACCGGTGAGCTCGATGGAATAGCGTGGTCGGGTATTACAGAGGATTACACAGTAGGTTGGGCTGATGTCACTAATTACTTTCTGACAAACAATATCTCAGGCGCATGGATCGGTCACTTCTTTGCAAATATGGAACGCTGGGATGAACTACCCGATCATTTAAAAGAGCTGCTAACCGTTTGTATGGAACAAAGCCACTACTACCGTCAGTGGTGGTATTGGGGCGGTGAAGCTAACTTGCGCGTCAATGGCCCGAAAATGGAACTAACCACAATTCCTGATGAAGAATGGGCACAAGTAGAAAATGCTGCCATCGATTTCTGGGATGAAATTGCAAAAGAATCAGAGACCAAAAAGAAAGTGGTTGATATCTTCAGGCAGTACAATGCTGACATGCAAAAAGCCGGTCGACCTTATCGATATGGCTAGTTGCCTTGAGCATCAGTGACCTTTACAAAACACATCGCGGCAACTTCGCGATGTGTTTTTAGAGGCATTCTTTAAAAGTAAAACCGATATAAAACACCTCAAACACAAGCACAAAAAAAGCCGCGATTAGCACGGCTTCTTTCGTTTAAAACCTGATAGTTACTATTTTGGTAACCAGGCTTTCCATACGTCTTCGTTTGCAGCAAGCCATTCGCTAGCTACATCACCCATGTCCTTACCGTCTACATCTATGGCAAGAATCAAAGGAGCCTGCATGTCATTGGTCAATTCGAAGTTCGTCATCAACTCTATAACTTCAGGATTTTTCTCTGCGAATTCAGGATTAGCGTAGTTATAAGTGACATCCAATGCCCAACCAGTAGCAGGCCATTTGTCATCTGAATGCTCAGGTAACTCAACTTTTACCAGATCAAGTGCAGCGTGAATCCAGTGCGGCTCCCATGCATAAGCGATGAAGGCTTCTTTACGTTTGTATGCCGCTTGCATTTCAGCCCAGTGTGCAGCTTCAGAGCCTAGCTCTACCGCTTCGTAGTTAAGGCCGAGCAGTTCCAGTCGCTTTGGATCTTCACATTGCCATGCTGCTGTCGGACAACCCAATAGACGACCCTTGTCGCCAGTCTCAAGTGTCTTGAACAAATCTGAATACTTGTTCATGTCTTCCCAGGTTTTTAGATCAGGTGCTGGTGCACCGTCACCTTCAACCATATAACGCGGTACATAGTAGCTGGACACACCAACGATACCGTCATCAGAGACTTTCAAAATCGACCCGTCGCCACCATATTCTTTAACGAATTTTTCTTTAGTGGTTGAATACGAAGGCCAAAGCTCACAACCATAATCAAGGTCACCAGAACGGATACCTTCGTCACGACCTGGTCCTGAAGGCATAACGATACGCTTTACCTTGAAGTCCATTTCGTTTTCGAGAATCTGATGTATGATCTCGCACATCACAGCGCCACCAGTCCAATCATTAACCGCAGATTTTGCTATCCCGCCGGCTGACACTTGGGTTGATGCGCCAAGGGCCAACACGATGGCACCTGACATAGTTGTTAGGTATTTCTTCATCTTTACTCCTCGTTCGGTTTTATTAGCCCCGGAAACTGCAATGTTTCCAAAGGATTATTAATTCTTACTGCCGTGCAAACGCAACGCACCCGGCTGTGTAAATAGTAAAACATTTGACGATCCTGCTGTCGATATCCATGTGCATTACAGCAGACAAAATGCCTTAAATGCGAAAGGAAGTAGTATTTAAATACTAATTCAGATGCGGCAGCTGGAATGGGATCCTAGAGACCCAGAGCGCGCTGCTGATTACGCGTCCAGCCCTGAGTCAAACGATCGAGCATAATCGTCAGTAGCACTATGCCGATGCCGGCCGTCAGCCCCTTGCCCATGTTAGCGGTGTTCATGGCGTTGAACACTTCTTTGCCTAGCCCAAGGCCCGCGACCAATGGCGTGATGGCCTGCATCGCCAGCGCGAATACCACCGCTTGATTCAGCCCCAACATTATCGACGGGGATGCCATTGGCAGTTTTACTTTAAACAGAGTCTGCAATGTGCCGGAACCGAAAGAGCCGGCAACCTCGTCGATTTCACTCGGCAGTTGTCTTAAACCCAGATTGGTCAGACGTATCACAGGCGGTATGGCATAGATAACCGTGGCGATAACAGCGGTGGTTTTGTTGCCACCGAAGAAGAACAATGCCGGGATAAGGTAGACAAACGCCGGCATGGTTTGCATCGTATCGAGTACAGGTCGAAGAAACGCATCAACAGGACGTGAGTAAGCCGCCAACACACCCAGTGGCACACCAAGCAACATGCAGATCCCTACCGAGACAACTGTTCCCGCCAGGGTAAACATGGATATTTCCCAAAGACCGGCTGCAGCCAGGAACACCAAAAAGGCAGTGGTGACAAAAGCGAATTTCAAGCTGGTTGATTTCCACACAATCAAACCGATGGTTGCCATCACATACCACCATGGCAATCCACTTAAAAACGAATCCAGCGGATTCAGAAAGTAAAGATAGATGCTTGATCGAATAGCTTTGGTGATGCCGATAAACGTGGGGTTAATAGTCAACCAGTTAATCGCGTAATCAATCGGCTCGCGGATAGAGAGTTCCAGAGAAGATGGATAGCTGCTCATCCACTTTATATGCGGTGCTAGAAAGTAGACTACGGCAAGTATTAATAAACCGAATATCAGCAAAGGTTTTTTCGTCAGCCAGTTGGAAAAACCCGGCAACACAAACCGCAGCGGCGTGGCAACGAGACTAGTGACCGAGGCTGCTGCAGATTTACAGGCATCGCAAATCCATCCAATAGGACGTTCAATCGCAATGGCGATTGGATTTTCATCCCATTTTTGCGGCAATAAACGGAAGACCATCCCGTTTACCTGTTCTTTGGTATTTGATTTCGATACGCCACTTATTGCATAACTGAGACGATCAAAAATAATGGCTACGAAAACGATACATATGCCACCTTCGAATGCCCAGCCAACCTTCAACCGGGTCAATGCCTTCCAGACCTGTTCACCCAGGCCACCACCACCGATAAAAACCGCCAGCACAGCAAGACCAAGACCCATCATGATGCATTGATTAATGCCGAGCATAATTGATGGTAAGGCTTGAGGCAGTTTGACTTTAAATAGCAACTGCAAGCGACTTGAACCAAAACTTTCTGCAGCCTCTATCATGGTTGCCGGCACTTGTCGTATACCAAGATTGGTCAACCTGACCGCAGGCGGTAGTGCATAAATAATGACTGCCATTGCAGCCGATGTTGCACCCACACCAAAAAAGAAAATGGCCGGTATCAGGTAAACAAAAGCCGGCATGGTTTGCATGGTATCGAGTACCGGGCGCAAACACCTGTCGAAGCGATCGCTTTGTGATGCAACAATGCCGAGCAAAACACCAATCAATGCAGAGAAGGCAACCGATACAGCCATCAGGCTTAGGGTTGACATAGCTTCGTACCACATATCAACCATTCCCCAGAACATAACACCTGCGAAGGTCAACAAACCAAGCGGCAGCCCACCATAGGCAAGAGAGAGTAGAACCAGTGCCAGCATAACCACCAACCAGGGCAGTACCCACAGTGTCTCTTCCAGCCATTCCAGTGGTATCTTGACCACATCGGCGATAGCACGCGTGTAAGTTTTCAAATTGGCTTCAAGCCAGGTTCGCCCCTCATTGACCCAATCGGCAAACGGAAACGCATCGATGATGAATTGTGGAAATGGGAATTTGTAGCCAAGCACGGCATAGACGGCCAGGGACAAGAGCAACCCCGCCAGAATACAGACGCTTATCGTGAAGTCATGGCCCCTGAATTGAAACAGGCTCCGTTTTGCGGGACCTTGAGTGAGATTGTTGGCTTCGCTAGTGATAGGGCAGTCGACATCTTTGTGTATAGTCGGGCATTATACTACTGATAGCCCGCTTAACTGGCAATTCCGGTATGTCCGCAGAACCTAAAATTCGTTGTAATTCGATCTGGAAGCTTTTCGGACCCCACCCCGAAAGCACGCTGAAGTCCATGGATCGCAGCCATTCCCGCGCGCGTATCCAGGAAGACACAGGACACGTAGTAGCCGTTAAAGATGTCAGTTTTTCCGTTGAAGAAGGCGAGACCTTTGTCGTCATGGGGCTATCTGGCTCTGGCAAATCTACTCTGGTGCGTTGCCTATCTCGATTGATTGAACCGACTGATGGCCAAGTGTTGATCAACAATGAAGATATCACTCGGGTTTCACAACGTGACCTGAAAAAACTGCGCCGCAACAAAATGGCGATGGTGTTCCAGCATTTCGGTCTATTTCCGCACCGCACGGTTCTCGACAATGTTGCTTATGGCCTTGAGGTTCGTGGCGAAGGGCGACAAGCTCGTCACAAGAAGGCCATGGAATTTATCGATCTGGTAGGACTGGACGGATGGGCTGAGCACTATCCGCGTGAACTATCAGGTGGTATGCAGCAACGTGTGGGTCTCGCCAGAGCGATGGCAGTCGAGCCTGAAATACTGTTGTTTGATGAACCTTTTTCAGCACTTGATCCACTGATTCGCCGTGAAATGCAGGATGAGCTTATAGCCCTTCAAGCGCGCCTGAAGAAGACCATGGTTTTTATCACGCACGATTTTCTTGAGGCGATAAAAATGGGGGATCACATCATGATTATGCGCGATGGCGCGATATCCCAGATGGGAACACCCGAAGAGATCGTTGCCAATCCGGCTGACAAGTATGTCTCTGATTTTACTGAAGACGTACCGCGCTACAAAGTATTGTCTGCCGGTAAAGTTATGCAGCCTCTTGAAAACAGGCAAATATCTACCGATGGCCCGACTGTACCACTGGCAGCGAAAATAGAAACCTTGATAGATCTTGTAGCAGAAACAGATCAACCGCTTGCAGTGGTTGATCAAGCCGGAGTGGTGCATGGAATTGTTGATCGTTCCATCGTGATGAAATCCATGAAAGGAAGTCTTTAAGCAAGCAAAAGATAACTTGTGAACATCAGTTACCCATACTGAACCTGTTCGTTATCTGGTGGTGGCATTAGCGATTCGAATGGAATGCCCAGGCCGTAGTGCAAGTTCGAAATCATCTGTCGGGATAACGGCCGCTTACCATTCAAAACTTCTGACACATGAGAACGCCCGCCCATGTAGGGCTCCAGTTCTGCACGGGTGAGACCTTGCTGCTCCATCCTGAACAAAATAGCTTCTATTGGATCAGGTGGATCTATGGAATGGTTGCGCTCTTCATAGACTGCCACAAGGTCACAAAGTACGTCCAGCAAATCACCTTCAGGCGTGTTATCGGCAGCTTCCCATAGCTCTTCGATTTGAGCCAGCGCTTCGGTGTAATCCTGTTCTGTTCTGATCGGTTTGATATCCACCTTAGATCCCCCCAACATCTATCTGATCGTACGCCTGATGCGTACCAATAAATTTTATGAACACGCGCTGCTTGTCATATCGAACCCTGACGACCAAACGGTATTTGTTACCAGCGATGTTGAACACCACTCGGTCTTTCACAAAACTGGCTGAACGAAACTGTGCTTTGAGCGCGTTTGAATTCTGCCATTGAGCTTTCTGAACTTCCTTGTGCCATGCTTCAAGTGCTCCCTTTGCATCACTGTATTCCGGTTTCAACTCCCAGAATTCCCGTAACGTTCGTTTAGCAAAGATGTGCATAACCTAAGAGTAACATGTTCCCATTTCGGGAACAATGGCATTTCATTGAAAGTGTCGAGCCGCTTATAATAAAAGCTGAATTAACCAATCAAAACCATCCTATGTACTGCGACGATCCTTCAAACCACGGACTGCCCTTTGATCCATTCAAAGCGATTATCACGCCTCGACCCATAGGCTGGATTTCAACTGTCGATAAAAACGGCACACCCAATATTGCGCCCTACAGTTTTTTCAATGCACTCTCTGCCAGCCCGCATGTATTGATGTTCTCAAGTGAATCCTATAAACACAGTGCAGATAATGCGAAGCAGACAGGCGAGTTTGTTTTTTCATTAGCGACGTATGATTTACAAAATCAAATGAATATAACCAGTGATACTGTACCGGCCGGTGAGAACGAGTACGTAAACGCTCAACTTGAAACAGCAGAGTGCAAGAAAGTTAAAGCACCGCGCGTGGCAGCAAGCCCTGCTTCAATGGAATGCAAAGTTTTAAGTTGCCAGGAATTAAAAGATCTTGATGGCAACCCGATAGATACATTTCTGACTATCGGACAGGTTGTCGCCTGGCATATCGATGATAAATACTTACGCGACGGTCGGTTTGATACTGCTGCTGCGCAACCGCTCGCACGCTGCGGCTATCGCGATTATGCCTACGTTAATGATGTTTTTGAGATTATGCGGCCTAGTGATGGCGGTACCTATACAGGGGTAGATCGCTAATTTTTTTAATTACTCTGTTTTCTATTTGCTCACGTAAACTATCAGGAGCGCTACCTTCGATGATGCTGACACCTGATTTACTAATCGAAACTTGCCCCAGCTCAGTTGACGTTACATCCGCCAAACCATCGAAAAGTACAAAATTCAGGCGTGCGCAAGGACCGGTTACATTTCCAGTCGGATCTTCCAGTCTGGAGATAGTCTCGACAAGGTAGCTTGCATCCAGGATAGATGTGTTAGTTGTTGCATCAGTTCTTTCAACCGAATCCATCGCATACGTTATTTGGGTGGTAAAATTTTTACTTCGCGGATCGTCGCTAACACATCCTTCAGCAAACATCTGAGCTACTAATGACGATTCCGACAGAACCCTTTCCACCGAGCCTGTCAGACGGGTTGATACGGAATTAGCAGATACCGTTACATCGCTGAAATTCCATGTCCGAGTTTGCGTTTCAGTAGAGAAGTTGTTGTCACGCCGATCTGTTAACACAATATCGCTTTCAACTTCTGTGAATGAACTGGGAGGAATGCCGGACCGACCCGCCTACGCGGGAACGGTGTTTTAGTCGCCACACAATGACGGACTAATTTCGGCAACTAAGACTGACTGGTTTTCGCAGGGATGGAGTTGAATTCATTTTCAATTTACCAAAAGTGTACTGCTATTCAACAGTGACACTCTTGGCAAGATTACGTGGCTGATCAACGTCAGTACCTTTGATGACTGCTACGTGATATGACAATAGTTGTAACGGTATCGTATAGATAATCGGTGCAATTAACGCGTCACACACTGGCACTTCCAGTACTTTCATGGTCTGGTCGTTTTGAAACTTTGCATCCTTGTCAGCAAAGACATACATCAAACCGCCACGTGCGCGAACTTCTTCCACATTGGATTTAAGCTTTTCTACCAGTTCGTTGTTGGGCGCAACAACTATGACCGGCATATCCGCATCTATCAGTGCCAAGGGACCATGTTTAAGTTCACCAGCGGCATAAGCTTCTGCGTGAATATAAGAAATCTCTTTTAGCTTTAACGCACCTTCCATCGCAATGGGATATTGATCACCACGGCCGAGGAATAAACTGTGGTTTTTCTCGGAAAAGTCTTCAGCCAGCCCCTGTATAGCTTCGTCCATAGACAAAGCCTGTTCAATTTTGGTTGGCAGACTAAGTAAGGATTTAACCAGTCTGGCTTCACTAAGCTCATCAAGCTCTTTGTGATGGCCGATGGCGCCAACGAGCATCAACAATCCTGCCAATTGCACAGTAAATGCTTTGGTCGAGGCAACGCCGATCTCAGCACCTGCTTCCATCATGTAATTCATGTCTGATTCACGCACCAATGATGAACCGGGTACGTTACAAATAGTCAGGCTTGACACATACCCCTGCTCTTTAGCGAGGCGTAAAGCAGCTAAGGTATCAGCTGTTTCACCAGACTGCGAAATAGTTACCAGCAAACTGTTTGGACGCACATGTGATTTGCGGTATCTGTATTCAGAGGCAATCTCTACATTGCACGATACGCCTGCCAGCTCTTCGAACCAATAGCGAGCAGTCATGCCAGCATGGTAGCTGGTGCCACAGGCAATTATCTGTACGTGTTGGATCTTTTGCAGATGTTCAGATGCATTTTCGCCAAAGGCGGAATCCAGCACCTTGTTACCGTCCATACGACCAGCCAGGGTTCGTTGTATAGCCGTGGGCTGCTCGTAAATTTCCTTGAGCATGTAGTGTCGATATTGTCCTTTATCAGAGGCATCATGTGACACGGTTGACTCAGTGATTTCACGCTCAACTGGCTCATCATTGACATCATAGATTTGCACACTATTACGGGTGACCAATGCAACATCACCTTCTTCAAGAAACGAAAACCGTCGTGTTACGGGTAGAAGTGCCAGCTGATCGGATGCTACAAAGTGTTCATCAACGCCATAACCTATTACCAGCGGGCTACCGGAACGTGCAACAACCAGGCAATCCGGCTGCTCTCTATCCATAACGACTGTACCGTAAGCGCCGTCCAGCTGTTTTACAGTTTTCTGTACTGCTACCAGTAAACTATTGCTGCTTTTAAGTTCGTGATCAACCAGGTGTGCGATAACTTCGGTATCGGTGTCTGAGGAAAACGTATATCCCTTGGCTTTAAGTTCTGCACGCAATTCTTCGTGATTTTCAATGATGCCGTTATGGACAACCGCAATACGGTCGGTCGACATATGAGGGTGAGCATTTTGCTCATTAGGCTCACCATGGGTTGCCCATCGCGTATGTGCGATACCGGTACCACCCGGCAGGCCAGTTTCCGCGACACTGTCGGCCAAAGATTGTACTTTGCCAACACGACGAATGCGGTTGATATCACCTGTACCATTTATAGTCGCAACACCTGCCGAGTCATAGCCCCGGTACTCAAGACTTTGCAATCCCATTACCAGGATATTTGCAACATCTCGTTGTGCTACTGCGCCAACTATTCCACACATAATTGCTGGATTCCGTTATACCTTAAAAATTAAATTTAGCAATGATCAAACAGCGTAGCTGTGCGAACATACTAATACTTGGTATGCCGACATTTTGAAAACGTTTGTACTAAAACGTTCGTCATATCGTACTTTTTTAGCTCACATTATTTCTTTTTGACCGGACGTTTCCAGCCAGCTATTTCAGATTGTGGTGCTCGGGTTAATGTCAGCTTGTCTTCACCAACATTTTTTGAAATCGTAGAACCTGCGCCTACTGTGGTTCCCCGCCCTATAGTAACAGGTGCAACAATCGCACTGTTAGAACCTACAAAAACGTCATCTTCGAGTATGGTTTTATGTTTGTTAGCACCATCGTAGTTACACGTGATCGTGCCAGCACCTACATTTACATTAGTGCCGACTTCAGCATCGCCTACATAACTTAAGTGATTAACCTTACTACCTTCACCAATAACCGCTTTTTTTATTTCGACAAAATTACCTACTTTTGTATTGGATGCCATTTCAGTCTCTGGTCGCAATCTGGCGAAGGGCCCGACAGCGCAATTTTCCCCGATAGTTACTTCTTCCAATACACTGTTGGGGTGAATCACGGTGCCAGCACCTATGACTGAATCGCTGATAATACAATTGGCCCCGATACGCACACCATCACCCAGGGTATTGTCCCCCTGGAACACAACATTTACATCAATCTCTATGTCAGTACCAACATCTAGAGCACCACGCACATCCATACGTGCCGGATCGCGCAACGTCACACCTGAATTCATTAAATCAACAGCCACATTATGTTGATGAATGCGTTCCAGTTCAGCCAACTGTACACGACTGTTAACGCCTGATACTTCCCATTCGTCTTGCGGTTGAACGGTATCTATCGTCAATCCATCCTGCACTGCAAGAGAAAAGATATCTGTCAGGTAGTACTCTTCTTGTGCATTTTTATTATCGATCCTGCTTAACAAGTCTGCCAATACAGAACCCTGCACCGACAACATGCCGGAATTTAATTCGTTTATTTTCAATTGTTCGGGAGTTGCATCTTTTTGTTCAACAATGCCAGTAACCCGTCCTTTACCATCACGTACTATGCGTCCGTAACCTGTCGGATCATCAAGAAATACGGTCAGCAATCCAAGCGTCTTACTGTTACAAACATCAAGTAGTGCTTCGAATGTTGAAGGGCGAGTTAATGGCACATCACCATACGCAATAACAACTCGATCATCCGCATCGATATTGTGCATTGCCTGTTGCACTGCGTGGCCCGTACCCAGCTGTTCTGTCTGCATGGCCCATTCCACTGTATGGGTAATCTCTTCCTGCACCTGCTCGGATCCATGCCCGATCACTACCGTTGTAGATAATGGGTTAAGAATCGAAACACCATCAAGAACGTGCGCCAACATGGATTTGCCCGCCAGATGATGAAGCACTTTAGGCTTCAACGATTTCATGCGAGTGCCCTTACCGGCTGCGAGAATAATTATTTTGGTGGACATTGTTGTGGTGTCTTGTCGATGGCCAATATTCTAAAATGGGCTAATGATGCGCCAAAAGTGAGTTTGCAAAAATCCAGGGATCTCTAGCTACTATAGAAATCGGCATATTTCATTGATCCTAAAGAGGTGCTACTGTGCTCTTTAGGGTCAAAGGAGCGCAATATCAACAGTTTTAACAAACTGTATTCTGACCGAGGAGAGATAATACGACAGGTAAGGTGGCAGGGTTATCTGCAAGGCACAGGGGTGTGGAAAGTTTACAAAATATTGTGCAGTTTTTGCTGTATTAAAAATCTTTCCCGATGCCATCCCCGTGAAAACGG
>CAYPMR010000093.1:0-13477 GCA_964411665.1 uncultured Granulosicoccaceae bacterium | reverse complement strand
TTTTAAAATCACGTTATTTTGTAAATTCAATCGTGATTTTCCTGCGAAGAGGCCCGGCATTCGGGCCTGACTATCTGCGAAGAGGCCCTGCATTTGGGCCTGACTATCTACGAAGAGGCCCTGCATTCGGGCCTCTGTGCGTTCGATCTTGATATTCAATGGATTCGATAGCTACAAGCCTTTCCAGTTTGTTTAACGCCGATCTGTCTTATCTGTTTAATGGTAAGCACCTCGCCTGGTATGCCAGTGTACGTTTTACCCTGTTGGCAGCATTATTCGGTGCCGTTCTGGCACTTTTCTTTGGCTTGCTTGGAGCAGCTGCCAAACGATCGTCAATCGCACCACTGCGTTGGACCGGCTCGTTCTATATAACCATGGTTAGGGGTGTGCCGGATGTCCTTTTCTTTTTGTTTTTCCCTCTGGCATTTGAGCAATTGGTTGAATACCTGTTCTCATTCAGTGCCTGCACTGTCGAAGAACGTGCCAGTGGTAAATGGCCGCCTTGCACCTCAGCACAATGGTATCTGTCAACGACTGAATACTTCATTATGGCCTGCGTGTCACTGGGTATTGTCTATGGTGCCTTTGCTGCGAATGTCATTAACGGAGCAATGCGTGCTGTGCCTTTGCAGCAGCTCGAAGCAGCGCGTGCCTATGGGTTCAGTAAAGCCCAGGTCTTCTGGCGCTTTCATGTCAGGCAAATGTGGGCTTATGCATTGCCGGGTCTATCCAATGTCTGGATGTTACTACTGAAAGCTACTGCGTTGTTGTCACTGCTTCAGATTGCGGATATTGTTCAATGGGCGGGTAAACTGGGGGCAGCAAATTATTTTCCGGCTGCTGGTTTGGTGCATGGTGATTGGCGTTGGCGTTATTATGTGGTGTTGTTCTTTTTCTATATTCTCCTGACATTGTTGTCAGAAATAGTGTTTAAAAAATTGCAACAGCGTGCTAATCGCGGTATGGCGCTGGAGCAATAATATGTACCTTTATAGATTGCGTTTTCAGTTCAGCATGCGCGGACTCTCGTGGGGAGATACCAAATCAGAGGCGGCTAACTGATGGACATTGCATCGATAATGGATATGTTTTTATCCAGCGCAGTCGTGCAGGATATACGCTTATTGTTTAAACCAGCATTATTTAATATTTACTTTGCACTGGCCTCCATCCCCCTGGGTTTTCCTTTTGCCGTAGTTCTGGCACTAATGAAAAATAGCAGCTCGCGCTCGGCTTCGTTGTTTGCCCGTTGTTACATCTATGCATTTCGTGGGTCGCCTCTTTTTATCCAGCTCTTTATGTTTTATTCCATCGCGCTGGCATTCAATCAGACTCTCTGGAAACCAATGGGTATAGATGGGGTTGTACTTCACCCACTTTTTCTTGGGCCATTTGTTCTTGTGTTAAATACCAGCGCATATGCCGCTGAAATCTTCTATGGTGCGATCAGGGCAGTTCCTAAAGGTCAGCTTGAGGCTGCCCGGGCGGTGGGAATGTCGAAAAGCCAGGTTTTCAGAAGTACAACCTGGCCCAATATGCTAAGACTTGCCTGGCCTGCTTATACTAATGAAGTTGTGTTTCTATTTCACGCAACAGCGTTAGTGTATTTCACACTGCCGGTAATAAATCAGCAAAAAGATCTTATGAACAAAGCAGGCGAATTGTTCGAGAAAGACTACAACGTGTTTTTACACTTTTCAGTTGCAGCCTTTTATTTTCTGGCGATATCGATTCTTATATTTGCCATCTGCGGATGGGTAAATGCCAGACTTAATACACATGATACGCAGGCGCAGAAAATCAAGATTAGTCCAAACTACATGCGTTAGAGCTCAAAACTGATCTTGATGTTGACTCTAGTGGTTGTGACGCGGTGTCAGGTCTCCAACCTTGTGGTAGGTGAGCGCACATTCCATTGCGGCACCGTCCGCTAGTTGGCCTACATTGTTGCGCGCAATTTCCTGCCAGGGTGTCTGGCTGGCCGGAACTTCTGGTAAGCCTGCTGCTTGTCTTTTCTTCCATTCGGCGTCATCTACCAGTGCATCACATTTACCGTTAACCAAATCAATCCGAACAGTGTCACCGGTTTTGATCCAGGCGAGACCGCCACCAACGGCTGCCTCTGGTGATGCGTTTAAAATGGACGGGCTGTCAGCTGTACCGGATTGCCTGCCATCACCAATGGTTGGCAAACTCATGATACCGCGTTTGATAAGGGCATCAGGCGGTTGCATATTGACCACCTCAGCTGATCCAGGCCAGCCAATCGGTCCACAGCCTCTGATCACCAGAATGCAGTGTTCATCAATGTTCAAGGATTCATCGTTGATACGATCGTGATATTCCTCTGAGCCATCGAACACGATAGCGCGACCTTCATAAATATTTTCAGATCCAGGGGTCGACAAATAGCGCTTGCGAAACTCGTCTGATATCACCGACGTTTTCATTATGGCAGTGTCAAACAGATTCCCACTCATGACGATAAAGCCCGCTTGATGCATCAGTGGATCACTGTGCGGGCGAATCATTTCGCGGTCCCAGGATTCATGATCACCGATGTTCTCCAACATGCAACAGCCGCTGACGGTTTTGGCAGCACGCAGCAAGCCTGCCTGCTTTAACTCCCACATCACTGACGGTACGCCGCCTGCCCGGTAGAATCGCTCGCCAAGGTATTTGCCTGCAGGTTGCATATTGACCAGCATAGGTACGTCATGACCGACGTTCTGCCAGTCTTCGTTGGTTAATTCGACACCTGCGTGTTTTGCAATAGCCATAAGGTGCGGTTGTGCGTTGGTTGAACCACCGATCGCAGAGTTCACAACAATAGCGTTGAGCATGGCTTCACGCGTAATGATGTCTGAGGGTTTCAGATCTTCATAGGCCATTTCAACAATGCGTTTGCCGGTTGCCAGTGCCATTGCTGGGCGTTCACAGTAAGGTGCCGGTATTGCTGCGCAGCCGGTAAGAGACATACCGAGCGCCTCGGCCAGAGCATTCATTGTTGAAGCGGTACCCATGGTGTTGCAATGACCCATTGACGGCGCTGCCCCGGCAGCACCTCGAATAAAGTCGTCTTCTGTCATTTCACCGGCGGCAACACGTCTGCGCATCTGCCAAAGCGATGTGCCGGATCCCACCATGTCATTACCTTCAAAAAAACCATCGAGCATGGGACCACCGGACAAAACGATGGCGGGGATATCAACGGTCGCGGCTGCCATCAGGCAGGCTGGTGTGGTTTTGTCGCAACCGGTTGTCAGAACAACCGCATCAATCGGGTAACCGTGCAGAATCTCAACCAGGCCCAGATAGGCGAGATTGCGATCGAGAGCGGCGGTAGGGCGTCGCCCGGTTTCCTGTATTGGATGGACCGGAAACTCCATCACGATTCCGCCGGCCTCACGTATACCGTCGCGCAATCGTTTAGCCAGATCCATATGGATGCGGTTACAGGGCGAGAGGTCACTGCCTGTCTGCGCAATACCAATGATGGGTTTGCCGCTACGTAATTCTTCAAGGGTAAAGGCGTTATTTGTATAACGCTCCAGATAGATGGCTGTCTGGTCAGGACGATGCGTATCGTTGAACCAGGATTGACTGCGAAATGTTTTTTTCGGGGTTTTCGTTACCATTGACATTTCGCTTTTATTTCAAGTTAAGGGTTTCAGACACTATACTTGATTGACTCGGTCGATCAACCGGGAGGAGCAAAAACCAAACAGTCGAATTCAAGAAATGATACTTGCTGATTTCAACAAGGATGCCCATTTACTGGATGAATCGCTCGGTTTACCCAAACTCACGTATTGCACCAATATTCACACAGGTGCATCGTGGGAAAACGTTCTCGAGAGTTTGCATCAGTGTGTGCCTTCGGTCAGATCCCGATTAGGTGTGGACTCCCTGGGTGTCGGTTTGCGCCTCAGCGCTGAGGCGGTGCAGAGTCTGCAACTGGCCGCTAATCAGGAAGATCTAAGTGATTTTATTGGTGCCGGCTACCCCGTTTTTACAGTTAATGCGTTTCCTTACGGCGCTTTTCATGGCGAGCCTGTGAAGGCTCAGGTCTATGCACCCGATTGGTCAACACCCGAACGCCTTGACTACACACTGGATGTGGCTCGCCTGTTAGCCAGGATCAATCAGCCGGGCAGCTTTGCCAGCATCAGTACTGTTCCCGGTACGTTCAAACAATGGGATACACCTGAGCGGCGCACAGCCATGACACAGAATCTGCTGAGTGCTATCGCTGAGCTGGTTCAGATCGAACGCGACACAGGCGTGTGTATCGCATTAGCGCTGGAGCCTGAACCCTGTTGTATGCTGGAGACTATCGCAGAAGCGATCGACTGGTATAACGATAATATGCTGTCGTTGACTGCGCTTGAGAAATTTGCCTCTTTGTGCTGTGTCGGCCGAGAAGCCGGCGAGGCTTTAATAAGAAAACATCTCGGCATTTGTTACGACGTATGTCATGCAGCTGTGGAATTTGAAAATCCGATAGATAGTCTGCGAGCGCTGGGAGCTGCTGGTATTTCAATTCCGAAAATTCAGTTAAGTTCAGCACTTAGAGTGGCCTGCGTGGATGAGACCAATCTTGAACATTTGAGTGCATTTGATGAAGCCGTATATCTGCATCAGGTCGTACAGTCCTCCGGTAAAACACTAACGCGCTTTGTTGATCTACCAGAGGCTCTGGAACAACGCTCCCAGGCGTTAGGCAGTGAGTGGCGCGTCCACTTTCATGTGCCGGTGTTTTTAGAGCAGTTACCGCATTTTGGTACTACCCAGTTTTTTCTAAAGGATGTATTGGCTTATTATCGGCAAAATCCCTGTTCGCCACATCTGGAGGTAGAAACTTACACCTGGGATGTATTGCCTGCTGATTTGCGCACGACCGATGTTAGCTCGGCTATTGCTCGTGAGCTTATTTGGGTTAGAGACCAATTGTCAGGTGAACATGTCAGTAATGACTCAGGCATTGCAACCTGATGAGTGATTCGACAGGTACTATTGCGTCTACTGCCCATTGGCGAATCTGGTTGCGATTGGGCCGTGTGTCTAACCTGCCAACAGTCTGGAGCAACACTATTGCAGGTGTCTGTCTTGGCTGGGCAGGGTTGTACAACGGGGAACCATTAGCAACACACGAATTTCCAGGCATGGCCCAACTTGTCTTATCGATGTTGGCTTTTTCGCTGATATATGTAGGTGGCATGTTTTTAAACGATGCATACGATGCTGAAATCGATGCGAAAGAGCGTGCGGATCGACCAATACCCGCAGGAATTGTTAGTCGACGACAAGTGTTCTTCGTCGGGTTCGCTCTTTTGATAGTGGGTGTGCTGATTGTCGCGGTGATCACTGCTGTTTTTACTGATAGTGCATCAGCTTCGGGTAGTAACCCGCCTCGATCACCGCTGGCAGCCGTCCTCTCTGCCAGTGCGCTGGCCGCGATGGTTGTACTGTATGATCTGTGGCACAAAAACAATCCGCTCAGTCCGTTGCTGATGGGTATATGCCGGGCGCTTGTCTATGTAACCGCCGCATTCATTGTGACAGGATTTGCTATTAGTTCACCACTAGTCCTTGGTGTTGTGGCTTTGCTTGGCTATTTGATTGGGCTAACTGCTATTGCAAAACAGGAACATCTGCAATCACTTAAATCGTTTTGGCCATTGGTTTTGCTTTTTATGCCACCGATGATTGCCGTATGGTTATCTGCTGAGTTCAGCACATGGGTGTTTGTTGTAATCGTGTTGTTTACGCTATGGATTGTTTACGTCGTTAGAGCACTTGTCGAGAACAAGCCCGGTGCCATACCCCGCTGCGTCGTGATGATGATCGCCGCAATCAGTTTGGTTGATATGCTGATGGTCGCGGCTGTTGCTGTTTTGGGAAACTCGAATGGTGGAATCCCGGTGTCGGGAGTAACGGGGACTGGGATTGCCCTTTGGGCATGGACCACTTTTTGTTTACTGTGTTTTGGCACGACGCTCGTACTGCAGCGTTTTGTGCCTGGAACATGATGGAGGTTGGGAAGCTATTGTCAGGCTGATGCGTGTTAAGTTCTGACAAGCATAATCAGGAATATGACGAAAAGCACAACACCACCGAGTAACAGGGCCGTTGTCATCCATTCTTTTGAACTACCTCTGGGACCGTTTTCCATCCAGTCTTTGGCAACCGGAATCATCCGCCAGATCATAAAGCCGAATAGCAGCGCCAGGACTATGCTGTACCACTGTATATTTTCCACTGTAGGCTCCTCTTATTTTGATCTGAAAACGAGATCTAGCACAGAGTGTTTAAGTGTAACCGGTTATCGCAACACAGCCAAAATGCTAGCGTAGTTCAAAGCAGGCGCGATGATACTGAAAGCGATCGTTTGTTGCGGTGAAAATCAATTGCTTGAAAGCTGCTTTGAACAGCCTTGCTCTTTTTGAACAGCCTTGCTGTTTTTGGACAGCCCTGCTGTTAGCGTGTTTCCGGGAAATGCTGCTGTAAACGGTAGTTGCTATTGCAGGGATACTTACCGGGTCGTTAGAGCAACGACCCGGCAGGTTGCTTTGATTGACGAGATTACTCGTCGCCCATCACACCCAGAATGTGCAGCAGGCTGGTGAAGATGTTGAAGATATTGATAAACAGTGAAACGGTTGCGCGGATGTAGTTGGTTTCGCCACCATTAATAATGCGGCTGGTATCAAACAGGATAAAACCGCTCATCAGCAATATCAGACCTGCTGAAATTGCCAGACTCATAGCTGGGATCTGCAGGAACAGATTCAGTATGATTCCGCCGAAAAGGACGATCAGGCCAACCATCAGAAAGCCACCCATAAAACTGAAGTCTTTCTTGGTCGTCAAAACATAGGCTGACAGTGAAAGGAAGATGACCCCTGTGCCGGCCAGTGCTGTCGCAATGATAGAGGGTCCGCCGCCGAAGTTCAGATAGTAGGTAAGCATGGGGCCCAGGCCGAATCCGAGCAGTCCAGTAGCAAGAAAAACCAGGCCGATGCCGGCAGCAGATTCTTCAAAGCGTGGCAGTACAAACATAAGCAGCACAATAGCGCCGATTGAGGCCCCCATGGCCAGACCGTGTGGCACTGCCATCGCCATGGAAACAACAGCCATTGCCGCGCTGAACAGCAAGGTCATCGACAGCAACGCATAGGTTTGCCGGAGTACCTTGTTGGTGGATAGCACTCCAGATCGCGTTTGTTCAACACTGGATGTATTTTGCATTTTTAACTCCTGTTACGAAATCTTGGGTATTTGCGAATGTAATCAACAACTGTATGGTGCCAAGCTGGCACGGCACAGTGGTCAAAGGACTGCCTTTATTATTGCAAGTATTATACATGACCGTTGTCACTTGCATCAGTTCAGTCACGTAAATGACGTTAAAGACTAGTAAATATTCCTGCAGAACCCGCCTGTTTTTTAATACGATATCAGGGTAATTTTGGGTCAAACTGACATGATTTCAAGTTGCAATCGGCTAATACACACGAATTACTAGCCATAGTGGCACGATTTCAGTATTATTCCGCTCGTGCTGCCTCGACGGCGTCACAGAGCAGTATTTTTAGTGCCGATCTCATAGCTAATCTGTAGTTATAGCCAGCCGCTTTTCAATTTGACGTATTTGCGTCAAATTTTGGGGATGCAGCCAGCATGTAACCTGCACAGTGTGTGTTCCAAGTTGATGTCGGTAATTGAAATTTCTGACCAAAGTCCCCTGCGACCAACGTGGTTTTAAGTAGGTGATTATCGGGCTTGTACCGGAGAGGTGGCAGAGTGGTCGAATGCGGCGGTCTTGAAAACCGTTGACGGGTTAAACCGTCCGGGGGTTCGAATCCCTCCCTCTCCGCCATCGCGCCATCGATGGTTTTTCGCGACTCTGGCCGGCTGGGCTCTACGGCTCTGGGCTCTACCCAATGGCTCTAGGCTCTTCCTAAATAAGAGGGGATGGGCATTCATTTACATCGGACTGATAATTTTCTGCAACTTCCCGGTTTAAGCAACCCTCGCGCAACCCTCGCACTTGCAAATACCTGTCGCTTTGCAGCCAATAGCAGAGTCTTGTGCATGGAATCACGTCATTAGCGGCTGATTATTCTGCAATTAGCAGTGCCGTTGCGATTGCTGATACTATCTTCAAAGAAGGATCGTTGCATCTTCAGTTTGTATTCCAAGGTTGTGTAATTTTCCTGGATCCATACATAAGGAGAAACCATCAATGAACAAAACCGTAGCCGTGTTGGCGTTGTCAGGCATGCTGGTCACCGGCTGTTTAAAAACACTGGATCCTAACCTGGTTGTGGGTGCGGGCATTGATCTCGCTAAATCCTTCTCTGTCTCGGATTCCGAAATGGTTGCGCTTGCCAATCAGAGTATTGGCGAGATGGACCGCTCTAGTAAAGTCGCTGGTACAAACGATCCATACAGCACACGTCTGAACCGGTTGTTTGCAAAACACAAAAATTCTGCACAAGTGCCTCTTGACTACAAAGTATATTACGACGATACACTCAATGCCTTTGCGATGCCCAATGGGTCTATTCGTGTACATACCGGATTGATGGATTTGCTTGACGATGACGAGCTAGTCGGGGTTATCGGGCACGAAATTGGTCATGTCGTGCGTGAACACAGCCTGGCAAGATACAAGAGCAGTTACCGAACACTGGCTGGACGAAAAATTATCGCATCTACTGGCGGTGCTCTCGGACAATTGGGTGCATCCCAGTTAGGTGCTTTAAGCTCGCAGTTTCTAACCAGTAAGTTCAGCCGGGACAATGAGCTCGAGGCAGATGCTTTCGGGGTAAATCTTTTAAAAGCGAACAATCACAATCCGCGTGCTTTGATTACGGCTTTTGAAAAAATGCGACGTGTTCATGGTAACGGGGGTGGCATGTTCGCATCTCACCCAAGTAATTCAAAACGGATCGCGGCAATAGAGGCTCAGATTGCTGCTAATTAAGTTGCAGCTTACTAACTGTAATATGAGCAAGATAACGTCTCGGTAATATTAATCACCGTTTGCAGGCATAAAAAGTATTTAGTGCTGTTCGCGTGCGCGTGCCTTTAAATGCCCACGTTGTTTTATATCCTTTCTTCACAACAATCATAGTTCCAGCGCCGCAACCCATTCCACTAACTATCTGGTGTCTCCCTGAACTATTAATCGTTTTACATGTGCTGAAATTAATGTGCAGAAATATAAAATACAGTTTCTGTTTTAGTACATGAAAAAATTGGTTTCAGAGCTTTGAGCTATGTCGCAGTTGACAATACTCATAGATCAAGATTAAACGCCCTCAGACGAAAATGTAAGTGTAGAAATAGCGTTAGCTTGGCACTGGTAAATGTGTGTGGATCATGTGTTATATACAACATGTGATGACACTTACGCCATTATGGAAACTAATCAAAAAATATCCTGTAATAGATTTTTATCTATTACGCTTATCTTGTTCATGGCTCTAGGGTGTTCTCGCGAGAACACGAGCGTGAATGAGAATTCTAGAATAAGTGAGAATTCTAGAACAAGTGAGAGCGCCGACTTTCTGGATACTGTTGTGGCTAACGCAATAGATTCAGATTCTCCTATTCATCCCATTTCCGGTCTTCAAAACCTTAGTAAGGACAAGGTGTCTCTGGGTGAGATGTTATTTCATGAGCCACGCTTATCTTCCAATAACAGCATCAGCTGCGCGCATTGTCACAATCTCGCAGCAGGTGGTGGAGACAGTCGGCCTGGTTCAATTGGTGTCAATGGTGGTCAGGGGGATGTTAACTCGCCTACCGTTTTTAATGCGGTGCTCAATTTTTCTCAGTTCTGGGATGGTAGGGCTGAAACACTGGCAGAACAAGTTGAGGGCCCCATACATAATCCTGTGGAGATGGGTTCCAATTGGCCAGAAATTGTCGGCAAGTTATCAGCCGATAATCAATACCGTACCCTTTTTAATCAGATTTATTCCGATGGTATTACTGACAAGAACATCGTTGACGCGATAACAGAATTCGAACAATCGCTGGTAACCGTAAACTCTCCGTTCGATCGGTACCTGTTGGGCGAAAATGATGCTATCAGCGACAATGCCAAACTTGGATACGAAAAGTTCAAGGAATACGGCTGTGTTGCCTGTCACCAGGGAAGCAATGTTGGTGGCAATCTCTACCAGCAATTTGGTGTTATGGGAGATTACTTTGTTGATAGAGGGTGGGAGATAAGAAAGAGTGATCTGGGTCGCTACAACGTCACTGGCCTCGATGATGACAAGTATGTTTTTAAAGTGCCGAGTCTAAGATTGGCAGTGCTAACAGCACCGTATTTCCATGATGGTAGTGTAGCTACTCTTAAAGACGCGGTCCGTATAATGATCAAGTATCAGCTTGGTCGTACTGTTAAGGAGGAGGATGAAGAACAAATCATAGAATTCCTGCATTCTCTGGTTGGTAATTATAAGGGCAAGAGGTTAGGGCAATGAGTACTGGCAAATGGAAGCCAGGGTTGATTATAGGGACTGCCATAGTTGTACTCACATTTCTTTTTCTCAAAACAAAAGCTGCTGATGCTGAAAAGTATCATGAAGTGGTTTTGGAAATTCAGCGCTTGTCCTATCAGGACTCTTTAGTAAATGAATCTATCCTTAAGCTACAAACTGATTTATTTGCCAACTATGATTTGCTGGCAAGTCAGAATAAAAAAATAAAAAACCACTTAAAGCGACTAAAAAAATTATATCCTGAACTCCATGGCCAACATATTGCAGATTTTGGCAAAGCTATAAACCATGCAAAAGAGCAGTTAGAAAGTAAGTTATTACTTACTGAAAGGTTTAAATCACACAATGGTGTATTAAAGAATTCATTGTATTATATGCCAACAGCTGTAGAAAATAGTTTGCAAAAAGCTGACAATAAAATATTTTATTCGGACCTAAGTCATTTGCTTAGAACAATTCTTCTCTTCAATACAAGGCCAACTGATCAATATAGGGATCAGGCCACTATGTTTATCGAGAAAATAAAGAAATCTGAACAGCCAGATTTACAAGAAATAGCCTTGCACGCAGCGAATATTATCAAACAACGTTTGAAATTATTGACTATTACCGATAGTTTGTTTGCTGTGCCTGTAAAACAGAGTGTCGATAATATATACCACTCTTACAGTAGTCATTACGCTACCAAAGTTAAATGGGCCACGCGTTACCGTATAGCCCTGTACGTTATGGGTTTGATCCTGGTAATGTACATGCTCCATTTATTTCTCTCTCTTCGACGTACAATGCGTAGTCTGGAAAATACACTTGGCGAAGTAGCTTTTCAGAAAAATGCGATCGACGAATCTGCCATAGTTGTCAGTGTCAATTCAGAGGGTGTAATTGACTATGTTAATGAGAAATTCTGTCAAATAAGCCAATTTACAACCAACGAAATTATTGGCCAACCGTGTGATGTTCTAATGGATGGCTTTCACGGTGTTGACGATATTTCCGAGATCTGGGCACAGTGTGCCAGAGGTGAAAGTTGGACCGGTGAGCTCAATAAGCAAAAGAGAGATGGTACTCACTACTGGGTTGAGGCAAAGATTGTTCCCTTTCTGGATAAAGAGAAGGTGCCTGTCAAGTATGTCGCCTTGCTGACAGATATTACAGACAGGAAGTTAGTCGAAGAGAAGAATTATCATTTAGCGCATTATGACAATTTGACCCAATTGCCTAATCGCGCATTGTATGTAAGTACCATCGAAAATTCCTTAACAAACGCTATCGAATCAGAATCAAAAGTCGCCATTCTATTTATCGATCTTGATAATTTTAAGCAAATAAACGATACGATGGGACATGCTGCTGGAGATGAATTACTCAAAATCGTTGCTAGTCATTTGAGCTTTTGTGTTAAAGATTCTGATATTGTTTCCCGGCTGGGCGGAGATGAATTTACCATTGGGCTTTTCGATTTAAAATCGATCTACGATGTAGAGGCAATCGTTGATAGTATTATGTCTATTACCAAACTGCCTGTGCTTTTAGATAAAAAGAAAGTAGCTGTATCATTTAGTATTGGCGTCAGCATGTTTCCAGATCATGCAAACGATGTAAGCGCATTGTTAAAAACTGCAGACATAGCTATGTATAATGCAAAATTCGAAGGCAAGAACAGGTGTGTTTATTTTAAAGATGCTATGACGCAGAATGATCTCAACAGGCACGCGAGTTAAATTTAGGTTGTTATCCACCGTAGCAACCATATCTAATTCAAGATGAAGTTGGTCATAGGGTCATAGGGTAGCAATGGCCAGCCGATAATACGGGCTAGCCGATAATATGACAAAGATGCCATCCGATCTTTGTCACAAGCGGTGATTTTGAATCGATCGATGCGGGCAGACAACCTTAACGTAACCTGCACGCTAATCGGAACTGAGGCGTGTTACTAAATCATGGCCTAAGAGAAGAGAAATACATCGCTAGATTTTCGATGTCTTCATCACTGAGCCCACCAGCCATTCCGTACATGAGTGTTGACTGACCACCTGTGCGTGTCTTATTACGATAGTTCATTAATTGATTTTTCAAATACTGAAAGTCCTGTCCGGCAAGATTCGGAAAACCGGGAGCGACTGATTTTCCATCCATTCCATGACAGCCTGCACACACTGTCGCACCGGCTTTGCCAACGTCTATATCACCAGTGAATGCCGGCAATGAAATGACTAGTCCTACAGCCAAAATAATATATTTCATGTTTAGTCTCAGATTTAGTTGTTGCCTGAAACTGAGCAAGAAACATACTTGGTACTTATATAGGGGAAATAGATATAAAAACGGTATTATCTGTCAGCTGGATGTAGTACAGCTATGCTTGGTATTTAACATAAAATACGTTATTCGCGCATAAAGGAATTAGTAAATCATAATCGTTTTTTTTAGTATGAAACGCTCAATAGCAACCCGCTTGTAATGCTTCATCTTCCGAGCAAAACCATCGTTCGCCTGTGGATAGATTGATCATTGTTCTACTGTAAGTACGTGACCACGGAGCCTGATAAATTTTTTCCTCTCGCTTTGTTGTTAATGTTGTCCTTGATTGAGTGCCCGGTATTCTGCAACGGTTAAACCTTTAATGCTAACGATCTGAGATTGGATTCGAGCAGAGAAGCGCCGGTTAATCGCCGGCGTTTTTCACTGTACCGGCCATGGCGCGAAATGTCATCACTGATGCTCGCCTTGATCGTTCACGAGAATGCACGTTTCCAGCTTTACCGGCGGTAAAATTAACAAGCCCGTAAATATAATCGTCATAGTGCCTGATCGCATTCGGACGATTTGGTTGATATCGCGCAAGCTCATGGAGGACAATCAACCTGCAAGATAAGAATGCATGCGTGTAAAGATGCGGAAATTTATCGGTATTTAAGTGTGGCTGGCAGCTAGCCGATACGTGTAAAACT
>CAYPMR010000092.1:0-13612 GCA_964411665.1 uncultured Granulosicoccaceae bacterium | reverse complement strand
TTACTACACAATTTAATTCGCCGCGCGCTTTAACGTCGTCGAGTGTTCCTGCCTGAGCAGAGATCGCAACAGCAGAAAGAGCAGCTACGGACGCTGCATACTTAATAGATCGCATTATCTGTTTCCTCACAATCGAGTGCCGGATTGCAGCATTTAGAACGGCAATTACAAAATGCTACGCCCACTGCCCCGATATTTAATTGATGAACTAATTGATTAATGGTGTACGTCTACCAGAGCAGCGCCTGGCTTGGAAAGTTGGTTCGGTGACGCCCTTAGTTGGCATCAGCTGCGTGCGGGCATTGTATCCGATGCAGGGAACACTGCCTACTCCATGCATAGTCAGAAACGGTATCTATCGTCGAACAGTTACCGCCTACAATGCGAACCAGCTCACACTTAATGTAAATTCTTAAGAGTTAAAAGGTCAAAGAGAGATGGACCAATGCTGAAAGACACTAAATACCGGTCTCTACAAGTGACCGTCGCCACGGAACATTTGGTATACCAGTTGATTGGATAATCCCCGGATAGTCTCTCCACTGGGCGGCGGATTCGGGTAAACCCCTTGATGGCGGCCATTAACCAGTCGATTGGCAACCAGTGCGGCCACAGATCCGGCAAAACTGCTGCCATGATAGCGAGTATAGGTGCGTGAAGTAGCCGGCTTGGCAGCATAGGAACGATGCCAGACGCGTTGGCCACTATTTAAATCAAAAACACTGCCCGTCACAACATGCTCCCGTGCTCTGACATAGGTTGTGGAGACCCTGTCGTGAATCAGCTCACCGTAACGGTTGCGTGCCGTTCGACTGAGAGCCCCCCGTTGATCGGTGGAATCGTGTAAATAAACAAGCAAAGCATACCGTGCGTTGAGACCCGTATCAGCCACAGCTGCCAGTGTGGCCGGGCGCAGAAAACCATCTTCGGCGTAATCTGCCATCAAGGCCTCGTGGTATTGCGCCATATACGAACGTGTTTGCGAGTATCTGATAAAGCGGTACTCAGAATGCTTCTGCAGAGACTGCTCAATTTGATCTATCCACAGTGATTTGTGTGGTGCCGACAGATTGTTTTGCTGTGGTATAACACCAGCAAACATGATTGTGGTGGTGTCAGCGGAATCTTGCGCACTGCCACCGATCGATGCGCAACCAGCCAAAGCTGCAAGGACAGTAATCAAGCATAGGAAAGGCAAAGCAGGTGCAGTGTTGGAGAGTGTTTTCGCACCAGCGTCAGACCCATCCTGAGCCATAGTATGTGGGGTGTCGGGTTCCTTTTTCCGCATGGCAACGTGCCTCCAGAATTAATCGATATCTACATCAAGCGTTAGTTAAGCGCCGGGTGGCTTATTCAGGAGTGTAGGCTCCCAAGCCAAAGAGCGGGCCGCCGAGCACAACATCATAGGTGTAAATATCATGCAGAAAGGGTGCCGTAACAACGGCGAGCTATACCTCGTGATCGCGACTAATGTGACCGTTTGAGGGACGAACGGTGTATTCGGCTGGCGTTTAGCGAGCGAGACGTTGATTGGTTGAGGTGTCTGAGGGTTTGTCCGCGTCGTGCAGATTGACCACATTTTCAGCAGACTCAATGCGCTCATCTACTTCAGATTTGACAAAATCCGTGATGTCCTTCGGCGTTCCCAGAGCATAGCCTTGTGCGAGAGAGATACCCAAGTCCTTGAGCAGTGGTAACTTGTCCAGATCCTGGACAGATTCCGCGATCACTTCGCAACCACCACGTTGGGCCAGATCAACTATCGCTTTGCAGATTAACTGATCCATATCATTTTCGCCGAGACCTTCAAGAAACACATGATTGATTTTGAGATAGTTGACCGGTAAATGTTTCAGATTCTCAAGAGAGCTGGAACCGGTTCCAAAATCATCGAGCGATACCTTACAGCCGCGACGCCGAAGACGCATCAGGCTATCAGCCGCAGCACTGTGATCCGACGTTTGTATACCGGCTGTTATGTCGAAACAGATCTTACTGGCATCAACGCTTCGTAATTCAAGTTGCCGAAAGACATAGTTCGGAAATTGTCTGTTTTGCATAGACAAGGGCGAGACGTTGATTAGCACACCATCACTGGAGACTCCCGGATTGGAGGCTATACTGCGTATTGACTCAGACACCACCCACTTATCGAATCTCTCGATAATATCGTATTCTTCAGCTGCTATTAGCGCTTTACCAATTAAACGTTTTGTTCCATCATCATCACGACTCGCTAACAGTGCCTCCAGCCAAACAGTCTGGTGACTTTGTAGATCCACAATCGGCTGAAACTGCAGACACAACTTGTGGTTTTCCAGATCACTAACAAGCTCAGCAAGGTGTTTGTCTCCCTGCTTGGGTTGCTGCGCACGTAATTCAGACTTGAATAAGCTCAGATAACTTCCGTCAGCGACATCACATTTTCTACTTGCGAGATCAGCACAATCAAGCGCCTCGGCAGCCGTTGACATATGCACATCGATTGCAGCCAATCCACCTCGGGCTAGTATTGAAAAATTCTGTCCATTCTCATGCATGCGGTGGTCATTCAGGGCATTGACCGCATTTTCTGCAAGCGACAAAGCTGTTTTCTCGTTACAGGGTTTCAGCAAAATACCGAAACCACTACCCAATCTCCCCACTGAGCCTTTGTCTGAAATGACATTTTTCAGCAACTCTGCAAGCTGACTGGCCATGGTGTCACCAAAATGCATGCCCAAATAATCATTGATGATTTCAAGGTTACGCAATTCGATATACATGACATAGGGCGTGCCACTGCGTGCGTCAGTCAGCGGAATATATTCAGATAACAATTCTATAAATTGTGATCGATTGATCAGGCCGGTTACGGTGTCATGCTGAGCACGATGTGTAAGATTTGCAATCGTAGCTCGCTCTATCGTCACGTCGCGAAAATATCCCTCGAATCCGTCGAAAACGTCACCCGCTTCAATCGGTTTGGCACTGGCGGCAAGTATCACAGTCTCACCCGATGCTGTCTCGATTTTGCATTCTATTTCGCGAAAGGGTCTTCGATGACCAAGAGCAAATTCTATATTCGTTCGCGGACTTGCTGTTGTTGTATCAAAGTTGATCAACGAGATAAGCTCCAGCCCTACCATCTCTGAGGATGAGAGACCGGATAATTGGCAAATGCGTGGGGATATGGAACGTAATAACCCATCTGCGTCAGTTCGCCAGGTCATTACCCCGGCATCTTCGAGAGTCTGTATTAGCTGATTTTGTTCCCTGATCGCAGTTTTTTCATTTTTGTTGGCGTCCTCAAGCTGTGCATTTAAATGAATGTTTTCGCCTTCCAGCTGACACATCTCTCGAATATCACCGTTGTAACGCCAACTAACCCGTGCCAGCACTGCGCCAAGCAGTATAAGAAAACCACCGAACACCAGCAGGAACGCATCGTGTCGCGTGGTCTCAATAGCGGTAATGACTAGCAACGGCAGGCTGAAAGCCATAAAAATACTGTAGCGAGCTGAATAGACCGATACAGACAAGGCAGCAATCGACGCCAGTACGGTGTAAATAAAAAATTTAAGCAGAACAGATTGATCAGCAAACAACAACCATGAAGCCAGCCCCCACAAACTACCGCTCACGAGCGCAAGCACCAACAACACCTTGTACCAGTAGGTAGTATTTAGAGAACGTTCCTGATCTTGAAAATAGGCATTAACGAAATAGGTATGAGCCAGAAAGGTTCCCAGCGCGGCAACCAGCCAAAGGAATCCGTGAAGTCCTGATTCCACCAGATAACTGGACACCGCCAGCACTATTGCCACCAGCACGCCGAATATCGTACCCGCAGCAACATTCGAGTAAACCATCTCCGTTTGCCGATGGGTATTCTTGGGTTGTACTGGACCGCTGGACACTACAGATCTTCCCGTAAAACAAGACTTCCAGTGGAATTATTTCGGCTGATTCAAGGAAAAAAGAAACGGACTAGCCGACGAGGTCGAAAAAAAAAGAAAAAAAGGCACAGATGTGCCTTTGTAATGAGAATAAACCTTGACGCTGTCCTCAGAAATCATCCTGTTGACGCCAGTGCAAGACCGGCTTTTTATTATGGCGATGATAATCGGATAGCAGGACTTCTCCATTCGTGCCCGGTTTAGATCCTGACAATAAAATCAGGGCTCTACGCGAACGACCAAAATCTCTATCGGCGCTGATATCGAGGTGTTGATGCTGAGTACTACGTACTGTGAAATACTGCATACTACAGTTGATCATTGATTGACGAAGTTCGAAGTTTGAAAGGCTATACTTTCTATTACCTCATTCATAGGCTTCTGCGCTTATGTGAGCTGTCCGCGCCAGCTATAATTAATCAGAAGCCAAGAAAGGGCACCTTTCGGAACGTCTAGCCAATACAAACGCAGAGTTGCGATAGATCAGGTTCCGCACATATCCACTACCAAACTATCAGGCCGCATAATGAGGCCAAAGGAGTAATACTATATGACGGGCACCAGTAAACTGACCACGCCAGAGGGAAAGAGCGCAGAACTACCCATGATTCAGGGCACTCACGGACCTGCCGTCGCCGATGTAAGAGGACTAAATAAAGCAACAGGCATTTTCACCTATGACCCGGGATTCGCGTCGACAGCCAGTTGCAAGAGTGCGATCACATTTATCGATGGTGACAAAGGTATTCTTCTGTATAGAGGTTACCCGATAGAACAGCTGGCAGAAAACAGCACTTACCTGGAAGTGTGTTACCTGTTGATGTACGGAGAACTTCCTGACAAGCAGCAAAGTGAAGACTTCAATTCCACCATCAAGAATCACACGATGGTGCACGAAAACATTCGGGACTTTATCAACGGCTTCCGTTATGACGCTCATCCCATGGCGATGCTTGTGGGTACAGTCGGTGCGCTGTCCTCGTTCTATCATGATTCACTGGATATCAATGATCCGACACATCGTGAAATATCAGCGCAGCGTCTCATCGCTAAAGTACCGACCATTGCATCGTACTGCTACAACCGCTCACGTGGCCTGCCTTTCATGTATCCGGACAACTCGCTGAGCTATGTCGAGAACTTTACACGTCTAATGTTTGCAGTACCGGCAGAGGAATTCGTGCCGAATCCGATAGCCGTCAAGGCCATCGAACTTATTATGATTCTGCATGCTGATCACGAGCAGAACGCCAGTACGTCTACCGTGCGTCTGGCTGGAAGCTCGGGAGCTAACCCGTTCGCATCAATCGCCGCAGGCATTGCAAGTTTATGGGGGCCCGCTCATGGTGGAGCAAACGAAGCAGTGATGAATATGCTCGACGCTATACATCTGTCGGGTGAAACAATCGATAGAACAATTGAGCGTGCCAAGGACAAAAACGACCCGTTCCGTCTGATGGGGTTTGGTCATCGTGTATACAAAAACTTTGACCCTCGTGCAAAAATCATCCAGAAAATGTGCCACGACCTGCTTGATGACCTCGGTGGCAATCAACCTCTGTTTGAACTAGCTCGACAGCTGGAAGAGAAAACCCTCGCCGATGACTACTTCAAGGAACGACGACTTTATCCTAACGTGGATTACTATTCAGGGATCATATTGCGCGCGCTTGGCTTACCAATGAACATGTTTACCGTGATGTTTGCCATGTCACGCACAGTTGGCTGGATATCCCATTGGATGGAAAGTAATGAAGATCCGGATGGACGTATTGGCCGACCTCGTCAGGTTTACACAGGCGCTGCCAGACGAGACTACCCTTCCTGAGACGAACCAAGATCCAGAACGATTTTGAACTTTTTTAGGCGCGCAAGTCTTGCGCGCTTTCGTAACGGATAACCGGTTCCAGACATTCCGCAATGGCTAGCAGGTGATCACACCGCTCGCGACTTTGCAGCAGCATAAAACCTGCTGGCATACCCTCTCTCTCATCATCAATATTTTGTGTAACTGCTGTGACAGGTAGTGGCACTGTCACTGCTGCCGAATCAAGCGTGTTACCAACACTTGTATTACGTAACATCAGCTGGTTTATACGACCGTATTCACTGTCTTCCTGTAATGCGTCAAAAGTGGGGGCCACGATCGCGGTAGTCGGCCAGATAACTGCATCAAAATCTGCCATCAGATTGGAGAATCCGTCGATAAACAACTCGCGCTTGCGCAAAGCATTTTGATAAGACTCTTCGCTAACATCAAATCCACCCAGCATCCGCGATAAAACGCGAGGATCGTATTGTTCAGAGCTATTGCTGATCAACTCTCTGTGCCACTGCGTACATTCAAAACCGACAATAGTGCCCTGTACGCCAGATTCAAGTACATCGTCAAACAAGGGAATGGGCTCACGCACGACCTCGACGCCTGCATCCTGCAAACGTTGCACTGATTGTTCAAAGCGCGACTGCACTTGTGGGTCAAGCTGTTGCCACAATGCGCTTTCACGCGAGCTGGAACCGATGGGCAATAGAAGTCGCAGCCCTTCGCTCGTTGGCAAGCTAGCCGATTCACCCGAGACAGCTGTCGGGCATATTTGACCTCCTGACATGATGCTCGCAAGAGCCTTGCAACAAGCGACCGAATTCGCCAGGGGTCCAATACTATCGAGCGTTGCGGATAGGGGTACAACGCCATCATTCGATATGGCTGCAGAGGGAGGTTTGAAACCAACCAGATGACACAGTGCTGCTGGAATTCTGACAGAACCACCGGTGTCCGTACCGATACTCGCAGGCACTATCCCGCCTGACACAGATGCGCCAGCTCCGGAACTTGAACCACCCGGTATGCGCGCACTACTGCCCGACCAGGGATTTACAGGCGTCCCGTAATGCGCATTCAAACCCAGACCCGAGTAGGCAAATTCGGTCATGTTAACTTTGCCGAGTACAACAAACCCGGCATCCAGCAAATACTGAATAGCTGTTGCATTCTTACTGGCAGGCGCCCGGCTGGTCAAGACACGCGAACCGGCAGCTGTTGTTTTACCTGCCAGATCAAACAAATCCTTAACCGTTATAGGGATCCCCGCCCAGCAACTCGGCGCGCGCCCTGCAGCGCGCAACGCATCCTGCTGCTGCGCCTGTTGCTTTGCAGAGTCCACGTCAAGTTGGGTGAAGACATTAGCAGCGCGCTCTTGTGCACATTTTTCGAGCGCCTGATCTACCAAAGCCGCAGAACTTGTTTCGCCTTTTTGCAACTGTGCGGCCAAGGCTGCAAGAGTTACGTCAGGGGGCGATTGAAAATCATTTTTTTTAACCATCATTGGGTTACCATCGCACGGCAACGGTTGCGCTGCAACCCAATGATCAACGAGGTGATTAGTGACATTTTCTATTGCTGCCGGCTGTAGTGAGACAGGACAATTTGGCGTAGTGGTGACTTCATCAAGTATTTGTGTGGCCAGTCGATGCGCGTTTGTGCGTACTGGTGCAGGAGCTGCTCTGTCACAAAACATCACTGACCCGTCACTTGGGCCACTGATGCTGGAGCAATCTGCCGCCGGGGACTCTGCAAAGCAGATTATCGATAAGCTGATATCAAGCCAGCAACACATTCAGTACCGGCAGTTGGCTTTGATTGATAAATCTTACGCCTGCGCCAGTTTTACCGGTGAGCAAGCCTTGGGCGTTACCGGTGAAGCAACAGGGAGACACTGTGTTGCAGTGGGCAATCTGCTGCACAACGATCAAGTGCCAGCAGCTATGGTGAGCACCTTTGAATCGGCAAAGGGCAGCTTGGCAGATCGCCTGCTCGACGCACTGGATGCCGGTCAGGAAAAAGGTGGTGAAGCAGGCCCTGTCCAATCAGCTGGCCTTTTAATTGCCAACGAGGCCAGCTGGCCTGTTGTTGATCTACGGGTAGACTGGAGTGACACACCGCTGAGTGATTTAAGAGAACTCTGGCAACGCTACGAACCCCAGCTGCATGACTACCAGACGCGAGCCAAAGATCCACGAGTTGCGCCAGCTTATGGTGTTCCGGGCGATCCCGCCTAACAAATAAAAGAGATGGATGCGTGAACATCATTTTCTACAGCAATGACAGCAGTGCAAAAGATGTGGTGACTGGTCTGCGTGATGCATTACCGGAATTCACTGTTATAGATTTTCAGGAAACCGAAAATGGAGAAAACGTATTCGATCCGCAGCTTGCCCAGTACGCGGTTGTATGGAATCCACCGACAAATTTTTTCGATGGCATGACATCACTGCGAGGGATATTTTCATTGGCAGCCGGTGTTGACCACTTGCTTAGACACCCTGCTTTGCCAAAAGACGTACCGCTCGCCAGACTGGAAAACGCCGGCATGGGGGAGAAGATTGCCGAGTACGTTCTTTACGGCGTACTGCATTATCAACGTTCGATGGATTTTTACCGAGCCCAACAAATCGCAGGACAATGGGCCACCGACAAGCTTGATCGCCACGCCAGCAATATACATGTAGGCATCCTGGGAATCGGCGCTATTGGTCGAGTGGTTGCCGATAGACTGGTAGACAACAACTACAGCGTATCCGGTTGGTCACGGCAAGCCAAAGAAATACCGAATGTAAAAATGTTCAGCGGCAGAAACAGCTTAAATGCATTTGTTGAGGCTGTGGATGTACTGGTATGTCTGCTACCGCTGACCGACAGCACAGAAGGTATTATCGACAGCGAATTATTGTCACGACTTGGCAGTAATGGCTACCTGATCAACGCTGCACGAGGTAAACACGTAGACACCGATGCGCTGCTGCAGGCATTGCAAACCGGAACGACACGTGGCGCCTTGCTGGACGTGACGGAACCCGAACCCCTGCCATCTGATCACCCACTCTGGCAGGCACCCAATGTGTTGATAACACCGCACGTGGCCGGTCCCACACAAACCGGTGAATCAATCCGGCAAACGGCTGCCAACATACGCCGGGCATCGCGCGGTGAGGCACTGTCCGGCTTGGTTGGCCCTGAAGGTTACTAGAAGCCGTCTCAAGCACCGGCGATAATTCGCAAGACCAACTGCCGAGTCAGTTCGTCGCGCAGTTCCCGCCGTAAAATCGAAGCCTCATCCTCTTTGCCAAGAACACCGGTATCGTCAAAGGTGTACTCTCGGCGCACCGCTACTGTATTCGACTGGTTCTCCCCACCACGGCCATAGCGAGCAATCTCACCGGGCTCTGCCCTTATCACCAACAGATCGATGGCATGTCGCAATTCGAATTCACTGACCCTGCCTTCTCGTTGCACCGAAACGACTCGTTGTCCCTGATTTTCTCGCGTTAAACGAACCAATACATTAGCCACGTTGCGGCTAGCAGCCAGTGTCAAACCCTGCTCGCGTATTTTTCGGCGTAGTAGATCCGACAGCTGCACATCCCGCCCGGCATCTACAAACACAGCACCGATAGACGACTGACTGGCATTCGACCCACGCAGTGTAAAGCCACAGGCTGCTTGTAAACCCAGTAATAGCATCAGGCTGATAGCCAACAATTTCATATCGGGAATATTCAAAACAGGAGGTCCGAATGACTTATTATAACTCGCCAAGAGCATCGCAGTTCGCCTCGAATACAGCGCGATGGTGATGGCGCAGGATACAACAGGCAATTCCAGGATAGCGGCTGCGACCGTTTCCCATGCAAAGATCCGTCTATGCTCACGAGCTGGCCAGCCTGATCTGCTTTCACGTATAGTCACTGCCAGCATGAATAGCTCATAGCATGATCGCTAGTACCTTTAGTGTAAGCCCAAACCTGTGAACGACGTGCCAGATCGCGCGGCGGGACAAGCCATTGATGGATTCATCAAATGCACAAACTGTTACTCAACCGGGAAATTTACACAGAAGTCATTGAAATCTGTGTACCCGCAGCGCAACGCTTTGTCTGGATCGTCACTGCGGACATAAAGGATATGCACGTCAATGTTGGTGGCAACTTTGCACCGTTCCTTCAAGTGTTGTCTGATCTGGTCGTCAGAGGTGTTGGGGTCAGGCTGGTACATGCCCGAGAACCTGGCCCTCGCTTTCGGGCAGATTTCGATAACTACCCTGCATTAATCCAATCCGAATTGTTCGAACGAGTTCTCTGCCCTCGTGTACATACCAAGGCCATCATAGTTGACGGTCGCGTGGGTTTTGTTGGCTCAGCCAATTTGACCGGTGCAGGCATGGGTGCCAAGTCGATTGATCGCAGAAATTTTGAAGCAGGCATGCTATTCGACGACAAAGAGCAGCTGGACAAACTGATGACATGGGTTGATTCGTTATATCTCGGCGAGCATTGCCACAGCTGCCAACGCCGCGAATTCTGTCCGGATCCCATTATCGACTCGATTTAGCCTCCACCATACCGGTAAATTCTCACAGTTTGCCCCATCAAATTGTTCGTCCTGCAGTTTAACCACCAATAAACCCGCGCTTCCCTGGTTTCCAGGGGCACAGGCGCGCTTGGGTCTACTGCTGCCCAGGGCTCCAGTCATAGCGTTCGCCCTCCACTATCCAGGGAACGTGAACCTCGCAACATAATTCAACTTTTATAAAACCTATGCATTAAAGATCAGGAAATCCCGTCGATAGCACTTCAGAACATGACATTTACAGCACTCGTGATTCATCGGGCGGGACAAGGAGATCTCCCATGACGCAGTAAATGCCACTTAGCGCTCCTAAACATAAAAAAATACTATGCGCTCTTACAGGAATCGACACAAGCTACTGCCAGACAGAAGCTCCACAAAAAATCAATCAGAAACACCAAAAACATTCAGAACCCTGCTGTTGACGAGTGTCGCGATTACCGGAGTTTCTATTGCTAATGTGCCGATCGTTTCAGCTGCACAGCCTCAGCTGTTAGCGTCGGTGAGTAAGCAATTCGCAACACCTGCGAATAGTACACAGAACCCGGTGGCGAAAATCGATTACACCGGCGTTGATCCGGCAGGCAAGGATGAACAACAATCGCCGTGGATATCTGGTAATCAACTATCCGAGACCGGACAACGCCTGTTCGATACCGTCGAAAATGCCGAGCGTTTCGGCATTGACCGAAACAGACTGCATCATGAACAACTCTCAGAACTGCTGGAAAAATCGCCAACAGCAAATCCATTCGACCTGAAAACCGTAGACATACTACTGACATCTGCTTTTAAATTACTTGTCAAGGAAATTAGCGCAGGGCGGGTCTCCCCCAAAGAGACTCAACGATATTGGTTCGAGTCTGTAAAAGGCGCAGATGTCGATGAGCTCATGGCACTGCTACGTTCTCACCCGGCAGCGTACGACAATATTCTCAAAGATCTGATTAGCGACAGTAGAAACATCGCGCCGATGCTTGAGAAACTTGCCGAATATCGAGCGATTCAGGCCAATGGCGGCTGGCCAGTTATCGGGCCCGGTCCAACAATCGAGCCCGGACAGCAATCAGAACGGGTTTTGGCATTACGTCAACGTCTTGAAATCAGTGGCGATCTGCAAGGCTTACCATCGAGTGCTGAAAGCCTGTTATCGCCAGACACATACACAACAGATTTGCAATTGGCCATTGAGAAGTTTCAGGCCCGTCATGGTTTAACCGTCGATGCACTGGTTGGCAAAGCCACACTAGCCGCACTGAATGCAACTATCGAGGAGCGTATTGAGCAGATTGAGCTCAATATCGAGCGACATCGCTGGCTGCCGAACAACTACGCGAGTCGACATATCATTACCAATATTCCTGACTACCGGCTCCGGGTCATAGAAAATGGTTCTACGACTCTGACTATGCCCGTTGTGGTTGGAAAACCCAAACATCAGACGCCAGTATTCTCCGAGGAAATGAAATACCTTGTAGTTAATCCGACATGGACAGTACCCAGAAGCATAACCAACAAAGAACTTGTGCCCAAGGAACTTAAGTCACCCGGGGCTCTTGAGCGTTCCGGATTCAGCGTGCTGGATCACAATGGTAAAAACATCGGATTTGAAAATGTACCCGCCAGCGCATGGTATGAATCACGGTTTCCCTATGTGTTGAGACAGAACCCTGGGAAACGTAATGCTCTTGGCAAAGTCAAATTCATGATGCCGAACAAATACGCCATTTACTTGCACGATACACCTGCCAAAAAGTTATTCAAAAGAGAACGACGTGCTTATAGCCATGGCTGTGTACGCGTCGGTGATCCTCGAGCGCTGGCCAATCACTTGCTGGAACGTGAGGGCTGGTCACAAAGTCGCATAGAAACTTTGTTTAAACGCAAAAAAACTCGAAACGTACATTTTGAAGAACCCGTGCCAAATCATATTACCTATTTGACCAGCTGGGTTGATGAGCACAACGTTCTACAATTTAGAAATGATATATACAGGTTGGATAAATCACTAAAGACAGCATTGGCCAACGAAGCACAAGAGAGAGACTTGATAGTCGCTGAATTTAGAAACCTGCTACCTGTAATCGCAGCAAGCGAATAAATTCAGCTACGCTGTCGTATTGTGCGAAGGCGACAAAGTCTCTCGCACCAAATAAAAATGAAGCAATCCACATACGCTTTTGCAATGCTATATTAGACGTTGTTAATCAGTTTAACGCGCTGAGGAAAGCATAATGTCGCTGCAAAAACTATTCGTTGAACTTAGCTCGCTTTTCGATGGATCAAATACTATAGACGCAGCTGCCCAAGAGGCTTTACTGTCGGCTGATTGCCGTAACAACGCTCAGGATGCAAACAGTGCCAGCCCCGACACCTCGCTATTGCCCGAACCATTTCTGAACATCATGTCAGAGACTAATGCTCACCCCGTGTGTGCAACTATTGCACAGATACCTTTTCAATGGGCGCCCCCTCAAACCTCAGGGGACGCTCTGTATATTCAACATAGTTTGGCCAAGGTGCATGTCGAGCTGCTCGGACCTGGTGGGTTGGTTGAATCTGATCAGGTTCGTATCGGTCTGTACGGTATGTTGCCCGACGCCGAATACGGTATCCGTACGCACCCGGCAGAAGAACTCTACGTGATGTTGGCAGGGGAGGTTTACTGGAAACGAGATACTGATCCCTACTTGTTACACATGCCTGGCGAACGATCCCATCACCCGTCGATGATGGAACATGCGAATAAAACCACTGACAAAGCGTTTATGTCCATTTATGTTTGGCATGGAGATATTGCAACCGACAACTATCGCTATACAGGTAAGCCATCCTGATTTTTGATCTCCAGCTGTTTACAGAGCCAGCTACCAACCAAACAAAACAGAGAGTCTCCTAGACTCGCGTACCCCGTTCAGCCAGCGCTATGCCACTGAATACTGCAATCAAACCGGCAGCGTGATACCAGTGAAATGCCTCGCCTAAAATCAAAATAGCCAGCAGTGCACCGAAAATGGGTACCAGATTTATAAATTGACCCGCTCTGTTCGCGCCAATGAGTTCAACGCCTCGTGCGAAACATAATTGAGCAAGAATCGAAGGAAAGAGTGCGACAAAAACCAGAAGAGCTACATCACTGCTGCCAATGTCGGGGAACGGATTGTTGGATGCCTCAAACAAGCTGAAAGGTATCGATACGATAAAGGCGCTTAACGACAAGGCAAACATGAAGCTGCGCCAACTGATAGCGGGTTTCCAGCGTAATCCG
>CAYPMR010000091.1:0-13715 GCA_964411665.1 uncultured Granulosicoccaceae bacterium | reverse complement strand
CGTTCCGGTGTGGCCTCTGCTGTATAACGAAACACGGATGGTGCTAATACCATGACACTGATGCCATGCGGGATAAACGGTGAAGCGATGTTGTAATCGGTCGTTGTAATGTCTTTCATCAAATGCGTAATACCGTAAGACAATGCATGCGCCAAATGCGTACCGGTATTGCCAAATGCCATACCCGCCAGTGTCGCACCCCACATCAACTGATCATTGGCTTCCTGATCACTTCGGTCATTGACACCACGTTCTAGATAAATATCTGCAATCTGCAAGGCTTTGGATGCGATAAGTTCACTCCACGGATTGCAACCTTGAATAAGTTGTCGCGTACCAACAGCGGATGGATCAGTACCTGCGTGTTGCGTATAGGCTCTTGACGTGAAACATTCAAGTGCATGACAAGTCAGATCATATCCAGTTGATGCAACAATGTTGGCAGGTAAACTATCAGCACAAGCCGGATCAACTAATGCCTCGTCGGGTAATAGATAGGGACTGGCGATAACGAATTTTGTATCCAGCGCGTTCACGCGAATAACGGACAGAGACGTACACTCCGAACCCGTGCCCGAAGTGGTTGGGCAAGCTATATGAGGTAACAAAGGTTTTTCGATGGCGGCGGCTTCACCAACAGGTGGTGCGAAGAAGCGCAACAACTCGCCTTTTTGTCGATGCAGGACCAGGGCGGATTTGCAGGTATCCATAGCAGATCCACCACCAATTGAAATGACCGAATCAAATTCACCATCACGCAGGAATCGTGCGGCGTCTTCAGCACATTTGTCGGTTGGCTCAACCCGAATGTCTGAAAATATAGCTACATCAATTTGGGATCGGCCAAGAAATTCGACAGCCTGTGCCACGATGGGTCCATCACGTAGTCCGGGGTCAGTAATAATGGCAGTGCGCTTAAAGCCAAGCGCTGCCGCCCGAAATCCTAGCTCAGATAAACATCCGCGCCCGAATGTCAGGCGTGGCATAGCGACCGTAAAGGATGTTGCGCCGTTCTGGCACGGATCGTAGTACTGGCAACCCATTAGATCCCTCTCCCCTGTTAAATTCGTGAAGATTATAATATACGGATTATTAATGCAGTTGATAAATATTGATTAATCCAGAAACGCCGTTTTCCATGGACGAATCCAGATTATTGTAATGATTTAAAATGGAAATACCCGAAGAAAACTCAAGTGTTTTTTTAAGGTAAACGAAAGGTCAGGTGTCGCTTGCTGCGATTGAATAACTCTGCCGGGAGATACCCGGCAAAGTGTTTAAGAAGCGTAGAGTTTTAAATCAATTAACTACTTTTCTTATTAAGAATAGAAAGACCACGCAGCAGGTTCAGTGCTTCATAGAGCTGGTAGTCGTCGTTGACCAGGTTGTCAGATTCAGAAGTATTTTCATCTTCACTATCTGTTGCCTCTTCATCACTGCTCTCGAGATGACCAGACAGGTTTGATTCACTGAGTGGGTTAATACCACCTTCTACTTCAGTGAGTGTGGCTTGTCGTGTTTCTATGTCCGGTTCTATGCCGAGTGCTTGTATGGATCGACCATTGGGCGTGTAATAACGTGCGGTTGTTAGTTTGACAGCACCACCGCCAGGCAGATCCTGAATGGTTTGTACTGACCCCTTACCAAATGTCTTGGTACCCATGATGATGCCGCGACCGTGGTCTTGCATGGCGCCGGCTACAATTTCAGAGGCTGAAGCTGAGCCACCATTAACTAAAACAATCAACGGTGCTCCATCGATGACGTCCCCGGATGTGGCTGTGTATCGAAGTTTGGAGCCGGGCTCGCGACCGTCTGTATATACAATCAGGCCCTTTTCGAGAAATGCATCTGATACATGTCGTGCGCCTGATAACACGCCGCCGGGATTGTTACGCAAATCAAGCACAAGTCCACCGAGGCTGCCACCTGCTTCCTTTTTCAGCTTCTTCACGGACTTCAACATATCTTCTGAAGTTTTAGTCTGGAAGTGAGAGATTCTCAGGTAGCCGAAATCGCCTTCAAGCATGCGACTGCGAATACTGGTGACCTTAATTACAGCACGTTCTATTTCTATATTCAGTGGCGCGTCTTCGCCTTCACGAATAACAGTCAGGGAAATTATGCTACCGGGTTTGCCGCGCATCAGTTTTACGGCATCGTTTAAAGAAAGTCCTTTGACCGGTGTATCGTCAAGACGAATAATCAGGTCGCCGCTTTTCATACCGGCACGTTGCGCAGGGGTATCGTCTATGGGGGACACAACTCTTACGAATCCGTCTTCCATGCCCACTTCGATTCCGAGCCCACCAAATTCCCCGGTGGTACCGACGCGTAATTCGTTGAATTCTTCTGTGTTCAGATAAGCCGAGTGTGGATCCAGGCCGTTGAGCATGCCGCGGATGGCGTGTTCGAGCAATTCATCATCAGATACTTCTTCGACGTAATTACTTTTGATGCGTGCAAACACGTCAGTGAACGCCCGCATCTGTTCCAGTGGCAGAATGTCATCGCTATGGCGTGTGGCAAAGACAGATTCGCCGAGCATCAGCGACCCACCCAGTACTGCACCTAACGCAACCAATAGAATGTTGCGGCTAGCAGTGACTCGTGGTTTTGGTGACATGGACTGTACTCCTCGGTATGTTGCTCGGTACGTTGTTGTTTTGGCTAGTCGGCTAGAGACAGGGATAAAAAACTTCTATACCCCAGCCACATTGATACCGGACAAGATGAGTCTAACAGGCGATAGAAAAACTGTCTTTGCCTTCGTGGCAGTGCAGAAAATTAACGCGTCTTTATTCGATCGCATGGTGTTTATTCGATCGTATGGTGTTCGTGGATTCTTCGTTGCCTTTGTTATCAAGCTTTTTTTGTCCCTGTTGGTGAGACTATCCATTTTTCCTTACTGATCAATAGCTTGCGACTTTATGGCGCCTGTTTCCATGAAATTGGCCCGCTAACGTTAATTTTCCAGCTAATTCTTGGCTACGCGTATGCTTTTTTTTGCATCAAGCCACTTTTCCGGATCAACCGCCATCGCATTTTTGCGAATTTCCAGATAAACGCCGCTGCGATTGGCACCGGTATTATGACCAACAGTTGCAATAGTTGAACCCGTTTCAACCCAATCGCCGGGCGCCACCAGGGATTCACGGTTACCACCATAGAGGCTGAGGTAGTCATCCCCATGTTGCAGTACTACTACGATGCCCATATCTGCGAGGTCTGCTGCATAAACAACCTCACCATCGGCAATTGCGGTGACTGGCGAACCCTCCGAGGCTGCGATTAGCAAACCTTTCCAGCGAATCTTGCCGGAAGCTCGTCGGTCGTTGAACTTGGCGTACAGCAGGATATCTGCATTATTTGGCATTGGCCAGGCGTGTTTACCCTTGCCAGCCTCAAAATAACCAGATGCAGTGGCCTTGCTTTTTTTTAGCTTCTCCAGCAGATCCTCAACTTCAACTATCTCTGCCAACAGTCGCTCTTTTTGTGCACTGCTGTTTTTGTTGTCCTGTTGAAGCTCATCGAGCTCGCCAGTCACACCTTTCGCACGATTGTTTAGAGCCTGATGCTGTGCGCTAGCTTTCTTTTGCAGGTAGCCCAGCCAATTGCGTGACTTAAGCGCTTCGTGTTTGGCTTTTTCTGCTGTTTCCAAACGTTGTAGCAATTCTTCTATATGGGTGACTCTCGCCTTTTGTAAGAACCCCAGATATACAGATTGGCGTGAAGCCAGATGCGGGTCCCGATTCGATAGCAGTAGTTTTATCGAGCTTTCGTGATTCGGACGAGAGCGCGATTGCATGATTGCTGCCAGCGCAGCGCGTTCATCCGTCAAGCTTGCCTGTAGTTGCTCTGCATTGGTAGCGAAGCGTTCCAGCTGCTGTTGGTAGCGTGTGCTTTGTTGTTTTAGTTCTTTGAGTCGCGCATCACGCTCGCCAATCCCCGATTCAATTTTTTTCAGGGAATCTGCCAGCTGTTGCCGGGCCTTGGCGTTTTCTTTGGTTTCCTGTTCCAGTGATTTGACAAAGGCACGCTTTGCCTCAAGTTGGTTCTGGTAGTCGGACTCGTTTGCAGTTTCGTTTTCTGTCGCAGCGTATGTAGCCACCGGCGCCGTTAGCAGAGCGAGCAGTAGAGTGGTAGCCAGCAACTGTGCGGATGCTTGTACAATCAACGGGGGATAAAATTGCGAAATCACAAACAGATTGTAGCTAAACCGTGGTCAGTGAAAAGCATTTTATCTGCGATATTTCGGTAATGGCTTTACTCAAGCCAGTTAATTTCGGCTGCGGTGTAATGGTTGATAATTACGCTCTTTAAGCTTTCAGCCATATAGTACTGGTACATCGATAATGGAATTCTACCGGCCATAATTTCAGCTGAACGTTGTGGATGCAGGGGCGATCGATTCGGATTTGCGTAGCCGATAGGAAAGACAGGAGATCCGTTTAACTCGTATTTGTCGATCGCGCCGACCGTATGCAACAGCTCGTGTGCAATAACAATATTGTTCTGGGCAGTTTGTTGTGGCAAAGCAAAGGCGTGAACCAGTCCCAGCAAGCCTTTTTGCATACCCAGAGAGTGTTGCAAAGTCTGATTGTCCTCGCCGGTGTAATACCGAACGAATATGCGCACTAATGTCAAATCATTGTCGATATCTGGTGTATTACGGAATGCCCACCAACGAAAACGTAATCCCCAGATAACAACATTCAAGGCATGGGCGTTTTCCGGAAAAACCGGGGGCTGGCTTTTGACTTGTGGCCCAAGCGTGACATCAACAGGTTTGCTCAAATCCAGGTTGTAGCGCTCTGCTTCACGTTCGAACCAGTGATTTATTTCCTTGAAATGGCGATCTGTCAGGGATTCTATGTAGTCGTGGGTCGCGAGGTTCCTGTCGCCATTGATCGGCAATATGACCACACTCAGCGGCTTGGTCCAGCTACGCGTGTAGACAAGCTGGTGCAGCGACACGGCTGTTGTAAAAATCAGCACGCCAAGCAGCACAAAAATTCTGCTGTTCCGAAACGTAATCAGACGCATAAGTCTGCAGTACCTGAAACATAACTAATACAGTTAGAATAGCGGTACCTTCCCGGTGTCTCTTGACTGCTAAACGTCACGAGTCCGGGATTTGTATCAATATTCTCATACAGGAGAGATAAATTGCTCAGTTTCTTGAAGGGGTTGTTGCCGTATGCTTTTTCGCGAGCCTCACGTGGCTGCCTCCCGGTTATAGTCACAGCAGCTTTCCTTGCGCCTTTATCCGTCTCCTATGGGGACGCAGTATTTGTCTATGAGGGGAAAGATTTCAAGCAGGACGCACGCATAATCATTCGTGAAGGCAAGGTTGTGCTCAGCGATGTGGACGAAACCAATCTAAGTCTTATTTACGATACGCGCGTCGACATGTTCCGGGTACTTAATCATCCAGAGAAAACCTATATAGAACTCAGTGGTGAATTTGTTGGAACACTGCTCGACGGCATGCAGGCTTTGTTGCCGCAACTGCAATCACTGGCAGATAGACCGGGTACCAGTGAAGAGCAGCGTGAACTCATTAACGAGATCACCTCGCAGGCTAATAAAGAGCAGTCAGCAATCGGCAATGAAATCAAAGTATCGTCCATTGATAGCAATCGAAATATACTTGGCCTGACTTGTGAGGAGTATGCAATCAGTTACCAGGCTTCTGCTTATGATGTCTGTACGGTTGGATACGGAAAGATAGGATTGTCTGATGAGGATAAAACCAGTCTCAAAGCAGTATCTGAAATGCTAAAGCGCCTGGCAAGTTCAGTGCAGTTCCATGAAGCGCAAACCTTTGCGACTGTTCTTGGTCATCTCGATGGGGTGATTCTCGAGGCGGTTGATGAGCAGGGTGAATCAGTGATGCGACTGAAGCAATTGACGCTGGCATCGCGCTCTTCAAGTGATGGTGAAATACCCAAGGACTACCAACAGACCGATCTTTTTTCCATCTTCTCGGGACTTTGATCGACGGTATGTGGCGTGATAACGAGCAACCGATATCCATTCGTCGCGAAGATTATCGAGCCTTTGATTTTCGGATAAAGCATGTAAGCCTGCGTTTTGATCTTGATAGTAATGATACGCGGGTTACATCAGAGCTTGATATTGAAAGGGTCAAGACCAGCAATGTTGCAGGTGATACAACTTCGCCTCCATCGTTAATACTGGATGCCGTTGATCTAAAGCTACATTCGATTGCGATTGATGGAAAAGCACTTGATGCAGACGACTATTTGCTTGAAACCACCCGTCTCATTATTCATCAGCCGCCCGAGTCATTTAGATTATCAATCGTCAATTCGATTGATCCTGCCAACAATACTGCGCTCGAAGGCCTTTATTTGTCGAGTGGTAATTTTTGCACGCAGTGCGAGGCACAGGGTTTTCGCAAAATCACCTATTTTCCGGATCGCCCAGATGTGCTCGCCACCTATGACGTGACCCTGGTTGCCGAAAAATCTGCCTATCCGGTATTGCTTGCAAATGGCAATGAAGTTGGTCGCGGTGATCTGGCGGATAACAGGCATTGGGTTCGCTGGGAAGACCCGTTTCCAAAACCAAGTTATCTGTTTGCGATTGTAGCAGGGCAGCTCGATTACATCGCTGATGAATACATCACAACGAGTGGCAGGCGTGTTGAGCTGCGTATTTATGTCGAGTCGCATAATATTGAGCGATGTGACTATGCTATGCGATCACTGAAGCAGGCAATGAAATGGGATGAAGATGTTTATTCACTCGAATATGATCTCGATATATTCATGATCGTTGCAGTAGACGATTTCAATATGGGGGCGATGGAAAATAAGGGGCTGAATATCTTCAATTCAAAATTTATCCTCGCAGATACAGAGACAGCGACCGATACTGATTTTGTTGGTGTCGAGAGCGTTGTAGCCCACGAATACTTTCACAACTGGACAGGAAATCGAATAACTTGTCGTGACTGGTTCCAATTAAGCCTTAAAGAAGGCCTTACAGTATTCAGGGATCAGGAATTCAGCGCAGATTTAAATTCCCGAGCAGTAAAAAGAGTGACAGACGTACGCTTGCTACGAGCGCGTCAGTTTCCTGAAGATGCCGGCCCTACTGCTCACCCCATCAGGCCAGAATCCTATATAGAAATAAACAATTTCTATACGGTGACGATCTACGAAAAGGGCGCTGAAGTTATTCGCATGTTGCATACCCTTCTTGGTGCGGAGTTGTTTCACAAAGGCATGAATCTTTATGTGGAAAGGCACGACGGTGATGCAGCTACTTGCGATGATTTTGTTGATGCGATGCAAATGGCCAGCGGTAAAAACCTTGATAGATTCAAGCATTGGTATACACAAGCAGGTACGCCAGTTGTAAGAGTAAATTGCAGGCACGATGCAAGCAACGGCCGCTATACAATGGCTTTTTCACAATACTGTCCCCCAACGCCTGGCCAAAAAAACAAGCGTCCGTTTCATATGCCAGTGCGTGTCGGCCTGATTGATACAGAAGGCAAGCCTGTTGCACTTTCGATGGTGGATCAATCTTCGGATTCTAAAACTGCTGATGAACATGTTCTAGAGTTAACAGAGAAATCACAGGAATTTGTATTTGAAAATGTACCTGTCGGCGTCGTTCCCAGTTTGTTTCGAAACTTCTCAGCGCCGATTTCTCTGGATTATGAATTTTCCGATCAAGATCTTGCGCGTCTGGTGGCCCATGATACGGATCCATTCAATCGTTGGGAAGCCACGCAACGTCTGGCCAAGCGAATAATAAAACGTGTAGCTGATTCTCTGCCCGAGTTATCCGTGTTGTCTCTGTCGGATGTGGCAGATGATTTTATGCAACAGGATTCAGTCGAGGTGTTTATTCGCTCTATTGCCAGTTGCTGGGAAGACGACAGGCTTGATGATGCGCAGCGTGCTGATATGTTGGTACTGCCTGCTATTGAAGTGATTCCAGATGCTAATGAAATTGTTGATATCGATCGGCTCTACATTGCACGAAAATGGCTGAAACGAATGCTTGGTGATGCATTGCAAAAGGATTTACGTTCAACCTTTGAATCGATCGCTACGAACGAAGCGCTGGATTCTGCAGCGATGGGTAAGCGGAGATTGAAAAATATTTGCCTTGATACGCTTTCATTACTACCAGAGTCCGAATGGCTGGACCTTGCCTTTGATCATTACGCCGGATCAGCCTTAATGACTGATCGAGCTGCAAGCTTAAGTGTGTTGTGTGAAACGACTCATGAAAAGCGTGAGCAGGTACTTGAAGATTTCTACAAGCGTTTCAGCGGTAACAAACTCGTTATTGATAAATGGTTTGCCATACAGGCAGCTGCCGATTCCGGGGATAGTCCTGAGCGTGTCATTGAGCTTGGCCAGCATGAGGCGTTCACATTCGACAACCCTAATCGGGTGCGCTCGTTATATGGTGTGTTTGCGATGAATAACCCGACAGGTTTTCATCGGCGTGACGGTAAGGGCTACGCATTAGTCGGTAATACCGTGCGCGTACTTGATGGAAGTAATCCACAGGTGGCGGCGCGACTGGTAAGTGCGTTCAGTCAGTGGCGACGTTTTGACGCACAGCGTCAGGCGCAAATGAAGGAACAACTGACAAAACTCTCAAGCCATTCTGATTTGTCTCCAGACGTTTTCGAAATTGTTACCAAAAGTCTGGCCTCTTCCTGAATATAAATTGTCGACCAGCAGGCTGTGGAAAAATTACCTGCGTTGCCATTGCTGTGTTGGAAATTGGCTCAACATGCTCATGTATTGCAAATACACTTGGAGGGACGCTTAGTTCTTTTTCGCCAGTTTGCGCCTTGCACTGGCTGTCACATCAACGTTTTTCAGCAGCCCCCTGGTCTGATTTCGGCCCCGCGATCAGCCCGTTTTTTTACCGCAGATATTCTGCGCAGCGCGCGCAATTAAGTGAAATATGAGCTGCGTAGTATTGATGGAACTGAGTGCCGATTATTGACGCTTTCGACACTTTATTTCTCGTTTTTGTTCAAACGACATATTCTTTCAGCTTCACTTAATCTTCAAATGTAAAACAATATTAAATGGACATGAGGTATGACGGTTGGTGGTCGACAATCTGCTAGATTGCTAATGAACCTGAAAAGGTAAATTGGCGCGAAGCACTTCGAGTGGAGGTTTCCCTTCGAGCGATTCCGCTCCGCGTTGTATTACATGCACCAGAGAAATATCATGACAGATCGTAAGAGTGGAACCGTTAAATGGTTCGATAATGCCAAAGGATATGGCTTTATTGTTAGTCCTGAGGGAGACGATGTTTTCGTCCATTACAACGCTATCGTAGGCGACGGATATAAATCCCTCGCTGAAGGGCAGAAAGTCGAATACATGGCCGTCCGAGGTGACAAGGGCTGGCAAGCTTCAGAAGTCGTCGCAAACTGACGTCTCATAGGTTTAAACTTGCAGCGCATCTTGTGCTGCAGGTGAAGTTCGTCCCGGTTACAGCTCTTTAAAATCTGAGTCTCGTTGATTCCTCCCCTGTAGAATCGTCGTTCGAGCCTGTACCCCCCTGGAACATCTATCCATTTTAACGCCTGTGGCTCATGCTCAGGTGTAGCCCTCACGTGGACGCTGCATAAGTACCCTAGAGAGCCCAATACTTGCCTGTACTGCGACCGATCATCCAGTGACTTTGGTTAATTCGTGTTCCCCAAAATGCTTTTACGTTATGCTTGCGTCGGTAACCGGCGATAAGCTAATGACATATTCCTAATGGCACATTCGCAATTTGGATTATTACTGCAAAGGCGTTTCGCGCCTTATTTTTTCACCCAGATTCTCGGCGCATTCAATGATAATGTCTTCAAGAATTCGCTAGTCGCGCTCATTGCCTTTTCAACATTTGCCGGTAATCCCGGGCAAAGCGGTTTGCTGGTTAATCTGGCTGCCGGGCTCTTTATTCTGCCTTTTTTTCTCTTTTCTGCATTGGCTGGTCAGCTGGCTGACAAGTACGAAAAATCATTTCTTATCAGGCGTATCAAACTCGCTGAAATCATCATCATGTGTTGCGCGTCTTTGGCCTTTTTTGCGCAATCTGTGGCCTTGTTGATGATCATTCTGTTTTTAATGGGTTGCCAATCAGCCTTTTTTGGTCCTATCAAGTACGGCATATTGCCGCATCATCTGGAAGATCATGAGTTGATCGGTGGCAATGGTCTGGTCGAAATGGGTACCTTTCTCTCGATATTGATCGGCACCATAGTGGGGACGCACCTCGGCTCGTTACCGATACAAAGTGCTGTGTGGGTTATCAGTGCCTGTTTGCTTGTGATATCGCTGTCAGGTTATCTCTTAAGCTTGAAAATACCCGCCTCGACCCCGCGAGCACCCGAGCTGATCATAGATTTTAATCCCTTGCGTGAAAGTCTTCGTCTGGTTCGGTACACGCGAAAACACCGGGTTATTTTTCAGTCGATACTGGGTATTTCCTGGTTTTGGGGTCTTGGGGCGATCTACCTTGCTCAATTCACTCTTTTTGCACGTGATGTGATCGGTGGCAGTGCTCATATTTATACCCTGCTGCTGGCACTTTTTTCTATTGGTATCGCTGTCGGCTCGGTTCTTTGTGAACGCCTGTCAGGCAAAAGGGTAGAAATTGGCCTGGTACCATTTGGTGCATTCGGTATTACGGTTTTTGGTCTTATGTTGTATATGACCTCACCCGAACAACCGCTGGGAGAAGGGCTTGGGCCATGGGAATATCTTCAGGAAGGTGGTTCTGTCTGGACCTATCTCAGCGTGTTGATGATCGGTTTGTTTGGTGGGTTTTATGTTGTACCACTGTATGCGCTGGTGCAACAACTGAGCAAAAAAGACAAATTGTCTCGCGCCATTGCCTGCAACAATATATTGAATGCATTGATGATGGTTTCCGCCGCTTTACTGGGGATTGCGCTTCTTGCCGCTGGCATTTCAGTGCCAGTGATTTTCCTTATAGCAGCTTTACTCAATCTGCTCGTTGCTATCTATATATTCAAGCTGGTGCCGGAATTCATGATGCGATTCATGACCTGGCTTTTGATCACTACGATTTACAAGGTGAACAACATTGGTCTGGATAAAATACCTGAAGAAGGCGCAGTTATTCTTGCGCCGAATCACGTGAGTTTTGTGGATCCACTCATCATCGGCGGCAGTGTCAGACGACCTGTGAGATTTGTTATGTACTACAAAATCTATCGTATTCCTGTGTTGAATTTTTTCTTTCGAACAGCTGGTGCTATTCCGATAGCCGGGCGTAGCGAAGATGAGGCCATGTACTACAGCGCATTTGAAAAAATGCAGCAAGCTGTAGCAGAGGGGAATGTGCTATGTATATTTCCCGAGGGGCAAATTACCTATGATGGTGAGCTAAATGAATTCAAGCCAGGGCTTGAAAAGTTGCTTGCACTGCAGCCAGCACCGGTTATTCCTGTCGCACTGAGGGGTTTGTGGGGTAGTATGTTCAGTCGCAAAGGTGGGCCTGCTCTGCGGAAATTGCCACGCAAGTTATTTGCTCGAATCGATATGGTGTTGGGAGACCCGATACCTGCAGAACAGGTTACAGTACAAGGACTCAGCGATAAGATTCTCGAGATGCGCGGTTCCAGGCGCTGAAGTTGAAACTGGGATCTATTGATAGCTGGATCTCCTCGCAAGGGCTGGCATTTCAACCCAATTCTTAAAATACTTTATAGAATTTAATTGCAATGATAAAACTGCGTACAGCCCCGGTAAGCGTTCGTTGGGGAGATATGGATAGCATGGGGCACGTCAATAACACGCTCTACTTTCGATTCTGTGAACAGATCCGAATGGAATGGTTTGCAGGTCTTGATCTGTCGAAAGATGAGCACCCTGATAGTCTGATTGTTATTATCAATGCGTTTTGTGAGTTTCTGTCGCCAATTCGTTACCCCAGTTCCCTGGTGGTTGATATGCACGGATCAGATCCGGGTAAGACATCATTTATGAGTCATTACACCATCAAAGAGCAGGGAGATAGTGCGATGCACTATGCGAATGGTTCGGCCAAAATTGTATGGGTCGATCACACAGGTACAAAATCAGTGCCCTTGCCATCGAGCGTGGTCAAGATGTTGGGGTCGACATAGTGCAGTTATTTTTCTTAGTCACATGCATGAGGTGGCAATGAAGTTTTGCTCCACTTGTGGTGGTTCGGTTAGTCTAGCGATTCCTGATGGTGATAATCGTGAACGCTATGTGTGCAATGCATGCGATGAAATTCATTATCAGAACCCAAAAAATGTTGTGGGGTGTCTGCTGGAATGGCAGGGCAAGGTATTATTGTGTAAGAGAGCGATTGAACCCCGTTACGGTTATTGGACTTTGCCAGCAGGGTTCATGGAAAACAATGAAACTGTGATGGAAGGTGCTGCACGTGAAGCGTTTGAAGAAGCTCATGCAATTGCAGAACACTTACGGCTCTATGGTGTTTACAATCTGCCTCGTATCAGTCAGGTATATCTAATGTTCGCAGGGCGACTTAAAGACGGGTATGCGGCAGCAGGCGAAGAAACGCTGGAAGTAAAAATGTTCGATGAAAGTGAAATACCGTGGAAGGAATTAGCTTTTCCGGTCGTAGTTGAAACTCTGAAACGTTACTTCGAGCGTCGTGATGAACGCTCCAATGATGTTTATCTTGCAGATATCACGTCAAGACCCGGCGCACGAATTGACATTGTTCGGCATAGTTGATTTGTACTGTTTTGTTGGATCCCCGGAACATGGAGCTGCGGCTACAGGGGGTAACGAGCAAATAATTTTTACTGGCGAGTAAAAACAACCTGACTCTCTGTAGACAACTCGGTCAAACGCGTTTCCGGGCTATCGCCTGTGTTGCTATTGTTATCACCTATGCTGAGCACGCCGTTCTCAACCGCGATCAGCGAAAATGTTGTGCTAGTCAATCCAATCTCTTCTGGTTGTATATCATTCGAATCAGAAATTCCGATTGTTTCCAGTAAAAAATCGTCAAGGTTAGAGCCCACGAGAGCAAGTTGCGCATTCAATGAAGGTGTGGAATTGCCTTCGATATCAGTGATAGCAATATCAATGTGCTGGGCAACAGCGGTGCCGGTTTGTGTTGATTCACCTGGCAGGCTATAGGTACCCGTTATACTCACAAGGTAGTTGAGCTGACCTGCACATACGTCTGTATTTGCATACAACAGGGTCGAGCGATTAAAAGCCGTAGTGCCGACTTCAAGCAGATTGCGCGCACTCAATCCATCGGTTACAACGAAGCACGCTGTTTGCCAGCTACCGACTATTGATTCAGGTAAAGCAGCACCAAAAGCTGGCTCATCGTCTGAACCGCCGCTACTGCCTCCGCAAGCTGAAAGCAGGGCAACAGTGAGCAGTGACAGGAGGTGCGGTTTTGGGGTGACAGCTGTGCGGTGTGCACGGATTCTTGTTTTCGCGTTTTGTATCAAACTCATGGATGTGAGCTCCCTTTGTAAGAGAACGATGTGCTTGTGATCAATAGTGCATCGTTTTCAGTGTGCGAAAAAGGTGTTGGCGTTCAGCCATCAAATTAGTGCTTCTATCTATGCAAGATAGACTCCCGATTGCGGTTTTATGCAGTCATCTCAGGCACACCAGGTCTGGCAGAGGCTGTTATCGATCAAGCGCTCTAAATAGTGT
>CAYPMR010000090.1:0-13796 GCA_964411665.1 uncultured Granulosicoccaceae bacterium | reverse complement strand
GTTGGCGCTGCAGACGCGGCATGCGCGAGCTGGACGCAGCTTTGGTAGCCTACCTGGACAATCACTACAAACAAGCTGCTGTTGACGAAAAAGCCGCTTTCTGCGCCTTGCTCGATATGCCGGATCCCGACATAATGCGGTTGGTAGCGGGACAACCATCGGCTACTGAATCAACCGCACCAGAGCCAGTACCCGGCCCGCTTTGTTCGATATCAGAAACGAAAGCAGCACAAGCGGCATCAAAATCAGCACTGCAAGGAAGCATTGATGATGAAGACAAAAGAGTTTCAGCTACAAAAGCGAACAGCGGCACACTTCAGTCCAACCCAGGCTTTGTCCGTATCGTCGAGAAGATTCGTACCACCCTTATTGCTTGAAACCCACCCGTCGTTAATCCATGCAGGTGCTGCATTTGCGCTGCATGTTCTGGCACTGTGCGCACTCATCGGTGCAACAGCCAAAACACTGCATTTCCTGACCAATCTCATATTGTCCGCAGCGCTTGGTGTTGGGCTTTTACCGTGGTTAGTCGCTACAGCCATGACCTGCATCGCAGTGGCATTCGCGTTGGCTGTGGCGATAGTACGCAGTGCCCTCAAAGCTCAGCAGGACGCATTCAAAAAACTTAACATTGAATGGTTATCAGATAATTCAATACAAATTTCAGCTACAGCAGGTACAACCCTGCCACCAGAGTTGGCAAAACACCAATCACAGGATCGCAGTAGCAGTGGTAAAAACGGCAAAGACAACCCCGCCTCTGTAACGCAACCGATACTGCATTGCGTACCGGTGTCAGGATGTTACAGTAGTCATCTCTGGGTGACCCTGGCTCTAGACGTGCGCAAGCCCCGAAGGCAGACAAATGATTCAACAGCAAAATTTTTACGCTGTTATCTGGTACTGGCACGGGACAGTCTCGATGACCGGGCTTACCGACACCTGAGGCTGTGGCTGCGAGTCGCTTTGAATCGTGGTAGTGAAATAACCAACTATAAAACTAACAATTAACTCATTATCGTCAACCCCGCGTAGGCGGGGATCCATGCTTAGCATCACTTAATGTCAACTCTCAGATGGATCCCCGCCTGCGCCGGGGATGACGGCAGCGAGAGTTGTGAACAGTTAGGTCAGAGAGACACAAGTGATAAAAGGCGTCGGTGTAGACCTGGTAACTATCAGTCGGATAGAGAGTGTGCACGTAAAGCACGGAGAACGATTTGCCCGGCGGATACTTGGATCAGCAGAACTCGACGAATATCGCCTGACAAAATTTCCCGGGCGATTTCTGGCTAAACGTTTCGCCGCCAAGGAAGCGGCAGCCAAAGCTTTGGGCACTGGTGAACGCGACGGCATTCTCTTCAAAGACTTTTGCGTTGAACATGATGAGCTGGGCAAACCGTTGCTGCAGATCCATGGTAAAGCTGCTGTGCGAGCGGAATCTCTTGGCATATCCACCTTTCACCTGAGCCTCAGTGATGAAGCCAATCAGGTAGTCGCGTTTGTGGTTTGCGACTGACTTCACGATCCAGCCAGCATTAGTAAAACCTTTTACATACGCACCCAAACAAATCTCACTAAATACCCAGGCCTCACAGCAAGCGGGCGCAATTCGCGTTTAGGCGCGTCATGTTGCTGCGCGTTGTATGTTGCGAGCGGTATTTGTGGAAGCCTTCTCAGTTCTTGAATCCTGCATTAAAAATCATTCAGTTCGACCGATAGCAAGTTAATGCATCCGTTCCGGGCGGAATTCGTCCGGTTTCGCCATTACAACAAGGCACCGGCTGTACAACTTTTAACACCCTAGAAAGACCATTCGTATGACCAGCAAAAATAAAGCGGTAAACATCGTACTGTTCTCAAGTATCTGCGCACTGCTACAAGCATGCGGAGGTGGTGGCACAAATGACGGTTCAATCAATGTAACTGACGTTAGCGATGGTACAACAGCGCTTACGGATGAACCCTCATTAGGTGAAGCGCTGGGCGAATCTCTGGGTGAAACGCTGGGCGCTGAGCCCACAGCAGTGCCCACAGATAACACCGGCGCTGAAAACACTGAGGCAAACATACCAGTAGAGTTAGCTTCGTCTTTCTCCTCCGCCTCTACCGATGGATTCAGTGGCGAGATACTCAACGATGGCACAGTAGCACTGGAATGGGAAGCACAACGCGGTGCCCGTGGTTATAACGTCTATCGAGACGGTGAGTATATAGAGACTGTTTTTGATGACAGCTATCAGGACGATAACCTCGATGCAGGCGGTTACTATTACGAGATTATTGCTTTTGATAACAACGATCAATTTGAATTAATCGCTGACGCCCTGACAGTCTATCTGGATGTACCCACAGCCGATCAAGCCACTGCACAAGGCACACTACCCGAACACGTTGCCTCTGACTACACACTGGTTTTTGCAGAAGAATTCGATACAGATACATTGAATCCGGATCGTTGGAACACCAGCTATCTCTGGGGCACGGACCTGTTCATAAACAGCGAAGAGCAGTACTACGTAGATACAAAAAACCAACCGGATTTTGGTTATAACCCGTTCAAATTGAACGGTGAAACATTGACCATCGAAGCTATTCGTACACCGGATAATTTGCGCGAAAAAGCTCTCGGACAACCGTATTTGTCTGGCGTTATAACATCCTACGATTCTTTCCAGTTCACCTATGGCTATGTGGAAGCTCGGGCCAAGGTACCTTTCGGTCAGGGTTACTGGTCGGCCTTCTGGTTACTCAACGCTTTTTACGTTGATCTAAGACCTGAGATCGATATCATGGAGCACATCGGTCATGATCGGGACGTGGTTTTCCACACCTATCATTACTTCGATTCAGAAGGTAACTTACGCTCTACAGAATCCATGCAGACGTCAGGCATTGATTTCACCAGTGAGTTTCATACCTATGCTGTGGAGTGGAAACCGGGACAACTGATTTTCTACATCGACGGTATTGAAAGACGCACGGTGACCGATCCAAACATATCAGCGCAGGATATGTACATCATTGCCAATACCGCACTGGGCGGATGGTGGCCTGGATCACCCGATGACAGCACGGTGTTTCCGTCAAAGTTTGAGATTGACTACATCCGGGCTTATCAGAAAACCGGTCTTCAATTCGACTTCCCGCCGTTTGACGATGGCGCACCACCACTTCGCTTTGCTGAAGATGTACCGGGTAGATCACCGAACCACATACCATCACCTGATCAGTGGCCAGAAGGTTATCCGGAACTGCAGTAAGGGTAGAAAAAGACAGACGGTGCTCTGACCTGGATCAAGGGCGTGCTAGAAACCAGACACCGTCAGATCCATCACCTGTTGTATCACCGGGAGTCTCATCACCAACGAAGAAATACAAGGGGACGCCATTGTAAGCCCATTGACCTGCACCATTTTCCCGGGTGATGACAGTAAAACCACCGGAGACGCGTGCACCACGATCAGCAAACAAGGGTGGGCGTTCCTCGACACAACCGAGATTACAGGTTGACAGACCAACGTTATCATCAGTAAAGGTGTAAAGAGAATGGCCATCGAGCGCAACGTCACGCACAGCCGGATCATTCAGGCCAGAATTGGCCGAACCCTGGCCTGAGAAAAACTCGACACCTGACGCATCAACCATCAATTGCCAGGGAAACGGTCTGGCCACATACCAGACGTCGTCCTGTGCTTCACCGTTAACATCTCCTTCTGCCCTATCACCGGAAAATCGATAGAGCGGCGCACCACTGAATGACCACTGCAACAAGCCGTCCGGTCGCGTAACTATGCCAAGTCCGGTAATCGTACTGAAGGCAGTCGCTGTTGATTGTTCAGCAGATAAATTGAATTGCTGTGCTCCACTTGCCAGTAAGGGTTGCCAGATAACAGCACAAGTACCCGTGCAGGTCGAGATGTTATTAGGATCGTTCTCGAAGGTATACAAGGTTCTGCCAGAATCAGCTTCCACAAGGATCAGACCAAGCGATGATTCAATGCTGCTGATTCCGGTAAATTCAGATGAATCGGTGCTGGTTTGCGATACTTGCTGACCACCCAGAAAATTGGTCGGCTGATTGGTAACGGTATCGCCAGGGGAATCTGTTGCCACCTCTTCTTCGAGATTCAAACCAATTGATGAATCGCTGCTACTGCAGGCACTGAACAAGGGTAACAACACACATGCACCTGTTAGCAATACCCGGTATCCGAACTTGTCCATAGCCTTCTTCACGCAAATACAAAGAAATATATATCTGCAATGCTGCAATTATCGGGCTAGAAACCGGATTGAAAATAACCGCTACAGCCATAAAACGTTCGGCACTTTATCTCTGTTCGGGGTTAAGTTGTGAGTGTTATTCGATACTACTTATCAGCCAATCGGTGGCAGAAAAACTGAAACTCTGCAATACAGACTTGAACAACGAATCCAGTCTCTGCTCCTCGCGTAATTCACCGACCACGTAGACACCAAGGGAATAATCGATACCCGAGAGTGTCACTTGGTGAACAAGCAGGTCTATGGTCTGATCATCAAACGGATAATCATCGAGAATAATGCGCTTGCTTATAGCCTGCCTGCCGTCAATCTCTACAGCAGTATGTGTTGCAGAACTGTTGCTCAGAAAACCTGTTTCGGGTTGCGGTAAAAGCTCAACCATAATGTAGTCCGCGAATTCGTCGCCATCGACCAGCGTTGGAGAAAGATAGGTCACGGCATAGCCGGTATCTTCGCTCTCGCCATCACCATCGCTACCAAGCACATGACGAGTCCATGAGCGCGGCACACGCAACTGAAATCCTGCAACGGGATCGGTGTATTCAACCCAGTCATCAGCCTCCAAAACAGGCAAACGTGGTTGCTGCGAAACAAATGACAACTCACCGGATACAGACAAGTCAATGTCAGCCTGAGGCTTGTTGGCAGCGTGGGGCACACTCAACAATACACACAGCATGACAATGGCCACAACTGCGCAGACTTTGAATATCAAACGCTGTGCAGCCAGATCAGCACCTTTAGCATTGATTTTCTCTTGAGTATCTGTGGCAACAGGACGCGTAGTGTTTGCGCTATTCGTCTCATCTGTCATGTACGTGTACCGGTATTACAAAATCGAGAAAACGGCTCATCCGTTTTCAATCACGTTACAGATTGCCTTACAACCGCTCTGCGAACGTCGCCACTGTGCACAGTCCGGCAACGCATTTCGTAACACCCATCACATTTTGCAGCTGTTTCGAACCCTGCCGGGGATGAAGACGGTAAGCGGTTGTGAAGCCGCTTTTGCAGACGCTCTGCAGACGCTTTGCAGACGATTTTGCAAACACTGTGGAAGCCGCTTTGGAAGTTAAAACGTGCAGGTGACTTGACCGTTTTTTTGCGAGCCAGTTAAAATAAATGGGCCTGGTGGAGCAAACCACCCTTTTAACTAGAGGTTAAACCCATGTACGAATCTCAGTATTCGGACAAGCATGCGCCAGCGCGTGCGCGTCCGATAACTACCGGTTCGCATGGCAACCCGATTGCCATGCCAAAAATTAAACCGGGAAATCCCCATTTCTCTTCAGGTCCGTGTGCCAAACCACCCGGTTGGTCACTAGCACAACTGGACACCCAATGGCTGGGTCGAAGCCATCGCGCTGCCGGCGCAAAAGCTGATATCAAACGCGCCATCGATCGCTGTCGTCAGTTGATGGAATTACCCGATGATTGGATACTCGGTATCGTACCGGGATCCGACACAGGTGCTTTTGAGATGGCCATGTGGTCATTACTCGGTAACCGACCCGTCGATGCACTGGTATGGGAGAGCTTCTCCGCCGACTGGGCCAGTGATCTGAAATTGCTGGATTTGCCAGATTTGCATATTCATCAGTCAGACTACGGTCATCTGCCGCAGCTCGACGCAATTAATCCGGCAAACGATCTGGTTCTTGTAGCCAACGGTACAACCAGTGGCGTCAAGCTACCCAACTTTGATTTTATAGACGCCGAACGGCAAGGTCTGGTGCTTTGTGATGCGACCTCGGCTATATTCGCCATGCCACTCGATTATCAAAAGCTGGATGTGGTCACCTGGTCCTGGCAGAAGGTACTCGGTGGTGAAGCCGCTCACGGCATGCTCGCCATGAGCCCAAGAGCAGTGGAGCGATTAAGTCAGCCAGCACCGCGCCCCCTGCCAAAGGTTTTTCGTCTCGCCAAAGACGGCAAGTTGATCAACGGTATTTTTGAAGGCGCCACCATCAACACGCCGAGCATGCTGGCAATCGCCGATCTGCATGTCGCTCTCGACTGGGCTGAAAGTGTTGGCTCTTTGCCAGGGCTTCAACAACGATCTCAGCGCAATTTTGCTGTCGTTGATGAATGGGTGCAGGGTTGCAATTGGATCGACTGGCTGGCAACTGTTGCTGAACAACGTTCAACCACTTCTTTGTGTCTGGTCATAAGCTCGGATCTTTTCCAGGCGCTCGACGCTACCTCCCAAAGCATCGCATTGAAATACATGCTCGAACTGCTTGGAAGCCACTCTATCGCTTTTGATATCGCCAACTATCGCAGTGCGCCCACCGGTTTACGCATCTGGGGCGGTGCCACTGTCAGCGAAGATGATCTGAAGATACTGACGCAATGGCTTGAATGGGCCTGGCAGGAATGGTTGACACATAACGGATCAGACAACGATCAGAACAGGCTTCAACAAGAGACAGACACATGAGCAAACCAAGAGTATTGATTTCCGACAGTATGTCCAGCATGGCAGCAAACCGCTTTGAGGACTTGGGGGTAGAGGTTGTACAAAGTGCCAAACTGTCGGCTGATGAATTGCTGAAAACGATCGGCGATTACGATGGCCTTGCAGTCAGGTCGTCAACCAGGGTAACACCTGAATTACTATCAAACGCCAAACGCCTCCAGGTTATAGGACGTGCTGGTATTGGCGTGGACAACATTGATGTTCAGGCTTGTACCAGTGCCGGCATTCTGGTGATGAATACACCCTTTGGCAATGCAATGACAACAGCGGAGCATGCCATGGCAATGATGCTGGCGCTGGCTCGCCATATTCCACAGGCCAATGCATCGACACAAGATGGCAAGTGGGAAAAATCACGTTTTATGGGTATTGAATTAACGGGCAAGACGCTGGGAATCATTGGCAGTGGGAATATCGGATCCATCGTAGCCAGCAAGGCACTCGGTTATGGTCTTAAGGTGCAAGCCTATGATCCCTTTTTAACCGAATCCAAAGCCGATTCAATGGGCATCCAGAAAGTAGAGCTTGATCAACTGCTGACATCCTCGGACATTGTCTCGCTACACGTACCAAAAACATCCGATACCAGTAACATCATCAGCGCTGACGCACTGAACAAAATGAAAAAGGGTGCAATGTTGATAAATTGCGCACGTGGCGGTCTGGTGGATGAACTCGCATTGCGTGCTGCCCTTGAGTCAGGGCACTTGCGTGGCGCTGCTCTGGATGTCTTTGAACAGGAGCCAGCCACAGACAATCCTCTGTTCGGGCTTGATAACATTATCTGTACACCGCATTTGGGTGCATCAACAATCGAGGCACAGGAGAAAGTTGCCATACAGGTAGCCGAGCAAATGGCAGAGTTTCTGGTCAATGGCGCTGTCAAAAATGCACTGAATGCACCCAATCTGACAGCCGAGGAAGCGAGAAAACTTAAACCCTATCTGCAGCTTTCTCAACGCCTGGGTTCATTCGTCGGGCAACTAACCAATGATCCGATCCGATCCATCACAGTTACCTATGGTGGTGAAGCGGCCAAGGTAAACACCGATCCCCTGACCACTCATGTGGTGCAGTCAGTACTGGAGCAACACTCAACCAGCATCAACGCCGTCAATGCACTAGAAGTTGCACGCGAGCGCAGTATCAATGTGACCAACGCGCTTAGCCAGGGCAAGGATGAATACCAGTGCCGCATAACGGTGGAAATAGAGTCTGAAACAACCAATCAAATTGTTGCCGGTACGCTTATCAGCAATCGACCCCGTGTGATTAATGTCAGGGGTATTGCACTGGAAACACGATTGGGATCACATATGCTCTATGTGACTAATAAGGATACACCGGGGGTGGTGGGTTCAATTGGTACGATGGCGGGAAGCCAGGGTATCAATATAGCTAACCTGCATCTGGGTCGTAGAGCTCAGGGTCAGGATGCACTGGCTTTACTGGAAGTTGACGGACCAGTTAGTGGTTCGCAACTCGATGCCATGCTGCAACTGCCGGGTATCACTGATTTGCGTTATCTGCACTTCCCGGAGCCAGGTGCTTAAGTTTTAACTACAACGCTTTGCTGCAACGCATGAGTACACCAATGCTTTGCAGTAAAGCTGTTTAACTGCTCAAACGTGGATAGAATCCAGTGGGAATCCACTCACCGTTAAATGCCTCTGCATTTGATTTGTCGATACGACCCTGGGCATACATCGATTGTAATGCTTCCTCGTCCAGCTCTTTTTGCTGACCGTCAGCGTCGATATATTGCCAATCACCGTATATCGCCATCAGATACAGTGTTTCGAGCATATCACCCAGGCGGATGGCATGATCGACAGCCAGCGATTCCAACTTTTTAAGAGTCAATGGCGCATCCATTTGCGCCTGCTCGTCAGTGAGCAAAGCGCCAATCGCCTCGTCCCACAAGCTTGAATGTTCAGTTAACATGCACGTACTCCCGCCCCTGAATATCTGTCTATACTTTCTTGCAGTGCCAGTTGCAATATTTGTGCACGAGGTGAGCAAACGGTGATGCAACCAGTGCCGCGACCAATGCCGCCGCCACTGAGGCCACCACTGAGTCTGACAGGCCAATCTCTGCACAAAGACAGCACAGTGCAATAAAGTAACTTTCATCCATAGCCCCTACCCCGTATGACAGACCGCAAATTACCCGACAATAACAGCGTATTGCCAGTGGTAGATGAGGCGAATCCCTGGCAGACGCTTGACAGCGAAGTCCGGTACGACAATCCCTGGATACAGGTGATTCACCACAATGTTCTGAATCCGTCAGGAAATCCCGGTATCTACGGGAAAGTTCATTTCAAAAATCGCGCAATCGCCATATTGCCATTCGACAAAGACTACAACACCTGGTTAGTGGGACAGTATCGATTCACCTTGAATGCCTACAGTTGGGAAATACCCGAAGGTGGTGGACCGGAGAAAAGCGATTCATTGCAGGCCGCCAAACGCGAATTGCTTGAAGAAACCGGTATCGTCGCCAGACAATGGACACCGCTGCTGGAACTACATTTATCCAATTCCGTGTCTGATGAATTGGCCATTGGCTACATTGCGCAAGACCTGCAATTTGAGGCTGCACAACCAGAGGACAGTGAGGACCTTACAGTCGTCAAGGTACCTTTCGATGATGTGTTGCAAATGGCAATGGACGGCAGGATCAGCGACGCACTGGCTGTTGCATGTGTATTGAAGGCTGGACGATTGCTTGACGCAGGCCAACTATAGACAGGCAAAAGGGAGCAGGAATGTTGTTTGTTAGAGATCTGCAGGCAGGAAGCGAGTGCAAATCAAAATAATACTTGCCATGGTCGAGAGCAACAAAAACAGGTTTACAACACCACCGCCAGCGTACAACAGTGCAATCAGTGGCACACTAAGCGCCATGGTTGATAGTGTTACCGTATAGCGAATGGCTAGTACCCGACTTCGATAAACAGCCGGTGTTGCGCGTCCAACCAGGACATCATTAATAGGTATTTGACCAAACGCTGCCAGCATGAAGCCCACAGCTACGACGGGCGCCCACACCCCTTCTGCACCCAAAGCAAGTAGAAAGAAAACCAATTGCATCAAAGCCACTGCAGAAAATATTCGACGTGCCGAGCCTGGGCGATCGATCAGATATCCGACGACCAGCTGACCACAAGAGGCTATCGCAAACACAATAAACGCCAGCCAACCAAGTGCTGTGGCACTCGATGCCAGATCAGCGCTACGTTCAAGTAACACTTTGGGTAGTGAGAATGTCGTACTCTGAAACACCACGCCCCCACAAGCAGTCGTCAGCAACACCACAGCAAAGACACGCCGCAGCCTGCTTTTGTTCGCTGCTGATAACTCCTGCGACGGCGCTGCGGGTTTGCTGGCAGTGTTATCGTCTGGCAGATGTTGTTCAAGCGATTTTTCAGATAACTCGTCTATCAACTTATCATCATCACTTGACATAGCCACAAGCCGTGATGGCGAGTAATGTTGCACACGCAGGGCGTATACAATTCCCAACAGGACTGAGAAAAGTCCGGGTATAACAAAGGCTGCCCTCCAGCCACCAGCATCAATAAGTGCCCCTGTCAATAATGCACCAACTGCAACGCCCAGGTTACCCCATACACCGTTACTCGCTACCCGCAGACCAACCGTTCGACCACCTTCGAGTACCAGTGCTATGCCAACGGGGTGATAGATGGCAGCAAACACGCCGACCAGAAACAAACTCAAAGACATCCCTAACGGGGTTGTAGCCAATGCACAGAGCATGGCGGCAAGGCCGCAGCCAATAAAGAACACAACCATTAGCCGTTCCCGACCATATCGATCAGCCAACCATCCAGCAGGTATGGTAAATGCGGCGAAAGCGACGAAACCGGGTGTTGCGTAGGGTATCAGCTGACTGTAGGGAAGGTTCCATTCATGCACGAGTACAACGGCCGCTACCGTTGAGAAAATGAGCATGAAAAAATGATCGAGAAAGTGCCCTAAATTAAGGAAAAGGAAATGCACCTTTGCAGCGTTTTTACCTGCAATTGTTATGGCACTTGTTACGTTATTGCTAGCTGCATTTGTAGTGGCACTATCGGAAACTTGCATTACCCGGCTCCCGTTTACCGTAAGTTAAATTGTCAGTAAAAAAATGCCTAAAGCGGATTTACGGTAATATTAACCGGTATTGTATTGGGCATGTCGCCACCACTTGATCCGCCCCCACCGCTTTGCGATGCAACAACTCCAACGACCAAAACACCGACCAGGCCCCACAACAAACGTTGGTTGCGACTCAATGATTTGCGAGTTTTACTGACTGGTACTACCGAAGGTCTTGATTCGACAGACATATCCCTTATCAACGGATCAAATGCAAACCCGCTCAACGATTTGTTGCCACCAGTGTCTTCAACTTGCAGGTAGTATTCAATATCACGGGTATCATCAATCGTACTCGGCAGAGACACAGCAAACACGTCAGATCTTCCAATCTGATTCATTGCAGAGGCTAAATAGGCCTCGTCACCACTGAGACGATGGAACAGGGTAACCGACTTAAGTGCAACATCATCAGTGACTCTTGCAGAGAACACCTGAGTCTCCCCTGAAACACCCTTGTCTATTTCATCCAGCAACAAAACGGGTGCCGTGATATCAGTACTTTGTGCATGGGCTGAGTCAACAATGGATCCGATCATCAATAAAGTGAGTAACGCAGCCTGCCACACAGGCGACACGGATCTAAACGATATTGATTTGGGCAATATGCCGGACAAATTGAATAATATTGAAGTCACTGACGTTACCCCACGGGTCGTTGCACAGCCCTTATTGTAACAACCTTCCGAGTGAATGAATGTTGACTTGAACCCAGTTAACCGGTTTGCAATACCAATCAGGCAACAATCGGGGGGCAATCAGTGCGATGGTGTCGCACATGGTTTGTTGAAAATCAGCGTTGTCGGCCTCTACCAGGCAATCTTCGACCATTCGCCGTTACTATCGCGTTGGCTGGATATAGCGGTAACGGCGGGATAGGTTGATGGTGGCGGGCGACTGACGCCATCGCGCGTGACGCTACGGATGGTAAGCCGGCTCTGGACCACCGCGCGAGCGGGTTGTGACGACACGTTGCCAATGCGGATATCCAATGCATCAAAGTTCTGGAACAGTTGCAGAAATAGTCCGATCTTCCCACTTGATCGTTCGGTCAGTGCCAGTACCCTGTCCATGTCTTTAGACTCTATGGCACGTTCCAACGCCTGAAACTGCCGGTATACAGTGGCGATATCAGCATCGGTTATCGGCTGCACAGGAGCAGCCCGGCTGCTGGCGTTGTCACTGACAATAACTTCAGCGTCGGTGTCTGGAATCTGCTGTGCAGCATTCTCGTTGGCACGGCGTTGCTGCTCAGCAACGCTTGCTCTTAGTCGCTCACGCTGTCGGGCGAGTGTTTGTTGGCGTTCAAGTGCGGCGGCGTCACGCGCTTGCTGTGCTTGCTCGGCACGCCGCTGTTGAGCAAGTCTTGCAGCTTCTGCCACGGCGTCAGTTGCTTGTTGTGCCTGTTCAGCAGGGCGCAGCCTGGCAGCCTCTGTTACACGACGCCGTGCTTGTGCCTGCTGACGTTCTGCAGCAGCTGCTTGCTCGGCTTCAGCCGCTTCCCGGGCACCTGTCTGTTCAAGCACTGCCAGTCGTTCAGCTTCCTGTTGAGTGGCAAGTTCCTGCGCCAGGCGTTGTTCTTCAATGCGTGTTTGTTCCAGAGCCAGGCGCTCCTCTTCAAGTCGCTGATTCTCGGCCAGACGTTCCTGTTCAAGGCGCACCTGTTCCCGAGCCAGACGCTCGTCCTCCAGACGCTGCTCCTGATTCAGGCGTTCTTGTTCAAGGCGTGCCTGATCCCGGGCAAGGCGTTCTTCCTCACGACGTGCCTGCTCCTGGGCCAGGCGTTCTTCCTCAAGGCGTGCCTGTTCCTGAGCAAGGCGTTCTTCTTGCAAACGGGCCTGTTCTGCCGAGGTACGACGAGTTAATTCTTGCTGCAGCTGTTGCGCTTCGGCAACTTTTTGTTGTTGTTCCAACAACCGCGCTTCTTCTGCGATACGTCTTGTCTCTATCTCTTTTAGAGCAGCCTCTGCGCGCTGCTGTTCAAGTTGCAATTGCTCGCGAACTTCTGCAAGACGTCGCTCTTCGGCAAGTCTCTGCGACTCCACATTATCGCGCTGTCTTTGCAGCTGCTCTACTCTCTCGCGCTCAGCGGCCTGTTGCTCTTGTTGAATGCGCTCCAGTTCCTGCTGCTGTTGTAGTTTTTGTTCAGCAGCGTTTTCTCTGGCCAAGCGGGTTTGTTCGGCAATCTGACGTGCTTCGTCCCGCAGGCGAGCTGTTTCTTCGGCAAACTGTTCAAGCTCTAGCAATTGCGCAGCTGCCAGGTTTTGTTGCGCAAGATTATCGCTACGGCGCTGTTGCGAGACGGACTCGTCGGTAGCTTCAGCACGAGTATTGTCGACGGCATCGATTTGCGACACGTCATCAGCTGAAGCATCTGAATTCAGGCGAAGTTGTCCGATCCTGCCCGAGAGCGCGTCAAATTCTGGTTGACCGTAGCCGTAAACCGAAAAATCCAGTGCCGCCACCTTGTTTTCGGCTGCATCAAGCTCACCACTGTCAATCAGTGCTGTGATTTCATCTATGGCATTTGTCGTTCTGGTTTTAAGTTCACTGGATCGTGATACTTCACTCGGCAGCAATAATTCTTGTGCTGGTTCTTCCGTTGTGGCTTGCGTGCTTTGTCTGGAGCTTACAAAATCGCTATCTGTATCGAGACTGGTTGAGGGTGCTGCGGATGGAGGAGTCCGGCTCACAGCATCTCTCGCTTCAGAGTCAGACGAATTTCGCAGGTAATCGATTGCTGTCAAAATTAAGGCAAATGACACCAGAACAACAGCGAGCGATTTAAGCAGCTTCAACGATCCTGACGCTTTAGCCGACTGCGTATCTGGTTGGGACGTTCCAACACGCGTGGTATCAAAAT
>CAYPMR010000089.1:0-14008 GCA_964411665.1 uncultured Granulosicoccaceae bacterium | reverse complement strand
GGGCTAATTTTAACAGATAGTTTTCACACAGCCTCAGCACTAAGCAGACCTTTGATTCGATTACCTTTGTATTATTGCTATGGGCCGAAACCTGTTGTACAAAGAACAGGTGCGAACGGCTGCTAACAGGAATATATTTGTACTAGTTAGTAACGTGTTCATCAGGTCAAATATGAGCAATTACACTTTATTCAACCACTAACCGAAGGCCCAGCCGTCAAGCCGCCGTCAACGACCATCGTCTGTCCTGTAATGTAGCTGCCGCCTGCGCACAGAAAGAAAATCGCTTCTGCGTAGTCTTCGGGTACGCCGGAGCGTTTCATTGGAATACTGGCAAGCAATTCATCAGTGCGGTTAAAGCGGCATTCCCAGTCTGATTCAACAATACCCGGTGCAATTGCATTGACGCGTACCGCTGGTCCAAAGGCGCGAGCGTGTTCGCGAGTCATATTGATCAGTGCGGCTTTGCCAGCTGAATAGGTTGAACTCGAACCATTACCAAACAGACCTGCGATAGAGGCGGTGTTGACGATAGCGCCATTGCATGTTTGCAATTCGGTTATTGCAGCCCTTGTGCAGCATAAGGGACCGAGCAGATTAATCTCTAACAACCGTTTCCAGAATGCAGCATCTGCTGTTTCAAGGTCGTTAGCGGGAATAGGTTTCTTAGTCCCCGGCGTTGCTGCGTTGTTGATCAGAAAATCGAGCCTACCAAGGTCTGCAATTGCTTTCTCGACCATCGTCATAGCGGGGCCTTCGGAACCTGCGTCACCCGGCGCTGCAATCGCTTCGCATCCCGCATCTGTTAGTGTTTGCACAGCTTCATCAAGACGCGGGTTGCCGGGCAAATCATTCAATGCCACTTTGCAGCCGTTAACAGCCAGCATGCGTGCAGTGGCGAACCCTATACCGGAAGCGGCACCAGTGATTAATGCTGTTTTACCTTTCAGGTCTGAGTTAATCATTTGAATTACCCATTATCTTTTTGTTGTTTGTAGGCGTCATTGTGAATACTGTCAGCTATTAAGTGACAGGTGTTGCCCTGATTCATCCAGCCCATGTTGCGCTAGTGCCCACTGCGTGTGTTCGCGCACCAGTGAAGATTCGTCATTTGCTCGTGCTCTTAGTGCATCGATGGCGTCGTCGTTTGACGGCCCATTGCCGAGGGCAACAGCAATGTTGCGTAGCCAGCACTCATAACCTATTCGTCTGATAGGCGAGCCTTCGGTTCGGTGCAGGAATTCTTCGCGATTCCAGCCGAACAGATCAACCAGCTTGCTGTTATCTAGCGCGTGTCGCGGTTCGAAATCGGCTTCGCAGGTTGGTTTGGAAAATTTGTTGAATGGGCAGACTAACTGGCAGTCATCGCAACCGTAGATTCTATTGCCCATTGCCTTTCTGAATTCTATCGGAATACTGGTTCGCAGCTCGATAGTTAAATAGGAAATACAACGCCGTGCATCGACCTTGTAGGGGGCAACAATGGCATCAGTAGGGCAGGCGTCTAAGCAGGCTGTGCAACTGCCGCAGTGAGATGTGTTGAGGTTGTTGCCTGCTGCAATTTTAAGGACTTGATTGCTGGATGATTGTTTGTCCGTCGGCGGTTGATCGATTAACGGCAAGTCAGTGAGGATTTCACCGATAAAAAACCACGAACCTGTTTTCTCTTGTAGCAGATTCGAGTGTTTACCTATCCATCCAAGGCCTGCTTTCTCTGCGAGTGCTTTCTCAAGCACGGGTGCGCTATCAACGAACACGCGATAACCGAAAGCGCCGTAATTTTCAGTAATGTCATCTGCTAATTGTTGCAGACGTTTACGCATCAGCTTGTGATAGTCACGACCGACTGCGTAGCGCGATACATAAGCGTGGGCAGGGCGCTCCAGTAGTGCTTGCGCATCTACTGCATTTGCTGGCCAGTAGTCCATGCGCACACTGATAACGCTGACTGTACCGGGTAACAGTTCCTGTGGACGTGAACGTTTTGAGCCATGGCGTTGCATGTATTCCATGTCGCCGTGATAGCCGTTGTCCAACCAGCGTTGCAAGTGTGCTTCGTGTTTGTGCAACTGCACATCACTAAAACCTGTTGCCTGAAAACCGCGCGCACTGGATAGTTCTGTAATGCTTTCGCGCAGCGTCTCCAGCTGCGGGCTCATGATTCCACCCACAGGTTGCTGATTGATAATTTCTGACGCTGCACGTTTTTAACAGTCAGGCAGTTTCAATGCTTAACAGGTGCTGTTTTCTTTCGAGCCCACCGGCGTAGCCGGTTAACGCACCCTTTGCACCGAGCACGCGGTGACAGGGAACGATAACCGAAAGTGGATTGCGACCGACCGCAGCTGCTGCGGCACGCACAGCTTTGGGTTTGCCCAGTCGCTCAGCCAGTTCGCCATAGGTGATGGTCTCGCCAGCCGGTATGCGTAGCAATTCTTGCCAGACAGATTGCTGAAAAGGTGTGCCGTTAAGAGATAAGGGCAGGTCAAAATTTGCATTGCCGTTGCTGAAGTAGTGATCGATCAGCTCGACAGTTCGATTGAGCAAGGCATCGTCTTTTACTTGCTGCCAGTGCGGTTCCGGTTCGCCGTAGTACTTTTGACCTTCGAACCACAAGCCCGTTAATCCGGTTTCATTGCGTGCGATCAGCAGCTTGCCCAGTGGTGAATCACAGTAGCGGTATTTAATATTCATAATTTCCTCGTCCCCTAAGATATGAAATGGATTTTGATACTTGGCTTACACGGTTGTCTTTAACGAATGCCACAAATGCATCACGGCGTAAGCGCGCCACGGACGCCATTGTTCAGCATGTTCTCGTGCCGCTGTCGGTTTGTCGAGCGCCAATGCCTTTAATACGCCATAGTCTGCAGCAGGAAATGCATCCGGCCACTGCAGGGCACGCATACAAAGGTACTGTGCTGTCCAGTCGCCGATGCCAGGCAGGGCGCAGAGACTTTTGTGCGTGTGCTCGGCATCAGCTGCTGGCGATAAATCTAACCTGCCCGATTTTATCTCTCTGGCCAGAGCCTTGATGGTTTTAGCGCGTCTTTGAATGATACCCAGTTTGGCGATTGATTCGGTACGCACGCGCGCAATTTTTGCCGGTTGTGGAAAGCTGTAACGTAACTCGGGTATCTCATCGCAAACCAGTTTGTCACCAAATCGGTGTACAAAACGTGTTGCTAATGTGCGTGCGGCCTTGACTGTAATTTGCTGGCCCAACACGGCTCTTACGGCGAGTTCGAATCCGTCGGCAGCACCGGGCAGACGCAGGCCCGGCGCATCCTTGGCAAGAGCCCCGAGCGTGGGTAAATAGGATTCAGGATCGGCGTCCAGATCAAAGACCTGTCTGGCGATCTGAGTTACCGCTTGTTTACGGGGTAGTAGCGTGTCTTGCAGCTGTAGATTCAAACAATGTTTGTGTGATGAGCGGGTTACCTTGATCCAGCCGCGATGTATCTGTGTGGCATCTTTTGTGTCGGGCAGTGCGAGCACTCTGCAATAACTGTCTGGCGAGACCAGTTCAATGCCGTCGATGCTGCGCGTAGACAGAAAGTCGCAAAGCTGCGCAAAGTCATAGGGTTCGCGATAGGGCAGTGATACCTTGTGTAGCCGATTCATGTTTCACCCGCTGCAGGCTTCGGCCGATTGTTGTTTGGATTGTTGTTTGGGAAATCAGCCCTGGGGAAATGGCCGTTTTTGTAATAAACCAGCGTGCCGGGATGTCCGCCCCAGGCCTGCCATGCGGGTACCGGGTTGCGTATCCAGCTGCCAGCTGCGTAACTGCCGCGTGCATCGTGCAACTGACCGGCGAGGACGAAAAGCTCTTCGCCGTGTGGATCGAGTTGTGGCTTAAACCAGGTTGGCGCACTCCAGCGAATGAGCAACACGCTGCGATTGTCATGCATGTGTAAGGGCATGACCTCTGTGTGGTCAACGGGTCCGGGTAACCACAGCGCGTCATCATTTGTGTCGGTTTTGCGTTCGCGCTGGTCTGCATCCAGCATCTCGCCGAGCTTTAAAAAAAGACAACAGCCCTGTTCGCTATGCAGTTGCAAAGCGTTGACTTGTGGCAGACGTAAATAGTCTCCCGCACCCAGTCGTGTATTTTCAGGTGTAGTCTCACTTGTCGAGCTTGTTGTATCTGCAATCACCGAAAGGTCGCCACTAACGATCAATATCTCGCAGTTGGCCGGCTGTGGTCGTATCGTCTCCTGAGCATTGCGCCCCATGGTCAAAAGACAGGTTTTACGCATACCGTCAGCTAGCGCGACTGATTCCAGCATGCGGTAATTGCTGTGCCCCTCGGCGATGGGGTCATCCGCCACGGGCAGTTCTTCCGCGCGGTTCGCGAAATCAGCGTTTATTTGTATAGGTGTTTCGGCGTTCATGTGTAACGCGGTCAGTTAGTTACCGATGTGCTGATGCGGCTATATCGGTAGCAGTATCAGGGGTGGAATGACGCTTGTGCTCATAAGGATAAAAAAATAATAAAAGAAATTTGTATGTTCTCTAATTGTACTCTACAATAAAGAGTATATTCAGAGAACATTTTAATGACCCAACCCGTCCTGACCGGATTCGAACAACGCCTGCTATCCGCGATAGCGTCGTTTGTTGCGACTCATCACCAAGCGCCAACCGTGGCGGAGCTTGCGCGTGAGTTAAAGGTCAATTCAAGAGGGTCGGTGCATCGTTACCTGACATCACTCATCGACAAAGGCTGTCTTGATAGTGAGGGCAGGGGCTGGCGCAATATCAGATTAACAGCATCTGGTCAGTTAGCTGCTGAGTTAGCTGCTGAGTTGGCTGCAAAAGCAATGATCCGCCCATCGACAAATACACCAACAACATCGTCGACTGTTCCAGTGCGAACCAGCCAGGACAGTCAATACCTACCAGAAAGTCTGGCCCAACAATACAAAATTCCGCTTCTCGGCAAGATCGCTGCAGGCCACCCCATTGAAGCCATGTCCAACGAGGATACCCTGGACCTTGCCGGGTTTTTTATTGGACCGGATCGCTATGCGTTGAGAGTAACCGGAGACTCTATGATAGAGGCCGGTATTCTCGACGGCGATACGGTCATCGTTAAAAAGCAATCAGTCGCCCGAACCGGCGATATTGTGGTTGCCTTGATTGATCGACTGGAAGCTACCCTTAAACGGCTAGGTCCGGCAAGGGATGGTTCGGTCGAGCTGATACCCGAAAATGACACGATGGCGCCGATGCGCTATGCAACGTCACGGGTTGATATTCAGGGCATTGTGGTAGGGCAGATGCGTTCGTACTGACACCTTGTCAGAGAAGAATGCAGAAAATAAAGCGGCTAGAAGTCAAAGCCATCCTGAGCGCCACCACCATCGCCACCACCGTCCTGATTCTTTGACTGTACCAGCGGCTCGCTGCAATCCGATCCCTGATTACGCGCATTGCTGACATAGCTACTGACTTCATGCATCGCCAGCGTGTCGTTACTTGCAGGCCGCATCAGTGCATCTATCTCATCCCTGTCAGTACCGGCCAGCCAGCTAAGGCAATCCTTTGGCGCAATGATGACCGGCATGCGGTGGTGTACGTTTGCCATAGCCTCGTTGGCAGCAGTTGTTAACAAGGCGGTCTGCAAAGCATCATCTTTGCCTCGTTGATACAGCGCGCCAAAGAACATCGCTCGATTTTGCCCCGAATTGGCTCCATCAGTTTGACCGGGATATATATAGAAGGGACGTTTGTCCGCGCCTTTGCGATGCCATTCGTAAAATCCGGTAACCGGCACCAGGCATCGAGAGTTGTTGATCAGATGACGAAAAGACGGTTTTTCACGAACCGTCTCGGAGCGGGCATTAATCAGCGGACGCTGAAATTGATCGGGTTTGGCCCAGGTGGGCACGATGCCCCAGTGCATGTTTTGATGCTGTAACCCGACTGTGTCATCGGTACCCAGCAACACATCTATTGTCTGGGTTGGCGCAACATTGAAGCGCGGTGTAATAGTCGGCCACAGTGGCATACCCACCAGATCCATCAATAGGCGGATACCTTCGTTGTCCGTGATATTCATTCTGCCGCACATGTCTTAACCCAACTTTGCTCCAAAAATGCTGCAAAAGCGTTCCAAATTCGGTTCCGATTTCTGCCCGGATACCCGCTTGCCCGTTACAATAGCTGTTATGAACAATGAAAAGCGTGCCCGGATTTTTGCCCGCCTGCAAGAGGCCAATCCACATCCGACGACCGAACTGAACTACAACAGTCCGTTTGAGCTGCTGATCGCGGTTATTTTGTCAGCGCAGGCAACCGATGTCAGCGTCAACCTTGCCACAGCCAAGCTCTATCCGGTTGCCAGAACGCCGGAGACCATTTTGGCTCTGGGAGAAAAAGGGCTTAAAAAATACATTCGCACTATTGGCTTGTTCAACAGCAAAGCCAAAAATGTGATTGCAACCTGTCAGCAATTGATTGAAGAACACGATAGTGAGGTGCCAGACTCACGCGAAGCACTTGAAGCACTTCCGGGTGTAGGGCGAAAAACTGCGAATGTTGTACTCAATACCGCTTTCGGTCATCCGACCATGGCAGTCGACACGCATATATACAGAGTGTCTAACCGTACGCGACTGGCCAGTGGCAAAACCGTGCTGGCCGTAGAGAAAAAATTGCTTAAGGTTATTCCGGAGCAATACATGATCGATGCCCACCATTGGTTGATTTTGCACGGGCGTTATATCTGCACGGCCAGAAAGCCAAAATGCGCAGAATGCTTGATCAGTGATTTGTGTGAATATCGGGAAAAAGCAGTGCTTGCCACCTGAACTGTGTCTCAGCTTTTACACAATCGCTGAAGTCTATCCATTCCGTAGCAATTAAAACCCCCGTGTGATTGCTATTATTCTTTGTGTTGAAAACAAAACACGAGGACGTGTTGCCGAGACGGCACGTTTCCCAGGCAGTATCACGTACATTGATAGCGAGTAGTTCTAGCTAGTGAACAGGTCACAGCGTCCCCAAGACTTGCAGCACCTTGCGCGTGCCTATGGTTTGCTGGCGGGAACCTGTGATGCGGAGCGGGTTATCGCCGGGAATATCTCGCGTCGCTGGATAGCCACGGAAGTCGAACATCCCGTACCGCTTGCGGCTTTGCCGTCTGCGTTGTTTGATACCCAGCGTGGCCGGGATTTGCTGGCTTCGGAATTGTTCGATGACAGCAATCTGGACCCGGAGTCGATAGTCCCTGGATCGATAGATATCGATCGTCTGGGAGCGGGTCATCTGATCAATTCCAATCGTATCCCCAAGCTCGAGCCGCTGATACATGCGCCGGTACTGGTCGCCAATATTCTGGCCGGTGTCCGACTGTACGGAAATAAAGGCAAGGGTAAGCCGGAACTCGATCACGATGTGACTATCGCTGCCATGATCCAGGATGCCCTTGGCAAACCTTATTTGTTCGGATCCTTGTCGTCGGATGAATACGAACTGGTAGATGACGATTATCTGCAGACCTGGTTTGGCCCAAGGATTGCCGAGTTGGCGACGTTCTTTCGCGACGAGTTGTCGGCATTTGAAAATGCCGTGGTCTCCGGTCGGCAACCCAATACGCCTGCTGATCACCAATTGCATTCAGTTATTGCGGCAATCTGGTGCAGTCGCCTGCGTTTGACTGCGCGTGCGGCCGGCGACAGTGTTATTAGTTTTCTCGAACCCAGTTTGCGTGCTGAGCTAGCTTCCTGCGGTGTCGATGTCGATTGTGATTTCCCGGAAGAGCCGTTTCTTGAGCGCGATTTCCGTCTGACGCAGGCAGCATTTGAGCTTCCTCAGGTTGATCATTACGCCTTGCGCGAGCCGCTTCGAAATACCTTGTTAATCGCTGTTGAAGATGCGCTTGAGAATCCTGACAAACGCAGCAGGCTCTCTGGCAGGCGAGGGAAAGCTGTGCATGAGGTGCACCTGAATCTGCCCATCATGGAATATTTCGTTGCCGCTGAAGAGCCCAACTCAATAGAAACCGTACACCTGGCATCACTCGAATTGATGCGCTCTCTCGATAAAGGGCGGCGAAAGTCATTGAGCACCATGACTGCGCATGCGTTTCGGATCAGTGCACTGGCTGAGCGTTTACTTGGCAATGCGATTGAACCTTTGATCGTGAGTCTCGCTATGCTCCACGATGTTGTCGAAGATGGATCAAAGCGCGTCACAGGCTATGATCATTCCCTGAAAAAAATTATGTTCCGCTTCGGTGGCCCTATAGCGGCTATGGTCTCGGAATTAACCGATGCCACCGCCGCTACAGAAGAGGCGGTTGTTGCAGAAGGTGTTGATAAGGCCAAACGCACGCTTGACCATCCGCATATTATTTCACCGCTGGAACAATACAACGTTACCCGCTTTACAGAGATGAAGCTGCAACCTACCAACAAGGGGCAGCCCTATACCATGTCCGGTATCGTCGTGAAATTGCTCGATACACTGGTATCTCTTGAAGAAGGAATACGTGATCCGGAACTTTTCACGGGTTGGTGGCGCCACAGTGGTGCGCGCATATTCTGGGTCGAAAACATGCGTGGCCAAATCGTCAATCCGCTAATAGAACGGTTGTTGCGTGAAATGAAACAGAGTGAGACCGATCCGGGCTACGAAACCAGACCTCACCGCGTAAATCGTACACGATTGAAAGCTGGCAAGACCTTGCTCGAGTCGACGCTGAATTACTTCGACCTGTACACCACTCAGAATCTTGCCATTTTGTCTGACGAATACGGCCTGGATAGTGGCCAACGTGATTTTCTGATACGTACTTTTAACGACAGTAATATTGATGAAAAACAGTTTTGCGATTTGGTGTTGGATGAGCTGTTGACTGAAGAGCGATTACAGCGTTGCATTGATGCCGGACGGGTACCCTCACGTGCCTACGTGACGCTCTATCCAAAGGGTGTAAAGGATAATGAATCAAGTGACCCGGAGACGTTTTTGTCTTACCGCAGCAGTTCATTGAGACGTAGGGCAATCCGCGAAGAGTTAGGTCCTAATACACCAGATAAAATTGCCGGATTGGAGCTGCGTAATCAACAAGTACTCGCGATGTACGACCAGAAAATGCGGGACACCGAGCTGCGCAATCTGTTGGAGCCGTTAGTCACTGAAGAAGTTAGCTGATAACACGAGTAATAGCCTCAGCTATCATCTGTTTAATTGCTGACGATAACAATATGCTCCCATCGTTCACCACTGGTGTGGTTGATAATATTATAAGTGCCAGCTTCGATATCACATTGGTCGAATGATTGGCAGACGTTATCCAGCTCTGGAAACGTCTGCACCTGATACCAGCCAGGCTGGTCCCAACTCAAAACACCGGTGATCGCATTAAATTCCAGCGAGTTTCCAAACGATCCTGATTGAATAACGTTTGTTGTTGACCCGGTATCAATTGAAACTGGAACAATCAGATTGTCCCAGCGATGACCACCGCCATGATCAATAACCGAATACCTGCCGGGCCCTACCTGGCATACGGCGCTTCCATCCGCATTGAATTGAGCAGGTACTGTGGTGGCTGCGGCGTTGTCGGTTTCGCACTTACTACTCCAGTCCCGTGCTAAAAGGATCTGCCACCACCTTGTACTGTCAACTGCTGCTGGCAAGTGGATAGCATCGTTTAATACATAGGGTTGGGATTCATTTTGGCCGTTTATCACTGTGTCAAACGCAGTTTGCGAGATAGTTGTAACAGTCGTCGTCGCTGCTGTCGCGTCGTTAAGCTGAAGATCAGCAGACGGCACGGTTTGAATAACAACGGGTGTATCCGCTGGTGCCGTTGTTGAAGCCGGAACTGGTTCATTAATGACTGCGGTAGAACCTGCAGTAACACCGGCAATCTCCAATGTTTGCTGAACAGCTCCCCTCGCTTCGATAGCCACACCCAGCGCAACTGTGTTGGGAATATGATTGAGCGTTGCGCTGAGTTTGCAATCACCTTGCTGTTGCACGTTACGTAGTTGCCACAGAATATCCGACCAATCGATAGACAGCGTTTGTACTTCTGCTGTTGGTAAGGGTATGACATCTGTTCCCAGAAATGCTTCACCACCAAGCACCAGGTATTGCCCTGAAATTACATTAGCATGTGTTGGGATATCTTGTACGCAGCGCCCTGCGGTTTGCCAGGCAGGGTTATTACTGCGACCACCAATATTTAATTCAATCAGATAGACCTCATGCTGACCGTTATTGTCTGCATCTTCCGACCAATGTATTGACGCCACAATGCGACTGCCGGTACGTGGCCTGAATGAATTTGATTGAGATTGCAAGTTTGCCGGGTGATCGAGGTTTGTACCGCCATTACGCACTTGCAGGGTATAGGAGAGATTGTCCAAATCCCCGAGGTACTCGGTGGGCGTGACTACATCGCGTTCAAAGAAAGCGAAATGCACAAAGTCATCCAGGGAATTTTTCACCTGGGGCAGGCCGGGGTTACCGAAGTTCGACGGTAGGGTTCGATAAATGGTTCTTGGCTGGTCTCGTAATACCGGAGAGCGAGGCGTTGTTTCAAGTCCGGTTTTATTTCGGTAAAAGTAGGCTTCGTTTAAAGTATCAATCTCCAGTCTTGCGGTGAGACGGTCAAGTGAATTGTTCCAATCAAAGAAAAAGGGGCTTACATTGTTAGAGCCCGCTGATTGATAATCCAACTTACCACCATCGTGCCCGTTAATAATGTCGAATGGCCTTGAATCCTGTAACGATCCCTGCTCAGCCACAGCAACCAGTTGATAGCTTTTAGCGGAATCAGGAACATTGATTGAAAAGAGGTTGCCGCGTCGGGTTTGAATCGCGTGGCCGATAGTTAGCCCCGGGTCCATACCTTGAATGCCGTTGGCCATTGAGGAAGAGACGCTTAATAAACCGCAAACGGCAAAAGAGAATGAGTAAAAGGCAGGCAAGCATCTGAAGATTGAATTTGTTTTGTCGAACATCGAAAAATACCAATGTAGAAATTATCTATTTCACTAAAACCCACGTGGAGTCGAAATATAACCATAATTCAACGGCTGATGTTTTATATTGCATTGGCGCATAGACCAATCTATGTATTATAAAACAGCTCCTGATTTAAAACGACAATAATTTGACTATCAAAGAAATCTAAGTATTCTTATGTGGTATCTATCTTCTCCAGAAAGGTATTTGACCCAGCTAAATTTTTAGGCACCCCGTATTTGTGGGGTATTGGCCTTTATCGTTGGGTTTGTGACAAGACATGTTTATGTGTCGCCAACGGTCTCCCTACTCGAACCCTATGAATTCGCTCTTCGTGGATTTGGACGGTAATACTCGTTATTTAGTTGGAATATATTTTTTGAAAATTGCAACCAGAACACTATTCAGTGCTATGAAAGAGACGGTTTTTGTTTAAAGAATCTCTTTTTTTAAAAAAAGAATCCAAATTCATAGCTTCTTAAAAAATAAGATATTTCTGGCACAACCATAACTTTCTGCAGTAACTGGCGAGGCAGGTTTGTACAAACTGAAGATAGAAAATAGGTACGGAAGGTTTCTGGGTATCATTGCCTTGCTTTTGTATTGTTGTTATCGATTTCCCCCCTTTGTTTATGCATCGCCCGCGCTTAATGTTGCTGATGGCAGTCTTATCCTGCAGGTGAAAGTTCATGCAACAGTTGATTTCCAGCCTAGTGGAGATCGTGCCAGACTGAATGGATTCGCGACTGATGGTCGATCGGTGTTTATTGTTGACAGTCATGGTGCTCGGATATTCAAAGTGGGGGTAGATGCAGCTGATGTAAACGCTGAGTTATGGCTTGATGTAAGCCAGCACCTACCGCTGAATTATTTACACTTCCAACCTGTTGAGGGAGGTATCCGCTCCTTGGCTTTTCATCCTGAGTTTGAGTCGAACGGTAAGTTCTATACATCTCAGCTTGTACGTGAGGACAAGTGGCTGTCGACGCCTTTTTTCGTTGGACCTTCTGATCAAAAAACGGAGTTTGACAGTGTTCTGATCGAATGGACGATTGATGATGCCTTCGCGCCTGAACCACATGTTGAAAACATCAGGGAAGTTCTTCGAATCGCTGGAGCAACTGCTCACCCGATTAAACAGATTGCTTTCAACCCATATATAGAGAAGGGTGAGCGGGACTACGGCTTGTTGTACATATCACATGCTGATGGCGCCTTAACTCCCGAGTCGCTGGGTGGTCAGAGATTAGATGCCTTCGGAAAAATTCTGAGAATAAATCCGCTGGCCTTCGAAGACAAACCCTTTCAAATACCTTCAGACAATCCGTATTTAGATACTGGGCACCTGTTGGAGACTTACGCGATAGGTCTTAGAAATCCCCATCATCTTTCCTTTACTCAAAATGGCAATCTACTGATTGCGGACATAGGTGCGAAAAATGTTGAGGAAATAAATCTGATTTCATCCGGTGCCAACTATGGGTGGCTGGATAGAGAAGGAACCTATCGGTATTTGGAATACCAGCGCGAGACCGGAATAGCTCCGTTGGAACCAAACGATCAGCTATCACAGTTTACATACCCTGTTGCGCAGTTCCTGCATAATCCAAATTATGGGCTGGGGATTGCTATTGCCGGTGGTTATTCGATTGAAAACGGCTCGCCTTTATCGGACCATTATTTGTTTGCAGAATTTGCAACTTCTGGAGAAATTTATTACATACATTTGGATGATATTGAAGGCGCAGTGACGCAAGGTGAGGCGAGTGTTCTTACACAAGCGCGGGTTTACCGAGCCAAAATTCAATTTGATCATGATTCAAGCGACGATACGGCGCCCCTCAACATGAATAACTTTCTTCAGGTATTCCAGCAATCGCCATATTATCCGAGCGATACGAATCGTGCTGATTTACGATTTGGACGAGGTCCAATGAATGAAATATATGTGTCCAGTAAACAAAACAACACAATTTATCTCATAACTAATAGTGTGAACCCTCAAGTTACCAACGAAGATCAAACGATCCACGCTGATCCGACCAATCTAACTCTGCAAATCACGGATTCGCAACCCACAAAAGATAGCGTTTTTTCAGTACCAATACCCGTGGAACTTTCTGCAAGTATTTCTGCAAATCGCTTAAGTTTGAGTTGGACTATTGATAACGAAGAGCAGCTAGGTCAAATTGATGGTTACAACGTGTATATAGATGGTGAATATAATGCCACGGTTTTTGATACGAATTTTCAACAAATGCTGGAACATGGAGTTAGGTATACTTATCAGGTTTCGAGTTTTGTAAATGAGTCTCGAGAATTTTCACCTTTATCTGCCCCATTTGTTGTAGAAAACATTTCAACCCAGGGTGAAGAAAGCCAGTTATCTGTGGTGGACTTTCCAGCACCCCGGAACTTGCGTCTGGATTCCCTGAACAATCCAACTGCAATTGCTTGGGATATGGGAGATTCTGTTGATAGACCAAGCAAATTCAATATATACATTGACGGTGTATACAGTGAGACTGTGCTTACTAGTCGTTATGTCTTCGGTCCCGATATTGTTGCTGGACAGGCACTGAGTGCTGTCGCTATTTACGAGCTTGCGAGTGGCGTATTAAGATTTTCCGAGCGTTCAGGGGAAGTTGAAGTTCCAGTGACAGAGCAAATAGTGTTTGGTCAGTCCGATTCAGTCGTCAACACTGGGTTTGTGCCGAGTAATCTCAAGGTGGTATCAACTGAAAATGCTTTACTGCTAAGCTGGTCGGAATCCAGACATGAGAACGGTATACATGGCTACAACATCTATCGAAATGGGAACTTTCTCTACACGGTTGTTGGGGGCACAACATTTTTGGATACCTCACCAATGGAAAATAACTTATATTCCTATAGCGTGGTTGCTATCAGTGGTGACAGGGTTTTTTCTACACACTCTGCTGAGCAAAGTATATTTTGGCAATAATATAGGGAAGGTCTGATTAAACATCGAATACTTTCTGACTTTCTTCCAATACACATA
>CAYPMR010000088.1:0-14152 GCA_964411665.1 uncultured Granulosicoccaceae bacterium | reverse complement strand
TAACCCCGTGCTGTGCAGGCGAGTGCGAATGTGTCGTGGCGTCCGACAGTATCCTGTACAACACGCATCAATGGTTTCATGTTTTGATCGAAAAACTTATCGAACAGACCCGGACCCGGATAAGCACCTCCTGTCATTGAGCGTGTTACTGTTGAATCGATAAATTGTTCCTCGCCCCTATCCAATGCATCGCTACGCACAGCCATGAAGTCTGAACACTGTCGTCCCTCGACATCGATAATTTGTATATATTCACCTGCTTTTACACGGTAAGCGTGTGCACTGGCTCGTGAGACGGTAAATTCATCGCGGATACTACTGCCGGGCAGTGGCAGGGGTAATGTCTGATCGTTATCAGATGCAGTGGCGGATCTCACGCTGACTTGTAAATGACCACCAGCACCCCCTTCCGATAATGTGTTGTTGGAATTTTCGATGAGTATCCACAGGCTCACAGCCTCTTTGATAGCAATGGTGAATAGTTCGCCCGCAGCGCTTGCGGAATCGAATACACGATAGCCTTTGAGATTCGAGGGGTCGTTCAAACAGGCATCAGCTACGGCGGATGCACCCTGGGCGTCCAGCCAGCGACTGATGGCATAAACACTGGCTGTGTCGATACCGCTAGCGTCTTGTATACCTGTTACGCTAATGTTGGTATCTACGGTTATACCGAGCGCTGCCAGCGACGTATGTGCTCCTGCCTGAAACGGTAATAGCCAGATGGAAGTTGCACCCTCAGTATTGCAGATAGATACGAGATCTTGCGCGTTTAGCTCCAGCAGCATTGGCTCTGCGGGTCGCAATTGATACTCGCGCTGGTTCTTCTCCGTCGGTGTAAAACCGTGGTAAGTTCTTTCTCCGGAGTTAAAACCACCGTTAGCTGGCGAGTAAATCAACATGATTTGGCTCCGTTGCTTTTAACCTTTATCGTAGCAGGATTAGTAGTGTTTGTAGCACCTTACCTACTTTGTGCTACAGCTTGCGTTCAGGTTCGCAGTGACAGCCGGAATTCGGTTGTTGTAATCTATTAGTATTAGTACTTTTTGCAACTGGATTCCTAGCTTATGTCCTTGATAAATCAAACCGCTACCGAACTGCTGACACAGCTACGCGACGAATCACTCACACCACTTGATCTGCTTGATGCGTTGGAGCAGCGAATAGCTGAAGTTGATGGTGTGGTCAATGCCTTGCCTACCCGTTGTTTCGACAGGGCTCGATCGCATGCGCGAGAGCTGATGAATAAACCGGTTAAAGACAGAGGATTGTTGTGCGGCCTGCCGGTTGCTATCAAGGATCTTGAATCAGTGTCTGGTGTGTTGACGACTTTTGGTAGCCAGATATTCAAGGACTTCATTCCCAAGGGGTCAGACTGCATGGTTGAACTACTCGAGGCTAACGGAGCAATCGTGTATGCGAAAACCAATACACCGGAATTCGGTGCGGGTGCTAACACGTTCAATGAAGTCTTCGGCCAGACACTCAATCCCTGGAACACGTCTAAAAGCTGTGCAGGTTCGTCGGGTGGTTCAGCAGTTGCTCTGGCGACTGGAATGGCCTGGTTGGCGACAGGGTCTGATCTTGGTGGGTCCTTAAGAAATCCTGCAAGTTTTTGTTCTGTCGTAGGGTTCAGGCCAAGTGCTGGTCGGGTGCCGAATGGTTCTGCAAGTCCGGGTGCCTATCCGCAAGAAATGGGCGGTATGCCACATTCACCCTATAGCGTTGTGGGACCCATGGCGCGTAATGTTCGTGATACTGCTTTGTTATTTGATGCCATGACGGGCCATCATCGATGCGATCCTCGATCCATGCCTAAAGAAGGTACAAGTTTTAGCGATGCGCTCGATACAGATTGGATTCCCAAGCGCGTGGCCTACAGTCCTGACCTTGGCGTAACGCCAGTCGATCCTGAAGTCGCCCGGCTAACAGAGCTTGCCGCCAGACGTTTTGAAGAACTTGGAGCAACTGTTGAATTAGCACATCCTGATTTTTCCGATGTACAGGATATTTTCCAAACCAACCGGGCTGTCGGGTTTTATGTTGGCCATAAAGGGTTATTGGAACATAAACGTGACTTGCTGAAGCCGGAAGTTATCTGGAATATTGAAAAAGCCAGAGACATCAGCATGGATGATATAGAGAGGGTGGAAATATTACTTGGTAATTATATACAGCGATCAGTTTGTTTCTTTGATCAATATGATTTATTGCTAACTCCTGCGACGATAGTGCCCCCCTATCCTGTGGAGCAGCGTTACGTAGAGAGTTGTAATGGCGTTGATTTTGACAACTACATCGAATGGTTGACCATTGCCTACGCAATTACAGTTACCGGATTTCCCGCTCTGAGTTTGCCCGTAGGTTTTACAAAAGATAATTTACCTGTCGGTCTGCAAATATGCGCTGGTCCACGTGCTGAGCGTAAGGTGCTTAGTGCAGCCAATGGTCTTGAGAAACTTTTAAAGCTTTCACCGACTATACCCATCGAGCCGATATTACCCGCTTAATCGAGTTTAAAGTAGTCGGTCGAGCTTAAAGTAGTCGGTCAACAATTAGCCAAAAAATCAACAAACCACCAAAAAGTATGATGGCTCGCCATAAAGTTTTAATACCCTGGCGATATTGTTTGTCACGTTGATGTAGGTAAGTAATATCCTGAGGCGATAAAGCGTCGGTTGCAGTTGAATCAATGCGAGCGGAATCCACTTTGCCCTTGGCTTGATCGGTCTCAGGCAATGCTGTTGAAGTATCGTCTTGTACGGGGGACGAACTTTTCTGTTTAGGTTCGAATACCGTCTTCGCGTTCATTGCAAATGATGTATTTCTTTCAGGAGAATTTTGTACATCTATCAGTTCTCTGACTGACTCATTCTTTTGGAGTTTCATCTGCAACCAACCGGAATTTGTATAGCGATCCTAAAATTGAATCTTTGCGTCCAGATTCAGCGTTGAGTGCATTACATGCTGTACTTTTGACACATTGTTGCCAGATGTTACCTGCTTTTCCCTACACACTGCTTGAAAAAGACCCTGAAAAGACCGAATTTGCATAGTTAAGTGTCTTTTTTGTGAATTTATTCTTAAAACTGCGTGGTAGTTTTATAAATGCTGGAGGCTGTTTGTCAAGCTAGCTGATATCGCTGGCGTCGTGGCGTTCAGGCACTTGATCTTCCTCGGGTCCCCAGTTTTTGTTAACGCGTTTGCCTCGGAGCACTGCTGGACGTTCACCAACAAGCCTGGCCCATCTATTCAGATGCTCGTAAGAGGCAGTGTCCAGGAACTGCGATGAGTCGTACAGTGCATTAAACATCAGATTTCCATACCACGGCCAAATTGCGATATCGGCTATGGAGTAGTTGCTGCCCGCCATGTATGTATTCGATGCCAAATGCTTGTCCAGAACATCGAGCTGGCGTTTTACTTCCATCGCAAATCGATCGATGCAATATTCGATTTTAAAGGGCGCATAGGCGTAAAAATGACCAAATCCTCCGCCGAGATAGGGCGCACTACCCATTTGCCAAAATAGCCAGTTCATGCACTCCGTTCGTGCTACATGTTCCTCAGGGATGAATTCTTCGAATTTCTCAGCCAGATAAAGCAGTATCGAAGCAGATTCAAATACACGAGTTGGCTTGTTTGTCGAATGATCAACCAAGGCAGGAATTTTTGAATTTGGATTTGCATCAACGAATCCGCTGCCAAACTGTTCTCCATCACCGATTTTTATCAAAAAGGCATCGTACTCAGCGCCCTTGTGGCCGAGGGCAACAAGTTCCTCAAGCATAACTGTGACCTTGACACCGTTTGGTGTGGCCAGTGAGTAAAGCTGTAACGGGTGTTTCCCTTTTGGTAGGTCTTGTTCATGGGTCGAGCCCGAAACAGGGCGATTTATGCTGGCCCATTTTCCGCCACTTGCCTGGTCCCAAGTCCATACGTCAGCTGGATTATAGTCAGCTGGATAGTTTGGAAGTGCGTCTGGTGATTCTTCACTCATGAGAAATATTTAAATTTTGTAAAAAAATATAAAACCACGGTTGGAGGAGCGGGAATTTGTAGTGTTAAGTTTACCCTGATTTGTCCAATGTCTGTGACTTGTCTGGCATGTCCATGTCGTCAAAGCATGTACAGAACGTGAACTGGCTGCCATGTTAAGGGTGGAAGGTTATTAAGACATCCGGGTGAAAACAATTTTTTAGCTTTTTTGTAGCTATTGCTTGTGTGATTTTGGGTATCAATAGTCCTGGTGCCATTCGTGGGTACTATCAGGATTGAACTTGGTGGCCCTAAAAAGGGACTACTTATCTGTTGGCGACTGTATTTATATTTGTCGTCAGAACACGGGGCCATAGTACAACGGGTCTGCAGTACACTATGGGAGCTAAAAAATGGGAGCTAAAAAAAGAAATCTATTTTCGAGCTCTGGCTGATCCGTTGGCTTTGGCAACCGTTGGCTTTGGCAATAGTCTGTTTTCATCAGTGTTACTAACCAGAGTTACTTTTTGTTGTTGTTCAGTTTTTTCATAAGCCGCTCTGTATTTTGCGCGTTTTTCTTATTCTGCTTGCTTGTGCCAGGTTCTAATTAGGTGCAACGAAGCTGCATTAATTAATCTGTCTATTTAGTTGTCAACATTATCGCGCCTTCTTTGTGTTTCATATTATTTTTCCCAGTATGTCTAGTCTACTCGTATTTGATAAAAGTCAGAGTAACGCTACTGACAATCAAATGCTCAGTAGGGAGCAGCTGTTTGCTATTGATCGGTTAGTCGCGGTGAAAACGGCCATCATGTGTTGGATTTTTCCGCGTAGTTTGATTGTGTATGCCTTCTCTTGCCTTTTTATTAGTGCAGATCTTGCTGCTGATGAGGCGGCGATTAATTCCAAGGGTAATTTGATACTGGGCATCGCTTTTATTCCCGATTACATCGGCAGTAATGACTATGAGATAGAGCCATTATTGATATCCAATTTTTCATATGGAAATATTAATGGGGTTTTTGAAGGTACTGGTACCCGTATTGACGCTTGGGATCATCCTTTTCTCGAAGCCGGTCCGGTAGCATTTTTGGCACTGGATCGTCGCAATGTTGTTTCCGAACCGGTTAATCTGGTTGGTGGTTTCGGTTCCGCATTGGAATTGGGTGGTTATCTCGGTTTTGCGATTCCATATGGCGGTTTACCGGAAGGTGAACTTAGTGGCTATGTGTCCTGGCGACGTTCTCTCATCGGTGATCAGGATGGGTCACAGTTCATCGGGTTGCTAGAGTACTTTTTCGCGGCCAAACGTTTTTTGCGAATTGGTATGAATGTAAATTTTACTGCCGTGGATGGTGCCTTCAACAGGCAGCATTTCGGAGTAACCCAAGCGGCATCAAATCGCTCAGGGCTGCCTGAATTTAGACCAGGTGGCGGCGTTCGCGATGTAGCCGTTTCTGCCTATTCGGTTTTATCCTTTAGCCGCAAGTGGGGTATTTTTTCCCGTGTGCTTGCCTCGAGAGTGGTTGGTGATGCAGCTCGCAGTCCTTTAGTAACCGAGGAAGGTTCGCAAACGCAATTATTTTTCGGTCTGGGCGTATTCCGTAATTTTTATTGATACACTACTTTTTTGCTACTTTCATCGCCTTCATGTTAATTGCTAAATCATGATCAACACCGGTTGGGCTGTTGGCTTAATGACCGGTACGGTGCTCGATGGTGAAATAGATGTTGCTCTGCTTCGCAATGATGGAGAGTCTGTTTTCGAATCTGGTCCTTTCTATACACATCGATACACGGATGCGACCCAGGAATTAATTAGAGCTGCTGTGGATGATGCCTCTATTTGGAATTTCAGTGGCGATCCTCCATCCTCTTTTGAATTGGTAGAGTTTGAATTAACGCTGGAGCAATCGGCGGCGGTACAAGCTGCGCTTCGTAACGCGTCTTTGCAATTAAGCGACGTATCCGTTGTCGGGTTTCATGGACAAACCGTTTTGCATCGCCCATCTGCAGAATCTTTATCCAGTAACAAGCCTGGTCGCACATTGCAGTTGGGTAGCGGTGAGCTCATGGCTCGCGAGACGGGACTAACGGTGGTGCATGATTTTCGTTCTGCCGATATGCGTGAGGGCGGGCAGGGTGCACCGCTAGCTCCCATTTATCATCAGGCATTGATGCGTGCTGCTGGCATGGACAGAGCTACGATAATAGTCAATCTCGGTGGTATTTCGAATCTAACCTGGTGGGATCAACAGCAAGGCCTGATAGCCTTTGATGCAGGCCCTGCTAATGCGCCAATCGACGATTGGGTAAGGAAAGCGGGTTATGGTTCGTTCGACAGCGGTGGTAATTTGGGTCTGGCCGGATGTGTTGACGAAAGTCGGCTGCAGAGTGTCATGAAGCATTCCTATTTTACAGATGCTTTTCCAAAATCACTGGACAGGCAAGACTTTGAAAATGTTATTCGATCAGCGACGACGGGACTTACCTTAAACGATGGTGCTGCATTGTTGGCAGCGGTTTGTGCATCTGCGATCGACAAAGCTCTTGCATTGCTACCAGTTAGGGCGCAACGATTGATTCTTTGTGGAGGTGGACGCCATAACCGAGCGATAAGACAAGAGATGGCAACTCGCACTGGTTGCAAAGTCTTACTTGCTGAAGATGTTGGATGGCGGGGTGATGCTATAGAGGCGGAATGCTTCGCTTTTTTAGCTGAGCGCGTAATACGAAATCTGCCGACAAGTTTTCCGTCTACGACAGGTTGTCGTCAGACGGTCTGCGGCGGCCAGGTCTCTCGAGCGACTGTTCATGTATCTGAACAAACCTAATCAGATACTGTCAGCGTAAGAATGTTTAACCGATATATTATTTGGAATTTTGTGATTGCGAATTGCGCAGCACTTGTCTTAATATTTTTCCACTAGCACTTTTTGGAATTTGATCGACGATTTCAATCTCTCTAATTTGTTTATATCTTGAGAGCTCGGTTGCCAGACGTTGGTTTAGTTCTGACATTGATAAATTTTTGCCTTTTTGCAGCTTGATAAATGCTTTTGGTGCTTCGCCTGAATCAGAATCTGCCACACCGATTACAGCAACATCTGCAACTTCCGGATACGAGACAATAGTTGCTTCCAACTCTGCAGGTGCGATTTGAAACCCTTTGTACTTGATTAATTCTTTGAGTCGATCGACGATAGTCATATGGCCGTCTTCGTCGATACGAGCGATATCGCCTGTATGTAACCAGCCATCATCATCAAGACATTCTTGCGTGGCAGTTTTATTGTTATGGTAGCCCATCATGACTTGAGGTCCGCGTATCCATAGTTCCCCGATTTCACCGTATGGCTGGTCGTTGCCTTTTTCATCAACAATGCGACATTCGGTATTCGCTACAGCAACACCGCTGGAACCAGCTTTGTAATCGTCGCCCACCGTTATATGTGACACAGGACTGAGTTCAGTCATCCCGTAACCTTGTACAACAGGGCAATTGATACGCTTGGCGGCCTCTTCAGCGATATCTCCGCCTAGAGGTGCAGCACCTGAGAAAACCTGTTGTAAACTGCTGATATCGTATTGATCTATTGCTGAATGCTTTGCAAGCCCCAATACGATAGGTGGTACAGCGAAAAAGCGTGTGACCCGATGTTTTTCTATAAGAGCCAGCGCCGCCTCCATATCAAATCGTCGCATGGTTACAATCGGAACCTGAAGTGCTAACAGGCAGTTCATCAACACTTGCATGCCATAGATATGAAAAAAAGGCAGTACCGCCAGAGCCACATCATGCTTTTTATAACCCTGCGCTGAATTGGTCTGCATGACGTTTGCTACCAAATTAAAGTGACTCAGCATAACGCCTTTCGGAATGCCTGTTGTGCCGGATGAAAAGGGCAGTACGGCAACGGTACTGCGGGCATCCAATGGTTGTTGCGATTGAGGTGATTCCAGACAATCACTCCAGTACGAAATATTTAATTGTTGAGAGCCATCTACGTTTGATTCAGTTTTTGTCTCACATCCATCCAATAAAATAATTGATTTAACTGATGTTCCTGTTGTGGCTTCAACAATGGCATCAAGTTTTTCGCTTGTCGTAATTGTGATCAGCGGATTGGATTCGCATAATTGCTGGTGTATTTCTCGTGAAGTGTATTGTGGATTGACTGTTGTTACCGTCGCTCCCAGACGGATGATGGCATGAAATGAAATGGCGAAAGCCGGGCAATTGGGTGCGATGAGTGCAACAACAGACCCAGCCCCGATCCCTTTTTTGGCTAATCCGCCTGCAAATGTTGCTACACGACTTGTAAATTCGCGGAAATTCCAGGTCTCGCCTGTATCGCCGTCGATAATCGCTGTTTTTTCTCCCAACAACTCAGGGTTCTGGTTGTATTGCTGCAGTATATAATCACCCAGAGACAAGTCTGGTATATCCAGTTGATTTAAAGAGCTTTTATGGATGATCTGGGTCATTTGTTTTTAGTGGCCTCAGGATGTGAAACGTCTCAAATATTCTCACACAAACACTTGTACTGGTTCAAATTGAAGCGTCCGTTATTTTTTATTTCGTATCAATAAGGTGTTGGTAAGAGCCGCTATCTGTCTAAGCATCTTGGACATAGCGAAATCCGATCCGCTTGGGTCGAATTCGCGGATTTGGATACTTTGAGTACATAATATGAGCGGTGATATCAATTCAAGTGAGAGCTTCCTGAAGTTGTTCTGTGACGATGTCGTTTGGGATGCCTCGCGCTTTAATGTTGTGTTAAATATGACTGCATCCGAATGTCAGGTTATGGTAAAGCGGACCACCTGGCAATTGCGAGAGAATTTCCCGAAATTCGTTGAAGCGTTCAAACAGCTGCCTGATCTTCATCAGTCTCTTGCCGCCAGTTCGGTCAATAATACTGTATCTGAAAGCAATCTCGCTCAAGGCGAAATTCTTGATGCAGCTGGAGAAAAAGTTGTTCGGCTTAATAAGCGGCGCCTCGATCATGCTGACGAACAACTGGAAGAGATAACAAGTACGATTAATGAGTATCGACAAGCAACTGGTTATCGGGCTTTTTGTCTCCTCACTATGGGTGCTGATGGATCGGTTAATGCTGAAACCAAAGAAGCAGTCAGCGCCATGCACATGCTTAATAAAGTGCAACAGCATCATATGGAAATCCTATTGTTGACTGAAAAATTCAAGGCCTGTCAGAAGACGGACTCAGCTTCCAAAGTTGGATTGTTTGCTGATGAGATAAAATCAATTCATGGATTGCTTGATGTGAATCTGGATAAATCTATGCGCAAACTCGATGGGATCGACTTTCTTGTTAACGGGCTCTCTGTTGCGGAACTAAACGAATCCTTGTTGTCTGCGTCTCAGGGAAATTCGGAACCGGCGTTGATGACGTTGGATAAGGCCAGCTGCGTCATAGAGACTTTCAGGGCCACGAATCGGGCAATTACCGGCGAGCTAAGACAAAGAGTCAATAATATAACCGACGAATGTTGTCCTATTGGCAGAATCTTTCCCAGAGCCGCTTAGCGCATTGTCGGCAAGCCCTAAAATTACTCGGACGGTTATCCAGGAACGGCTGCAAGGTTTTACGGCGACGACGCAGTCAGTGGGGATACGAGCCGCAGTTGCGGTACTTGTCACTGAGGCCGGCTACGGTCCGAACCTCAGTGGATTGTCCAACACTTCCCAGTGGCGCAGTGACGGAGCATTGTTACTAACCAAAAGAGCTGCCCATTTAAAACGTCATGCACATCAGTGGGCTTTGCCCGGTGGTAGAGTGGAAAAACAAGAGTCGTTAATACAGGCGGCTATGCGTGAGACTCGTGAAGAAATACAGTTCGAGTTGAATGCCGATGATTATTTGGGTCGTCTGGACGATTATGTTACTCGATCTGGTTTTACAATGTCTGCACTTGTCTTTTGGGTCGGTAAGGCTGAATCAGCATTAGCATCTCCCGATGAAGTCGAGAGTATTCACCGGATACCATTTTCTGAATTACTGCGCGAGGATGCGCCGATACTTTCATACGATGAGTTGAATGACTCTGAAGAACTTAAAGCAAGTGAGCCTGATGATTCTTTTGGTCAAAGACCAAACGAGCAGAAATCAACACAACGTGCCGCCTCAACGGTTGATTCTAGCCCAGTGCTCAGAATGCCAATCGGAGATGATTGGATAGCCGCTCCGACAGCTGCTGTTTTGTACCAGTTTCGTGAAGTTTGCCTGCTTGGTAGGCAAACACGTGTAGCGCATTTCGAGCAGCCTCGTTTTGCGTGGAAATGAGACTAGGAAAGGATGTGTTCCTGCGCGCCGGTTTTACAAGTCTTTTACCAAGCGCAATGAATCATAGATAGCCGCGTGAATATTTCTGCAAGCAGTGGCGTCACCCACTCGATAAAGATAAAAAGACGCATCATCATGCGAATTTGTCGTTGCATGAGGTGGTAGATACGTTCGTGGTTGAGCAGCACCGCTAATCATGGCGTCATAATCTGTCTGGCCGTTATTGTTTGAGTGGCTTTTCAGATCATGGAATAGTTGGTCCGCAGGCAGAGTGCCGTGTTCAACAATAATATGGTCAGCTGTTCTCTCAATAGCGATTTCGCTGAACTCATTTCGAAATGTGGCCTTCAATTGATTGGCGTGTTTTTCGATGCTTGAGAGTCTGTAATCAGGGGTTACGGTCACCCCTTTGCTGTAAAACTGTTTCATGTACTGTGGGTAGTTGACACCTCCCATTTCTGCAGCAGCATGCCGATCTGGTGTAATCAGCTCGATAGTAGTGTTTGCCTGGTTGGCGAGATGATCTGCACAGGAAATTGCCTGATGTTGTCCATGATCGTCGTAAATCAGAATATCACCACTCAACGCGGCTCCGTCCAAGGCGTCCCATACGCTTAACGCCAGCTCACCTCCATCGACGAAATTCGTATCCGGAATGCCGCCCGTTGCCAGAATTACAACATCCGGATTACTGTCAATAATATGATTCTTGTCTATGAATGTGTTGTAACGGATTTGTACATCCAGACAATCCAACTCGTGAATATACCAATCGATAATGCCGATAAGGTCTTTGCGCCAACTCGCTTTTGCGGCCAATCGTACCTGACCACCGGCTTTGTTGCTGGCTTCATATAAACTAACTTCGTGACCACGCAAGGCCGCTACTCGAGCGGCTTCCAGTCCTGCAGGTCCCGCTCCAACGATGCAAAATTTTCTAACCGATTCAGTATCACTTACAGGATCGATAACATGTGGCATGGTGGCTTCACGACCGGTAGCTGCGTTGTGCAAGCACAGTGCTTCACCTTCTGCGTAAATTCGATCGATACAATATGCAGCACCTACACAGGGTTTTATTCTGTCCGGCTCACCGGCGCGAAGTTTATTGACAATATGTGGGTCAGCAATATGTGCGCGTGTCATGCCGACGAGATCAAGCATTTTATTTTCAATAGCATGTCTTGCGCTCGACAGATCCGATACTTTGCAAGCATGCAACACAGGTAAGTTGATAGCTTTTTTGAACATGTCAGCCAAAGTCACCCAAGGTGCAATTGGACTCCACATGGCTGGTAGCATACGTGATAAATGAAAATCGGTATCGATACGACCGATATTCAGCGAAACGTAATCGACTAACCCTGCTTTTTCTATCAGTTGTACGGCCCGTAAAAATTCTTCGTTACCGGATCCATCACAGTCATTTGAGGTCATTTCGATACGAATGCCGATAATGAAGCTATCGCCAACTTTTGACCTAACTGCAGTTAACATCTCAAGGGTAAATCTAAGCCTGTTGGCCAGTGATCCGCCATATTTATCCGAACGTGTGTTTGAAAACGAAGTTAGAAACTGTCCTGGCAAATGCCCGTGTATCAGAATCTCGCACCCGTCCAGTCCACCTTTTTTGCACCTCCACGCAGCATTTGCATAGTGGGTAATCACTCGATCAATATCTTCCTGTTCCATTATTTTTGGAAAGGCGCGATGAGCTGTTTCCCTGACTCTTGATGGACCGATAACCGGGAGCCAATCCCCGTTATTCCACACGGTACGTCTGCCCAAATGTGAGATTTGACACATAAGTGCGCAGTCATAACGATGAATGCGTGTTGAAAATTCTTCGAAATAAGGGATTACACGATCAGAGCTAACATCAAGTTGACCGAAAACTGAAGGTGAGTCAGCTGCAATACAAGAAGAACCGCCAAACATCGTCATAGCGATACCTCCTTTGGCTTTTTCTTCGTGATAAAGCTGGTAGCGTAGCCCGGGCATACCATTCTCGGCATAAGCAGGAGCATGCGCAGTGCTGATAATCCTGTTTTTCAAGGTTAGCCGCTTCAGGCTAAATGATGTCAATAAAGGGTCTTTCATGCGTGTAAATATGCTTTACCTTTTTACCGGTACCGGGAAGTTTATGATTCCAGACTGTTTTATTTGAAAAACGTTGCTATTGCAAGTCATCATGACGGGCTTTTGGCAGAGTTGTTAATACTTTCAATTAGCTTGTTGGTAAAATGGCATCGTAAAATCTACATAAAAGGTATATGTGTTTGAAAGAGGGTGATAGGGTATAGATCCGTCTATTGAACAGATTGCCATACGAAATTAACACCAGTCTTAACATCGACCTCAACTGCATCGACAGTGTCACAAACGACTGATGTATTTTTGGATAATTAATTTATGATTCGAAGTAAGATTGGTTTACTGAGCATTGTTTACGGGACTAACGGCTTGTTCTTCACGCATTAATTTGAGTTTAATCGAGCAGTGTGATCTAAGCGTGACTTTGATGTGCTTAGATTTGACTTAGATGTAAGTTAGATGTGACTTAGATAAAACGTCGCGCTCCAAATGTTTAGCTACTCGAAATGACAGAATTCAAGAATCGCAATGCGTAAGAGAAGATTTGTGGGACCGAACACATTGTATGCATTTAATAATAATAAAGTCATTTAGCATAAAGGAGTAAATTGTATGTCGTACTCTCAATTTGAATCTGAATGGAGAGGTGTGCGTGTCGTTGATTGCAGTAAAGAGCAATGCGCAGTACAGCCTGTGTCACCTGGTCCATTGCTTTGGGAAGCTGCCGACTTATCCCGCGAACACTACCTTGTGGAATTACCTGAAAAAGCACTTGATGAGATAGATCGTGTTGCGGATCACATTGAGCGTTGTCCCGTTCAACTGTATCAACGCACTGAATCAGAAGTAAATTGGCCTTTGGTCAGAGAGTATATGCATCGGCTGAAATCACGTATTAACGATGGCCCCGGCTTCGCAGTACTGCAGGGATATGATCCAGATCGTTACTCAGATGATGTAAATGTTGAAATATTCTGGTTGATGGGGCAATGCATGGGAAAAAATGTTGCCCAGAAATGGAATGGCGAAATGATCTATGGTGTACGTGATACCGGAGAATCCCATCATTTTGGAATACGTGCGTCCCGTACAGCCGTTGAGTTGGTTTTTCATGTTGACAACGCATTTGGACTCGCTGTGCCTGACTATGTCGGGCTTATGTGTATACGCCCTGCAAAGTCCGGTGGCATCAGTCGCTTTTGTAGTCTCTATGCATTGCACGAACGCATCAGAGAAGCTGATCCGGACGCTTTGCAACGTCTATACGAGCCTATGCTTTTTAATCGACAGAAAGAACACAGTGATGGCGCACCTTTGGTTACCCTCGCCCCGTTTTTTTCCTGGCGCAATGACAGATTGTTTTCCAGAGCAAACGCATCATTGGTGCGTAGCGGATATGAATTATCCGAAATAGAAATGGATCCAGCGCTCGAAAAAGCTTTACGCAGTATCGAAAGTATTTGCGACGACTCGGATTTGTGGTTTGAAGCGCCCCTGGAGCGAGGTCATGTGCAATATCTTAATAATCATGAAATTGGACATTACCGAAGTGCCTTTGAAGACTATGAAGATCCGGCATTGAAGAGGCATTTATATCGTATATGGAATCGCGAACAGGGTCCGATTAATTACGACGCCATGGCGCCCTAGTCTTGACGTGCTGGTGTGACAACTGTGCTCAGCTGGTAAAAGTCATCCAACTTCGATGGATGACTTTCTATCGGCTGACAAATCTATAAATTCCCGTGTGTATATATCAGCGTCTCCAT
>CAYPMR010000087.1:1486-14314 GCA_964411665.1 uncultured Granulosicoccaceae bacterium | reverse complement strand
TAAAAAAAGGGCACAGAAAACCACTGATCGAATAGACCGTCAAATTCGCTTGGTAGTTAAGCTACGACAGAATGGCTTGGTGTTAACACATTAATTTGTATAAATTTGGAATTGATCTAACAGTCAGTGGCAGATTAGATGGAAGCTGACTGTCTGCAGCCAAGAGCCGACATTGAAACCAGTCCATATCTCGAAGTGGTAATGCTGCCGGCACGATTGTTTTAATACTTCGGCAGTCTCGGCACAGCAACAGCTTATAATGGATATCAGTCCACTCAAGGCAGAAAAATGAGCCATTTTCATGACGTTGCTACACGAGCAGCTATATTATTCTTAAGTAGTTCTTTGCTCATGGCAGCTTGCTCAAGTTCAAGCGACTCGCCCGCTCTATCCGAAGACAATAACGCAGTAAGCCAGATCGATTCTATTGCTACTACAGCTCAGCCAGAAGTAGATCCTATTTCTAGCGAAATGAGCGATGAAGTTATTGTCAATGCTAATGATCCGATCGAAGAAACCAGTGAACCCGCGGCCCCAGTTTCCGATAGCATACCAGTAGAGACAATCGCCGACGAGCAGAATTCAGAACCGACAACGGACGCGGTTCCAGACCCATTAGTACAAAACAGAACCCAAGTTGATTTTAGCATTACCGTTCCCGCATACCAGTCAGACGCTTTACAAGTACGGTTGAACTGGGGTGATACAGATGTAACGGCTCGTTGGATTGGAGATGAATTATGGTCAACGTCTTTAGAGCTTCCAACCAATACTGAAAACACCTTATCGGTCATATTCTCCGACAGCAATGGAGACATAGAATTAGCGTCGTTTGAACAAACCTATAGAACTGGCAGTAACGCTGCCGAAATATTTAACATAGCTGCTGAACAGTTCAACTCTGAACAATGGGATACGGACGAGGATGGTGTTAGCAATCTTGAAGAATTAAGTATTGGAACTGACCCATTAAATGCTGACGGCATCAATCCAGAAGACGTTTTATTTGTCCCTGGCTTCTCTTTTCTCGTAGAACGTGCAGCCATGTATTACGAGCCGGAGATCAAACCACTCGTACTTCCCGCGAACATAAACGAAACGCAATTTGTTGACAATCTTCCGTTTACAAGTGAAACCACGGTAAACAATATCAATCTAGACGCACTTGGCAACGGCACTTATAGCCAAACCTACGAACTTACGCGCGCACAGGACATCACTTATTTAGAATCGTCAACAGGCTCAAGACTGTCCCAAGGTGACAGGGTAAGTTGGTCTGGAATATTTACGTTTACAGGTAGCCTTGATTTTTTTGGAACTGGTGAGCACACATTTGAAACAGTAAATACTGTTGGTGAGAACACACTTGTCCAGAACGGTAGTGGCAACAATCTGTTGAGAAGAAGTATTTCCAGCAGAGCAAATGTTAGTGATTACAATTACAGCCTTGTCCTCGATCTAGACTCGAAGGACGAATCAAGCACATGCTCGATTTTATATGGAACTTATTTCTATTCATTTGAAGATAATATTTTGGAGGGTTTGACTAGAGAATTTACGCTAACACGTAACTCGGCAGAAGAAAGGTGGAGTTGGAGTGAAACCGTAAATGATATTACTTCGATTGGTAATGCAAGCGCGATCAACAATCGTTTGTATTGTGATTTTTGACTGGCGGCTTTCGGTACTGACCAGCCGTCTAATCTTTCCTTTTTTCGGTATCCAGCCGACAGCAAATACAGAAATAAAAAATTCGATTTATTTTCATTACACCGGATAGTTTAGTAATCTATACAGGGTTTTTCTGATGGTCAAAGCCCTACAAGTACTGTTTAAGCTTGGACGAAGAAATTAAATTGTTATGAAGTACGTGCTTATAATTTTATTTACTGTATTTGTTTTGTATCAATTTCGTGCCACGCCTGAAGAAAAACGATTCTATGACTCCTGCCTCGAGTGGACGGATGAGCAGAATCGTATCCATAGCAATAGTAAATTTGGTGCGGGAATGAATTTTTGTCAGGACTTAAGAGCTTGGCTCGGATACGGGCCTGATGACTCTGGTCTTTTCACAAATCAAAAAGCGAATGGATTCGCAAATATCTATTTTCAAAAGTCCAACTAAAAAGCGGGATAACTAGTCCGGCACTTTCCGAATATCAACTTTTACAGATTAGTGGAGCAAAAAAAAACGCCAACAATAAAATGTTGGCGTCCATTGTTCGATTGTTTTTCGAAGTGCAGCCTACTAGTCACCAGTATTAGTATTCTTGTTTGTCTGAATCGTGTGCTTCTTTTCCTTGGCGAAGCTGACAATTTGGTCCCAGTAGCGTCCGCAGACCCAACCGATAATTAGAGCAAGAATAAACGAAGACATAATGAGTTAACCTCCCGGTTTAAATGAGTGATCTATTCCCAGATCCTTCCATAGGTAAGCGCGTCTGGTGTGCACACAGCGCAGGTATAGATTGACAGTTGCAGACCAAACAAAATGTGCGTGCAATCTGAGATATCATGCACTATGTTGATGCTGTTCGTTCTGCAGCAGAGACCTCGGCCATCGCAGGGGCCTGCCACTGACAAGATCTTACCAATCCCTTCAACCTTGCTTCAAATATTTCTTGGGATGCGACGCACTTGTTAACAGGAATCGTTAACAAGTGCTTCTGTTACATATTCGGTTAGATATCCGGCTACATATTGGGATAATTGGGCCCGCCACCGCCCTCGGGTGTGCGCCAGGTAATATTCTGACTGGGGTCTTTGATATCACAGGTTTTGCAGTGCACGCAATTTTGTGCATTTATTTGAAATCGCGATGTGCCTTTATCATCAACCACCTCATAGACACCGGCCGGGCAATAGCGTTGCGCCGGTTCTGCCCATTTCGACAGATTGACGTCGATCGGAATGGAGGCGTTTTCCAGGTGCAAGTGAACTGGCTGATCTTCTTCATGATTGGTATTCGACAGGAAGACAGAAGAGGGCTTGTCGAAAGTCAGCTTGCCATCCGGACTTGGGTAATCAATCGGTGTGCAATCTGCTGCAGGCTTTAGTGTAGCGTGGTCGGCAGTATCGTCTTTGAGTGTAAAAGGCAATCTGCCTTTAAGAAAATTGACGTCCAGAAAGTTAAACCCTCCACCAATCCAGGTGCCGAACTTGTGCACAGCAGGGCCAAAGTTTCGCGAAGCATGCAACTCCTTGAAAGCCCAGCTTTCTTCGAAAGCCGCTTTATACTCGGTTAACTCGGCCTTGCCATTCGCACTGTCGCTGGAACCGGTGAGCGTATTGAAAAGGACTTCAGCGGCAACCATGCCGGATTTCATGGCGGTGTGAGTGCCCTTGATCTTGGCAAAGTTAAGTGTGCCGGCATCGCAACCCACTAGAAGTGCACCCGGCATAGTCATTTTCGGCAATGAGTTCGCGCCGCCTTTTGCAATGGCTCTGGCGCCGTAACTCACCCGTTTGCCACCCTCCAGGACTTCAGCGATTTTCGGGTGTGTCTTGAAGCGCTGAAATTCGTCAAAGGTACTAAGGTGGGGGTTGCTGTAGTTCAGATCGATAATCAACCCGACAACGACTTGGTTGTCTTCGAGGTGATATAAAAAAGCACCACCTGTGGTGCCGGATTCAGACAATGGCCAACCCAGTCCGTGAACGACCATACCGGGTTGATGTTTATCCGGGTCTACCGTCCACAGTTCCTTAAGGCCAATGCCGTAATGCTGTGGGGATGCGCCCTCATCGAGAGAGAATTTCTCGATCAGCTGCTTGCCGAGGCTACCGCGGCAACCTTCCGCAAACACGGTGTATTTGGCATGCAGCTCCATTCCGGGTTCAAAACCATCTTTGGGCTCACCGTCTGAACCGCGGCCCATGTCGCCGGTCGCAACACCTTTTATGCTGCCATCCTCATGAAACAGTACTTCGCTGGCGGCGAAACCCGGGAAAACCTCGACGCCCAGTGCTTCGGCCTGCTCGCCCAGCCAGCGCGTTACGTTGCCCAGGCTGACGATGTAGTTACCCTCGTTGTGCATGGTCTTTGGCACCAGTGCATTGGGCATTTTGAGGGCCTTTTCCGGGCCGGTATAAAAGTAGATTTCATCACCGGTGACTTCCGTATGCAATGGAGCACCTTTCTCTTTCCAGTCCGGGAAGAGCTCATTCAGTGCCGTGGGCTCGAGTACCGCACCGGAGAGAATGTGGGCACCGACCTCAGAGCCCTTCTCCAGCACAACAACGGAAAGCTCCTTTTCGTTTTCGCCGGCCAGCTGCATCAGCTTGCAGGCGGTTGAAAGACCCGCTGGTCCACCGCCGACAATCACCACATCGAATTCCATGGATTCACGTTCTGTCGTCATGAGGGTCTCCCGATAGGTTTTGCATAAACAAATATTGCTGCAACAAATTTTCCATGAAGAATAATGTGAGGTAGCATTGGGTGTCGTGCTATTTGCGCCAAAAAATGGCTTTCTCTACGTCACTTGCCAGTTGTTTCGGCTAACTGCTAAGCAGTCAGCAGCCAATCCCGCTATTCTAGCGCCAGCCATAGAGTTGATGTGAAAAAACAACCTAAATCAATGAACTTTCATAGGTATGCGGCGGCAGTGGTGTGTCTGCACCTGCTTATCGGTTGCGAAACCTTGCCGCAAGAACTGGAAGCCCCGACCGGGATCAGTGTGAACAACAGCACGCAGGTCCTGGTACCTGCTATCAGTGGGACAGTGTTGCGTGCCGGCGAGGTGGCTACCGGCGTTGAATTGCTGCTGGCACGTAATCAGGGAAGTGAAGCGACCTGCCAACCATCACTGGCGTCGACCCTCACTGATGAGCTGGGCAGGTTTGTGTTCAAGGAGATCACAGGCAAGTTGTTTACCTCGTCCACCCTCAGCCTGCAGAACGACTGGCAGGTTTGCCTGACTGACGGCGGCGATAGCAGGATAGTTTGGTACGATCTACATACTGGTGTCCTGTTTGCCGGTGAAAAAACAACCGGCCTGCTGTGCGAGATTGATGCAGCGACACGCAGTTCATCCAACAATCGTAACGGCCTTGCTTGCATAAGCACAGCACCGCCTGAGGCCGAGACGATAAAACTTGATTCGGTTAACTAGCCTGCCAGAAAGCTAGCCTGCCAGAAAGCGCGCCTTCATCAATCGATCCAGCCAGGTCATAACCGTATTGTCGATACTTGTCTGCGCGGTCATGCCAACACGCTCCATCAAGGTCTTCTTTTCGCGGTACTTTATCTCAAAGACATCGGACGTCTCACAAGCCTGCATCAGGTACTCATCACTGGTCAGTAGATCGTCAACCATACTGAGCTGCACAGCATCTTCGCCAGACCAGGTCTCTCCCGTGGCGATCTTGTCGATATCAAGACTTGAGCGATGCAATTTGACGTGTGACTTGAACTGATCGTGGATGCGCTCGATGTCCTCCATGAATTTCTCTCTCGCCTCGTCGGTATTTTCACCAAACATCGTCAAAGTCCGTTTGAATTTGCCCGCAGTCAACATTTCGAAATCAACATTGTGCTCTTTCAACAGGCGATGAAAATTGGGTATCTGCGCGACCACACCAATTGATCCGACGATAGCGAAGGGCGCGGCCAGTATCTTGCTGGCAACACAAGCCATCATGTAGCCACCACTGGCAGCGACCTTGTCAATGCAAACAGTCAGCGGTATACCTTTCTTTCGAATGCGATCAAGTTGCGATGCGCCAAGACCGTAAGAGGCAACCATACCGCCGCCACTTTCCAGTCTGACAACCACTTCGTCATCGGTTTTCGCGGTTGTCAGGATGGCTGATATCTCACGGCGCATCGAATTAACAGCAGAGCCGCGGATGTCGCCATCAAAGTCCAGTACATAGACAACTTTTCGAGTGGGTTCGTCGATCTTTGTTTCCCCATCGCCGCGCTGCCGGGCAGCTTCCTTGGCAGCTTTCTTCTCTTCTTTGGCTTTGGCCTTTTTCTCGGCCTTTTCGTCTTTGAGTTCTTGCTTTAGTTGCGCAGGATCGAGGTTTATTTTTTTCAAGGCATCGCTCATGTCTTCAAGCGACTCGTTCAATTTGGTGATCTCTATTTGCCCCGAGGGAGAGCTTCGTTTGTCACCTTTTCCCAGTATGAAAACCGTGCCCACCACAGCCACGATAGCCAGTACGAATGTAAAGAGTTGCAGAAGGAAAAGGCCGTATTGGGCCAGAAAACTTGTCAATGGAGGCTCCGGTTTCTATCGTCTTGTTGAATTTCTCGAGCGAGAGTATGCCTGCTTAATCACTTTTGCGCGCGTGTGATATAAACCAGCAACGGTGTATTTTCTTATTGTTGGCAAAATCCGGTCCGATTGACCAATTTGACCGATCCTCTACCTGTGCCAGCGTCTTTAGCTGCTCATCAAGACGGAAGCGCTTGAAATTGGTAGAAAAAATGATCAAACCACCCTCGCTAAGCCTTTTCAGGCACAACCGAATACATTCGAGATGGTTACGCTGCACGTCCCAGTCATTGTCGAATTCAGTCGAATTGGAAAAGGTTGGGGGATCAAGCAATATAAGGTCGAATTGGCCTTTTACGTCATAATCGGCCAGCCAGGTCATGACGTCCGCCCTATGCAATTTGTGTTTGGCTTCGTTTGCACCGCTACCATTGATAAGCGCGATATTTTCCTCAGCCCAGCCAAGATAGCGTTTTGAGGAATCGATACTGACACTAGATTTTGCACCACCAGCAATCGCATGCACCGTGGCTGTTGCCGTGTAGCAGAAGAGATTAAGAAATCGTTTGTCGGCTGCTTGCTGCTGAATATAGTGACGAACCTTGCGGTGGTCAGGAAACAAACCGGTATCCAGGTAGTCAACAGGATTGACAAGAACCTTGCAGCCATGTTCTTCAACCAATAGTCGTTGTCCTGTTTGTTGCTGACGTTGGTACTGTGATGCGCCTTTTTTACGCTCACGAACCTTCACATGGACATTTGAATCCGGTAGATCGCAAACACTGCGAGTGTGATCGACAACTTGTTGCAGACGTGCAACTGCGCGTGCTGGATCGATGGTAGCTGGTGCTCGATATTCCTGAATGACTACATGTGTTTGTTCATCATCGGACTCGATGGTGTTTTTCTTGTTGCTCTCATTGACTGGTTGGCCCGTATACAGATCGATAGCAACCGCGTATTCCGGGATGTCTGCGTCATACAGGCGGAATGCAGTAATACGATCGCGCTTGAGCCATGAAGACATGCGTTTACGATTCTTCAACAAACGATTTTTAAAGTCCTCGCCACCGCTTGATGTATCAGAGCTATTCTTTTTACTGGCGATTTGTTTGACGGACTGGGGTAGGGCGAGGGTGTCCGACTTGTTGTTATTCTCGTCAGCTTTCGAGTCAATCGTTGTGGCATTGTCATTACGACTTGATGATCCAGCATTGTGTTCACTGCGCCCCTCAATCTCCCCTATGATAACGCGACAGGGAATACCACCATTATCAAATTGCAGTGATGTTGGTGGTGTTTTCTCGTTATTCTTTTTTCCTGATCGGCTTTGATCAGTTTTGTAATTTTTATCTTTTGGTTTTCTAGCGTTTTTATATTTAGTATCTGTTGTGTTACCGGATTTTGCCTTGCCCTTGTAGACATGCTCAGCATCGGCGTCTTTTGCCTGATTGCGCAAGCGCAACAGATGGTAGGGCGATTTTCGTGATACGACCAGCGTCGCTGTCCAACCGTTGTATTGCTCGCGCAATGCGCGTGCACAGTTGCGAAAGAAATCTACTGGAGAAGGTCCCGTTGACAGACGTTCACCATAGGGTGGATTAAAGATAATCAGCCCCTTTGTAGAGTTGTCATTCTTGTTCAGATCTTCTTGAGCCGAGATGCTTTTAGTTTTATATGCGGTGAAAAAATCTTCCCGCCTAACATCTATCAATCCGGTCAAACCAGCGGCCTCGATATTTTCCTCGCTGGCCGTGATGGCGCCTGGATGATTATCCGATGCTGAAATTTTTGCCTCGCTGTCGCGAAGTGTCTGACGACCGATCTCCGCCCTTTGATTCGCAGCATCACGTTCCTGCTGCCACAGATCGTCGTCATGTCCAAGCCAGCCATGGAAACCGAATTTCTCGCGCGCGAGTCCAGGTGCGATGTCCGCTGCCAGCATCGCGGCCTCGATAACCAGTGTGCCTGAACCGCACATAGGGTCATGCAGGTGTTCACCTGCGCTAAATCGTTTTGGCCAGTCGCTGGCCATCAACATGGCGGCGGCAAGGTTCTCTTTGATTGGGGCAGTGGTGTCTGTCACTCTGTAGCCGCGTTGATGCAAACTGGCACCTGACCAGTCTATCGCCAGTCGTACCTGGTCTCGATGCAGATAGGCATTGATGCGTAAATCCGGATGTTTGCGCTCAACGGATGGGCGTTCGCCGCAAGCGTCTCTGAATTGATCCACGATGGCATCTTTTATTTTCAAAGCGCCGAAACCTGTATGCGTGATAGTTGACTCGGCACTGAAAAAATCAATCGCAAAGGTTGTTTTCAGAGTCAGGTGCTGTGACCAGTCAACCAGCTGAGTCTGTGCATAGAGTTGTTCGGGATCAGCAGCCGGACCGCGATGAATGGGTAGCAATATACGATTGGCCAGGCGAGTATTCAGGGTAATGCGATACGCATTGGCCGGGCTGGCATGGAAGCGCACACCAGCACCTGCGACCTGAGCATCGGTTGCCCCCAAGGATTGCAGTTCCTGCTGTAGCATATATTGCAGGCCGTGCGGTGCGGTGGCATACATCGCCTGCTGTGAACCCGGTTGCGTCTGTTGTTGCAAGATATCGTGCTCGAGTGGCGACAAGTGTGGCTGAAAATTGCTAAGGTTAAACGCCTAGGCTGCTCAGCCGACTATTATAAGTTAAATCTTAAGGATTCCGACAGACTATGAAACTAACCAGCTACGGTGCCGCAGAAGAGGTGACCGGATCCTGTCACCTGATTGAAGTCGGCGATCAAAAAATACTACTTGATTGCGGTTTGATACAGGGACGGCGTAAAGATGAGCGACGCAATCGCGACCCGTTCCCATTCAAACCAGCTGAGCTTGATGCTGTTGTATTAAGTCATGCGCATATCGATCACAGTGGTCGATTGCCTGTTCTGATAAATCAAGGGTTCAAAGGCCCTATCTACACACATGCGGCCAGCGCTGACCTGTGTACCACGTTGCTGAAGGATTCAGCCTACCTTAACGAGCGCGACACAGAATACCGCAATAAAAGGCGTGCACGAAAAGGTCAAAAGCCGCTTGAACCCATCTACACGATGAAGGACGTAGAAAAAACCATCAAGCTGTTTAAGGCCCGTGATTTCAATGCGCCTTTCTCCATTGGTGAAAACTGCGAGGTCACGCTAAACGATGCCGGACATATCCTCGGCTCGGCGATGGTGACACTTCAGTTATCCGAGAAGGGCGAGCAACGCACATTGGTGTTCTCAGGTGACTTGGGACATCGTGGTGCGCCGATCCTGCGTGATTTCACTCTGCTGGAAAAAGCAGATCTCGTTTTGGTTGAAAGTACCTATGGCAATCGTCTGCACCGTGACTGGAGTGATACCTTCGATGAGGTCAGCGACATTGTTGACCAGGTACGCAACAGCAAGGGAAATGTATTGATACCGGCATTCTCAGTGGGTCGTAGTCAAATGATTCTGTATATGTTTGCCCGTTACTTTAAAGAATGGGATCTGGGACGATGGCAAATTTTTCTCGATAGCCCAATGGCTATAGAGGCTACCAAGATTTATATGAAGCATGTGCAGCTCTATGATGAGACAGCTGCAGCCTTCTGGCGTGAACACGGTACCAGCCTGTCATTGCCTAATCTGACATTCTCACGCACTGCAGATGAGTCGCGAAAGATAAATGCAATGAAGTCGGGTGCCATCGTTATTGCTGGCAGTGGTATGTGCACAGGCGGGCGCATAATCCATCACTTAAAACACAACCTCTGGCGTAAAGAAAGCCATGTCGTTATCTCGGGTTATCAGTCATACGGAAGTCTCGGACGTAAACTGGTTGAAAAAGCCCCGAGTGTCAAAATATGGGGTGAGAAGATCAAGGTGCAGGCGCAGATTCATACGGTGGGTGGTTTGTCAGCCCACGCAGATCAACAAGGCATTATGGATTGGTATGCAAATTTCAAAGATCGTCCACCTGCGTTGATGGTGCATGGTGAGGTGGATGCCATGGAAGTATTGGCTGATAAGATAAAAACTGATCTGGGTGGCCATGCACATATTGCCAAGGTGGGTAAATCTACTGATTTGTTAAAACTGGATCGTTTGAAGCGCTAACTTTAAGTTAAATTTAATTGTGATAAAAAACTGGTTAAATAATTTCATTGAAGCGGGAATCGAGAGCGATGCCGCTGAAGCACTGGATATAGACAGAGTAACCATTCACTTGTTGGTTGAAGTTGCCCGTGCTGATTACTCCATAGAGAGCGAAGAGTTACAAGCTGTGATTGAAGCTGCGACCAAAGCCTCAACACTGGAACGCGAGGAAGTCGAAGACATAGTCCAGAGCGCACTCAGTGAGGTTGATGACAATATTTCTTACCACGCTCATGTGGCTTTTATTAATAAGGAATTCTCCCTGGAACAGAAACGTTCGCTACTGGAGCGTATGTGGAAAATAGCCTACGCTGATAAACACATCGACAAATACGAAGAAGCGTTTATTCGTCGGTTTGCTGATCTAATTTATATGAAGCATAAGGAGTTTATGCAGGCGAAGCATCGGGCTATTAGCTGAACGTGCTAGATCATTTGACCTGACAGACATTGTACGGATTGGGATAGATACGCTTGATAGCTGACGTTCACACTTGAAGTTTGCATAGTGGGATTTGGCCAATTCCAGCCTTTCCCGATCTGAATAACTCAATGATGTCTTTCGATCAGATTACCCAAAAGGAGACATGGAGATGCGCGATCTTCCGATTTGAGCATACAATGCAGTCTATCCATTGAATGGAAGATTCAGTCTATCTATTGAATAGATGTTTCTATCTAACATAAGTTAAGTGATTAAAGGCGAACCCAAAAGATACAATGTATCGTTACTGAAATCTTGTTCGTTCGGCCACTGAACTGCACCGAATGCAACGCTTACTTGAGAGAAATATTCTTTATCTTTAAGCTCAACAAAAATACCTTTTTCTAAGTACGGCTCTACATCAAACTCTTTCACTTCACCATTGTCAAAACGAACTTTGAGTTTGTAATTTTGCATTGGCTCTGCGGCCTCAACATATGGATTCATGTGTCACCTATTTCAGCGGGTCAATTTTAAAAACAGGCTCACCTGCAATCGCCAGTTGCCAATCAGCCATAAGATCTTCTTGGTGTATCTCAATCCATGCCAAAATCAGTTTATGTTTAGCTATTGGTAAAGTCCCACCCAGTACATCTCCGGTTGGTATCTCATATACTGCACTGTCATCCTGATAATGTACGTGTATATGGGGCTTGTTGTGTTGTTGGTTATCAAAGTAATACATACGTATAATCAAACCGTAAAACATTGAAATTGTGGGCATATTTATAGCCTTGTGCTAGAAATGATATCTGATGCACTTAACAAGGCAGTGCACCCGACAGTGTATGCGCTACCCGAATTGCGATGTCGCTGCGCTCCATTTTACCGCAAATCGGGTAGCGCATACACTGCAGGTGACTGAGGCGTTATATCAAAAACATTACATTTGGAGAAATTGAATTTGGTAACAAAAATACTAGGCAGGGATACTTCTTATAATGTTCAGAAGGTGCTTTGGTTTTTGGATGAACTGAAACTCAAATACGAGCATACTCAAATTGGTGGAAAATACGGGGGAACTGATACAGAAGAATTTTCTTCGTTAAATCCTTTCCAAAAAGTACCAGTCTTAATAGATGCGGAAACTAGTATTTACGAATCAAATACAATTCTAAGGTATCTCGCCGCAGAATATGGTAAGTCTCAGTATTGGAGTGAATCGTCGATCGAAAGAGCCATGGTTGAGAAATGGATGGACTGGTCAATTGATGTGCTTGAACAGGCATTTGTAGGCGTATTTTGGGGCTACTATAGAACGCCTGAATCGAAAAGAAACTGGGAGCACATTGAAAACAATAAGACAAAGTGTATTTATTGCCTGTCAAAGATTGAAGAGACACTAATTAAAAACAATTATCTTGTGGGTGATTCTTTTTCGATAGCTGATGTGGCAATTGGTGTCTACATCTTTCGCTTGGTGGAAATTGACCTTGGAATTCATCTCCAGAGTAATACAGATGAGTGGTATCAGAATTTATCAAAAAGAGAAGGCTACAAAAAATGGGTTATGAGTGATTTTGCAGAACTGAAAGGACGTGAGGGATATTGATATAACAAGCCTGCAAGCGAAACTTGACAGCTTATTCCCTTCGCTGCCGCTACGGTCAATCGCCATCAAGTTCGCTTGAAGCGGGCGTTAATAGTAAAAACGAATGGCCGCTTGCTGTTAAAGAAAAGTGATAAATTCGATAACATATGGGATAGGCGAATGTCAGCAAAGGGCACACTTTACCCGTAGCGTTGAGCTAAATGGAGTGTCAGCCTTCTTTTGAAATGCTTGATACCAAACTCGGTAGTACGCTACTCGTATACCGTGAAATCCAACTAAGGATCCGGCTTTTAGAGAAAACTCCCGATCTTCCAACTTCGAAATATTACTAGACAAATATACGCCAATGGCGTATAGTCAGCGTATGGAAACAGTGATTGAGTTATCGCCGTTTACTCGCAACT
>CAYPMR010000087.1:0-1386 GCA_964411665.1 uncultured Granulosicoccaceae bacterium | reverse complement strand
GCGTATAGTCAGCGTATGGAAACAGTGATTGAGTTATCGCCGTTTACTCGCAACTGGCCTTCTGTTTGGACTGAGACTGTATACACAAAATTCATTGAGTGGATTTCGGCTAATCCAAAGTCTGGCAATGTTATCAAGGGCAGTGGTGGCGTTCGAAAGATACGTTGGACTGGATCTGGTCACGGCAAAAGGGGTGGTGCGAGAATTATTTTTTATTCCGCCGAGGTCGATTACGTTTATCTGATGACCATCTATTCAAAAAACCAACAGGCAGATATTTCGGCTAAAGAGCTGAAAATAATAAAGGAACTGATCGAATGAAAACTAATAAGTCAGAGCGCAATATTGGTGAAGAGTTGATTCAAGCAGCAAAAGAAATCAAGGCGCACAAAGAAGGCAAATCCCATCCGAAAGTTGTGAGTAACGACATAATAACTGCGAGAAATAATCTCAAACTCTCACAAAGCCAATTTGCAGCGCTTTTGGGTGTTTCAAAACGTACGCTTGAACAATGGGAACAAGAACGTCGAGATCCGTCTCAGGCTGCACAACGCTTGATACAAATAGCAATCCAACGTCCAGATGTTTTAATAGAAATATTTGGTGATGCGGCATGATAGCTGGCCAATACTAATAGGTGCGCTGCAAGTGATCTCACACCGGCAGTTTATACGACACTACGGCACATAGTTGGCATGACAAGGTTCCGCATAACGAGGAACTTAGCATGTTAGATAAAAACCAACGATCGCCTTAGAATAAAGGAAAACTAGTCGGACAAAAACTGCCATTGAAGCTAAGAGAAATTTGGGCGATCAGAATTCGTCTTCAGCTTGCCGATAATAAGCGCGATCTAGCGCTGTTCAATTTAGCAATCGATAGCAAGTTAAGAGGGAGCGATTTAGTCAAAATCAAGCTTAGTGATGTGAGCAATTCCGGTGTCGTGACATCGAGAGCCATGGTGATGCAGCAAAAGACTGGTCGCCCGGTACAATTCGAAATAACTGAGAGCACACGCGATGCAATAAGCGACTGGGTGGCGCACTTTGGGGCTACAGGCTCAGATTTTCTCTTCCCGAGCAGAGTATCAGTTCACCACATATTTCGACGCGCCAGTACGCTCGTATAGTTGAAGGCTGGGTTTCAGATATCGGGTTGGATAGCGGGCTGTATGGCGCGCACTCGCTCCGTCGGACCAAGCCCACATTAATTTACAAGCGAACTCAAAATCTTAGGGCTGTGCAGCTTTTGTTGGGCCATACAAAGTTGGAGAGTACCGTGCGGTACTTGGGTGTTGAAGTCGACGATGCGTTAGAAATAGCAGAGCAGACTGAGATATGATGACCGAAAGCGCCCTTCTGAGGGGCGCTGTTCGGCCACAAAAGC
>CAYPMR010000086.1:0-14464 GCA_964411665.1 uncultured Granulosicoccaceae bacterium | reverse complement strand
GCGCCCTGCTCGGTTTACTGATTATCCTCTACGCACTATCAAGTATGTTCGGATGGCGGTGGCAGGCGCCTGAGGGAAAGGATCCAAAGATTGCCATAGCCGCCGGCGCACTCAACGGTCTGCTCACCGGACTAACCGGTTCTTTTGTCGTGCCGGGTGTTATGTATTTGCAGAGCCTTGGTTTCGACAAAGATCGTTTCGTACAAGCCATGGGTTTGCTCTTTAGTGTGTCAACAGTAGCACTCGCAGCTGCGCTGTGGTTTCAACACAGACTGCCACAAAGCCTGTCATTATTGTCGCTCGTTGCCGTCATTCCGGCAATGCTGGGTATGCCGCTTGGCCGACAACTAGCCACACGTTTGACAGAAAAAAGTTTTAAAAACCTTTTCTATATCACTCTACTTTTACTTGGCACTTATCTGTTCATAACGTCTTTATGATGTCTTTGCTTGGCCGTTTACCTGATACCGCAAGCCACTTTCCAAGAGAAAAATGCGCCTGTATTCCAACGAGGCCAATGCCAGGCTGGCCTCGCTCACTATCTGGACAAATGAAACAAACTACCGTGTTGCCAGAAACCCGACACCCACGCTGTCAGATTCAATCCGAGTGGTGGTTCTTCGACGCAGTATCATCTGCGTAATCCTGCCTTTTTCAGCCAGCAAAAGCATCCCCCGGACGCTCGACAGGGGTAAAATTCCCTCCCTCCTTATACCCTGAATTCAGACGCGATCCGGGTATCCGTATTGGCTAAGTAAATGCAATGTCATTGGCCAACCTCAGACAGACTGACAACTGACAGATACATTCACTGATTTGACGCGTCGATGACTATAAAAAATAACAATTCCAATGAATCTGTTCTGATCGAACTGGGGAATAGACTGGCATCCGAACGCTTACGTCAAGGCAGTACTCAGGCAGCGTTGGCGAACCGCTCTGGTGTATCAAAACGCACCATTGAGCGTATAGAAAGCGGCCATTCAGCGCAGTTCGGAAGTGTTATTTCATTACTACGCGCTTTGTCTTTACTGGACCGTCTGGAACAGCTCACACCGCTCGACCAACTACCCCCGACAGGGCTGTTCCTTGGCGATATTCCTCTGCAACGAGGCACATCCGGCAAAAGACGTCGTGCAAAGTCATCTCTTGCAGCGAAACCTGCCAAAGAAGCCACATTTGATCATTGAACCTGCCGCTAATAACGATGCCTACATAGGGTAGGAAAAGATCAGTAGAACGACAGCGTATCCAGCGGTAAGTGCGGCCTACTCGGCCCAAATAGCTTGTTTGGTGAACAATGTTGTAATCGCTTGTTTGGCCATGTTGTAACGACTCTTCAGCACCTACTGTCACTATAATTACGGGCTAAACACGGTTCTAAGAATAATGTCAGAGACTCAATCACTGAATAACAGCCAAACAGGGAGTATTGAGGCGTTAGTTCAAAGCAAAACCAACAGACGATCCAGCAGGCGATTACTGCTGGCGCTGTGTGTGGCTTCCACCATTGCAGCATGCAGCGGAGGGTCGGATAGCAACCCGGATAACAGCGGTGCGGTTACGCCTCCCCCGGCTGTTATAGATCCCCCGGTAGTTCCAGTACCGGTCATACCCGAAAACCCGAATCTAGCGCCACTGCTTTCGCCTTTACCATCACCGCCACTCACAGAAGCACCCTCCTTCGACGATGAGCCCGTGGCACAGAACGGTCTGCGCCATTCGGTGAGCGGATTTTTACCGCTAACAGATCCCGGTCCGCGCATACTGAAAGACCAACCGGTAAACATTACTGTTGAAGAGTTCCTTGCCGGTCCACTTGAACCTGTTATTGAAGTACCGTCAGGCGTCGATACCGCAACTAATGCACCACCCTTTTTTGAAAATCTGACCGATCAGGAAATCGACGCAGGACAAATATTAACCGTACGTTTTATCCCTCGCGACCCTGAAGGTGAACTACCTGGTCTGTTTCCCGAGAAGCTACCCGAAGGCAGCACCTTTGTGGATAATTTCGACGGAACACAATCTCTCGTCTGGCAACCATTGCAAGGCGATGTAGGCATTCGAGAATTCACCATTGTCGCGCTTGATCCGGCAAATTCCTTGTACCGCACACGGCAGACGATACGCATTCGCATCAACCTGCCAGATGATCCATCGAGCATCCCCAACCGGGCACCTCGCATTGAAGAATTTGTGCCGCACACCGTCAGGGTTAATGATCCGGTTGCGATTGAGCTAAAAGGATTGGATCTCAACGACACCATACCAACACTGAGCATCGCCAATCTGCCAGCGGGCGCTACTTTTACACGCCATCCCGTTTTTGAAGAAGTATTTGTATTGCGTTACACGCCTACGCAAACCGGCGTGCAAACTTTCAATGTTGTGTCGATTGACGCAGATGACCCGACACTAACAACCAGTGAATCCATATTTATAGAAGTATTGGATAATACGGATTTTCAAATCGTCGGCCCAAGCTTGCGTGAGCTTGCAGACAATCAGCAATTTCTGGTCGGCTTTGCCTCACGTCAAGGTTTCTACAATCGCCCGGATGGTGAAATTTATTCTGCGGTTGCAACGCGCGAATTCAATCTCGTCACACCAGAGAATTCGATGAAGATGGAAGTGCTCAATCCCTTACCCGGGCGCTACCAGTTTGCAGATGCCGACAACCTGGTCACCTTTGCGCGTCAAAACAATATGGAGATACACGGACATCCTCTGGTCTGGTACACACAGCTACCTGAGTGGATTGAGCAGACCGCACTTGGCGAGCGTGAAATCCACATGCGCGAGTACATCACTCGCGTCGTTAATCGTTACGCAGGAGACGTCAGGTCCTGGGACGTGGTCAATGAACCTGTAGACATGGACGGCAGCTTGCGCAATTCAGTTTGGCTGGAGGCGATGGGCGAATCCTACATAGACACGGCTTTTCAACAGACACGTGAACTGGATCCAGATGCTGTATTGCTCCTCAATGACTTTGACATAGAAGTAAATGGCCCCAAGTCGGATGGTTTCTTTCAGCTGGTCGATCGTCTGCAATCGCGCAACGTACCACTTGACGCGATCGGCTTTCAAATGCATCTATTCTCAACCTTCGATCAGTTCGCTGATGTACGTGCTAATTTCCAGCGTGCCGCAGATCGTGGCCTTGATATCTATATCACCGAACTTGATGTCAGTTTCCCGGAAGGTATAAATCCCGGCAGTGCAGATTTTCAACAACAAGCAGCTGTATACAGTGAGGTCGTGTCACTTTGTCTGGAGCAGCCACGCTGCCAGTCACTGCAGTTCTGGGGTTTCACCGACCAATACTCCTGGCGTGAACCCATGCAGCCACTGCTTTTCGACTCACGCTACCAGCCCAAAGCCGCTTATCAAGCCGTTCAGCAAGGCCTTACACAATGATGCCTTTCGTTGCAGAAACACAAGACGCTTTAAAACGGTTTTACACAAAAGCCGAGAGTCACGCGATCAGTCCAAGACATATTCTTCAATCACTTGTCTGTACGTCGTTCGTAGCACTTTCTGCGTGCAGTGATTCAGGCGGTGGTGGTGCCTCTAGCGCGAATCAGGCTTTCATGATGGGCGAAGACCTCACGGCACGCGAATGCGATGTCCCCAGTCTCAATCAATGGGTCGACGATAGCATGCGCGACTTTTATCTATTTGCTGATCAGGTGCCCGTAGTTGATCTTGCAGATTTCGATAGTCCGGAAAGCCTGATCCGTGGACTGCGTGTATCGCCTGACACTTTCAGCAGCGTCACGAACGCAACAACAAGCGCGCAGATTTTTGATGCAGGTGTGAATTTCGGTATCGGCTTTTCCTGGCGGTTTGACAGCAATAACGTACCAAGAATTTTATTGATACAAGATGATGCACCGTCAGCTGCTGCCGGCATGCGACGTGGTGATGCGATCATCTCGATAGAGGGTGAAGACTGGGCGACACTGAGCTTCAGTCGTTTGCAGACTTTAATCGGTACTCGAGAAGATCCCCGTGATGTTCGTCTTGAACTGATCAGCGCAGTCACAGGAGAGACCTATTTCAGTGACGTCACACCAGCGGAGTACTCGATAAACACAGTTCTTCATGAAGAAATAATCAATGTACCCAACCTTGGTAGCAATATCGGCTACCTTGCTTTCAACAGTTTTCTGGAAACATCAGAAGCAGAGCTACAAGATGCATTTAGTCGATTCCAGGCCTCGAACGTCGATGAACTGATTCTGGATTTGCGCTACAACGGTGGCGGGCGCACCCGCATAGCGCGTCTTCTGGCAGCATTGATTTCCAGTCCCACAACCGATGGCGAACTACTGATCGAATACCGCTTTAACGATCGATACACCAACCGTAACTTTTCGCGTATTTTTGCAAATGTAGATAATGCTCTCGGACTGGGACGCGTGGTAATCCTGACCACCGGTAGCACTGCCTCATCATCGGAAATCGTGATTAATTCACTTAAACCTTATATTGATGTTGTAACCATGGGCAGTACGACTGTGGGTAAACCGTTCATATCCTCAGGCCGTGATCTCTGCGATAGACGCATCAATGCGATGGAAGCGGAAGGATTCAATGCGTCGGGCGTCAGTGTTTCCGGAGGTATTGCCGCGGATTGTATTGCTCAGGATGACCTGACTCGCGATTTCGGTACCAATGAAAACGGCATGGAAGGCATGCTGCAAAGTGCTTTTGACTTCATCGTCAATGGCACCTGCGACACTGTCATACAAGCTGCGATCAGTAATAATAGTCGCGAAGCAACTGCATCAGCTAACCGCACGCTTGAATCTACGCCCTCTGCCATCATGACCGATACATTCGAGCCGGTACCGCAAAACGCTTTGGAACCCTGAAGCCTGTCAGTGCACGATCAGATCAAACGCGTTAGTGCGTGAGGTTGTACCACTTTGGTTGGTAGCTGAAATGGTTAAACCTGAGATGATAGTTGCAGCCAGTGGCACACCACTGATCGTGCCGCTATCGCGATCTATCGACAAGCCTTCAGGTAAACCCGACGCACTGTAGACAAGTATCTCACCATCAGGATCAACAAAGTACGGTGAAAAAGGCTGGATGGGTATACCGGTAAAAAATTCCCTATCCGCCAGGTTACCTAGAAACTCCGGTGCTCCAATGCGACCCAAAGACGACGTGCGACTGACCTTGGTTCGACCCGTTGCATCTTTGCGACTGGCTATTTTTCTGAGCGCCAGACGCGGATTCAGCAACCTCGTTGCGAACAAATCAAGGTCATCCTGGCTACCGATGGTGCACCGGTTTAGACGCAAGGGGTTTGTGCCTCGGGTGTTAGCCGCACAATTAACGGTAAAACCAAAACGCATTCCAGCTGTTTTGGATAACCGCTCTACTTGACGGTTAACCTTGCCGTAGGGATAAGCTATCGACATAAATACAGGGTTTACCAACTCTTTTAGCAAGGACCCAGGCTCTTGTATCTCCGCTAGCACTCTGTCCTCATAGTCGGTATCTGTTTCAGTATCATGCTGCAGAGTTAAAGCAGCGTGTGTTTTTGTATGTACACCGAACTCCGCGTTGCCGTCACTGAGCATCGTTCGCATCATCTGCTTTGTTAAGCCACCATTATTTATGTAATCGCTGTAGGGAAAATACAAAGCGTTAAAGCCGTAGCGTTGTAGCACCGGATGGATTTGAGAGTACGAGGATTGATGCCCGTCATCAACGGTAATCAACACACTGCGTAGTGGTAGCTCAATACGACCACTGAGGTAATCATCCAGCTCAGCGAGCGTTAAGGTGTGATAGCCATTGTCATACAGGTAGCGCATATGCGCGGCAAACAAACGTGGGCTGACCGTGTACGGACTATTATCATGATCAATACGGTGATAGGCGATAGATGCAAAACCTTCCCCAGGAGACGTATCTTTTGCCGATACATTGATATCAGAACTGAAATCGGAACTAAGGTTAGAGCGGTTTACTGACGGCGGCACATAACCGTTGTTAGCGTCGCTGGATGTTGTTTGATCTTGCGGGACTTGGGGAGTTTGACTAACAACATCAATTTGCAATTGCTCACGCGCATAATCATAAGCATCGTTCACAGCGAGTTGATCTTCTGACTCGGTTGTCACATCGATTTCGGAGGTATCGACAGAATCGATGCTCGGCCAAACAGATACATTCGCCTGGGACGGATCTGTCTGCGTCAGTGGCTCAATGCGTAACAATTGCTCCGGCCCGGGTTGATTGGCTTGAAGCGACCGCCCCGCTTGAGAGCTGGAGATTGCTGATAACTGATCTGAGGGCGACTCGCTGACAGGCGATGACTCAGCAGAGGCAGCTGGCAAGGTGTATCGATTTTCGCCACTTGCACAAGCTACCAGGGACAAAACAACGCAACCGGCTGCCATCCGACGGACCCGTAAAACCGCTTTTGAAATACCGTTCCTGCTACTGATGGTGTTTTTTCCAACACTTTGTTTAGCGTCTTTTTTATCGCTTCTTACGACGCTTGTTACGAAACCAGCTGTAGTGCTCATCTGCCCCAGGAAATTGAAATTTACGCGAACATGATAGTGTCCGAAGAGCGGTTTGACCAGATCTGATAATTGACAGATACGCAGGCACAGGCGTTGGGGCTAATGCGCGTTGTTAAGTCTTCTCTGGAGCCGCCTGAGGCTAGCTATACAATAAAGGAGAGTATTGGAGTACCGTCCCCGCAGAGATGCGAGAACGGTGTCGAGATAGGTACAAAGACCTTACACAGATGAATGGCCTTACTGAGTTGTGCTAGGCCCGTTCGCGTTCAACCAGTTCATTGATCACGCGTACGATCCCCTCGTGTCCACCAGCAAGGCGATTGCCTGTGCGGTATTTACCAGCGATAACAATCGATGGGACGCCCGTAATGCCAGAACCGACCGCGCGTTGCATGCCTTGACGCATGCGTGTTTCCACAGCAAATGATTTCATTGCACTGAGAAACTCACGAGAGTCGATACCAAGTTCGCCTGCGAACTTGGCAATTTCTTTACGATTGTGCAAGCGCCGCTTGTCGGCATGAATACCATTGAACATGGGATCAAAGAATTTTTCAGTAACACCCAGCTGCTCAGCTGCGTAGAACGCTTCTGAATGAGGTCGCCAATTGGGATTTAGCGGTGGCGCTTCACGAACAAATTCTACATAGTCCGGTTTGTTTGCAGCCCATTCGTTTATGGTTGGCTCAAAGGCATAGCAATGTGGGCAACCAAACCAGAAATACTCCAGCACTTCAACCTTACCCTCAGCGGCAACTGTTTGTTGAGGAGGCTGAATTTCTTCATAGCCTTTACCAGATTGTGCCTGTGCCGACTGGCCTACCAGCAATGAACCGGCGCCAGCAGCACCTGCCAGCAAGACTGAGGCTGAGGCGCCTGATGTTTTTAGAAAATTTCGCCGACTGTTAGTCGGTATATCCTGCTTGCTCATGTGTGTTTAACCCTTTTGATTTGGAATACATATAGGCAGATCAACCTATGGTCTCGCTGCAAACTCGAGCTCATGATAGATCGCACCATGCTAATGAACTTAATATGTGTGTTTGTAAAAGCTACCGAACGCTATTAACCGATTTGCTCATGCAAATACTCGATCAGCTTGGTTCGGTTAACATGAAAATTGTTAAATACAACGCTCCCATCGGGTGCTACCAATACAAGCCATGGCGTACCACCAGTGCGGTAGTTAATCATCGTGACGGCAGGAATATGTGCCTCTTTATCACCCGGATCATGCCCCATGACTGCTGGGATATCGTAGCGCTGTTGAAGTTCACGTACCTTATCCTGTGTGTTGGTGCTATAACCCTCAAATACTGTCTGGATACCGGCAATTTCAACCATCTCATGGCCGTAAAATTCGTCACAAACAGCTTTTAAGGTTGGAAAGCCACTGGAATGACAACCGGGGCACCAGTTTTGAAAAAACTTCATAAACACCCATTTACCGCGCGCACCCTCAACAGAGAAAGTGGTGGGTTTACCATCTCCATCAATCCAGTAGTCGAGCGTGACTTCTGGTGCAATGAAACCCTCGATCCCGTACTTGGGTAATGGATCTTCAGGAGCAGTTTCATCTTGAGCCAGCAAGGGCTTAACCGACAGGCCACCCAGGGCTGCCGCACCGACATAGCCGGTGCTTTTCTTTAGAAACTGTCTGCGCTTGTTGGGCGAAGATGCGGGCAAAGTTTGGGGCAAATTCTTCGACATCATGACGTCCGTTCCGTATTGCTGATGGTTATCGTTCAACGTATATTTCTTTTTGCCGGATTTGGCAGAGCCAACCTGACTGGATAACAGACTGCATCTCCTGCAATCCGTCCGGCATTTCCATCTGACACAATTTCAATCAAATAGTTTTTTGATTCCGGTTTTAAAACCATAGGTATAACAATAGTTGCTAAATTGTAGTATTTATTTGAATGTAACCTGCATTCATTAACTACAAACAGATTGTCTTTAGTCTGCCAATGCCACGTTCGAGTTCTGTGGCGTTAGTGATGCAGTCGACAAATCGAGTGTAACGCTTTCCGGTGCCAGGCAAGTTGTGTCATTGCAGGCTTGTAAATCGACAATAACTTGCACGATAGCTGCGCCCTTAATATTTCCAGCGACATCGCCTTCGGCGTTGATCAACTGACTGGCCGGTACCTGCAACTTGACACTGCCTTCGTACAAAGCAAGTTCGTTACGATCAAATCCGAGTTTGCGGCGCAAGGCTTCCGGGTATACAACTCCATCAACCTGATCTCCACCAGCGGTCTTTACAGTCGTACCGATCAAGTATTCCTGCAACGGCTGATTGGCATTGATATGCCAACCGTCCTCAATATCCAGTGTTACTTCAAGGTTTGCCTTATCAAGCGTTTCCGAGTCATTAATCAGATTCGCAGACAGGGATACTTTTCCGCGTGCAACAACCCGCTCAGCACCGTTCTCACCGTTGTACAGTTCATCCACTCCAATTAGTAAGTAAGCAAAATTCGTAGGCCCTCTTTCAATTAACCCGGCCATCGATGAAATAACAAACTCAGCCTTGGTAAAATACTCGTCCTTACCGGTGCGATGAAACAGCTGAGACAAGACCCGCACAGCAACCGATGTGCCTGCAGGGATAGCGTTGTCATATAGTGATTTGGGACGCACAGGCAAACGCGCTTCAGACTCGTCAACGACAGCCATAAAATAGCCGCCACCCTCTTTATCAAGAAAGAGCTCATCCATAATCGCAACAAGTTCTTCCGCTTGCTTGAGCCACTGACTTTCGCCCGTAGTGTCATACAATGCAATAAGGCCTTCTATAAAAAAAGCGTAGTCAGCTTGTGTCGCCTCGACTGATTTACGACCGTTGAAATTGATACGCGACAATCTGCCTTCAGAGTCGAGCTGCGTATTGAGTATGGATTGAGCAGCTGTTTTCGCCGCATCGATATAACCTGAGCGTTCGAGCACGCTTCCGGCTTGAGCGAGAGCCGTAATCAACATACCGTTCCAGCCGGTGATTATTTTCTCGTCGCGCAGAGGTTTTACTCGATCCTGTCTTTTCTCGAGTAATTGATCACCCACTGATTCCAGGCGTTTGGTTAATTCTGCAACTGGTATATCCAGCTCTTTAGACAGCGATACCAGATTTTCATCATGATGGAGAATATTTTTACCTTCAAAATTACCTTCGGGGGAAATTCGCCAGGCACGCTTGGCAAAGCTGGCATCATCAGCACTTAAGGCTGCATCAACCTCATCTGGCGTCCAGATGAAGAAATTTCCTTCACCGCCATCGGAGTCAGCATCCGTTGCCGAGAAAAAAGTCCCGTCCGCACTGGTCATTTCACGCAATACATAATCGAGTGTACGCGTGGCGACGCGACCATGTTCCCAGTCACCCGTTAACTCGTATGACAGCAGATAAGCACGCGCCAGATAAGCCTGGTTGTAGAGCATTTTCTCGAAGTGTGGTACTTGCCAGTCGCCATCAACTGCATAGCGATGAAAACCACCAGCGATCTGATCATGTATGCCACCGGCTGCAATACGTTGTAGTGTGAAGTGAGCAGCTTCCAAGGCTTGCGCGTTAGCCCCGGAACGCGCTCTCTCGAGTAACAGCAACAGACTCGATTCTCTGGGGAATTTTGGTGCTTCGCCAAAACCACCGAGCAAATCATCATAACCAGAGAGCAGCAGTTCGACCGATTCATCAACCTGAACATCACCAACCGCTTCCGAGGTAGAAGAGAGCTTGTTTATGTTTTCTAGCGCATTGGCGACTTTTTGTGCCTCCTCGTGCAACAGCTCTTCAGATTCTGTCCACGCATCTTTGACACGTAGAGACAAATCCATAAACGATTCTTTTGGAAAATAGGTTCCTCCGTAGAAGGGTTTCGCCTCGGTTGTGAGCCAGGCCGATAGGGGCCATCCCCCACGCCCAGTCATCATCTGCACAGCGGTCATATATGTTTCGTCGACATCGGGGCGTTGCTCACGATCAACTTTGACCGCTATATAGTTGTCGTTCATATATTGCGCGACTTCCAGATCCTCAAAAACTTCACGTTCCATCACATGACACCAATGGCAAGTGGCATAACCGATTGACAGAAATATGGGTTTATTGGTTCTTCGAGACTCAAGCAATGCTTCTTCGCCCCAACTGAACCAGTTAACCGGGTTATGCGCATGTTGCAACAGATACGGTGAGTCCTCACGTATCAGACGATTGACGTAATGCGGGCTACCATCTGCATCCAAATGTTCTGTGCGTGGCTGGTAGTTTGTAATCTGCTCTTTAACTACCTCGTAGTGCTTTGAGAGTTCCTGCTGCAGTCCATCTTCAATCGGTAATTTGATCTGCTCGCCAGAAGCAAAAACTGTCCACGGCGCTGAGCAAAAAGCAACTGTCAACCATACTGCGACGTATTTCTTAAAGGAATTTTTATGAGTTCTGAGTTTCATTTATCCGTCTTTTATATATCCAGTCTTTTATTTGCAATTTTCTCTGATCTTGATAAGTGTCATCCAGAGCAACCAAGTTCAAAACCTAATGAACTGGCTGGGTTATTTCGTTACCTTCAGCAAGCACATAGAGCATGCCGTCTTGAGTCCAGGAGCTGACATGCACATTTTCTGAAAACTGTTCCAGCAGTTCAAATGATTCCCGGTCTCCATCCGTAGAGCGGGTTACAAACAGGCTTCTGGATTGAATCGTATCGAGATTTTCGTTAGCAGATTCAATTGGCGCAGCAGGTTTCACACGTCCTTCATCTTCAAGTCGCAAATGTACGGCCAACTTTCCGGCCAAAGTGCAATATCTACCACCAATTAGCTCATGCCCTGCTGTCAATGCTTCAGGTAGCTGCAATTCAAAATCATGTCTGGTCATGCCCTGCCGCAGTGTCGCTATATCCGAGGCGAGAACATCCATTTGAAGTTTGGTGCGATGGTTGATAGCAGCTTCTTGTATAACCAATTTGGACAGATCAAGCGCCGCTAACTCATTTTTCTGAACTTCATTGGCTTTGTGATCAGACTCTCCTGCTTGCATGACAAGCGCGGCAGTCAAGCCGAAAGCTGCCAGTGTTGGCAAACCAATAGCAATCTTGTTGAATATATTGCGATCAGCAAAAAAATCTTTAGTTAGAGAAAGCAAAGAGAAGGATGAGGCAGCACTTGATGGCATCTCATGCTTGTTTACGAATCCTTCTTGTAGTTCGCGCGATTCAGCTAGAATATCTTCCAGACTGGATGCACTGATTTGCGCCTTTAAAAAGTAATCGCGCAGATTGTTGTCAAGATCATCGTTTTCCATCATCACACCTCTTTCTGCTTCTTACGCTTGCTATTGATCGTCACAACGTTTTTTCTGTTTGAAGCCAGTTCATCACGCAAAGCTTCGAAGTCATCACCACCATTTTGCATAGATGTTCTTATTTTTTTCTTGGCACGGGAGAGCATACTCAGAATCGTCCCCCTGACGGTTGACTGCATCGCCGCTATCTCATCTGCCGTGTATCCTTCTACAACCGATAAAAAAAGTACCTCTCGCTCAATGGGTCTTAAACAGACGAGATGATGTTCCAGCAGTTCCGAATCGATCAACTTCTTGAGGTTGTCTTCTGTCGGGTTACTTTTATCCTGCTGTTTGGCGTAGTTGTCCACGACCTTCGCGTGACGCTTGCTGTCGATAAACAGATTTCTGATAGTTCGAAAAAGCACTGGCTTCTCCGGACTTTGTCGATAACGTGTTACCAGACGTATCCACGCGTCATGCAGCAAGTCCTCTGCATCTTGACGATGCATGGTCAACGCAAATGCGTAGCGATAGCCCGCCTTGAGCACCTCACTGTCTGGAAGCAAATTCATTAGTGTCGTTCAAATTCCTCGCAGCCTGATTCTGCTGCTTTCGCTTTGGTTCGCTTTGGCTTTATCGGTGTTTAGCCTCAGTACGCCAAAACCAGGTAATAACCCGCTTTTCATAAGCCTTAACGGACTTTGTAAGGATATGATTGCAAAGTCATCTACCTTCAGGGTCATTCTGTGAGACAAAACCAGGACACCGCAACTGCACCATAGCACCGGGTTAGCAGCAAATAGTCAGGTTCTGCTCTGTGAAAGGTCTCCTGTCCCCAATCAAACCAGGATTCCATTGTTTTAGACCCCTGATTTCTGAGAAAATTCGTTATTAGCGGCGAAGTCTTCGCTAGCGGTGATTCAGTCATATTGATTGCCGTCGACCCGGCCTGCACAAAATCTCAACAAAGCACTAAAACTCAGCAGGCCCTGATATTTTAGGCAATTGAGCCTGGTTAAGGAGTTAGCCGTGACAGATTGGTATTTTGATTTCATTTCACCCTACGCTTACCTGCAAAGCCAGCAGAACAAGCTATTTGATGCGTCGCCGGAAATCACGTGTAAACCCATTTTGTTCGCAGGCTTACTCAATCATTGGGGGCAATTGGGACCAGCCGAAATTCCGGTAAAACGCAACTGGACGTTTGCTCATATCACGTGGCTGGCTCAACAACATTCAATTCAACTGACTCTGCCAGCACATCATCCGTTTAACCCATTGCCATTGTTGCGCTTATGCGTAGCTGCTGGATCAACTGTGGAAGCTACCAGCCAAATATTTCGCTATGTGTGGGCAGAAGGCCATCTTCCTCAGGATCAGGAGCCTTTCGAAAAACTTTGTCATGCGTTTAATCTGACACCCGACGACCTGAATGATCCGGCCGTGAAAGCACAAGTGCTCGATAACGGCAAACAAGCCATAGATGCAGGTGTATTTGGTGTACCCACACTTGTACACCAACAACAACTATTCTGGGGACAGGATGCCGGGGATATGTTTTTGGATTACCTTTCGTCTTTATCCACCACTGGTACCCAATGGCCCAAAAAGCAAATGGACCTCGCCGCTGCCCTTCCCTACGGCGAACAACGTAAACGATAGGGAATAAATACTGTGCATCTCTACCTTGGTTATAAAAACTATTCGTCCTGGTCGTTACGGGCCTGGTTGATTTTGCAGGCAAACAATATCGCGTTTGACGAAACGGTATTGCCCATTTTTCACGATGACAGTCTCGTTAAACTCGCGAATGAATGGCAAGTACCGCAACAGGTCCCCATCCTTGTTGATGAGGAAATGATTATCTGGGACAGCCTTTCCATTATGGAATTTCTCGCCGACAAGTATCCCAACAAGAAACTTTGGCCAGACGACGTGAGCCTGCGAGCACTGGCACGTAGCGCATCAGCTGAAATGCATAGCGGATTTATGGCCTTGCGTTCTCAGTGCCCAATGAACTGCAGGGTTAAAAAAAGGATTAGCATCGATGAGGCGCTGCAACGCGATCTTGACCGTTTGGCACAACTCTGGTCAATGTTCAGTTCCCACGACTCCAAAAGAGCACAGAATGCTAAGGGTAATTTTCTGTGTGGCGATTTTTCGATCGTCGATGCCATGTACGCACCAATTGGTGTACGTGTGCGTGGCTACGGCTTGAATGTCAGCGACGCTTTCTCAAATTGGTCTGATCAGCTATTTGGATTACCAGCCATGCAAACCTGGATGCAGCAAGCAATTGATGAAAGTTGGTCATTGCCACGCTATGACCAGGTTGGCGCGACTGACTACGGCTGATCGTATTACCATCCAAAATCTTAAAAGTTTACAAACAACCTAAAAAACGAAGCCCACATCGGTGCTGCAACTGCTGCACTGTTATCAGGTCGCGACTTCCACGCTCTAGAGCGTGTCAAACACAGCCTTTCGGGCAAGCCTGCGACAGCGTTGTAGGCTATAGTTCGCGCTTGATATTTACAGCCTGAGCGCAGGGTCTGACATATGAGTTCGTTTCCGGAAAGTGCAAAAGTCGTCATCATCGGCCAGGGTGGCATTGTGGGCGCGTCAG
>CAYPMR010000085.1:0-14464 GCA_964411665.1 uncultured Granulosicoccaceae bacterium | reverse complement strand
ATATGTGTGGGGCGCTGCTTGAAGTCAATGGCGGCAAACCTGTTTATTGATTAGCAGGTGTTTTGCGGTAAACGAGACAACATCGAATGAATATGCTTAACGAGAAGGTGATTCTTATCACTGGTGCGAGTAGTGGCATAGGGTTGGCCTGTGCCAATGCTTTCACCCAGGAAGGTGCGAAAGTGATTTGCGTGCAGCGAAGAGCAGTGTCTGGCTTTAACTGTATTCAAGCAGATCTTGAACGATTAACCACACCCGCGTCAGCCGATAAACTGATCGATAAAATTATTAGTCAGATGGGTCGGCTTGATGTTGTCGTTAACAATGCAGGCCTGATGCTCGAAGGTGATGTTGAAGAGACAGATATTGATAGCTGGCAGAGAACGCTGCATCTGAATTTAACCGTGCCCTTTTTATTGATACGCAGCGCAATGCCGCAATTACGCAAAAACCAGGGGAATATCGTCAATATCGGGTCGATCGAAGGATTGGGTTCGAACCCGCGTCACCCGGCTTATTGCGCATCCAAATCAGGCTTACATGCGTTAACGCGTGCTGTAGCTGTAGATCATGGCGCACAGGGCATTCGTTGCAACGCGGTAGCACCAGGTTGGATAGATACGCCATTAAATGTAGATTTTGTGGCATCGCAACCGAATGCTGACTCATTCAATGAGCGACTAAAAAGCATTCATCCTCTGGCTCGTACTGGAACACCGGATGAGGTCGCAGCAATGGTTACCTGGCTTGCGTCAGAAGCTGCGTCTTTTGTAACAGGACAGGTTTATACAGTAGATGGTGGACGTACTGCCAAGCTTAGTTTGCCTTGAACAAAATAAGATACCCAACCAGGCCGTCATCTTCGCGCAGGCCGGGTAGACGACATTAGAGTATTTTCTTTTTAACGCGCTTCCAGAAAGATCGCTTCTTTACAATAGGTTTCAACCGACTACGTTGTTTTTCAAGATCGATATCTCGCCAATCGATCACTCGCTCGGCACAACCGCAGCAATCGCCAAGAGCTACTTTGGTGAGGTAGAAATGTTCGAAGGATTTCTGTTTTGGTTGCATAGTAAGTAGTTTACGTCAATTTTCAGTTTGCGTCTTATGCCATCTTCATTCATTGAAGTGAAGTGCGGTCGTTGATTGTATTTCCTGCATGGATAGCAGAGAGGTCACGTTAAAAATACTGATATCAGCCACCAGTTCCTGATAGAAGCGATCAAAGTCAGCTGGATCCTTCACACGTACCTTAAGCAGATAATCAACATCACCTGCCAATCGATGTGCCTCCTGAATTTCGGGCCGCCTTTCCAATGCGGTTAGAAATCGTGTCTGCCAATCCTGCTCGTGTTGCGCCGTGCGTATGAGGATGAAGAAGCAAGCCTTCAATCCAAGTGCCTCTGGCTCAAGAACCGCCACTTCCTTTTTTATGACACCCAAGTTACGCAGTTTACGCAATCGGTTCCAGACAGGAGTTTTGGAGGATTGAACCTTTTTAGCCAAATCAGCAAGTGATTGGCTGCTGTCCTGTTGCATCGCAAGCAGTATTTTCCTATCCAGAGTATCCAGCGAATCCAACATTCTTGTTTTTCCATAGAAACGAGAGCATATTTTACATAAATAAAGCATATGTGGAAAATAATTCTTATTTGTAGTTTGCTATAGCTATAAAAAGGAAAAATATCCTAGAATCGATAGCTCGAATTTAAGGCGTAATCGATATGCAGTACTTTCCAATATTTGTATCCATGAGCCAGCAGCGGGTGCTTATTTCCGGCGCAGGTGAAGTGGCTGAGGCAAAACTAAGGCTACTGCTGAAAACGTCAGCCTCACTGGAAGTATATGGAGTCAAGCCATCTGATCAGGTGATTCAATGGGCGCAGCAGAATCTGCTGACACTGCACAAGCGAGAATTGACGCAGACCGACTTGCAAGTGACAGGTAAGCAAACGTCTGATAAAACGCCGGCGTTGATCCCACCCCGCTTGCTCTACATTGCGCATGGAGAGGATGCAACTGATCGACGCATAGCGACTTTGGCTGAAAGTAGCGGTGTTCTTTTCAGTGTGGTTGACAGGCCTGATCTAAGCCAGTTCATCACACCTGCCATCGTTGATCGTGACCCTGTTGTTGTAGCTATTGGTACTGAAGGGACAGCACCCGTACTCGCCCGTCGTATCAAATCAATGAATGAATCCGAACTCAGTCCAAAGCTCGGCGCACTTGCACGTGTTGCACAGGCGCATCGAGAGGCTGTACAGAACCTACCGACAATTTCTGAACGCAGACGATGCTGGCAATCATTTTTTGACAGCCATGGTGTGGCCGCACTCGATGAGGGCGGGGTGAAGGGCGCAGAAAAAGAGTTGCTGACACTGATTGAACAGCAGGCGAGAGAAAATTCTGTTGAATCGCGTGTCAGTATTGTTGGGGCTGGCCCCGGTGATCCGGAGTTGCTCACGCTCAAAGCGCGTAGATTGCTTGGTGATGCTGATGTGGTTATCTACGACCGCCTTGTAGCACCGGAAATTCTTGAACTGGCTCGACGTGAAGCAACCTTCATCAATGTTGGCAAAGCGCCGGGACAAATTGGCTGGACGCAAGGTGAGATAAACAGCGAGTTAGTCAGGCGTGCAAGCAACGGTGCACAGGTCGTGCGATTGAAATCAGGTGATCCTTCACTTTACGGAAGGCTTGAAGAGGAGTTGGCAGCGCTTGATGACGGTGGTATTGCCTATGACATCGTTCCGGGAGTTACCTCTGCATTGTCCGCCGCAGCGGTTGCAAAAGTCTCACTCACCAAGCGTCACCGAAATTCAAGCGTACGGTTTATTACGGGCCAGGACATTGAAGGATTTGCCGAGCATGATTGGGAAGGTATTGCGCAAGCTGGCAGCGTAGCGGTGATGTATATGGGACGCAGTGCATCGCGGTTTGTACAGGGGCGGTTGTTACTGCATGGCGCTGATGGAGCGACTCCGGTCACCCTGGTAGAGAATGCATCTCGTTCGAATCAGCGCATTATCAACACGACCCTGCATAGCCTTGCCGAGACTATTAATCGTCAAGCATTGAATGGCCCCGTCATCATTATGTTGGGTCTTGAATCTCGTGTGGCGAATGCGAGCGAGCAGGGCGCAGAGGTCGAATACCTCATCAAGGCCGCAACGGCCTAGACATCACTATGACGAAACAGCAAAAAGACACTGCAATTGAGCAGAATAGCCTTTGGTTGATCAGCGCCAATGAACTGTTATCGGGTGATGTCATCTACCTGACCTCAACGGGCGATTGGTCTCGCAGCTTGTCAGACGCACTGTGTGTTGATGACAAGAGTGCTGTTGCCAGCAAAGTTCAGCAACTGGAGGCAGAGCAGAATCGAGTCCTTGGGCCGATCCTGGTTGAGGCGCGTGTCAATCCAGACGGAACCTTGGCCTTACAGCATTTTCGCGATCGTTTTCGCGAGAGTGGCCCGACACATCGATCTGATTTGCCGCGAACATCATCCAATGATGCCAGCCAGCTCAAAGCCGGATAACAGCAGTTATGTATAGATACGATGAGTTCGATTCTTCTTTTGTGCGCCAGCGTGCGCGCCTGTTTCGTGATCAAGTGGAACGCAGGATCAGTGGTGCGCTAACCGAAGATGAATTCAAACCGTTGCGTTTGCAAAACGGTCTTTACTTGCAACTGCATGCTTATATGTTGCGTGTGGCCATACCCTACGGATCTCTGAGCAGTAGGCAAATGCGTCAACTGGCACACATTTCCGAACGTTGGGATCGCGGCTATGGGCATTTCACGACGCGCCAGAATATCCAATTCAATTGGCCTACGCTAAAAACTGTTCCTGACATACTCGATGCACTGGCCGAGGTCGGCATGCATGCGATCCAAACGTCCGGAAACTGCATTCGCAATGTCACGGCCGATCACTTCGCTGGCGCTGCCGCCGATGAGGTAGCAGACCCGCGCGTGACAGCTGAACTGGTACGTCAGTGGTCGACAGATCATCCTGAATTTGCCTATTTGCCAAGAAAATTTAAATTTGCTGTCACAGGTTCCGCCAATGACAGAGCGGTGATTCGAGCACACGATATTGGCTTGAGATTGCTGAAAGATGACCAGGGGCAACTGTGCCATGAAGTGATAGTTGGCGGTGGGCTCGGTCGCACGCCGGTAGTTGGAGAGGTATTGCATCCCTCACTACCCGCAGCAGATTTGTTTCCGTATATCGAGGCGATACTGCGTGTCTACAATTTGTCAGGGCGGCGCGATAACAAATACAAGGCGAGGATCAAAATTCTAGTCAAGTCTATGGGCATCGATGCGTTTCGCGATGCTGTAGAGACGGAATTCCAATCCATTCTTTCACAAAAAGATCGCCCGGGAATCAATCCTGACACAGAGGTGCAGATAAATCGGTATTTTACGCCACCAGCTTTCATGTCGATGCCAGTTGACGAAACTGCTCTGTCGCTATTGCAGAGTGAAGATGAGCAATTTGCACGTTGGCATCGACAGAATTTATCTCAACATCGAGATCCAAACTATTCCATCGTTACGATTTCTCTTAAAAAACCAGGTGAAACACCGGGGGATGCATCGGCTGCGCAGATGCGTGCGGTAGCCGATCTGGCGGAACGCTACGGGCACGATGAAATTCGCGTCAGCCATGAGCAAAATCTGGTTCTGCCACATGTCCATCGCTCCTACTTGCCGGCAGTGTTCGAAGCGCTGTCACAATATGATCTGGCTAGTCCAAACGCAGGACTTATAAGCGACATTATCGCCTGCCCTGGTATGGACTATTGCTCTCTTGCGACAGCGCGCTCGATACCTATTGCACAGGACATCGCAACACATTTTTCAGACTCGGCTTATGCAGAATCCATAGGTGAGATGAAAATCAAGATTTCAGGGTGTATCAATGCCTGCGCACATCATCATGTCGGCCATATTGGCATTCTTGGACTCGAAAAAGGTGGCAAGGAAAATTATCAGTTCACTTTCGGTGGTGATCACACTGAAAACATGACATTGGGTGAAAGGGCAGGTCCTGGTATTGCCGCTGAACAGGTTGTCCCTGCGATTGAAAGAGTCGTAAAGGTGTATTTGAAAAGCCGTGATAATCCCGGCGAACCTTTTTTGGATACCTGCCGCCGCATCGGTGCCAGTCCGTTCAAAGAAGCGCTGTACGACACTGGCGAATAAACCGATAGCGTTTCACTTTGAACGAATCATTCAAACCAATTACATATTCAAGATACAGGACTTCCGATTATGCCACTCGTTACTGTGGATGGGTTTACTGAAAAAACAGGAATTGAATTTCTGCACGCCGACAACATATTAAATGGCAGCTCCTCAATTGCGATTGATCTTCCAAATGATATTAACCCCGTCGGGATGCGTGAGGAATTTCATCGTATACACACCATCCGTATAGCATTTCCTAGCTCAGCTGACGGCCGCGGCTTCAGTCTGGCTCGACAGTTGCGCAATCTCGGCTACAAAGGTCGTCTTCGCGCACAAGGACCACTCATCAGTGATCAGTTTCGTTATGCCTTGTCCTGCGGGTTTGACGAAGTCGAGATTGATGCTGAAATTGCTGCACGTCAGCCTGAAAGTCACTGGAACCTCGGTGGTGAAAGTGACGATAGCGATGTCGTAAATTACCGGGATAAATTATCCAATCCTCCGCAACGCGACGTTGTAAACGAGGACGTCTTTCATCAAAAGGTGATTGATGTTCATCATTACTCCGACACCTTGTTCAGATTCAAAATTACCCGCCCGGACAGTTTTCGTTTTCAGGCTGGAGAGTTTGTGATGATCGGGCTTGAAGGAAAGGGAGGAGGTAAGCCTATTTATCGCGCCTATTCCATATGTAGTGCTACCTGGGACGATCACATTGAATTTTATTCAATCAAGGCGCCTGACGGAGAACTCACTCGCAGACTTAAATGGATTCGACCCGGCGACACGATACTCTTAAAGAAAAAACCCACAGGTTCGCTGGTATCAACTGCCATGCTGCCTGGTAAACGACTATTTCTGCATGCAACAGGTACAGGCATAGCCCCATTTTTGTCGCTGATTCAGGAACCATCCCTGTATGAACAGTATGAGAAAATAATACTCACGCACACAGGTCGAACTACTGTGGATTTAAAATATGGAAAAGAACAAGTCCTGAGGATACAGCTGGAATCGCTTATACAAGAACAAGCAACACGCCAGTTAACTTATTTTGGATCGACAACGAAGGAAGAGAGTGAGAACAAGGGGCGTATAACTGATCTGATTGAATCCGGATCGCTATTCAAGAAATTGGAGATTAGCGATCTTGACGCTAAATCGGATCGTGTGATGGTATGTGGATCAAAATCTTTCAATACTGATATGAAAGCATTGTTTATAGCACGCGGTTTCACGCATGGCTCATTGCGCGAGTCAGGTACATTTTTGTGGGAACGTGCGTTCGCAGATTAGAGACCTAAAGATCAGAAATTAATGGTAAACGCGAGCTTGCAGTGAGTTTGAGAAGAGTCATCAATCCCTCTCGCTGTAGTGTTCCCTCTCGCTGTAACTATCCAAATTGAGCTATCCACGGTCAACTATGCAGTAGGTTGTAAAGATTTTGCAGCGCGTTGCGACAATACGACACAGGCAGCAACCAGTGCCGCTCCTGCTATATTTACCAGTGTATGCATCGGCATAAACGCAGCTACACCACCAGCCACCATCAATATCAGTAACCACCAGGGTGTTGGTCCTTCCGAATAGCGCTGCAATAAAGCATTAAACGCGTAGATGCCGAACAAACTGAAAAAAGTAATATGTAATTTTTCAATCCAGCTACCGTTGATCAGCGGAGAATAGGCGAACAGCAAGGGTACGATATACAGACCTTTGGCGATTTTCCATGCCTCGACACCGGTACGCATCGGTTTGGAACCGGCTATCCCTGCTGCAGTAAAAGCGGCCAGACACACAGGCGGTGTAACGTTACTGTCCTGACTTAACCAGAAAACAATCAAGTGGGCGGTTAGCAGAAAACCCAGCATGACCTCAGCGTCGACCAAGGTGGGCCTGATGACGACAGCCAGCTCAAACGGTATGGAACCGATAAATTCTTTGGCATTCTCCAGTGACATGCCGGTGGCTATCTGTGCAACATGTGGCGAATCCACCAACAAAAACGAAGCCGCCATTGCCGGATCACTTATACCCTCTACCAGCATCTTTACTATTTCTGCATCAGCGAGCATGCCGGCCAGTGCCGGTGCGGATAGTATCGATAGAACAATGTACGCGGCTGTTACCGGCAATCCCATTCCCAGTACCAGTGATGCAATAGCAACCAATGTCAGTGCAAGTAGCATCGAACCTTGCGACCATTGCGCAATCATTAAGGCGAATGTGTTTGCAAGACCCGAGGTAGTCACAGCATTGTTGATCAAACCTACTGCAACTAACAAAATCGCAGTCATCGTTGCTGTTTTAATGCCCAGCGATAATGCGCGCGCTATATTACGTGGCCCCATTTTAAAGGGCGTTAACCAGCTAACCAATATGAGCGTGCCGATGGCATAAGAGGCTGCAAAGCTCGGCGTTCTGCCACTAATCAACATGTATGTCATCACACATAGCGGAAGAATGAAATTAAGTACGCCTGCGCGTATTTTGGCCTTATCTATTTTCTCTACCTCTTCACTGCCTATGCCGTACTTCATCGCTTCAATACGAACAATAAACGCAACGGAGAGAAAATAAAGTAATGCTGGCAGTACAGATACAGCCACAATGGTGCTGTAAGGTATGCCCGTATAGCTTGCCATCACAAAGGCACCGGCACCCATAATTGGCGGCATTAACTGACCGCCGGTGGAGGCGGATGCTTCAACACCGGCTGCAAATTGGGGCCGGAAGCCATTGGATGTCATTAACGGGATGGTGATCACACCGGTTGACGCTGTATTGGCAACCGCTGAGCCTGAAATAGTGCCGGTTAGTGCAGATGAGACAACAGCGACCAGTGCGGCACCGCCACGGAATCTGCCGGCGATCACTTTGGACATTTCGATTACAAAATCCGAAGCGCCTGATACCACCAAAAATGCACCGAAGATCATAAACAGCGTGATATTGGCTGACGAAATGGTCGTGATGATGCCGAACATACCCTCGTCGTTAAACAGGGAACGAAAAACCACATCGTCCAGTGGCAAGCTAGCTGCTCGAAAGGATCCGGGTAACAAGGTGCCGAGGAACAGAATATACGAGAGGCTGAGTATCACCAGAATAGGGATGATCCAACCGGTCAGTCGACGGGTAAGTTCTATTACGCCGACAATGACGAAAAAAGCCGCAACCTGATCAGCCCATGTGAATTGCCATGACTGTCCGGTTTTTGCCAGAGTGCGTGCATAGATGCCATTTTCAGCGTAGGCGATCCAAAGTGCGCTGATAAAAATAGCGATTCCAAACAGGATATTCGCAACCAGTATCCAGTTTATGCCTGATGTTTTTTCATTGCCCTGTTTTCCGAAGCTTGCAGGTGCCGTGATATAGGCTGCTATTAATGCAAAGCCACCAAAGTGAATGCAGTTCTGCCACCTGCCAGGTTCAATCAACCAGACATTGGTCAGAATATGCCAGCTTGCGAATGCGCAAATAACCAGCAAAGCACACCAGCCGAATAATCCTCTGGACATGAGCCAGTCGGCATCAAACAATTTATCGGATCGGCTATTTGCCATCTGGGTAGGTTGCCAGGGTTTGGTAGCTGATATTTCGAATTACCATTGGACTGTTGGCTCTGCAATGGGTTGTGCAACGGGCTGTGCAATGGCGATTCTGGTCAGGTGTTGATGATCTTCGGCAGACATTGGTTCGAAGAGATTGTCTCCACCACTATGCATCTTAGCAGGTACTAAAAGTAAAACGCCTGCCAATCGAATAAACGATTGACAGGCGATATTTGCTACCAGACTAAACAAAGCATAACGCTCCGTTGTAACGTCATTGTCTACATCAACGGGTCTTTACTTCAGTGCGTCAGGTATAGTGAGACCCACTTCTTCATAGTACTTTGCCGCACCAGGGTGCAATGGCACAGGCAATCCTGCCAAAGCTGCGTTGACATCCATTGCTTTTGTTGCAGGGTGAATGGCTTGCAGAAAACCAAGATTTTCGAACATGGTTTTTGTCAGCTGATAGACATGCTCATCATCAACATCTGCATTAACCGCAAGGAAATTGGGTTGAGCGATGGTTTGAACATCTTTTGTCTGACCGGGGTAGGTATTGGCTGGAATTGTATAAGGCGTCCACAAATTGCGACCGCCATCCATTTTCGCCAATTGCTCTTCGTTGACAGTTAGCAATGTGAACTTGTCGCCGTTGCTGGCAAACAGTTTAGTCAATGCACCTGTTGGAGGACCTGCTGGAAAACCTCCACCGATAGCCTGGCCATTAGCCATGGCATCAGCTGATGGACCGTAACCGGCGTGTACTAGCGAATATGCTTCAGCCAGTGGCTTTTCGTTGAGGTTACCCAACAGAACTGAGTTGGAACCCAGGGTGCCTGAATTTTCCTTGCCCATAACCATGGACTCACCTTGCATTGAGGCTATGTCAGCAACAGTGCCGGAACTTACTTTGTCTGTGGCAATGACGAACTGCTCAACGTTCTGCCACAGCATGCTGACCGAACGAAGATTTTTTTGGACTTCAGTGACTGGACCTGTACCAGAGGCAGCGTAGGAGCCAAACAGTCCTTGCAGGATAGCGAAATCAGCCGTACCTGCTGCGAGCGCCTGAACGTTTGCGCCAGAACCGGCTGAGTTAACAGCGGTCAGACTGAACTTCTGTTTCGGAAGAAGTTTAATTTTGCTGAGAGTCGCTATTGCAGTACCAACGGGGTGATATGTACCACCTGTGGACGCGGTATTAAGTACATAATCCTGGGCGTTAGCCGAGAAACTCATGACGGATGCAGCAATCGGCAGTAGTGCCGTGGCTAAGACTTTTCCCAAGCCAATTTTTCTATTTTTCAACACGAATGATCCTCCAGAGGGTCGATTAAACAACTTGTGCTTTTCCACGGCTATTGTGAGCCTCGTTAACGAACTCTACAAATGACGTAACTAATTGATTTTATTGTTATTTGTGTCGCTAATTTTAAAATGAGAAATAAGCCGTAGCTGAAATTGGCAAGTTTTTGCCGAATATCCCGTAAAACACGATGGCTGAACAATTATGACCTAAAACGTCCGGATAGGGTGGTTGGTAGCTTTTTGTTCCGCACTTACGGGGTGGGTAGGTATCTTATGACAGACTGTCCCTGTTTATGCCCAATCGAGTCATTTTTTCATTGAGCGTGCGTCGATTGATATTCAGTTCTTTCAGTACAGCACGCATTTTTCCTTGATGGTTTCTCAAACTGGTTTCAATCAGGAATTTTTCATAGGCGAGTACACGTTGGCGGAACGGTGTATCAACGGTTACAGCATCGAAGGCAATACGTTGTTGTATTACGCCTCCTTGTTGCACGCTACAAATATCATCCAGTCGTTGCAGCAAAAGCTGAGGGTCAACCGGCTTTTCCAGAAAATCCACCGCACCAAGTTGCATGGCTGCAACCACATCGGGGACGGAACCATAGGCTGAGAAAAAAACGATCGGCACCAGTGGTTTACAAGTTCTGGCCGCTCTGGCGAACTTCATACCATCCATATCCGGCATGCGCAGATCAGTGACCACAGCAACGATTAGTGATTGCTGAAGTTCTTCCAATGCAGTGCGAGCGTTGTTGGCGACAATAACCTTGTAACCACTTACACGTAAAAATCGTGCGTTTGCAGCAAGAACATCGATATCGTCATCCAGGATTAGTACTGCACCTTGCTCATCTACAGAGTCCGCACTGCCTGCAAATTCTGAATCGGAAGAGAAAATTCTATGTTTAATAGAGATCAAAGACATGCTGGGTAATTAACTGCTCAACAGTGGCAATGTAATGGAAAAAACGGTGACCTCGATTGGTTCATCAATAGTTTCTCCGTCGCGGCTAACCGCGTGTTTTTCTCGGCGATATTCAACCGTTCCGCCATGATCCTCGATTATCTGTCGAGTGAGCGTCAGGCCAAGACCCAAGCCTGCGGTTTTATCCGGAGCTGATTCAAACGGTTCGAACACCCGCGACGCTATTGATGGATGTATACCAGGCCCATTGTCGCTAACTGCAATGCACAGGGTATTATTTAATTCGACTGCTTGTAGTTCTGCCCATGGAGGTTGGGCGTTCGCGATAGCATCGAGTGCGTTGTACAACACATTTAGCAGTGCCTGTTGCAGGAGAATGGGCTCACCACTGATTTTTGTGTTCTTACCGTCAATAGCTGACGAATCCAGAGACAGGGCGCGTGACAGGAGGGGTCGTTCACGCACTAATGTGGTTGTTACCTCGTCTATCAGATCGCAAACAGATAGTGGGACAAAAGCTGCTTTTTGTTGGTTCGGTAAAGCTCTTAAAGTATCTATTACTCGTGTAATGCGTTTTGCAGTGCGATCGAGATCGATCACTGTTGAAGTCATTGAGTCCTTGTCATTTTCAGTGTCTACCGATGCCGAGATATTTTTTTTGGTATTTTCGTTTTCGATCAATTGGCGCAAAGTCGCGAGATCAAACCGCAGACTTGCCAGTGGTTGATTAATTTCGTGATTGATTGCAGCCGACATTTTCCCCAGCATCACGAAATTCGATTCAGCGATTAACGCGTTCTGGGCATTCTGTAGCTCAATTGTCTTTTCATTGACTGATTCCTCCAGTCGTTTTGCCAGTTGTGCTCGCTCTGCCGAGAGTTTCACCTGTTGCCAATATGTTCTCCATAGCAAGGCGCCTAACAAACACACGGCGTAGAGCGCAAGCAATTTCCGCAGTGTGAGTGTATTGAAACTACTGGTGGGAACCAACAAGCTAAGTGTCCAGGGCTCAATGTCTAACAACTGACTGCGAACTAGATAGCTTGTAGCACTGCCAGCATCATTGTGGTGCCAGCGACTCTCTGATCTTCTGTCCAGATGACTTTGTGAGACGACTTGGTAACGTCGCTCATTTTCAATTAGCTGTTTTGATTCCGGGTCCAGTGTCGACGTGGAGTTGTACAACATGTTTTGTTCGGTCGAAAGAATAGCCACACCTAACTCATCAGTGACAAGCGCTATTGAGCTGCCTTCTCGCCAGGAGACCGGGAGTTGACTGGATTCGAGCTTTACAACAACCACTCCGATCACCTCAGATCCGTTCCAGACCGGTTCGGACGCAAAGTACCCTGGAATACCTGTGGTCGCACCCACAGCAAAGAAAGTGGCTGCTGTACCGTTAATGGCTTTGCTAAAGTACGGTCTGAACCCGTAATTATTTCCTACAAAACTAACCTCGTCAGCATGATTGCTGGCAGCCAGAACATTGCCGCTGGTATCAATCAAGAATGCGAATCGGGCATCGCTTTTCTCGGCAGCGTTTTTCAACACAGCATTTGCTTGAGCTTGTGATTCAGCTGATTGTTCGCTCAGTGCAATGCTTAGTCGAGGATCACTGGCAAGTATGGCTGGCAATACCGCAATTTGCTTGAGAAGTTGTTCGAGATCGGTTGCCCTGGCGGTTAATTGATCTTGTTGCTCGCGGGCGAATTGTTGACGATCAGTTGCGACTATTAAAATGGAAATAAGTATCAGTAGCACTATCAGGATTAATGCAATTGCATACGTATTTTTTGGGCGTGTAAAAGGCAAGAACCAGTTTCCGAGGTGTTTATACAAAGCCCTAGCTGCATCCCGAGTCGTCGAACCGCTGCGCAGGCGGGGATTACGGCAGGTGATTTATCAAGTTTAAGTGACTTGAAATCCAGTTTACGTGTTTTTCCTGACTAATCTACTTACTTTACGAGAATCTGGTATCAATATCACACCGCCAGCAGACCTTCGTGTTCAATCATCGCGACGATTTCATCTATCCCTTTTCCCTCTTTGATACTGGTCATGATGAATGGTTTCGAGTCACGCATTCTTACTGCATCCTTTTTCATTACGTCCAGCGAGACATCTACATAGGGAGCAAGGAGAGGGTAACGACATAGAGAGTTAAAAGCGGTTGCCGATTTTAGTCGGTTAACTAACGGCTTTTTTTTGATCGCAGCCTTTTAAGCGCCAACCACTCGCCAGATAACATCGCCAACATCATCTGCTACCAGCAAGCAATTGTTCGGTCCGATGGTCACGCCTACCGGTCTGCCATAAGCGCATTTCTCATCGTCTGATAAAAACCCGGATAATATGTCACGCGTCGGGCCTGAAGGTTGGCCGTTAGAAAACGGCACAAATATCACCTTGTAACCACTTAGTGTGCTGCGGTTCCAGGAGCCGTGCTGGCCAATGACCATGCCGTCTTCATCAAAACCGGGCAGGGTGCCTGCTGGCATCCAGCACAACCCCAATGATGCTGTGTGACCGCCGAGTGCATAGTCTGGTGTTTCAGCGGTAGCTACCTTAGCCGGATTTTGTTCGACACGATCGTCTATTGTGTCTCCCCAATAACAATAAGGCCATCCGTAGAATCCTCCATCCTTAACGGAGGTCAAGTAATCGGGTGGTACCTCATCACCGAGTCCGTCACGTTCATTAACGACGGTCCACAGTACATCTGTTTCAGGTTCGAAGGCCATACCGACAGCGTTGCGTAACCCCGACGCAAAAATCCGTGAGTCACCAGACTGCAGGTCGAGTTCGTAGATAGCAGCTCGGCCTTCTTCTGCTTCCATACCGTTGTCTCCAATATTGGAAAGTGAACCAACACCTGCATACAGCTTTGTACCTTCCTTGTTAGCTAACAGGCTGCGTGTCCAATGGCCACCGTTTTTGAATTCAACCAGACGTTCACCTTCGTCGCTAATGTGCGTTGCACCCTCTTCATAGGGAAATGACACCACACCATCTGAATTGCCAACGTAAAAAGTATTATTAGTCATTGCCATGCCGAAGGGCTGGGTCTGATTTTCCAGAAACAATTCATGCGTCTCTGCCACCCCATCGCCGTCTGTGTCGCGATATAAAGAGATACGATTCGCTGAAACCCCTACGGCACGTAATCGTTTCATGACGACGTAAATGGCGTAACCAAATAAAGAGGTGATTTTCCCTTTCTCTGATGAAGACTCTGCAACCAGTACATCATTGTTAGGTAGCAAGTGAATCCAGCGAGGATGGCGAAGGTCGGATGCGAATGCATTCACCTTCAGACCGGGTGCGGCCACAGGAACACGCCCGTTTTTCCAACCTTCGGCAGTAGGCGTTTTTAACGTCATGACTCCTTGGGGCTTTCCCACGGGTATCGTAGGCGTTGTACCCATGGCTGGCGCATCTGTGGGCTTTCCCCGATTTCGCAACAGTATTG
>CAYPMR010000084.1:0-15158 GCA_964411665.1 uncultured Granulosicoccaceae bacterium | reverse complement strand
GATTTGCGATTCGCGAGGGCGGACGTACAGTTGGGGCTGGCGTTGTGTCGAAAATAATTGAGTAACGGATAAGATCATGGCTGCATCCAATCAGACTATACGCATTCGCTTGAAGGCTTTTGATCATCGCTTGATCGACCGATCGGCAAAGGAAATCCTTGAGACGGCAAAAAGAACAGGTGCCCGTGTTCTGGGCCCAATCCCCCTGCCGACCAAGAAAGAGCGATTCACTGTGCTGATTTCGCCGCACGTCAACAAGAATGCGCGAGACCAATACGAGTTGCGTACGCACAAACGTCTGATGGATATTGTCGATCCGACGGAAAAAACGGTAGATGCCTTGATGAAACTCGATCTGGCTGCCGGCGTTGATGTACAGATCAAGCTCAGCTAACCACTCTGGTTGGCTGTCAGCCGCCTGAACAAGTCTCGCGGTTGTTGGCTTTGGTTGTAAATGGCTTAAATTTGGCGACAATATGTCGCAAGTAAGCAATGCGCCTTTTTTGGTGCATTTTAATGACAAATCGAATGCTAAATCATTGTATTTGTCGTTAAAACACTGGACATGCGTTGATAGATCTCTATACTACGCGTCTCTATCCAGACTGAACTGGACCCGCTGCCTCCCGAAGAATGCCTTGGTGTAAGAAGACCTTGGGCAAGGGCGGTATCAGGGGTACCAAGCAGTCGAATATGCTTAGACAAGCGATAAGATGACTTGTTACAGAAGTGAAATGGCTGCTACAATAGCCGGCTCCCTTCGGTAAAACTTGCCGTCGTAACACTGGTTACAGTTGTTGTATCAAAGATAATGCGTAATGTGGGCTTCCATTTTCTCGCGCTATTTCTTGTGGCGCGGTTGAATAGTGGAGGCTTGTCTGGTGTTTGAATGCAGCACGCTTGATTGCGCAAAGCTTGTAGTAGTGAAAGGCTGTAGTAGTTAAGCAGTGTTTTAGAACTTGGCAGTGTTTTAGAACGTGATTTATTTTAGAACGTGATTATTTGAGGAGTCAAAATGACACTCGGCGTGGTGGGTAAAAAAATTGGCATGACACGCGTCTTCGATGAAGACGGAGCAGCTGCGCCTGTCACCGTTATTCTTGTTGACAAGAATCGTGTGACTGCAAAGCGCGTCAAGGAAGAGGATGGCTACAGTGCCGTTCAAGTAACAGCTGGAGAGATCAAGAATTCAAAGCTCAGTAAGAGCGAGCAAGGCTACTTCGCCGCCACTGGTGTCGAAGCAGGTCGTGGGCTGTGGGAGTTCCGCCTCGAGGAAGGGGAAGGGGACGAACTGGCCGTCGGTAGTGAAATAGGCGTTGAATTGTTTGCCGAGGCAAATAAGGTTGATGTCACTGGTACCAGCATAGGTAAGGGTTTTCAGGGTGGTGTCAAACGCCACAACTTTAAAATGCAGGATGCAACGCACGGTAACTCGATCTCGCACCGTGCACCAGGTTCCATTGGACAGAACCAGACGCCAGGGCGTGTATTCAAGGGCAAGAAGATGGCCGGTCATATGGGTGCTGCTCAAGTGACAACACAAAATCTCGATGTTGTAAAAATAGATTCTGAGAAAAACGTAATTCTGGTCCGCGGTGCGGTGCCAGGGCCCAAAGGGGGCGATGTGCTGGTCAGGCCAGCAGTCAAGATAAAACGAAAACCAAAAGCCTAGGGTATAACGACAGTGGAAATCAAATCGTCATCCGGAGCTAGTGTGTCCCTGTCGGACACTGTGTTCGGCGCCACTTATAACGAAACACTGGTTCATCAGGTGGTGACTGCCTATATGGCTGGTGGTCGGTCGGGCAATGCCGCTCAATTGACCCGCTCTGAAGTGCGTGGTGGCGGTGCCAAGCCCTGGCGACAAAAAGGCACGGGTCGAGCACGCGCCGGTACCTCAAGAAGTCCGATATGGACCGGGGGTGGTGTTACCTTCGCAGCAAAGAAACGTGACTACAGCCAGAAAGTAAACAAGAAAATGTATCGCGGCGCGATACGCAGCATTCTCTCCAGAGCTGCTGAAAACGGTAGTTTGATAGTTGCTGATGACATTGTGCCCAGTGAGCCCAAAACGCGCTTGCTTGGCGAGAAGCTCAAATCAATGGACATCGATAATGCGTTGATACTGGTCGATGAGGTTCAGTCATCGTTGTATTTCGCCAGCAGAAATATTCCGAATATCCAGGTCCTTGATGTAGATGGCATCGACCCTGTAAGTCTGATGCGATACAAGCACATCATTGCGTCACCTGCTGCACTGAAAATGCTGGATGAGCGTCTGGGAGACTGACAATGAGTGGAAACAGTAAAACAAATTTGTATGGTGTCCTGTTGTCTCCGCATATATCTGAAAAGACAGCGATGAGCGCCGAGATCGATGGCCGGCACACGTTTCGTGTGACCTCTGATGCTACCAAGCTTGATGTGCGTAATGCGGTTGAGCAGTTGTTCGGTGTGACGGTTATTGCAGTGCAGATTTCAAATGTCAAAGGCAAGACCAAACGATTCGGTCAGACCCTGGGCAAGCGCAAAAGCTGGAAGAAGGCAACGGTTCGATTGGCCGACGGCGAAGATCTGGATTTTGTTGCAGTAGAAGGTTAGGTAGTTGGGTACTCAGACACCTTGTTCCTGTTAATTAACACTAGTACGTAACGATGGCATTAGTTAAGTCAAAACCAACATCCGCAGGGCGGCGATTCCAGGTAAGGGTTGTCAACCCTGAGCTGTCGAAGGAAGGTCCTTACGAGCCATTGGTTGAGTCGTTTGGCAAGTCCGGCGGGCGCAATAACAAAGGTCGTATCACCCAGAGACATATTGGTGGCGGGCACAAGCAGCGCTATCGCGTTATAGATTTCAAGCGCAACAAAGATGGTATCCCCGCCAAGATCGAAAGGCTGGAATACGATCCAAATCGCACAGCCAATATCGCACTGGTTCTGTATGCAGATGGTGAGCGCCGCTACATGATAGCGCCACGGCACTTAAAAGCCGGTGATCAAATCATGTCCGGTAGCGAAGCACCCATTAAGCCCGGAAATTGTCTGCCATTGCAGAACATCCCGGTTGGAACAACCGTGCATTGTGTTGAATTGAAGCCAGGTCGTGGTGCGCAAATCGGGCGTAGTGCCGGTGCTGCGATCCAGTTGGTTGCACGCGAAGGTATCTATTGCACACTGCGCTTACGCTCAGGTGAGATGCGTAAAGTACAGTCTGAATGTCGAGCGACAATCGGTGAAGTCGGTAATGCCGAGCATGCGTTGCGTAAATTGGGTAAAGCGGGTGCTAAGCGCTGGCGCGGTGTTCGACCAACTGTTCGTGGTGTAGCGATGAACCCGGTAGATCATCCGCATGGTGGTGGTGAGGGTCGAACATCAGGTGGTCGTCATCCAGTCAGTCCCTGGGGCACACCGACAAAAGGCTACAAGACTCGTTCGAACAAGCGTACGGACAATATGATTGTTCGCCGGCGCAACAAGAAATAACGATTAATCCGAGGCCAAGAAATGCCACGTTCCCTCAAAAAAGGTCCTTTCGTTGATCATCACTTGATTAAGAAAGTTGACGAAGCACGCGAAGCGAACAGCAAGCGACCCATCAAAACCTGGTCGCGGCGCTCGATGATTCTGCCTGACATGGTGGGATTAACGATTGCGGTACATAACGGACGTCAACACGTGCCGGTGCTCATATCAGAGAATATGGTTGGACACAAGTTGGGCGAATTTGCATCTACACGGACCTATAAAGGTCACGTGGCTGACAAGAAAGCGCGATAAAGAAAACGATACTGCAAAGACCAGTAGAGAATTTAACTATGCATGTCAATTCAACATTGAAGCACGCTCGCATATCTCCGCAGAAAGCGCGGCTGGTTGCAGATCAGATACGTGGATTACCGGTAGAGAAAGCGCTTGAGATTTTGACTTTCAGTGAAAAGAAAGCTGGCGCTATCGTTAAGAAACTTGTCGATTCTGCTATTGCCAATGCCGAGCACAATGAAGGCGCTGATATCGACGAACTGCGCGTCTCTGCCGTGTGCGTTGACGCCGGGCCGGTAATGAAACGCATTCAGCCTCGCGCTAAAGGGCGGGCTAACCAGATTCTGAAACGTACCAGTCACATTACTGTGACTGTGGCAGACGAATAACGTCAGCTAAACAAACCAACGAATTACTTTTAAAGTAGCTTTCTTAAACGCTAGACAAAGCAAAGAAACTGGATATGGGACAAAAAGTACATCCAATTGGCATCAGGCTTGGCATTTCCTCGGATTGGAATTCCACGTGGTATGCAGACACGGAAGACTACGCCAATTATCTGAATGATGATATCAAGGTGAGAGAGTACCTGAAGAAGGAACTCGCACATGCGTCTGTCAGCAAGATTCACATTGATCGCCCGGCAAAAGCTGTTGTGATTAATGTGCATTCGGCTCGCCCCGGTATTGTTATCGGCAAGAAAGGTGAGGATATCGAACGTATCCGTCGCAAGATTGCACCGATGCTTGGTCTGAATATTAATAACATCAAGATTAATATCGCAGAAATTCGTAAACCGGAACTCGATGCACAGTTGGTCGCTGAAAGTGTTGCACAGCAGCTTGAACGACGTGTGATGTTCAGACGCGCTATGAAGAGAGTATTAACAAACACCATGCGCCTTGGTGCACAAGGTGTGAAGATCGCTGTATCCGGTCGTTTGAACGGGGCTGAGATAGCCCGCCGTGAGTGGTATCACGACGGTCGTGTACCGTTGCATACGCTGCGCGCTGACATCGATTACGGTACTGCCGAAGCACATACAACCTATGGTGTTATCGGTATAAAGGTATGGATTTGTAATGGCGAGGTATTTGACCTGGACAGTAAGAGAGATAATACCGACGCTACCGAGAACGCTCCTGCAAAGGCCTGATCATGTTACAACCGAAACGTACAAAATTCAGAAAGCAGCAAAAATCACGGAATCGTGGCCTTGCGCAAAACGGTAACAAGGTGAGCTTTGGGGAGTACGGCCTTAAAGCAACCGACCGTGGGCGCCTGACCGCTAGACAGATCGAAGCCGCACGACGTGCCATGACAAGGCATATTAAACGTGGCGGTAAAATCTGGATTCGTATTTTTCCTGATACACCTGTTACCAAAAAGCCTATCGAAGTACGAATGGGTAAAGGTAAGGGTAATGTCGAGTACTGGGTAGCGAAAATCCAGCCCGGCAAAATGCTTTATGAGATGGAAGGTGTCACCGAGGAAACTGCTCGCGAAGCCTTCGCATTGGCTGCGGCCAAGTTACCAATCAGAACCACTTTTGTAACCCGGACGCTTGCCTGATGGATGCTAAAGACCTTCGTGAAAAAGATGCGAAAGAATTGCGTGATGAGCTTGATGCGCTGTTACGTGAACAATTTAACCTTCGCATGCAGGCGGGAAGTGGCCAGGACGTAAAGCCGCATAACTATTCTCGAGTCAGAAAGGACATAGCGCGAGTGCAAACAGTTCTTACAGAAAAACGCACTGAACAGTAAACAAGCCACGCGTTGTTGCGGCGAATAATTGCTTAAAGACAAGACTTATGAATTCTGAATCCGAACAGACAAACTCCGATGATGGCAAGCTCAATCGCACAGCCGTTGGTCGTGTTACCAGTAACAAAATGGAACAGACAGCTACGGTATTGGTAGAGCGCCGGGTTAAGCACCCGGTTTACGGAAAATATGTACGACGTTCAAAGAAGTTCCATGTACATGATCCTGAGAATAGCCTGAATATCGGTGATGTTGTTCGAATTAAAGAGACCCGTCCGATATCAAAAACAAAATCGTGGGCGCTGGATCAAGTCATAGAAAATACAGCTGGATAGTTTGTGGTTGTTTGCGAAACACTCACAAATAAAAATGAAAAGAATACACATCGGTCAGATACCGGTGAACGGGCAAAGGTAACGACATGATTCAAATGCAAACCGTTTTGAACGCAGCTGATAACAGCGGTGCGCGTAGCATGCAATGCATCAAGGTGCTGGGTGGTTCGCATCGTCGTTATGCCCGTGTAGGGGACGTCATCAAGGTAAGCATCAAGGATGCGATTCCGCGTGGCAAGGTAAAAAAAGGCGAAGTGTATAACGCCGTTGTTGTCCGTACTCGCAAAGGGATTCGTAGATCTGATGGATCTGCAATCCGTTTTGATCAGAATGCTGCGGTTCTTTTGAACGCCAAGCTTGAGCCGATCGGTACACGTATCTTCGGCCCTGTAACACGTGAGTTACGATCTGAGCGGTTCATGAAAATTGTTTCACTGGCGCCAGAAGTACTTTGATTGCAATAAACAGAATTTGAATTCCGGGACAGGCTGATGCACAAGATTAAACAGGGCGATGATGTGATAGTAATCGCCGGCCGCGACAAGGGACGCCGAGGCAAGGTGCAGGATCTGCTGGGCGATAACAAAGTTATTGTCGACGGCGTGAACATGGTTAAAAAGCACAAGAAAGGTAATCCTTCTGCCGGCGACCCAGGTGGTATAAGCGAGATAGAGGCGCCATTGCATATCTCTAATGTGGCCCACTTTAATCCAGCGAAAAGCAAAGCGGATCGCGTGGGTTTTCGAATCGAAGATGGCAAGAAGGTGCGCTACTACAAGTCAGACAACAGCGTGGTGGATGCGTAATGGCTAGATTGGTTCAACACTACCGTGAAACTGTGGTGCCGCAGTTGGTTGAGCAGTTCTCTTACAAGAGCGCGATGGAAGTTCCGCGTATCGAGAAGATCACTCTAAATATGGGTCTTGGCGAAGCGGTAGGTGACAAGAAAGTCCTCGAAAACGCGCTTGGCGATATGATTGCAATTAGCGGGCAAAAACCCGTTGTAACACTTGCGCGTAAATCGATTGCCGGTTTCAAGATTCGTGATGGTTACCCTATCGGTTGCAAGGTAACTTTGCGACAGGCACGCATGTATGAATTCCTGGATCGTCTTGTATCGATTGCAATACCGCGTATTCGTGATTTCAGAGGTATCAGCAATCGTTCTTTTGATGGCCGCGGCAATTACAGCATGGGCGTTAAAGAGCAGATAATTTTTCCTGAGATTGATTACGACAAGATTGACGCGATACGGGGAATGGACATCACAGTAACCACCAGTGCCAAGACAGATCAGGAAGCACTGGCATTGCTGCAGAAATTTAACTTTCCGTTCAGACAGTAGTCGCGGACTCACGTTAAGCAAACTGGCAAAGTACCGGAACCACAAAGCCGATGGCAAAAAAGTCAATGTTAGCCCGCGAAAACAGGCGGAAAAAATTGGTTAAAAAGTTCAGCGCAAAGCGCAAGGAACTTAAAGAGATCATTAGCTCAGAATCTGCTTCGTATGAAGAAAAGATGCTGGCAGTAGAGTCTTTGCAGACTTTGCCACGTGACTCTTGCAGCGCTCGTCAGCGTAATCGCTGCCGTATTACTGGGCGGCCGCACGGTTATTACAGAAAATTTGGTCTTAGTCGGAACAAGTTAAGGGAAGCCGCCATGCGTGGTGATGTCCCTGGGCTTGTGAAGGCTTCGTGGTAAGGGGGGTATAAGCGATGAGTATGTCGGATCCCATAGCGGATATGTTGACACGAATCCGGAACGGACAGCAGGCAGAAAAAGTGTCTGTATCCATGCCGTCTTCGAAATTGAAGTGTGCAGTGGCCCATGTCCTTAAGGACGAAGGTTATATAACTGACTTTGAAACCCACGATGAAGGAACAAAACGAACGCTTGAGGTAACGCTCAAATACTTCGATGGCAAACCGGTTATCGAGAATCTCAAGCGAATCAGTAGACCTGGTTTGCGTAGATACGCAAGTGTTCAGGAAATACCCGTTGTGCTCGGTGGGTTGGGTATTTCGATTGTTTCGACTTCCAAGGGAGTTATGACAGGTTCGAGAGCGATATCGCTTGGTCAGGGTGGCGAGATTCTTTGCTCGGTGTCATAACTTAGAAAGATCGATCGATAATTAAAATTGTTACTGGATAAAACATGTCACGCGTAGCCAAACAACCGATCACCATTCCGAAAGGCGTGGAGATAAAGATCGACGGGCAGACTGTCAATGCCAAAGGCCCGAAAGGCAATGAGGCCTGTCAGGTACATAGCGATGTAGAAATCGTTTTTGATGATGGTGTCCTGGGTGTCAAGTCAAAAGGGGATGCAAAAGGCAGTGTTGCAATGGCCGGTACGATGAGGTCTTTGCTGAACAACCTGGTGACTGGTGTCAGTGACGGATTTGAGAAAAAGCTTGAATTGCGCGGAGTGGGTTATCGTGCGCAGGCACAGGGTAACTCGGTTAACCTCAATCTGGGCTTCTCACACCCTGTGGTACACAAAATACCTGACGGTGTAAAAGTAGAAACACCAAGCCAGACCGAGATAGTGATTACCGGTTCGAACAAACAGATTGTCGGACAGGTAGCAGCAGATATTCGTAGCTACCGACCACCCGAACCTTATAAGGGTAAAGGTGTTCGTTATCTGGGTGAGTACGTAGCAATGAAAGAAGCAAAGAAGAAAGCCTGATTGGTTTTCTTATTTGTATGCAATAGGGATTTTTTTTTAACTCTGTTGCAGCAGAAATAGATTAGAAGTACCAGAAAAGTTTAGACAAGCGTAACAAACAGTATCTAAAGACCAATTTAGGCATCGCGATGGAAAAGAAAGAAAGTCGACAGCGCAGGGCACGCCGCACACGGGCAAAGATTCGTGAGCTGGCCGTACCAAGGTTGAGTATCCACCGTACATCCAAGCATATGTACGCTCAGGTAATCGATGCCAGTGGTGCAAAAGTAGTCGCTAGTGCTTCGACTCTGTCAAAAGATTTGCGCACTGCTGTCAAATACAGCGGTAATTGTGATGCAGCCGTTGAAGTAGGCAAGGCAATCGCTCAGAAAGCTACGGCAGCAGGTGTTACCGAAGTGGCTTTCGATCGATCAGGATTCAAGTACCACGGTCGAGTAAAAGCTTTGGCAGATGCGGCTCGCGAAGCTGGTCTCAAGTTCTGACATTGCGCTTTCAAGCATAGATAGACAAATAGAGTGTTCAGAGTTGATGAAATGACTTTGAACCAGACAGATTAACAGACATATAAGTGATCGATGAAGAGCAGGATTAAATCAAATGGCTAACGGCGATTTCAACAATTCGGATGGCTACATTGAAAAGCTGGTAGCGATAAATCGTGTTGCCAAGGTGGTCAAGGGTGGCCGTCAATTCGGCTTTACTGCCCTGACAGTGGTTGGTGATGGCCAGGGAAAGGTGGGTATCGGTTACGGTAAAGCACGCGAGGTGCCTCTAGCCATACAAAAGGCTATGGAAAAGGCACGCAGAGACATGCAGACGATCACGCTGAACGACGGTACCTTGCAATACCCGTTAAAGGGACGCCATGGAGCTGCGCGTGTGTACATGCAACCTGCCTCTGAAGGTACGGGCATCATCGCTGGTGGCGCCATGCGCGCTGTATTCGAGGCAGTTGGTGTCAGAAACGTATTGGCAAAAATTATCGGTACCAACAACCCGATCAACGTGGTTCGCGCCACAATTAACGGTTTGGCTGAAATGCAGAATCCGGAATCTGTTGCGGCTAAGCGTGGCAAATCGGTCGAAGAGATCCGCTAGATCGACGTAACTGGAACCGCACCTGAAATACTGGGATAGAGCAATGAGCGACGGTAACAAGATCAAAGTAAAACTGGTGCGTAGCACCAACGGGCGTCTCGCCAGCCATAAGGCCTGTGTTCGTGGCCTGGGTCTGCGACGTATGCATCAGACAGTTGAAGTAATTGATACTCCGGAAAATCGCGGCATGATCAATCGTGTCAACTACATGGTAAAGGTGGTTTCGTAAATAGGGAGTTCGTTGCGTGAGTTAGCGCAGATTCCCTGACGAGCGTTTCGATGCATTTGCACGAACGATTGAACATTGAAAAGACAGGTTTACAGACGATGAGTTTAAATGACTTGAAACCGGCTCCCGGTAGCCGCAAGCCGGCAAGGCGCGTCGGCCGTGGTATCGGTTCTGGCAGTGGTAAAACTTGTGGTCGTGGCCATAAAGGTCAAAAGTCGCGTTCAGGTGGCTGGCACAAGGTGGGTTTTGAAGGTGGTCAAATGCCTATTCAACGCCGTTTGCCGAAATTTGGTTTTACTTCACGAATGGGGCGTTACTACGCTGAAGTTCGTTTGAATGAACTGGAAAAGATTGAAGGCGCTGATGTCACCATTGAATCTCTGGTGGCAGCAGGTGTTGTACCCAAGCAGACAAAGACAGCGAAGATCATGTTATCCGGTTCTGTTGACAAGGCATTTACAGTCAAGGGTGTGCGGGTAACAAAAGGTGCTAAAAGCGCAATTGAAGCTGCCGGTGGCAGCGTGGCAGTAGAAGGTTAAAGCCTTTTATAACCGGATTTTTGCGATTGTTTTTGCGATAAATTTGAATACCGGGTATTCAGGATAAGCAGTATGGCAGCAGGTGATAAAAAAGCAGCATTGAGCGGGTTGACCGGTTCGGCAGAACTGCGTTCACGCCTGCTGTTTGTGCTGTTTGCAATGCTGATCTTCCGTATTGGATCGCATATCACGATACCGGGTGTTGATCCGCGTGTGATGGCACAACTGTTTGCACAGCAAAGCGATGGCATCCTCGGCATGCTCAACATGTTCGGCGGTGGTGCTTTGTCGCGAATGTCGATTTTCGCACTGGGTGTTATGCCTTATATCTCGGCATCGATCATCATGCAGTTGATGACCCATGTCATACCATCGCTTGAGCAGCTTCGTAAGGAAGGTGAGAGCGGGCGCAAGATCATCACGAAATACACGCGTTACGGTACCTTGGTACTGGCAACGATTCAGGCAGTCGGTATTGCAATCGCACTGCAGAATCAATCCGCTGGTGGCTCGAATCTGGTGTTTTTAACAGGGCCCGGTTTTGTACTGACCGCTGCAGTAACCCTGGTTACAGGCACCATGTTCCTGATGTGGTTGGGGGAACAAATTACAGAGCGTGGCATCGGTAACGGTATCTCAATACTGATTTTTACTGGCATCGTCGCGGGCTTGCCTGTTGCGATCGGCGGTACGCTGGAACTGGCCAGAACGGGCGAGCTAAGTGTCTTTACTGTGATCATTCTGTTTGCGATGGTTCTTGCCGTCACCGCATTTGTGGTTTTCGTGGAGCGAGGCCAGCGACGTATAACGGTGAATTACGCAAAGCGACAGCAGGGCCGCAAAATGATGGCAGCGCAATCGAGCCATTTGCCGCTTAAACTGAACATGGCTGGGGTTATCCCGCCAATATTTGCATCGAGTATAATATTGTTTCCATCGACACTCGGTAGCCTTGCGACCAGCAACAGCAATACATGGCTCACTACACTGGTGTCAACGCTGCAGCCCGGCCAGCCGGTGTACATTTTGTTGTACGCAACGGCGATTATATTTTTCTGCTTTTTCTACACTGCGCTTGTTTTCAATGCAAAAGAAACTGCAGACAATCTGAAAAGACAGGGTGCATTCATCCCGGGTATCCGCCCCGGTGAACAGACTGCGCGCTATGTCGACGGCGTGCTCACCCGCCTGACACTGTACGGTGCGTTATACATAACGCTTGTTTGTCTGTTGCCGGAATTTTTAATTCTGTGGTGGAATGTACCGTTTTATTTCGGTGGCACATCGCTGCTGATTATCGTGGTGGTAGTGATGGATTTTGTGGGTCAGGCGCAGGCACACATGATGAGCCACCAGTATGAAGGGCTGATGAAGAAACAGACGCCCAAGCGCCAGAGAAATCGAGACACACAACCCAAAGGTGCACGCTAGAGAGTTTCTGGCGTCCTGCAGGGTTTAAAGGTATTGGAGATTGTTATGAAAGTCAGAGCATCGGTTAAAAAGATTTGCCGCAACTGCAAGATCGTAAAGCGTAAAGGTGTATTGCGCGTTATTTGCAGCACTGACGCGCGCCACAAGCAGCGTCAAGGCTAATTACCACCGACCTAATTGGAGTCACACGGGAAACTGATCCCGTCACAGTAAGACTGAAACCATGGCACGTATAGCAGGCATAAACATACCGGTACAGAAGCACACTTGGGTTGCTCTGACCACGATCTACGGCATCGGACGTACTACCGCATATAAATTGTGTGACAGTGCTGGTGTAAAACCTGATATCAAGGTTCGTGATTTAAGCGAATCCGAGGTAGAAAATCTGCGTACCGAAATTGGTAAGTTAACCGTTGAGGGTGACTTGCGACGTGACATCAACATGAATATCAAACGTTTGATGGATTTGGGTTGTTACCGTGGCATACGCCATCGCCGTGGTTTGCCACTGCGAGGCCAACGTACCAAAACAAATGCGCGCACCCGTAAAGGCCCGCGTCGACCATTGAAGCGATAAGCATTAGCGATATAGCGTAGTCGGTTTCAAGTGACCGGCGAAACAGGACCCTGAAGAGAAGAGTATGGCAACAACCACGCCCACAAAGAAAAAAGCTCGACGCACAGTGACCGATGGAATCGCTCATGTTCATGCATCGTTCAATAACACCATCATCATGATTACCGACAGACAGGGAAATGCGCTGTCTTGGGCAACTGCGGGTGGTTCAGGCTTTCGCGGTTCTCGAAAGAGTACGCCTTATGCTGCACAGGTTGCCGCAGAGCGAGCGGGTGAAGTGGCTAAGGAATATGGTTTGAAAAATCTGGATGTACGTGTCAAGGGGCCAGGACCAGGGCGTGACTCGGCAGTACGTTCCCTGAATAACGTTGGCTACAAGATCAACAGTATTGTTGATGTGACGCCTATACCGCACAACGGTTGCCGGCCGCCGAAGAAGCGACGTGTGTAATCCCACTACTGACGCTTCCAACAGCTAGAGAGAATTTCGGAGAAACGACCCGTGGCAAGATATACCGGACCTAAATGCAAACTGAGCCGACGCGAAGGTACAGACCTGTACCTCAAATCCGGCTTACGCCCGCTGGAACAGAAATGCAACCTGGAAACACCACCAGGCATGCAGGGCGCAAAGCGTGGGCGACCCTCTGACTACGCAGCACAGTTGCGCGAAAAACAGAAGCTGCGTCGTATGTACTGCGTGCTGGAAAAGCAGTTCCGCAACTACTACAAAACAGCCGCATCGCTCAAAGGATCAACGGGTGAAAACCTGCTGGGTCTTCTTGAAGGGCGACTGGACAACGTGGTCTACCGCATGGGCTTTGGCTCAACGCGCAATGAAGCACGTCAGTTGGTGGCGCATAAGTCCATCCTTGTCGATGGCAAGGTGGTCAGTATTGCCTCTTATCAGGTAAAGCCTAATCAGGTTGTCTCCATTAGAGAAAAATCAAAGAAACAGGCACGCATAGCAGATTCTTTGCAACTGGCGGCACAACGAGGCGTACCTGGATGGATCGAAGTAGATCCAAAGAAACTGGAAGGCGTGTTCAAATCTGTGCCTGAACGATCAGACTTGCCAGCAGAGATAAATGAATCACTGGTTGTGGAACTCTACTCGAAGTAATTCTCGTTTAAGGGATATTGCGGGAATTTTTTCGGTATTGCAGTTAATTGGGGATAGGACTTAATGACAGCTACAGCAGAATTTTTACGACCTCGAATTGTCGACGTCAGCACGGTCAACCCGAATCATGCAAAGGTGACTCTTGAGCCACTGGAGCGCGGATTTGGTCAGACATTGGGCAATGCGCTCCGCCGCATCCTGCTGTCTAGCATGCCTGGTGCATCGATCTACGAAGCGGAGATCGAAGGGGTATTGCACGAGTACACCACCATGGAAGGGGTGCAGGAAGATGTATTGGACATACTGCTTAACCTCAAGGGTGTGTCGATAGTGATGCACGCTAAAGAAGAAGCCACCTTGAAACTGGTCAAGCAGGGTCCTTGCGTTGTACGCGCATCGGACATCACGCTGGATCACGATATAGATATCGTCAATCCGGATCACGTCATTTGTAATCTGACCAGTGGTGCCAATATCAATATGACTCTGCGTGCCAGAGTAGGGCGTGGCTATGAGCCAGCAACCCAGCGTACGCTTGAAGAGGGTGAGAATCGCCCAATCGGCTCTTTGCAGATTGATGCATCGTTCAGCCCGATCTTCCGTGTTGCCTATAACGTTGAGTCTGCCCGTGTTGAGCAACGTACTGACCTGGATAAATTGATTATAGATCTTGAGACCAACGGCACAATTGATCCGGAAGAGGCTATTCGCAAAGCGGCTACCATTTTGCAGGATCAACTGTCAGTGTTTGTTGATCTCAAAGCGGCTGAGCAGGAAGACAAAACGGAAGAAGTCTCTGACATTGATCCAATCCTGTTGCGACCTGTCGACGACCTGGAATTAACAGTACGTTCTGCCAACTGCCTGAAAGCCGAGAATATCTATTACATCGGTGATCTCATTCAACGCACTGAGGTTGAGCTACTTAAAACGCCTAATCTTGGCAAGAAGTCACTGACTGAAATAAAAGACGTACTTGCGCAGCAGGCACTGTCACTGGGCATGCGTCTGGATAACTGGCCACCACCGGAGTTGCAGAAGCAACGCGAGATGGTTAAGTAACAGTTAAAACAGCAAAAATTATTTAGGGTTAGATCCATGAGACATAAGAAAAGCGGACGTCAACTGAACCGCAACAGTTCACATCGCTCAGCGATGTTCAGAAATATGGCGGCGTCTCTGGTCGAGCATGAGTCCATCACTACAACGCTGCCCAAAGCCAAGGAGCTGCGTCGTGTGGTTGAGCCTCTGGTGACGCTGGGTAAGGAAGACTCGGTTTCGAAACGTCGTCTGGCGTTTGCCCGATTGCGCAGCAAGTCTGCCGTTGGCAAATTGTTTTCGGATATCGGTCCGCGTTTCAGTGCCCGCCCGGGTGGTTACACACGGATCTTGAAGTGTGGCAAACGCCCCGGTGACAATGCACCGATGGCGATCATTGAATTTGTCGAAAAGTCAGATAAATCTGACGACTAATTGACATAAACATGCGCTCGACTTGAGCGCATGGCCGCTTGCTGTTTCTCTAACAGCATTGGCCGCTCTTGGCAAAACGCCTGGCAAAAACGCCCGTCAAAAACGCTTTCCCCAAGTTGATTCAACTCAGTAGC
>CAYPMR010000083.1:0-15386 GCA_964411665.1 uncultured Granulosicoccaceae bacterium | reverse complement strand
GGTCGATCGGAGGAATAACAGTGACTGGAATAATACTACTCACAGTCTATGTCGCATTGTTTCTGCTTAGTCTGTTTATCGTTACCCGTCTAAGTCGACTATTTTTTTCCAAATCCGACTTCAACGCCCTCAAGACAGTAACTTTTGGTGATGAAAGTGCTGTTCGCGCCAATCGCATCGCCAGTGTTTTATCAGTACTGGCCATTTTGGTGTTGTGGGTAGCCTTTACGAACTCATCCCTGCCCTTACCCAAGGCTAAAGGCCCATTTCAGGGAGAAATTTCATTCAGCTACACCTCAACACTCGAAGATGGCCAGAGTGACGATGCAACAGTGACAATTCTTGTTCACAAGGAAGACCTGCAATTAACCAAGGATGCAAATGGCAAATCCCTGCCGTTGCCTCCGAAACCAGATGTAGAAGAAGGAGACGGGTTCGCCAAGAACGATAGCCTGATAGTGCCGCGCTATGGCTCCAAGGTCATTAACGTATTTAAAAACGACGAGTTTAAAAAGAAAGACGGGGCAAAAATTACCCACTACAACGGCAGCCCGATAAACCCGGGCGAACGAATTTCACTGGCAGAGGGGAATCTTGCTCTCACACCCAAAGGTGGTGTGTTCTTTGAACCTGCGACCGGTTTTCGCATGGCCAGGCTATATTTGCCAGCGCCTGAAGTAACGACAAATCGTTTTCTTGAACTAAACGCTGACGGTTACCGCAACTTTACACTCGTGCAACATACGTGGGCATCATTGCAACGCGTGTTATTGGGTTTTTTCTTTGGTGCGTTAATCGGCATACCACTCGGATATGCCATGGGACTGACAAACTGGGCTCGCGGATGGTTTGATCCAATCGTAGAGTTCATGCGACCTGTACCGCCATTAGCGCTGATTCCCTTAATGATTATATGGTTCGGTATCGGTGAGCAATCCAAAGTCATCTTGTTGTTTCTAGCGGCCTTGTGGATCATGGCTATTGCAGCGCGTTCAGGCGTGTCAGGTGTCGCTATAGCAAAGGTACATGCTGCTTATTCCTTGGGAGCCAGTAAATGGCAAATTTTACGCAAAGTCATTATCCCGAATTCACTACCGGAGATTTTTACCGGTGCCAGAGTGGCTATGGGCGTTTGCTGGGGTACGGTAGTTGCGGCAGAACTGGTCGCTGCTGAAAAAGGCCTCGGCATGATGATTATGGTTGCGTCGAAGTTTCAGCTCACTGACATCGTCATCGTCGGCATCATCCTGATTGGCATCATCGGCTTTCTGATCGATGTCGGAATCCGATCACTTGAAAGCTGGTTAGTGCCCTGGAAAGGTAAAGTCTGATTCGGGGCTTTGTGGCGTAGCCGCTTAGCGTTATTCAGTACGAGACGTTATCAGTACAAGACGTTATTCAGTACAAGACGTCATCCGTCATCCCCACGACCTAACATCATCCCCGCGCAGGCGGGGTGACGTTAATTAGTTTAAGAACTAACGTCTCTCTAATCGTCCGAATCACTCTTAGCCGCGGCACCCGCAACTTTCTTGGCAGCTGCCTTGGCGGTAGCCTTCTTCTTTGCAGCCGCTTTCTTGGCTGTGGATTTCTTCTTGCCTTTGGCCTTTTTCTTTGATGCCGGACGAGGCGGGAATTCAAACGACAACTTTCCAGTTTTACTATCGAGTAGTAAAAAGGCTGAAAAAGGACGCTTCGTCTTACGAGAGATAAAACCTTCAATCACATCTGTTTTGCCTTCAGCAAATAGTTTTCGTGCCTGCTCCGGCGTTATGTCATTTTGCAGGATAGTCTTGGCTATCCGGGTACCACCTGACTGCTTGTCCGCAGCCATATCAGGACTTAGATAAGCTGTTGACGTTTCGTATACCTTCAGTGACTCCTGACCCTCACGCTCGACCATACATAGCAACTGATCTTCCGTAAGATTTTTCGCTTCTGCTTCACGAAGATCATCAGCTTCTGATCTGAAGTCCACTTTCCAGGTTCGAGCAGTTTTTATCAGAGTAAGATCTGCTTCAAAAGGTTGTCCGAAGCGATTTTTAAAATCATCGAACGGTCCAATTCGTTTCGTCTTCAATAGTTCGCTGGCTTGTTCCGGTGTTAACAGATGACTGGCAATATGCTTATTTAATTTGAATTTGCACTCTGGATTTTTACAACTGTATGTACTGGATGTTTGTTTAAATGTACTGGTTTCGCATAATGGACAAGTCGCCTTAATGTCGTCATAGACGATGCTTTCTTCTTCGTCAATACGAGCTTGTGTTTTAGCTACTATGTCACGTGTTAGCAATTTGATTCCTTCCATGAAATCATCACGACTAAGCACGCCGCTTTCGATTTGCTTGAGTTTGTATTCCCAGTTCCCCGTTAGCTCAGGTGAACGCAGCTCATCTATTCCGATTTTGTTTAAATCTTCAATCAACGCAAGCCCTTTATTGGAAACAACGAGATCACGTTTTTGCAATTCATGCCTGAACAGGTATTTCGAAGATATCAGACCTTCTATTATCTGCGCTCTGGTTGCTGGCGTGCCAAGGCCGCGCTCACTCATTGCATCACGCAGTGTCTCATCATCAACGAGTTTTCCGGCTGTCTCCATCGCCGACAACAATGTGGCTTCGGTGTAGCGTGCTGGTGGCCGGGTTTCCTTCTTGATAGATTCGAGTTCGGCAAACTCTGCGCTCTCGCCATCCTTTGCAACTACCAATTCATCTTTCTCGGCAGCGCCTCCAGGCTTGCGTCCATAGACTTCGAGGTATCCGCTTGTAACCAGAACCTTACCGCGAGTCAGAAAGGCATCCTCTCCCACTCGTGTTATCCGCGTTGTATTCTCGTATTCGGCAGGTGGAAAAAATATGGCGATTAGACGCCTGGTGACCAAATCAAATATTTTCTGTTCCTGTTCCTTCAAAGCGCCTGTTGGTATTTTGCCCGTCGGCACTATGGCAAAGTGGTCGCTGATTTTCGCGTTATTAAAAATTCGCTTATTGGGCTTTATCCAGTTTTGGGCAATAACTTTTCCAGCAGCTTCCAGGGCAACGCCTGATAGTGCATCACTGGGTTTGGCTTTGGAGAAATCTGTCAGATTCGATTTGATCGTCGAAATATAGTCTTCAGGTAAGAATTTTGAATCTGTCCGTGGATAGGTTAGTAGCTTGTGTTTTTCGTACAGCGCCTGAGCAATAGACAATGTGTTTCTGGCGCTAAAACCAAAACGACTCGAGGCCTCTCGCTGCAAACTGGTTAAATCAAATAACGGTGGAGGCGATTCCTTACTCGGTTTACGTGTTTCCTCTACAACTCCTGTTTTCCCTGCACAACGATCCAGTATTAACTGTGCTTCGTCCTCTGACCAAAGGCGCTCTGCGCGAGCATGCGCATCCGTTTCGTCTTTTTTGAAATCTTCCTTGAACCAACGGGCCTCATACTGCCCGGCAGAGACCGAAAAATCAGCATGAACTTCCCAGTAATCTCGCGAAACAAATTTTCGGATTTCCCATTCACGCTTGGCGAGTATAGCCAACGTTGGTGTTTGTACCCTGCCAGCAGATGTGACGTTAAATCCTCCATGACGAGAGTTGAAAGCTGTCAGCGCACGAGTCCCGTTTAAGCCGACTAACCAGTCACTTTCCGATCTGCACATGGCGGCATCCGCCAATGGCATCATTTGTTCGTCTTCACGCAATTCCTGGTAGGCATCGAGAATCGCAGAGTTAGTCATCGACTGCATCCACATGCGTTGCACCGGTTTATCGATACCGCTGAGCTGCATCACATAGCGAAATATCAACTCACCTTCCCGACCGGCATCACAGGCATTGATAACGCGGGTCACATCTTTGCGTTTTAGCAGTCTGTGCAGCAGTTTCAGCCGACTTTCACTTTTCTCTATAGGTTGCAGCTCAAATTTGTCGGGTATCGCTGGCAGATGTCCCATGCCCCAGGGCAGCTTCTTGCCATTAGGCCCTTCGGGCATTTTGAGCTGCACAAGATGACCAACCGCGGAACAAATAACTGCATTATCGTTCTCGAACCACGTATTCCTGTCCTTGCCCTTTTTTTCGAACTTGCCGAGCTCTTTGGTCAGGACACGCTGCAAGTCACTGGCAACGCTGGGTTTTTCTGCAATGATTAAGGCTGTCGACATAAACGCTTGCTGCTTTTTTCTCTGGTTTCTACTGATCAATCCGGGCGCTATGCCCTTTATCTAAAATGACATTACCTCTCCGGCAATGCAATACCGTGAAACGCCACATAGTACTGATTACAACAATCATTAGCTATTAAGTGATTGAATATATTAGCCTTTTTATACGCGTGAATTTTTGAGCAAGCTCGTTAAGTACGCAACTCATCGCTAAACACTGCGGTCGATTACAGAACCACTTTGAGCTTCAACATGCGGCGCAATGTGCTGCAACGACGCCGCGGAGTTTACTCAGCTGAGATGGGTGGCAGCAAGCTCCCTGCCACACAACTGTGCCCAGAGGTTAAAAACCCAACGCAATACGTTAATACCTACTGTAGTGCATTGAATTTTTGTGGTGATCACAGCATTGGAAAAAAAGATGACGCACTATATTACCATGCGCCCGGACTACCTGATTGATTGACCACCAAGTTCTTCCAATAACCCTATCAGGAGGCGTGGCTCAACCTCTGCCAATATAGGGCATGGCCGTCGCCATAATAGTCATGAATTGAACATTCACGTCCAGCGGAAGAGATGACATCTGTACGACGGCATCAGCAATATGCTGTGGATCTACTGTTGGCTCGGCCTTTATGGAACCATCCGCTTGTGGAACGCCGGCGTTCATCTTTTCAGTCATGGCAGATGCCGCATTACCTATATCAATTTGACCGCAAGCGATGTTGTACGGCCTGCCGTCGAGCGAAATCGTACGCGTGAGTCCAGTGATAGCGTGCTTGCTAGTGGTATAGGGCACAGAACCGGGGCGTGGCGCATGTGCCGAGATAGAGCCGTTATTGATTATTCTGCCACCCTGCGGAGATTGCCTGCGCATCTCTCTGAAGGCCGCTCTCGCGATCAGAAATGCACCATGCAGATTAACGTCGATAACCGTTCGCCATTGCTCAACTGTCAATTCATCAATCGTCATTGGAGGAACGTTATTACCGGCATTATTGAAAACCACATCTATTGTGCCGAATTTATCCATGATGCCTTTGAACAAATTGTCTACTTCCTGCTCACTCGACACGTCACAGGCAATACCCAGCATAGAGTCAGGATCGCCAGATTCTGCAATAGTCTTGTCAAGCTTTTCCTGATGACGCCCACATATTGCTACCGAAAAACCAGCCTCTAAAAGCGCACGGCTGCACACCTGCCCTATGCCGGCACCACCACCTGTCACCAAAGCCACACGTTTCATACATTCTCCAAAAGGTTCAAACAGTCAAAAACCGAATATTACTAGCTGCCCTGCTGATTCGATAAACACACTAAGTGATCAGGCAATTCCACCTGAATCTGCAACGTTCAAAGCGCACTGCCCCTGATAGTCCGCTATAGGTAGGTGTCGTTAGCCAGTCAGATACTTGTACAATCAAGCTCTGACGTTGTTTCACCTACCGGATCTTCCTGTTTTCCCTGTGTCTCAAAATTTTTTCAAACACGCGATACCAGTTATCTTCGTGTTCCTATGGAGCACCGGATTTATTGTATCGAAAATGGGATTGCCATATGCAGAGCCTTTGGGTTTTCTGACGATCCGATTTGCACTGGCAGCTGTTGTTTTAATGGTACTGATTTTCTGTATCCCTCGCTTGCGCAGGGGCTCCATAACCCTGGCTGAATGCGGACATGCTGCCGTTGTCGGCATATTGATACAGGCTGTTTATCTGGGTGGTGTATTCAGCGCTATCAGCATTGGTATTAGTGCTGGTTTAAGTGCCCTGATTGTCGGCCTGCAGCCACTGCTGACCGTTATCCTGGCAACCTTCTGGCTCAGGGAAAAAATAACCGTAATGAAAGTTGGCGGTATTTTACTCGGTCTGCTGGGTATTTCTCTTGTTATCTCCGAACGCGGCAATCTGGATGGATCTGTCAGCGTCACAGGGCTATTGCTTTGTGTTGCCTCACTGTTGGGCATTACTATTGGCTCTCTTTATCAAAAACGCTATTGCGCCAAAATTAAAATGTTGCCAGCTGTAGCCGTTCAGTATAGCGCCAGCGTGATTGTGCTTTTACCCTTGGCTTTAGCTACAGAGACCTTGCAATTTGACTGGCAACCGACATTTATATTGTCTTTGGCATGGCTGGTACTCGTGTTGTCCCTTGGAGCCGTATTTATGTTGATGTGGTTGATAGGCCAGGGAGAGGCTGGCCGTGTAGCTACACTATTTTATCTGGTCCCGCCAGTGGTCGCACTGGAAGCGTGGATTTTGTTTGCAGAGGGGCTGTCATTGGTACTGATCGCGGGAATATTACTCTGCATAACGGGAGTTGCACTTGTGATGAGAAGTCCCGTAAATTCTGCAACGAACACAAACTCCAAATCAACAAGCAACTAGCTTTACGACACAGCTTGCAACCGAAATTGTAGCCAAGGCTATACTGCGAAGCGAACTTGCGAAGCGAACTTGCGAGGCGAACGCCAATTTTTTTGTTTTATCTGATATTTTTCAGGATCCGAGCCCGATGAGCGCAAAACCCACAACCGACCAAAGCATCCGCATCCTTCAGGATTTAATTGCGTTTGATACAACATCGCACAAATCAAATCTGGCACTAATCGATTTCCTTACTAGCTATCTCCAGGAGCACGGAGTAAGCACCAGATTGACCAAAGACAGAAGTGGTAAGAAAGCCAATTTATGGGCGACCATCGGCCCTGACATCGCTGGTGGCATTGTACTTTCCGGACACACTGATGTTGTACCTGTAAGCGATCAACATTGGCAAAGCGATCCATTTCAAATGGATCAACGTGATGACAAATTATTTGGTCGGGGCACGGCAGACATGAAGGGTTTTATCGCTTGTGTCTTGGCGCACACCGAATATTTTTGTAAATCAGATTTAAAAACACCTATGCATTTTGCATTTTCATACGACGAAGAAGTTGGATGCATTGGCGTGGGTAAACTGATTAAAGATGTTGTAGAAAATCTGCCTTTACCAAGAGCCGTTATTGTTGGTGAGCCTACCAGCATGAAAATAATTGGAGGTAATAAAGGTGGACGCAGCTTCGTCACAGAAATAAACGGTGTTGATGGACACTCCAGTCTGCCACAGTTAGGCGCCAACGCCATCCTGGCTGCCAACAGGATTATAAACAAGCTAGTCGCTCTGCAAGAGCGTCTGAAAAAAGAAGCTGATCCCGATAACGGGTTTTCACCCCCCTATACAACATTGGACCTTGGTCTTATCAAAGGTGGCACAGCGGCAAACATCATTCCGGCACGCTGTACACTGAACTGGGGTTTTCGCGGTTTACCCAACGAAGATGTCGATGCAATTGAAGATGATGTCAGGCGCTTTATCGATGACGAGGTCCTGCCCGACTTAAAAGCTATATCTTCAGCAACATCAATTACTACAACACTCAGAAGTGATGTACCGCCATTGATTCCGGATGACAACTCAGCGGCAGAACAATTAGTCAGGCATCTCAGTCAATTAAATGAATCCGGCAGAGTATCCTACGGAACTGAAGCTGGACTATTTCAACGCGCAGGTATTTCAGGTGTTATTTTCGGTCCAGGAAGCATCGAGCAGGCACATTTACCCGATGAATTCATCAGTATCGATCAGTTAGAGCAGTGCAATGCATTTCTTGGTGATCTGGGTGATTGGGCTACAACTGCAGCTGCCAAGCCTTCTGACTGATTCCGCATTTATTCAGATATATGCTGAGCTAGTTGTTCAATTTCTATTTATTTTTACCAACTTTCGCCTACTATGTGGTTAAAAAATATTGTCGAGTCCAGAAAATTTGACTGGATGATAACGGTTCTGATCGTCATTAATGCAGCAGTACTCGGTCTGGAAACAATCCCATCCGTGAATATGTCTTACGGGTGGTTACTGCAGATGATTGACTTTCTACTACTACTTGTTTTCACTGCTGAAATTCTTGCTCGTTTCGTTGTATATCGAACAAGGTTTTTCAACGATCCTTGGAGAATTTTCGATTTCCTTGTTGTCGCTATCGCATGGATACCTACCAGTGGAGGTTTATCCGTTTTAAGAGCCTTACGGATACTCAGGGTGCTTAGACTGATAAGTGTTGTACCTTCATTGAAGCGAGTGGTTGGTGGTTTGGTAGCTGCACTGCCTGGCATGGGTTCAATCACAGCATTACTATCGCTTGTGTTCTATGTATTTGCGGTTATGGCAACCAAGTTGTTTGGCAGTGATTTTCCTGCCTGGTTCGGTGATCTTGGTGCGTCTGCGTATACCTTGTTCCAAATAATGACTCTTGAAAGCTGGTCAATGGGTATTGTCAGGCCAGTAATGGAAATTTACCCGTTTGCATGGGCATTTTTTCTACCTTTTATTTTATGCACGACCTTTACGGTGTTGAATCTGTTTATCGGGATTATCGTTGCAGCCATGTCAGACGAAAGCGCTCAGGACGAAGTAGATGACACAAAGGCAAGCCAGGACGGCAGCAATCCGGATAATGTCAATAATGACATACGCTACGACGCTTTACTGTTAGAAATTAGACAGTTACGCAATGAAATAAGAATAAATAGCCAGCAAGGCTCAACATAGTCTCAACCATTGAAAGTTAATAGTTCTTCACTTTTATTCCACGATCGCGGTCAGTATTATGTAAATCACACAATTAAAAGCATCCACTTTACAATCCATGCTCGCATGCAATCGGTCCCATTTAGCTGCTGTTATGCCCACCCGGATTGCAGTGCTTGGCTTGGCATGTTCTCTGGCAATTTCTGCGTGTGCAAATGACCCTGTCACTGTTTCAGAGAATTCTGCTGTTACTACGTCTACTAACGAATTACCTACTGCAACTGACATAGCACCAACATCAACGGCACCAACATCGGCACCAACAGCAGCGCCAACAACTGTACTAACAAATATACTGACAACGGCGCCAACATCCCCTGCAATAACCGCGACGATACCAGCTGATCCTGTCGACCCTGCATTGGTGACAGTTGCTGAACCTCTAGATGCCAGCACTACTCCCGGTGGCGAAGAAAATGATACTTCCGTAATGCTAGCGACCGATTTATCAGCCAACCTCGATCCGGCGATAACAATCCGTTCAAACATACCGACACAATTAACATCACCTGCAGGTGCTGTTCTGGGACGAATCCAGGCGTTTGCCATTGTTAATAATGCAGAGCGCTTTCAGCTAGCCTGCTGTGATGAAGCGAATACCGCTTCAGGAACAATACCTGTTTCCGCACGTGGACGCTTCACAATAACGATAGAATGGCAGGAACGATACCTCGGTCAAATACTCCCTTTGGTCTCAACGAGTCGAGTCGTACAAGTCTCACGTGGTGCAACTACAGTAAATCTGCTTGAATCCAGTTACACCCTTAGCGGCGATGTAGACGGAGACGGTGTACTCAATCTGACAGAAAGATTTGAAGGTAGTAACCCCTTCGATGCCAACGATGCCCTACTGGTCAACTTGCCGCCTAATGTAGATGTTGTCATCAGCCGTTTTCCCGACGGGACTTCGCCCGTTATTGATGGCCTGTTGAATCGCACCAACGATCCTGTACTTCCTGCCAACGACAGTAATGAAAACTTTTTGCAGTCTCTTGGCGAAGAATGGCAAAACGCAACCACAATGGACAGGTTTGGACAAGCACTCACCATTTCAAGAGTGTTGGCAGAGCGTGTAACAAACTCTACCTCTTCAGAGCCATCTCATCGATGGGCAGTCGGACACGATGGCGAATACTTGTATATTTTAGTTGTATCTGACGATGCCGGTTTACACGAATTTGATTCCGATGATAACGACAAGCGTTGGAAGGACGACGATCTTGAAATTTATCTGGACGGTGACAATAGTCGATTAGCTATGTATGACGGGATTAACGATGTTAATTATCACGTTAATCTGATCGGTGATTCTGATTTAGCGGCGATGCCTATTGCCAATTCGAGCAGTAATTCTGGACACCGTACCGGCGTCGGCCCTAATTCGGTAGCGTTGCCAGACAATCCGGACGATTTCGTTTTTGAAATTGGGTTATTGGCAGGCCCAATCTCGACTGCTCCCGAGCGTGGATCAACCGATATCTATGAAATTCGAATAAGTCTTGATGCATTGGAAATACAAACAGGCAGATCTTTTGGAATCGATTTGCACGTTAACGATGATGATAACGGTGATGACAGGGATAACAAATGGTCTTGGGCTCATCCTATTGGAAATGGTATAGAGCTCGATACAACCTGGATTAATCCATCGCTTATGGGGACGGGTTGGTTACAACCCTAATCACTGTCCGTTGGGTGTATTTATGTGACAGTATCGCACTGATCAACACAATTATGATCAGAGAAACGAATACCGATATCAAAGGTAGATTCAACTGCACTATAAAAATAAAATTCACCACGGCTGGCAATAAAAGGTGCCGAAAAAGACCCAATACCATTGGGAATCCGGGCTTTTGTATAGCTTGTAGGCAGGCAGTGGAGAGAAAGAGAACGACGTAAGCGAAAAAACCGACAGCATCAACTCTTAGATAGGTGCTACCAGTTGTTATTATCGATTCATTCCCAGAGAATAAACTCATCATTAAGGGTGATAAAAATAGCATTATTGGCACCGAGAAACATGTCATCACTGCGCCGATTTTCAAAGACGCATAGTACGTTTCAATAACACGCTCAGATTTGCCGGCGCCGAAATTTTGCCCTGCAATCGCCAGCACTGCACTATTAAGACCAAGCGCCGGTAGTAACAATACTTGTTCAAGACGCAGACCCACTGCGTAACCGGCAACAAATTCACTGCCAAATCTGCCAATAAAGCTAACCGTTATAAATCCCCCAAGAATAATACTCAGCATATTGACACCAGCCGGAATTATTTGTCGCAATAATTCTAACCAGATACCAACATCCAATTTGGGACGAATCATTCGATGGGTGTGTCGTTTCAACGCATAGGCCAGATAGATAGTCGATAGCAGTTTAATCAGCACAGTAGACCAAGCTAAACCAGAGACGCCCATGTCAAGTACAAAGGTCAGCAAAGGATTAATCAGAAAATTGGCACAAAACCCTACTGCCAATGCATTGCGGTTGGAACGCGTATCTCCAAAACCTATCAGCGCACCCGCAAGCACAAAAGACGCAACGAATGCCGGTGTTCCGATGAATGTGACCAGTAAATACTCAAGGGACAGCGCCTCTATTTTGCCTTGAGCACCCAGAATTCGAACCAGTCCCGGTGAACTCCACAAGCCGATTAACGCAAACAGCACACTAAGCAGCAACCCCAGTCCCAACGCATTATCAACAACTTTTGCTGCACGCACACTTTGCTTGCGCCCTAATTCCGGGGAGACAACCGCTGATACGCCGGTTTGCATACCAAACCCGATAGCCAGTATCAGGAAGAACACACTTCCTGCAATTGATACAGCCGCAAGCGCATCATCTGAAAGCAAACCGGCAAACCAAAGATCGGTCAGGTTATAAAGGGTGTTGAAGAGCATCCCTAGAGATGCTGGAATGGCCAGACGAATCAAATGAGCCGGAACAGGCCCGGATGTTAGTGCTAACGGTGTGTTCAAAAATAAATTTATCTGACTGGTTAAGAAAGCAGGATAGCAGTAATTGTGGCTGGGGAATATCAGCCCACTTAAACGAACAAAGCCGGCATCCGCCGGCTTTGTTTACATCCTTTTCAGTTTGCTTTTATCGACTACTCAGTAGGTGACCAGCAAACTCAGGTATAACTAACCTTTGGGTACGTAAGCGCTACACCAGCCACGAGCTGATACATTTACACCCGGGAATAATGGGCAAGGCCCTTTCTCCGCATCACCACCCTGAAATAAAGAGCAACTGCCGCACTCCATGCCATCCTTCTCAGACGCATTCGTATATTGAAGTGCTACGGCATTTGCAGCCTCGGGATCAACCATTGGCAAGTCATCAGCATGTGATGGTAACTGCGCTATCAGACCAGACAGAGGCACGCCAACTACACTGGCACCTAGCAATTTATTAAATTTTCTACGATTCATATCTTTCATAACAACCTCGTTTCTAAAAAATTCAGACAGTAATTCTATTTTAAGTATCAATATTGGGCATTGAAATACCCTAAAGGCAGCACTTTTTCAACACATCGATTTAAAATCTTTTAAACGATGATTGTTTAGCTCACCGAATTCACACTACATTCTGTTAGCTGTAACATCTGCTGTTTGCTTTGTTTGCTTAAGCGGCGACGCGTTTCAATTTTACCCTTATTTTATGTATTCAGAATTCCATTTACCAATTCCATTTACCTTCTGGATCTGTTCTGACAGAACCTGTTAGCCGAACTTGTTAGTAGAATCTGTTAGAAAACTCCTACGAACAAATAGTGATGTCGGTTCAATAAAACAGTTGAGTGTTCTTATACAATCAGTCTGTATTGTGCACCAAGGTACTGAATCCGGGCTGAACAACCGACAAATGCATCATTTTTTTAGTCATGTGCACTATGCGTGCTAACAAAATGGCTTACTACGTCCCGGAGAGTATATCGACCAGTAGCAGCAGTAACCTTGATACCTTTTTATCTAACAGCATCATCCATATATGACCTTAGTCTAATTAATGCGTCTTTGGTTCTGTTGAGCTTCAAACAAGAGAATATCCAACAGTCAAAGATTGTTAGTATTATTATGATACTTCGCGCTTGATATTGTGATACGGTGTATTGCTTAAGTTACCGGCGAGAAGCAATAATTCTCAGTCACAATTTCCACCCGCTCAGCTTTTGCGGAATAAATCACCAACGTCAAAATCCTCTTACAAGTTAAGCAGACAAGGTTTAATAAATGACTAGTGGGCAACGCCCGGACTATAACCAGAATGAAGAGTCCGGGGAACAATACACCACACAACCCAAGTCGATGAGCAAAAGCAAACTGACAGAAGAATTGCCTGTGCCCAGCAAAGAAGTAGATCCAAATTCGGACATTGTCAGTGAACCTGACTCTACAAGCTACGCCCGAACCGGTGATGCACTGTCTCTTGTTAAATCCATTAATCATCCTAAGGATTTGCGTGAACTGGACATTAGTGACCTGCCGGAACTTGCCAGGCAGTTACGCATCGAGCTGATTGAAACAATCAGCATCACAGGTGGTCATTTTGGCGCCAGTCTAGGTGTGATTGAGCTGACAGTTGCTTTGCATTATGTATTTAACACACCTGTGGATCGTATTGTTTGGGATATCGGCCACCAATCTTACCCTCACAAAATCCTGACAGGCCGTCGTCATCGTATGGAGTCTATTCGCACCGTCGGTGGAATCTCCGGTTTCCCGGCTCGATCAGAATCACATTACGATGCTTTCGGTGTTGGCCATGCCGGGACATCGATTAGTGCAGGACTTGGCATGGCCATCGCTGCGAACCATCGCAAAACTGGACAGAAAGTGGTTGCAGTTGTAGGTGATGGTGCGATTACAGAAGGCATGGCCTACGAAGCACTGAATCATGCTGGACAGATCGACGCCAACCTACTGATCATTTACAACGACAACAATATGTCAATTTCGCCGAATGTAGGATCTCTTAATGCCGATTCGGCGAATGGGAGCGAGAATTTGCCTGGTTTTTTCAACGCTCTGGGATGCGCCTACAAGGGCCCGGTAGATGGTCACGATTTACCAGCACTGCTTGAAATTCTTCACCAGGAATCGGAAAAAGATGGTGTTCGTGTTCTACACGTAAAGACCTTAAAAGGTAAAGGTTATGCGCCGGCTGAAGCAGACTCGTTAAAATATCATGCAGTTCCACCGTTTAACCCGGCAACAGGTGTAGCACCAAGTACAATCGGGAAAACACCGGTAAGTAAAAAGTACACGGATATTTTCTCACAATGGATATGTGATAGTGCGAGTGTTGATGATCGTGTTGTCGCTCTTACCCCTGCGATGAGAGAGGGTTCAGGCTTGGTCGAATTTCAATCACGATTCCCTGAGAGATACTTTGATGTGGGCATTGCTGAACAGCACGCAATCACAATGGCTGGCGGTCTGGCATGTGAGGACTTTAAACCGGTTGTCGCAATTTATTCCACATTTCTGCAACGTGGTTACGATCAGTTGATCCATGATATTGCGTTACAGAACCTGGATGTATTGTTTGCAGTCGATAGAGGTGGGCTGGTCGGTGCCGATGGTGCAACACACCATGGAAGTTTTGATTTGAGTTATACGCGCTGCATACCCAATATGATTGTCATGACGCCATCCGACGCTAAAGAGTGCCGGGCACTGCTACAAACAGGTCTTGAGCATGATGGGCCTGCCCTGGTTCGATATCCTCGCGGAAGTGCAGGCATTGATCAGGAGATTAACGATCTATCCAGCGACTTAACTACTTTGCCGCTAGGTAAAGCGTTGCTGGAACGACGTGGAAAAAAGGTTGCATTTCTGGCTTTTGGTCCATTGTTAAGTGCGGCCAGGGGAGCTGCCGATCAGCTGGATGCAACACTCGTCAATATGCGTTTTGTAAAGCCCATTGACTTAAGTCTGATTCGTCAGCTGGTTGCAAGCCACGAACTACTTGTCACAGTCGAGGACAATGCCATTAGCGGAGGCGCTGGAAGCGCCGTGGGAGAATGCCTGCACAAATTTGGGCTGCAGATTCCGCTGATGCAACTCGGCTTACCCGACGAATTTATCTCACACGGCGATCAGAAAGAATTGCTGGCATCCGCAGGACTGGATTCTGCAGGAATTGTAGAGTCAGTACGCGCCCATATGCGTTCAGGCCATCCTGTTCCCCTTGGGTAAAAGCGATCATCGTAGGCAAACAAATACCCCCGATTGTTAACAAAATTGTAACAAGTCTGTCACTTTATCGCTGGCACAACCAGATCATAGGTTGTGAGGTTATTGTGCGCATTACTTTGAATAGAATAGACAGTGGTAATTTGTAAATCATTTATACCTTTACTTGCCGATAACTGCACTGCGCGCACCTGCACTTACATTTCAGTTATAGTGATGTGGAAGACCATTTAGTCCTTGCTCAAAAACAGACTTTATAGGTTGTGACATCTAGCAAGAGAGCTGGATATGCTTGAATACAACGACGAAAAACATAGCTACCGTCAAGAGCGGTAACTTACTAGGAGAGGTTCATGTTTATAGTTGCAATTATATTACTG
>CAYPMR010000082.1:8443-15613 GCA_964411665.1 uncultured Granulosicoccaceae bacterium | reverse complement strand
ACTGTCATTAAATTCATGTAACGTGCCACACTTGGAATGATAAGTGTACCTAACCCCCACCATGCTTTTGGAAAAACAGCGGTTGAGAGCTGCAACATATAAATACGCTGATCTTGCTAACAGCCGTTTGTTCACGCGTGTATTCTGGTTCGCGCGATCGTCCCGGTATTTGCGGTATGGGTCGCTGTCTTGCCTGCTTCTATTGCTGGGTGCCTGTGCAGGTTTGCCGACTAAAAATCTGCAATCTGTAGCAGCAAAAAGTGGTCATAAGGAATCGGTTGTCGAATCAACCCGCTTCAAGCACAGAGTATTCAGCAACCAGAAAAATGCACTGAACGGCGTACTTAACGTCTATCTCGAAGGTGATGGCTTGCCCTGGGTATTCCGCTACTTCGTTGTCTCGGACCCCACACCTCGCTCGCCCATGATGTTGCATCTTATGGAACGAGATGAAAACGCTGCAGTTTACATAGGCAGGCCTTGTTACAACGGATTTGCACGATCTGAAGGTTGCTCCTCGGTATTATGGACAGCTGGTCGCTACTCTACCGCGGTTGTCAGCAGTATGGTGGAAGTGTTGCGTGGTGAAATGTTGAAACAAGGTGCTACCAGTTTAAATCTTTTCGGCCATAGTGGTGGTGGTGCGCTTGCGATGTTGATGGCTGAACAACTGAGTGAGACACGATCAGTTGTAACTCTGGCTGGAAATCTGGACACAGATGCCTGGACGTCTTTGCACGGCTACTCACCTCTTTTCACATCCCTGAATCCGAGTAAACGAGCGCCTCTGGACAGACGCGTGACGCAGGTTCACTTAATGGGGGGGCTGGACCGCAATATTCCACCGACTCTGGCGCGACAATGGATCACGTCTCAACCGAATAGCTACGGCGTTATCTTCGAAGATTTTGACCACAGTTGTTGCTGGAATTCGCAATGGCGAAGCATTGTCAGGCAGGTCACGCGAGGAGCGCAACCGCTGGAATTTTCGGTTAGACCCTTCAAGATGCCATCCCGGCAATATTTATCGCGTCATGTGTCAGACGAGGCTGTTCAGCAGTATTTGCGTACGATCAGTAAATACGCTGGTTACTCCCATGTCGAGTAGTCGACGTGCCTCTTCCGGGTCATTAACCGTGTAGCAGAGCAATGGAATACCGGCATCGCTAGCATCCTCGCACAGCTCGGGTGTGATGAAATCTGCAGCACAATGCAAGGTGTCGCACTGAAACTCATGCATCCAGTCCAGCCAGTCCTCGGGTACATCGCAGACCAGCAAACCGAGTTCATGCTCGGGTAGTTGATGGCGGAACTCTTTGAGTGCAAGTACGCTGAAACTGGATGTTAGCAAAGGGAGTTCTTGCGGCCAGGAATGATCGATAAACTCACTAACGGCCCGTGCCAGGTTGATGTCAGCACCGGCAGTGGCTTTCATCTCGAGATTCACGCCAGTACCGTGCGGGAGTAAAAATTCTATCAGCTGTTCGAGGGTCGGGATTTTTTCATCTGCAAATTTCTCGGAAAACCAACTACCTGCATCAAGCTCTGACAAGTCTTCAGCTGTAGTACCTACCAGATACCCTTGTCCATCGGTACAACGAGACAGTGTATCGTCGTGATGAACAAATAACTTTTGGTCGCTACTGATGTTTACATCGATCTCGATCCACTGTGCTCCCTGCTCGATGGCCAGTGCAATGGCAGCAAGTGTATTCTCGGGCGCATCTGCTGATGCACCGCGATGTGCGATCACTGAAGGTAATGAGAGGTTTTTTTCCATTGCTTGGTGATCTGGTGGCCAGTGGCGGTGATAAGTGATTTGCTGCTTTGATGGGCAAGTGCGACTCGACTTTATCGCAGACAGGATATCACGCCACCCTGTTACTCAATTAGGGCCAGAGCTTACTGGCCTCATTCGCAACATTAATTACTTTCGGGGTTGAAGGCCACATTCTGTAAAGCCAGCAGGTCGTCGGGGTTGTTGCCTGTGCGTTGATCTGGTTCCAAGGGGTGATTAGCCAGGCCGTTCATATAGTCACGTCGTAACAAATTGTAATCGTAGAAATCGAGAGCAAATGTTCGATTACAAAAACTATCCAGCTGATTAATAATACAGTCCTGTTGGCGCAGTGCATCGTAAACCATCCGCTTGTATTGCGTTGAACTGCACCCTGTGGCCAGAACCGCCAGGCACAGCGCGAGCAGCAAAGAAGCAGTCAGGGTTCTGGCTGACTGGCATGCTCGATTGAGTTTGTCGGTAATAGAGTACATTCGGGGTTTACCCTTTTATCGCAACATCGCTGTAGCGTAATTATTATTGTTATGGGTATACCAGCTACCCCTGCGTTCGGGAGCATTTATAGAGCAAGCTGCCAGCCGAGGAGAGGAGTATAGAAGTCGATTGCCGCAACTGTGCTGGCGTCAATCGCAGTTCTGGTTTTGAGCTTGTTTTGGTTATCTCAGTGTGGGATCGAGTGAACGCTCGCCGGTTTTCCGTCAGGTATTTAATAAATCAGCTGAGTAAGGATCTTTACCTGTTCGGTTCACATATGATGTCTTGCAAAGCGTCAAAAATTCGTACAATAGTTGTAAATGGACACGGCTTTTTGGTCCTGTCAGGCTTGATCGCAAGCTCTTGCAAGTGCATGATCTATAACATTACAAATAGTTAATGAAATGAATCGCAAGCAAAAAGACATCTGTTTGTGTACCGGACAGGCGGTGCCGCTAAGCCAGGGTGACATTGATAAGGCTATAGAACATGCGAATCAGATGGCTGATGCTGCCGGCCTGGCCATTACGCCCCATTTTAGATCTCTCGGCCAGGTTGAGAACAAATTGGCGACCGATTCTAGCGGCCTCGAAAATCTGTTTGACCCGGTTACCTTGGCTGACCGCGCTGGCGAGCAGGCCATACGCGATGTGCTCGCCAGTACGCGACCTGACGATAGTGTGTTGGGGGAAGAATCCGGATTCAGGCAGGGCAGCAGTGGCCTGTGCTGGGTGCTGGATCCAATCGACGGGACACGTGGATTTGTATGCGGTCTTTCCAGCTGGGGTACGCTTATCGCGCTGCATGACGGCAGTTCGGCTGTAATGGGGCTGATGGATCAACCTATTTTGAGAGAGCGGTTTATCGGTTCACCAGCCGGCGCTTTTCTGATCGATGACAAAGGTACTCAAAAATTGTCGGTAAGCGCCAAGACAGATCTACGCAAAGCGTTTTTGTGTACTACCAGCCCGGATCTATTTGCTGGTGAAAACAGTAAAGTTCTCGCGAACCTGACCGGAGCAGTTGCTTTTACTCGCTATGGCACCGACTGTTACGGTTATGCGATGCTAGCTGCCGGGATGGTTGATGCTGTCGTCGAGTTGGGATTACAGTCTTACGATATTCAGGCGTTGATTCCAATAGTGACCGCCGCCGGTGGTGTTGTCAGCGATTGGCAGGGGGATCCGATAGAAGACGGAGGTAACGTTGTCGCCTCGGCATCGCCTGAATTGCATGAGCAGATATTGCGTTGTCTGGCTGAGGCGCGCGCGCAAAGCCTTGGCTCTTAGTTTGTAAATACAAGGTAAATATGAATGGGCTTAAATTTAGAAGAGCCTTCGAGCATCGATAAATATGAGTAAGAAAGGCACTGGCAAGAACAAAGGATCCGATGGCGACAAGGATCAAAATCGCGTTGCTGCAGATTATGCAGACTTTCCTGATTACAGCGACTATCCAGAATTTATTGATCCTATCGCCCGCCCTCGTTACACCGGGCTTGCCACCTTTTTAAGAGCACCTTTTGAAACTGATTTAAGCAAAGTCGATATTGGTTTGGTGGGAGTTCCCTATGATGGTGGTGTGACCAACAGGCCAGGTGCACGTCATGGGCCTCGCGAGGTTAGAAATCAGTCGAGTCTTGTTAGGCTGTATAACCAGGCGACAGGTGTTTGCCCACATAAGTTGTGTCGTGTTGCAGACATTGGCGATGCCTGGGTGCCATCGCCTTTTGAACTGGAAGCAAGCCATAACTGCATCGAAGAGTATTTTCAACGTATAGTCGGAGCCGGTGTGATGCCCTTGGCTATTGGTGGCGATCATTCCGTGTCACTGCCGATATTGCGCGCTCTGGCGGATGAACGCCCGCTTGCCATGGTGCATATCGATGCACACTGTGATACGGGCGATGATTACATGGGATCGAAATTTCATCATGGTGCGCCGTTTCGTCGCGCCGTAGAGGAAGAATTGCTTGATCCTGCCCGTGTGATACAAATCGGTATCCGCGGATCAGTGAATGATCCGACTGTGTGGAAATTCAGCCATGATTCGGGTATGCGAGTCATTTACATGGAAGAGTTCTACAGTAGCGGACTCGATGCAATACTTGCCGAGGTACATGAACTGATTAGGGATCATGCGTGCTATATCAGTTTTGATATCGACTGCCTGGATCCAGTATATGCACCTGGCACTGGCACACCGGAGATAGGAGGTATATCAACCCTCGAAGCCCAATTGTTGATTCGCGGTCTTGCAGGTCTGAATACAGTGGGCGCAGATCTTGTCGAAGTAGCGCCGCCGTTTGATACAGGCGGCCTTACTGCAATGGCAGGAGCCAATCTGATGTTTGAGTTGCTTTGCGTATTAGCTGCTAACCGATCTTCTTAGTGGAATTCTTTTAAATACCTATCTTGTAGAGCTGTCCGGCACAACAAAGGCTGCTAAAACAGCCTACCTGATATTCAATAGAAATCCGTCAGATGCCATGCCGCGGTTGCCATCGTCTGCGGTAACCACAATGAAGTGTCGTCCGGTGTTATTTTCGTCTGGCGTGCCGCTGATAACACCGTCACTACTGATAGTAATACCCGCTGGAAGATTTTCGGCAGTGAAGGTCATGCTATCTCCATCGGGATCTTCAAAAAACACTGAAACATCATAGTCAAATGTTCTATTGACGACGATGTTACTTATGTCATCGACAAAAGGCGCTTGATTGTTAACTGGCAATACTCTTACCAGAAACATCGTACTGCTGCTGCTGAACGAGTCTGAGGCAATAGCGGTAACTGGATAGACTCCGGGTGTCTGGGTTGATCCGCTGATAAAACCACTACTTGAATCTATACTGAGAAAACTCGGACTGTTATCGGATAGTCTGTAGATCAAGCTGTCTCCGTCGGAATCAGATGCAATAATCTGTTGGCTGATCGGGCTGCCGACATTAACTAACACTGTAGATACTGATTCTATAACCGGGTTGGAGTTACTTGCTGCGTTTATGGCAGTTGCGCCTAACGATAACCTGAAGCTGCCTGTTGCGCTAAGGTTACCGTCGGTTGCGATAATTGTTACTGTGTAGTTACCAGTATCAGCTGCTTCAACACGTCCGCTGAGTCTACCGTTAACATCTAATCGCAAGTTTCCACTATTCGGCAAGGAACCCTGCGTGGCCATAAATCTCAAGGGCGAGCCGTCTGCATCACGGAAGAACATCGAAAAATCCAATTCTGCGTTGTTTGTATCGAGGGTCTCGCCGATAGATAGCTGCAAATCAGGGATATCCCCAATCCTGATAGGTGACTGATTGGACCCGATAATCCGTAGTGTTACTGTTGCCTGTACCGTATGCAGCCCATCGGTGATTTCATAAACGAAACGATCCCTATTCGTTGCGCCGTCAGCTGATAGAGGCGCTGTGTAGATAAAGCCTCCATCTGAGGCAAGACTGAAGTTGCTTGCCAGTCGGGGCGCGATAACAGGTGTGGGGTTGACGCGCAGTGGCTGATTACTGGTATCAACATCATCGCTGTCGTTCGATAATAATGTTATTACATCGTTGCCGCGGATGACGAAAGTTTGGCCACGTACGATCGTAAAAGTGTCATCGCGGGCAACTGGCGGCTCATTAATCGGGATTGCGCAGAACGTATAATTTTCAGTAAAAGTACGACCATTTATTTCTGTGGCTCTTAGCTGATAATCCAGTGCAACTGGCGCCTGTAGGGGTGGAACAGAAATATTGAAAACTCTTCTGCCTCTGTCATCGAGTACGGACTGAAAATTCAAGCCGCAATTTGTATCTACAGAACAAGCATTTTGTAATGAGTTAGCAGCGCTGCTACTATCGAAATCACTGACTCGTTCGCACGTGGTATTCGTTTCTGCTGAAATGTTGCTAGTTGACCAGTTGAATTCTGCATTTTGTCCAATTGCGTTTCCAGGTGTAATGCGTACAGAATTCTGCTCGAGGAGCTGCACGATGCGTGTTTGTGACAGATTGACTGGGTCGCTGGAAATGGAAGCGCCAGTATTGGATGCTGGCGAGCCTAACAGGGCGGCACCTGAACTGTTGTTGTTGCCCGTCGAATCAACCCAGCCACAGGAACTCACTGCGAAAGTTGCACACAGTAAAATTAATGAATTTTTTAAAAGTGATTTGCTCATAGAATCTCGCCAGCTCCTTATTTTTATTCTTTTTGTACTGTTTTCATTGCCCCTTGTTCATGCAGGGCATGGCAAACAGTTATCTCGCGATTCTGTCAAGAGTAAAGATATTCTCCAGCGACGACCTGCAACAGCTCACAGATTGTTTTGATATCATCGATTCAAACGGTGCGTGTGCGAGCTTGCGCACATAGTTGAACGATTCAGAAGAAGCTTTAACAGATTGATAATATTCAGATATGTGCTCTATGTCCTTGTTAAGGAGCTGCGCAAAGCTCAAAATCCATTAACCGAACCTGTGTCACATTCAGTAAGGTGTTCCTCGCCCAATGACACGGCAGGTTGTAAAGACATTTGAAAACGAGTGATACAAGCACCGCCTTAACCTGGTTTGTGATGCTAGGCGCCTGTTTAGCACTGGCAGGTCTAGTCGTGCTCAGTTTACGGGTCCTCCTGCCTGTGCTTCCTCAACAGCCAGCATCTGGCGTGCAAGGGGAAAACAAGTTGGAACTAGTTGATAGCGGATCAATCGACAAGTCCGATTCAAGCAACTTAACTGCTAGTGAAGCCGCAGATGCACAGGCAGCCGCAGATGCACAGGCAGCCGCTGATGCACAGGCAGCCGCAGATGCGCAGGCAGCCGCAGATGCTCAGGCAGCCGCTGATGCTCAGGCAGCCGCTGATGCACAGGCAGCCGCTGATGCACAGGCAGCCGCTGATGCACAGGC
>CAYPMR010000082.1:0-8343 GCA_964411665.1 uncultured Granulosicoccaceae bacterium | reverse complement strand
GATGCTCTCGCTTCATTAAAACCTGTACAGGTGCTAGTAAACTTATCGGCTGGAGACCTGGTAGTTGAGGGTCAGCTTGCCGGCAATAAGTTCTCCGATGTATTCATTCGTGCACTTGAAGCAGCTGCAATCAAACCGCTACAAAACAATCTCATTGAATCCGACGATGCTGAGCCAGGCTCTGCATGGTTGTTTGATCTGGCTGAAGCAATTGGGCATCTGGATCAAGAATTCTCGGAGATTACATTTGAGGTCAACGAAGAGAGGTTAAATCTGTCGGGGATACTGAGCTCGCAAGGTGAAAGAAGCAGAGTCTTTGAAGCGTTGGGGAAAATGGAACTTATTCAATGGGACCCCGCTGAGAGTGGCGTACAGATTGTCGCACCTGTAGATCCTTCTTTGCGCATACGTGTAGAAGCAGGGGAAGTATCGGTTAGCGGTGAGATTGCCCGAGTGCAGCGAGAAACACTTTCTAACGCACTGAGTGGAGTAGATCCCGGTCAGCTTGAATTAACGGCTGGCACTTGGGAAAGATTGAAAACTGTTGAGCGTGGTTATTCACTTCCAATAATTTCGCAAATACCGCAAATTCTTGTTTTTTTAAAAAATCGCATGCCTATTGTCGATGTAGTGGCGACCGACGATACGCTGGCAATTGCTGGCAGTTATGTCGCTGATACTCAAACTTCGTCGTTCGAGCTTGAAAAAGAACTTCGTGATCAGTTAACCCAGCTGATTGGAGAGCAGATCGATCAAGGCATGACTCTCGAGCTCTCCGCGATTGATTGGCAGTTGGCTGGAAATTCGACAACGCAAGACAGCCTTGAAAGTAGTTCTGCAGGTGATGAGGCTCCTGCATCTGATGTAACAGATTTGACTGGGTTAGATGATCAAGGGGAACTTAAATCAGTTGTAGAGGAATTACGTGTGGCATTTTCTGGTTTTGAGTTTGATAGTGCCAGCTCTGAATTGAATGACGAACAAATGCTGATTCTTGATCAAATGTTTGACACGATGTTTTTGTATGAAAGTTTGCGTGTGACAATTGGTGTTAACGCGTTTGAACTGGATGGTGCAGAACAAAACCTGAATCTTAGTAATCAACGTGCTGATAGCATCACAGACTATCTGACAGGTTTGGGGCTGGAATCTAACAAATATAAGGTAATCGGGCGTGGTGATTCCCTACGGGCATCGGACAGCACTAGCACACTTGGAGTTACCTTAAGCTTTGGTCAAAAATAAAACATGAGTAATCTTCTTCAAATTATGTTGGCTCTTTTTGGGGCGGCTTTTCTTGGTAGTGTGATTGGTTGGTGCGCGCGCAGAATAGTTGCGCTTAAGGATGAACGATATATGCGTGCTTACCACGAGAAAAATGGTAAAGAGAATGAGGCAAAAATTGCGAATCTGAATCAACAATTGAGCATCAGTGATAAAAAAATAGAGCAGCTGCAATCGGAAGCAAATAAAATAGATGCGTTCGATGCCACTATGGCGGCAACCCAAAAAGAACTCGATGATGTAAGGCGTGAGCAGACGCTTCAGGAAAAGCAAATTCAGCAGCGCGATGGCGAGATACGGCAGCGTGATGACGAGATACGGCAGATGCGCGAAGAATTAAATACGCATAGGCTGGTCGCACTTAATACAACCAGTGAAAATCGTAAACTGCTGGATAAATTCGAAAGTCTTGGTTACAGTGATGTCCTGTCATCAGACTTGGCTTCCATCGGTCAATCTGCGCAGATCAATCAGTCTGACTCTTCGCAACAACAACTACACGGCAATTCTCGGCAGGACATTTCCAGCCCATCAATATCCATCGATATGCAAAGCGATGTTGAGGATGTCGATTCAGATATCGCAGATTTGACTGCCGATCTCAGTGGCTTTTTGCCGATGCAGGAAAATGATCGCGATACATCTGTCTCGGCCTATCAGGAGGCTGCCTTATCGGCCCAAAATTCTGACGACATCCTTGATAGTCCTGAGCAAGAGAGCTCCTCTGAAATCAAAAGTTCGCTAGATTCCACGAAACAGGTCGAATCAGAAGAGGCTGAGTCACTATCAAAAGATAAGAGTAAAGCTCGTTCAGGACTTTTCTCATCGTTTAATCGTCGTACCAAGCGCTCTTAACTCCACACCTTCTTTGGCTGGGTTTTTAGGCACTAGCCCTGCAAGCGAAATACCCCCGACGACCCTCACTCCATGCTTTCAGCACTGATGGCACTGGGTTTTTCTGGAATTTGAAAGTTTTTTGACTGATTTGGTCGTGAAATTCGCAATAAAATAGATAGCCAGCTACAGTAGGATCATACTGTAAAGGCTAGCAGTTTTTCTTACCCGCCAACCCTCCGGGAATGATCGATCGTGCGAAGTGATGGCTTGATGTGGCACCAGTTGCTAAAGCTCTCTGCAGACTCTACCCAGAGCCTGCAGGCACAACTGCGTGGAAATCTTGTCAGTGCCATTCTTGATGGTCACATCCCGCTGAACTTGCCTCTCCCGTCTTCAAGAGAATTGGCGAAACAATTGGGTATTGCGCGCAATACCGTTGTGCTCGCGTACCAGCATTTAATTGATGAAAATTACCTGATATCCGAGGAACGCAGAGGATATTTCGTAAACCCCGAAATTCTCACAGGGCGTGTGCGAACAGAGGGGACAGAGTCCCTACAGGATGCACAATATTTGCCTGGTCCAGGGGAGCCTGATTGGTATGAAAAAATTCGTGTTGGATCGAATTCAGGTGTTGATCTGGATCATCAACGCAATATCGTGCGTCCACTTGACTGGCATGACTATAAATATCCTTTTATTTACGGGCAGATCGATCCAGAGCTTTTTCCAATTAACGACTGGCGAGAGAGTTGTCGCCTGTCCTTGCATGTATCGGCTATTCACGAGTGGTCGGTTGATCGTGTTGATCACGATGACGAGCTGTTGGTTGAACAAATAGTTAATCGCATTCTGCCGCGCCGTGGAGTCTGGGCAACCCCGGATCAAATACTGGTAACCACAGGTGCGCAAAATGCTCTCTTTCTGTTGGCTCAGCTCTTGTTGGATGGTCAAAGCAGAGTTGGTATGGAAGATCCCTGCTATGCAGACGCAAGAAATATGTTTTCGCTGTTTACAAAAAACCAGGAATATTTTCCGGTAACAGACGCTGGTGTACAGATCAACGAGAAGGTCAATGATTGCGATTTGCTCTACGTCACCCCAAGTCACCAATGCCCCACTACCACGACATTGCCCATGCAAAAGCGCCGGGAATTACTTGCTGCTGCTGTCGAACATGATTTTCTGGTGATTGAAGATGATTATGAGAGCGAGCTCAATTTTATCGGGGAACCCACACCGGCTCTGAAAAGCCTTGATGCTAACGGTCGGGTTATTTATGTCGGTAGTCTTTCTAAAACCCTGGCGCCGGGTTTACGAATTGGCTATATGGTTGCATCGCCTGAGCTGATTCGCCGGGCTCGGCAATTGCGCCGACTGATGTACCGGCACCCGCCCTCGAATGTGCAGCGAACTGTTGGGCACTTCGTTGCTTTGGGGCACCACGATTCAATTATGCTCAAGCTTGCAAGAGTGTTTAAAAATCGATGGCGAATTATGGATACTGCACTTAGTGATCATCTGTCGATGTCGTCCAAGGCGCCCACATTTGGTGGATCGTCTTTCTGGGTATCTTTGCCTGCAGGGCTGAAATCCGCGGAACTGGAATTGATGGCTCGCCAGCAAGGCATTGTGATTAATTCCGGCGATCACTATTTTGCCGACGAATCGAATCCCAGGAATTTTTTCAGGATGGGTTTTTCATCAATCGCTGATGAGAAGATTGAGCCTGGGATTAGAGCGCTCTCGGATGTAGTCAGTCAGCTGGCGTCTGCAAGTTCGCAATCACGGTGAACGAGTCTTTACAACTTTACGTAAACATACCTGATCGTTATTAGATCCATCTCATATGGTGTGCCGATGCGCTTGATCCTGCACGCAGATACTGAGTTGGATTCCCTTCAAGCGGGCCGTACAGGCTGCTCATTTACTGGCGTGTAAACAAGGGGGACGCCTGGTCCTTCACAGATGAAATCCGACATGTCTGTGTACACACGTTGCAATTTTGAGATGGGTTCCGAGCTGTTATACATTTTCATGAAGAATTTGTGTGTCACAGTGCGGGTTTTGGCATCTTGGTGCACAGTGTGTTGTGGCTGGTACATTGGCTCTGGCGCTGTTGGTACTTGGGCCAGGGCTTATACTTTTCTAGAGTAGGCGGCCAGTTTGGATACCACGCTTGATAGTTACCAAAGTGGTCAGGTAATGAAGTGGGTATGACGCCAAAACCTACAAGATTTTTATCAGTTTGTTCTTTTTTGTTCTTTCTAGTTTTAAACGGAGATAAGTATGCCACGCATGACCCCCAGTGAAGCCTTTGTCGAGACGTTGGTCGCGCAGGGCGTAACCGAAATCTACGGCATTATGGGCTCGGCATTTATGGATGCCATGGACATTTTTGCCCCGGCCGGTATTCGTCTGATACCTGTTGTACATGAACAGGGTGCAGCTCACATGGCGGATGGCTATTACCGCGCGAGCGGACGTCATGGTGTAGTCATAGGTCAAAATGGTCCCGGCATAAGTAACTGTGTCACCGCAATTGCCGCGGCTTATTGGGCACATAGTCCTGTTGTCATGATCACGCCTGAAACCGGTACGATGGGCATGGGTCTGGGTGGTTTCCAGGAAGCCAATCAGTTACCGATGTTCCAGGAATTCGTCAAATACCAGGGCCATGTCAACAATCCTAATCGTATGGCTGAATATACCGGGCGCTGTTTTGATCGCGCCATGTCTGAAATCGGACCCACTCAGTTGAATATTCCTCGTGATTATTTTTACGGTGATATTGACGTTGAAATACCGGAGCCGACTGTTCTTGATCGGGGGCCGGGTGGCGAGAAATCTCTGAATGAAGCAACCGATCTTCTGGCAAATGCAAAATTTCCAGTGCTACTGGCTGGCGGCGGCGTGGTGCAGGGTGATGCTGTGCAGGAGACTATCGCACTGGCTGAGCGGCTAGGTTGCCCGGTCGTTAATAGTTATCTGCATAACGACTCATTTCCCGCCAGTCATCCACAGTGGTGCGGACCTTTGGGTTATCAAGGTTCCAAAGCGGCCATGAAACTCATTGCCCAGGCTGATGTTGTTATAGCACTGGGATCCCGCCTTGGACCTTTCGGTACGTTGCCGCAACACGGTATGGATTACTGGCCCAAGGATGCCAAGATCATTCAGATTGATGCAGATCATAAAATGCTCGGTCTGGTTAAAAAGATTTCAGTAGGCATTTGCGGTGATGCAGCATCAGCAGCCGAGGCAATGCTTGCGCGTCTGAGTGATCGTACCCTGGCCTGTGATGCTAGCCGTGATGCTCGAGCAGCTAAAATTTCAGAAGAAAAAGCGGCATGGGAGAAAGAACTGGATGCCTGGGTTCATGAGGTTGATGAATTCAGTCAGGATATGATTGCAGAGGCCGAGAAAGAAGAAGGCAACTGGATGGCACCGAGACAGGTCTTACGTGAACTGGAAAAAGCGCTACCTGCAGACGTAATGGTCTCCACTGACATCGGAAACATCAACGCAGTGGCTAATAGCTATTTACGTTTTGATCGACCTCGTAGCTTCTTTGCGCCAATGAGTTTCGGTAATTGTGGTTATTCGTTGCCAACTATGATCGGTGCTAAAACTGCGGCACAAGATCGCCCTGCGATCGCTTATGCCGGAGATGGTGCGTGGGCCATGAGCATGACCGAGATTATGACTGCAGTTCGTCACGATATCCCTGTTACAGGCGTTGTTTTCCACAACCGTCAATGGGGTGCTGAAAAGAAAAATCAGGTCGATTTCTATGGAAGACGATTTGTCGCAGGTGAGCTAGAAAGTCCGAGCTTTGCTGAAATTGGTCGGTCCATGGGCGCTGAAGGCATTACAGTTGATAGGCTGGAAGACGTTGGCCCGGCACTGAAAAAAGCAGTAGACATGCAAATGAATGATCGTAAGACCTGCGTTGTTGAGGTGATGTGTAATCGCGAGCTTGGTGATCCCTTCCGACGCGATGCCTTGTCGACACCGGTACGTCATCTGGATAAGTACAAGGATTACGTTTAGTTCGAATCTGATGACCTTTGATCGACTGGGTCATTAGCTCATGAGCTCATTAGCTTAATGAACAGAACGGCTGATTGAACATTATCGTTCAATCAGCCGTTTTTGCTTGGCGTGTCAGTAACTCAGATGATTATTCTGCCGCTAACCAACGTCTTTTAAATATTCCGCCTTTTACCTCCACAGAATGCAAGTGCGATGAGCGCATCGTGTTGCTAACGAGCTACCTCGGTTAATTTATTGAGCGCTATCCTCCTGGCCCCAAGCTTGTCAATTTAATGTCAGTGATTCCAGCAAGTAGTTTGCAATCTCAACTGTAAAATTCTGGTTCATCAACCATAATCGTAAGCGGGCCGGACTTTTTTTGCACTGGAAACAATTGCTCACTATTCGGTAGCTACAATTTGTCCTGATATCTCTACAATAGTCCCATCAACTCGTGCGGTGTACGCTAGCTTAATGCGTCGCTGTTTTTTATAAGGCTGTAACCCGGTCATTTTTTGAAGGGTGTAAGCCCTTCATATATATGTACGAAAAGGAGGTATACGCAATGCGATTACACAATAAACTGCTAGCTGAACTGTTTGGCACCTTTTGGTTGGTACTTGGTGGTTGTGGTAGTGCTCTGCTCGCTGCAACATTTATGAACGATATCGGTATCAATATCGGTCTCGTGGGCGTCTCATTTGCATTTGGTTTGACTGTTATGACTATGGCTTATGCCGTAGGCCACGTCTCTGGCGGTCATTTCAATCCAGCTGTTTCACTAGGGCTGGCATTTGGCGGTCGATTCTCCTGGGCTGAACTTGTGCCCTACTGGATTGCTCAGGTAATTGGTGCTGTTGCAGCGGCAGTTCTTCTGTCAATCCTGGTTCAGGGTAACGGCTCTGAAATTGGTACTTTGGCATCCAACGGATTCGACGATGCTTCTCCTGGTGGATACAGCATGATAGCTGTCATCATCATGGAAGTTGTCATGACAGCAGCGTTCCTGTTTATCATCATGGGAGCTACTGATGGTCGTGCGCCAGCTGGTTTTGCTCCTATTGCGATTGGTCTTGGCCTGACGCTTATTCACTTGATTTCCATTCCTGTTTCGAACACATCTGTTAACCCTGCACGAAGTACTGGTCCTGCATTGGTTTCCATGATCTTCGGTGGTGAAGGTGGTGAAGCAGCTGTTGGTCAGCTTTGGGTATTCTGGGCAGCGCCTATGGTTGGTGCTGTGATCGGTGCTCTGGCATATCGTATGTGTGTGGCTGGTGCGCGCGAAGAAACAGTCATTGTTGATGATCACGGTCGACGTGCATAATTAGAGTAAGTAACTGCCAGGAAATACTTTTGGTGGTTATCGAGCCCTATTGAATGTAAAAGTCCTTCTCACAGCGTATGCTGGTAGAAGGCGCGAAAATTAAAAAGGGCTGCTTCGGCAGCCCTTTTTTTTGGAAATTGTTTAAGGAATTTGCAAACCCGCTTGAGTCATCCGTTTTGATCGGCGATTATGTCACCCTGACTCAAATTCTCTCTAGATGGAATACAAATGACTAAAGTTGCGTTTATCGGACTCGGTGTGATGGGCTATCCGATGGCTGGATATCTGGCAAAAGCGGGTAACGATGTGGCGGTTTACAACCGAACCTCTGCCAAGGCTGAACAATGGGTCGCAACCCATGGTGGAAAAGCCTGTCAGACGCCACGCGCAGCTGCTGAGGGAGCATCACTGGTGATGGCCTGTGTCGGAAATGATGATGATTTGCGTTCCGTGGTCCTTGGGGATGATGGCGCATTGGCCGGTATGAGCGCTGGCAGTATTTTCGTTGACCACACAACGGCCTCAGCTAATGTGGCGCGTGAACTCTCGGCAGTTGCCGCTGACGCTGGCTGTGGCTTTTTGGATGCGCCTGTGTCCGGCGGCCAGGCGGGAGCGGAAAATGGTGCTTTGACTGTGATGTGCGGTGGTGATGCCAAGACCTTTGAGGCGGCACGCTCGCAGATAGATAATTACGCAAAATCGGTCAAGCTGATGGGCGAAGTTGGAGCCGGCCAACTGACTAAAATGGTCAATCAGATTTGTATCGCCGGATTGGTTCAGGGGCTTGCCGAGGGATTGCATTTCGCTGAACTGGCAGGGCTGGATGCGCGCGCTGTCATTGAGTCCATATCCAAAGGAGC
>CAYPMR010000081.1:0-16042 GCA_964411665.1 uncultured Granulosicoccaceae bacterium | reverse complement strand
CGACTGACGAAGCCGCGACTGACGAAGCCGCGACTGACGAAGCCGCGACTGACGAAGCCGCGACTGACGAAGCCGCGACTGACGAAGCCGCGACTGACGAAGCCGCGACTGACGAGGCTGCTACTGACGAAGCCGCGACTGACGAGGCTGCTACTGAAGAGGCCGCTACTGAAGAGGCCGCTACTGAAGAGGCTGCTACTGAAGAGGCCGCTACTGAAGACGCTGCTACTGAAGAGGCCGCTACTGAAGAGGCCGCTACTGAAGAGGCCGCTACTGAAGAGGCTGCAGTTGCATTTGATACAAAAACAGTCAGTCAGAACCTTGGTAAAGCACTTGGTTTGACATCAGCATCGCTGGCCAGAGCGACAGATGCGGATAGTGCTACAGCTGTCTTGCCTAAATTGACTGAAGCTACCGATTTAATATCGAGCGTTTCGGCAAGTCTTGCTGACGCACCGGCCATCCCGAAAGCTGCAATAACTAGAGTCGCGGGCCGCGACCTCGGCAGTATCGAAGCTGCAGCTGAAAAAGCGATGGGTATGGATGGAGTAGGAAGCATTTTGGAACCTGCTATTGGTCCGCTGATGGATGCTCTGAAGTCTATCGCTAACTAATAATTTATTACTTCGTTCATTTTGACGGCTTATTTACGGCCTGTTAAACATAATTGGAGAACGTCAGACCGGAGATTCTGTCACCGGTCTGACTCTCTGGATCTACGACCAACGACGGACGCGTTAATAAAAACGCAAACGCTGCCCAACCCCTATCCTGAGTGCTTTCTCAAGCATCACATGTCCGAGTGCAATATCGGACAGCGACAGCCCACGATGCCAGAAAAGTATGGTTTCACTATTGCTTTGCCGCCCAGGCTTGTTCCCCGCTACGATTTCCCCAAGTTCAGCATGTAAATTCTCAGCATTAAAAACTCCGTTATCGATAAAACGCCTCAACGCACCGAATTTGCCGTAGGCTTGACCCCAGTCGTCCATAACGAATTTATCAACAATCCCGGGTAGTTCATCATCCAGCGCTGACATAGTGCCGTAGGGTATCAGCAAGGCACCGGGTCTAATCCATTGTGACGATAGCAGTGGCTTAGGTTCGCTCAATCTTGAAGCCTCCACAACAATATCTGCTCCTTCCACGCAGTCTTGCCAATTGTCAGTCGCTTTTATGACAGGCCTTCTACCGTGCATATCGTGAGTACATAGTCCGATAAGTGGATCGTCGTTGAGCCTATCCACAAAACCTTCTCGACTTGACTCACGCCTTGAATGGACACGAATTTCATCGAAATCAAACAGGTTGGACAACAGTCGAATATTCCAGTATGCGGTGCCTCGGGCACCAATATGAGCAAGTACTTTAGGCGCTTGCGGGGCGAGATACTTGGCACCGAGTGCTGTGATAGCCCCCGTACGCATATCAGTGATACCAGCAGCATCAAGAATAGCTGTCGGCGCGCCATTCTCAGGATCGAATAAAGTCAGTACACCGTATTCTGATGGGCGATTGTGTTGATAATTATCGACGAAATCTCCCACCACTTTGGTACCAGCCAGATTGATGGATCCACCGATCCAGCCACGCAATACATTGAAGTGCCCATCGACATCATTGTTGGGTTCTATATGTGTACGAGGTTCAATGGAGACTTGAGCCTTGCCCTGTAATTCCAACCCGTTTTCGACAGCTGACAGTAACTCGCTATCGGTTATCTGTAGGGATTCGATATCAAATCGATTGAGAAAATCGATATAAACGGGCACCGTTTCATCGGATTGTTGCATCGCATCAGTTATCGTTTGGAGAGAGATCAGACAATATAGCCTGTATCGTGATTGTCAATTTGTACTGAATGATCAGAATACAAGGAGCTCAAGTTGATCTATCCAGGCGTCTATGCAACCTGAATCAGTTACCTGTTAAGGCGCATTTAACCATCCGCCATCAACATCTACTGTTGTACCGGTGACAAAATCGTTTTCTACCAGGAACAATATTCCCTGGGCACAATCTGATGGCTTACCTGGACGTTCCATGATGTGACCTTTGGTTGTTTTCTTATAAAAATCTGTTCTCTCCTGACCTTTGAGTCCAACCATTGGTGTGTCAATCTGACCTGGCGATAAAACATTGATTCTTTTCGGTGCTATTTCCGGCGCAACTGCCCGAACCAGATTCTCTACGGCACCACCAACAGATGATATGGCAACCTGTCCTGGCTTACAGCGTCGAGCCGGCGCACCACTGACAAGTACAATTGCACCGTCATCAGCCAGATGTTGAGTACCGTGGCGCACAACATTGGCGTAACCCCAGAGTTTGGCGAAGGAAGATTGGTAGCCGCCCATGTCCATATCGAGAAACGGCCCTATTGCCCGTTCTCCACCCGTCGCGGAACTGATGAGAATGTCAAAGGGTGCGCACTCTGCAAGGACGGCCTGCACTGCAGATTCATCACACGCGTCGCATTGCTTTAACGTGACCCCGGCGGGCAAGCTTCCGGAAGCTTCGGCTTTTTCCGGGTTTCTGCTCAGCGCCACTACTTCGGCACCCTCCTCCACAAGTTGCAACACAGCCGCCAAGCCAATACCGGAAGTGCCGCCAAACACGACTGCTTTTTTGCCTTTTACATTCATTGAATAACACCCTTTGTTACGAACATTTTCGGACCATCAGCTTAAAATGGTGTAAGTGCTATGCTACCAGTTAATACATAGCATTGGGACTCACGTTCCTGTTGAATTTTGCACTGGACTGTCAGATTTCTACCAGCACCCGCGTGTGACAGAGATCTATCCCCGCAGACCGGACAACCGAGGCAATACATATGCTCACAGATATTCAAGACTACTGGTTGCGTTTCCTGAATTACGAATATTCCAATGAAATTTTAATGGGTATCGGCGTTTTTTTATTTATCGTCGCTGCGCTAAAAATCATCCGCAGTAGCCTCAAACTTCTGTTCTGGGTGTTACTGGGTACGCTAGGTGCCTTCTCTTTTTCATTTGGGTACAACGACGGCAATTCAGGCTTGCCACAAATTGCAGCTGAAAGGGCTGCCAGTATTGATCTTGCAGATATTGTCAGAGACGGTAAAGAAGACGTACTACGCGTTTTATGCGAGCGTCTGCCGGGACTGGGATCAGTGTTTAATGAGGAGATAGTGAACTGAAGACAAGACAGCGAAGCACATGAAACATCGCTGTCCTCTTTTAACTGAATTAGACTCTGCTGAATTAGACTCTGCTAACTTGGGCTCTGTCGAATTAAACTTTACTGAAATTAAATACAAGTACCAGTCCCATGACGAGTATCAGAATAAAAACCATACTATTGATACTCCAACCTCTGGCAAGGATACCGCCTGGCTCGCTGAATTTGGAAAGCTGACCCGTGACTGCGGTTGCGCCGTGCTGTAGGGCTGTTGCGAACTTCAGGCTTGTTTTTGTGTAAAGCCTGCCAAATTTCATAAGCACATTCGGCATAGCCTTGCGGTAGACCCAGTCGCTATCAACATTTAGTGCCCGCATTTCATGAGGATGCAAACCTGTTTTCATTAAAAATACAAAAGCCAGTAGTGCAAATCCTAACAACTGCAACTGCGTCAATATATGTCCGAACGTATAGGGCTGGTAAGAAACTTCAAATGGCAGTAAGGCATATAGTGCTCCGGGCGCAATACCAATACCGATGCACAGCGCTGATGTCATTCCCATAGCCCACAACATATGATCAGGTGCTTCTGCTGGCCGCTTGCCACAGTCTTTGGCAAAAAACGCCGTGTAGGGTATTTTTATTCCTGAGTGACTCAACACACCTGCAGATGCCACTAATAGTGCAACCCAGACAAGCCAATAACCTTCCTTACCCGCTGCTGACAAGATCAGAGATTTGGATACGAATCCGCTGAATAATGGTACGGCTGAAATCGATGCAGCCCCTATCAGACAAAAAATAGCTGTCTTTGGCATTGTTCGGTACAGTCCACCCAGTTCCGATGCTTTACTGGTGCCCGTTCGATAAAGCACTGCGCCGACACTCATAAATAGCAATGACTTATACAGAATATGACAAAACGCATGTGCCGCTGTGCCATTAAGAGCCAGTGGTGTTCCTACACCTACACCAACGACCATGAATCCCAACTGATTATTCAGGCTGTAAGCCAGAACTTTGCGCAGATCATTTTCAATCTCTGCGAAAAAGATAGGAAACAGGGTCATAACTGCACCAATATAAATCAGTATCTCCGTGCCTGGGAAACCCCGTGCTAGTGCATAGACTGCCATTTTGGTTGTAAATGCCGACAATATGACAGTGCCTGTCACAGTGGCAGCGGGATAAGAATCCTGTAACCAGTTGTGCAATAAAGGGAAAGCGCATTTGATACCGAATGCCAGAAATATGCACCATGTACCCAGAGAACCCAGGGTCATCGCTGTAAAGGCTATCGAACCACTATCACGATAGACCAGCAGCAAGCCCATCAGTAAGAGTACCCCGGAGAGTACTTGTATCAACAAATAACGTATCCCGGTGTGAAAAGCACCCTCTGTACGTCTTGCCCAGATTAAAAATACAGACGTGACCGCTGTTAATTCCCAATACAGAAACAGCGTTAGTAAATCACCGGCGAACACACCACCAATTGCAGAACCCGCATAGGCAAGTGTCGCACTCTGTTGCATTAAATCTCGTACATGCCACGCATACAAACCACCGAGAAAAGCAGCGATGGAAAAAATAATGGCGAAAATCTTACTGAGACCATCAACACGCAAAAATTCAAGCGTCAGACCGAAGAACTGTATGCTGGCGTGATTACCTTCAGACAGGAAAAAAATCCAGACTAGCGCCAGTAAGGGAACCACCAATAGCAGCTGTGCACGCAGGCGCGCATTGCTAATCAGCAGGCAGGCGAAGGCGCTGAGCAAAAAAAGAAAGGCAGGCTGCATTAGCATCATCTGCCTTTTTCTCCCAGTGTCTTTTGCTCACCTTTTGCTATGTTCGACTTACCCCGAGCGTACTGGCCATGCTTCGTATCTTCCATACCAGAGATAATTTCAAGATCTCTGTCCGGATAATTTTCACCATGAGTGGAGGCTTGACCATAGTAGTCTTCAGGTCGCTTGATCAATTCTCTTAGTTTGGATGCGAGCAATACAATAATAGTGAATGCGAAAAATCCAGATATCGCGTAGAAGCCTCTACTCTGTTCAAAATCAAAATACGCATGTCGATGGTAGAACAAATCGATTACAAAAAGCAGTGTGCAAAATATAATTAATCCTTTAACCACGCGACTAACCAGAAAAGGGTTTTCGATCCAGCTAAATTTCCTGGCTAGTGGATCAAACCCGCTATGATGATCGTCACGGCGATTTTCAGCCTGTCGATTTGTTGAATGTGTATCACTCATGACTATTCATATCCCTACTATCGCCATTGAATTAACGAGAGCAGATCCAGCAATGGTGCGGGGTAGAAAAACAGCAAAATCACTACGGATGACGTCATAACAATGGCCCATAGTGAAGGCGCTGGAGCCTCTTGCCATCCGGCAGCGGTCATCGAGTTGGAGCTGGCAAGATTATACGGTTGATCCGTAGATGCATGATGACTATCAGTATCATGCGAATGACTCTCAATTGGCGGTTGTTTAAAAAATGCCTTGATAGGGATTTGTAACAGATAACCAATATTCAACAACGTACTTAGCATAAGTATCGCTATTAACCAAATATGCCCATTGTCTAAAGTACCCATTGCTATGAGTAGCTTACTCCACAAACCCGAAGCAGGAGGTAATCCTATAATTCCGAGGCTACCTATAGTGAAGGCCAGCATGGTTATCGGCATTTTACGGCCCAGTCCATCGAGTTCGCTAATGTTACTCTTATGGGTCGCGACCAAAATAGCACCAGCACAAAAGAACAGGGTAATTTTTGCAAAGCCATGCATAACGATATGCAGTGCGCCGCCGGTGATCGCCGTTGAACTGGCAAGCAACGCCGCGAGAATGATATAGGACAATTGACTAACGGTTGAATAAGCCAGCCTGGCTTTTAGATTATCCTTGGTAAAGGCTATCAAAGATGCCGCAAGAATCGTAAAAGCGACTATCCAGAGTATCCAGTCCCCTGCTCCTGTGGCAGACATCGTGTCTACACCAAAAGTGTAAGTTGCAATTTTAAGAAGTGCGAATACACCTGTTTTTACAACAGCAACGGCATGCAGCAGTGCGCTGACCGGTGTAGGCGCTACCATTGCCGCTGGCAACCACCTGTGAAACGGCATAATTGCGGCTTTCGCAATACCGAAAACATAAAGTCCTGCCAGAATACCCAGGGTCAATGTGCCGAGCTGTGGATCCAGAATACCACCTGGAGTAAAGGTTGTTGTACCGCTTAGCAGAAATGTCCAGATGATCGCCGGCATCAGTAATCCGATCGATGTACCCATAAGAATACTTAGATAAGTGCGCCCGCCACGTCTGGCGTTTTCTGTCCCTGCATGTGTTACCAGGGGAAAGGTCGATAAGGTAAGAACTTCGTAGGCGACGAATAGAGTCAGTAAATTATCTGCGTAAGCCGCTGCCATGACCGCAGCGAGTGCAATCGCAAAACAGGTATAAAAACGCGTCTGATTGATCTCTTTATGACCACGCATATAGCCAATGCTGTAAACGGTGGTAATAATCCAAAGAAAACTTGCCAACAATGCAAAGAGGTTACCCAGTGGTTCGGCAGAAAGCTTAAGCTCAAGACCGCTCATTATTTCGAAGGATCCGCTTTCTTGTGAATCACCTCGCATCAAACCTTTGTAAATATTGTTATTCAGGAAAAGTAGAAATAATCCTGCGACTATGATGCTTAACTCGCGAAGATTTCTTCGTTTTTCACCGAAAAACAAAATGAACGGGATGACTGCCAATGGTGGCAGTAAAGTCCAGAGTGGATTCACTGTGCCACCCCGCTTTCACTCAGGCTATTTACAATGCCACTACCTGATGTTGCTGGCAGATCAACTAACGGCGGCGCAAGAGAGCCTTGTAACAAACGCTCGGCTCCGGCGCTGGCAATAGACAGGGTCTCACTACCAAACAATCCAAAACAAATACTAATAGCTATCAATATCCAGACAGGCACGAGCATTTCCCAAGGCGCTTCTCGAATAACATTGGTCGCCTGATCACCTGTTCTGGGCTTTCTGAACACCATCACTTCAACAATGCGCCCGATATAGAGGGTCGCCATTAAGGAACTGACCAGGATTAACGCCGCCCCGATCCACCAGCCACGTTCGAGCATCGCGGCAATCATATTGAACTTACTGATAAATCCAGCTGTCAGTGGTATGCCTATCAGGCTTAAACCACTGACTACGAAAGCTGCAAAAGTCACAGGCATTGATCTGGCAACGCCACCGAGACTAGCTATGTGTGCATGCCCCAATCTGTAGACCAGACAACCGGTCACCATGAAAAGAGAGGCTTTTATTAATGCATGATTAAAAATATGAACAATACCTGCACTGATACCCAGCGGTGTTACCAGACAGATGGCCGCAACAATGTAGCCAATTTGAGCAACACTCGAATAAGCGAGCATTCGTCGGATATCTGTCTGATAGATGGCCACGATCGACATCAGTAAAAATCCGACTATTGCAGCAGGCAACAAGATGTAACTAAGCAGCATTTGACCAAAACTGAACTGTATGCCAAACACATTAAAGAAAAACCGCAGCAACAAATACAGCGACACTTTAGTGGCCGTGCCGGACAACAAGGCAGTAACTGTGACGGGGGCATAATGGTAGGCATTCGCTAACCAGGCATGCAGTGGAAAAATGGCCGCTTTAATCATAAGGCCAACAGTTAAAAAGCTGAATGCAATCAACACTGTTCTTGAACTTTCAGCGACCGGAATCCGTGCACTCAAATCTGCCATGTTGAGTGTACCGGTGGCAGCATATAGAAAGCCTACTCCGATCAATATAAAGGAAGCACCTATACTGCCCATAATCAGATAACGAAAGGCAGCCGTAAGCGAATTTCTATCCGGCCCTAGTGATATCAGCAGGTAGGTGGCAAGTGAGGAAATCTCAAGGAAGACGAAGGCATTGAACGCATCACCTGTGATAGCGATACCCAACAACCCTGTGATGCACAACAGCCAACCCGTGTAAAAGAGATAGTGTTTATCCTGTTGAACTTCTTTTTCAGCAGCACGTGATGCATACAAGCAAACTATCGTGCTGATAAACGATACAACCAAAAGTACAGAAGCATTAACAATGTCAACATAATATTCAATGCCACTCGGTGCATCCCACCCACCTAGTGCATAACGTATAACCGTACCATCACGCGTTATTGCAACAAGCGCCATAGCCACAAGTGTACAAACGATGCTGCACAACAATGTAACTATCCAGGCGGCGCGCCCATGCCTTAGCAGCACACATATAGGCGCCCCTATTAACGGTACGACGATCTGTAGTGCCGGTAGTTGATCGCTTAGACTCACGCCGTATCCTTCTGCTCTATAGCGCGCAGTTCGTCTTCTTCAATACTGCCGTATTCCTCATTTATCCGTACAATCAATGCAAGTCCAACAGCAGTGGTTGCTACACCGACTACGATGGCAGTCAAAATAAGTACATGTGGTAGTGGATTTGAATAGATAACCTGAGCGGCTGTTTCGGCAGTTGTCGTCGCCACAGCGCTCGCATCATTTACCACATCTGCATGATCATCATGAGCGGGCACTGACAAAAGTATGGGAGCTGTACCTCCGGCAACCTTTCCCATACTGATATAAAGATAAAAGATAGATGTTTGGAAAATGCTCAGACCAATCATCTTTTTTACCAGATTGTGCCTGGCTATCATTATGTACAGGCCAGCCATCATCAAAATGATGACAATCCAGTAGTTGTAAAGAGCAAAGAATTTCATGGTTTTTGATCGCGCAGGCTGTTGTATCAGTGTCGCGCACTGGCAAAACTGTAAAACAGGCTGATCATAACGGATGTAACTGTTATACCAACACCTAGCTCAACTGCAAATATTCCCCAATGTTGCCCACTTAACGGATTCGCAGCGAGCATATCGTAATCCAGGAAAGCTCCTCCTAGAATCATGCTGACTACCCCTGTCAATGCATACAATAAAACGCCGGCTGCCATTAAAACGCGCAAAGCACTTGGAGATATCACCTCTCGCGTACGCTGCACACCAAAAATCAATCCGTGGACAATAAACGCTGCGGCGAAGATGACGCCTGCCTGAAAGCCTCCACCAGGGCCGAAATCACCATGAAACTGCACATACAATGCAAACAACAGCATGAACGGCATTAACAGTTTAGTGACGATTTGCAACACACGATGGCGTTGCTGACGGTAACGCCGCATCATCCTTGCCGACTCCTCTTACCAGGATCAGGATGTCCGGTGCGTTGTGCAATCGCACCACCTGAGTCACCTTCATTGTCCGGATCTGGCAATTCCTGTATGGATGGATCTGCATCAGGCTCACGTCGCTTAAGACCAAGCATCGTCAATACGCCAATACCGGCACAAAACACCACAACCACCTCACCCAGGGTGTCATAGCCTCTGTAGCTCGCAAGCACAGATGTAACAACATTGGGAATACCAACCTCATGACCGCTTTCGTTTATAAAACGTTGTGCAAGATCAGGATGGCTTTGTGCCGGAGACATAATGTCCCCGTACATAGGCATATCCAGGGTCCCGTAGATTAACAACAGACCGGTAACACTAACCATGATAATTGCCCAGTAATTACTATGGCTTTGTGGTTTTTGAATATGACTTGTATGTGAGAGACAGGCAAGTAACAAGATAGTAGAAATACCTGCGCCAACAGCCGCTTCAGTAAAAGCAACATCCACTGCATCCATAACGACAAAAATACCGGCAGCAGTCAAACTATATATTCCAAGTAGAATGACAGCGGCGAGTAAATCACGCAAATAGATTATCCCTATCGTACACACAACCAGAAACATCAACAGAACAACGATCAATAATTGCTCAGTCATCATGGGCTCCCACAGGATCAGCCAGTCGCTCAACATCTTCAATGGAATCGAACATCGCGTTACCGTCGTGATCGGTGGGGATTAATCCACCCATCAGAGCAGTTTTAGCCAATGCATGTGATGCGGTGGGAGTAGTAAACAATGCGAAGATAAGAATAAGCATTAGTTTTCCAAATGCTGGAAAACTGCCATAGATAAAAACGGCTTGAATGCTCATACCCAGCACCAGCAGAATGGTTGCACCGGTATCGGTCATACTTGCGCAGTGGAGTCTTGTATACAGGTCCGGCATGCGGATCAGTCCATATCCACCAGCGAGTAGAAAAACACATCCCGGGATGATAAACATCCAGCTGATCAAATGTATGAGCAGCGTCATCAGTAGTCATCCTCCTGATAAGCACTGGTACCCAGATCGTGGTACTCGAAGAATTTCAAAATAGCGACCGTGCCAATGAAATTTATCAGGGCGTAGACAAGGGCTATATCGAGAAAGTCAGGTCGGCCTGTTAGAAATCCATAGGCCGCTATCAGTAGAACTGTCTTCGTGCCAAAGGAATTCACACCGAGTATCCGGTCGTAAATGGTCGGTCCCATCAGCGCTCTGGCCAGAGCCATGGCCATCGTAACCAGTATCGCTATGATTACAACGCTAAACATTGCTTGGGCACTCCGTCATGTATAGATTTTTATATTCCATCTTTGTCTGCAATCGGGCCCGATCCGGTCGCATCCTCGTCTGTCACCCAGTCCTGCGCCCGTTCGATTCTGCGCACATGAGCGGCCATCACATCCTGCTCCAGCTCGATGAGGCTATCCTCATGAAGAGCATGCACCAGTATATCGCCGTTTTTAGTAAAGTTTATAGCGGTTGTACCGGGTGTGAGGGTTATTGAATTGGCATAAACCACACGCCCCAGTTCAGTGTCAGGCGTGGCACTTACTGTGCGCAGCACTGGCTTGATTGGCAAGGATGGATCGAGCAGGATGCGCGTAACAGAAATGTTGGATTTGAGTATTTCCAACAGCAACCAAGCCCAGTATTTGAGTACTTCAAATACCCGGATAAACACCGGTTGCCCACGATGGTGCAAGACACCTGCCCGATCAGCTAACCAGGTTACGAGAGCGACTGACAAGACTCCCAGAATCAATAACTGCGGTTTAAACAATGCGGACAGGATTATCCAGGTCACGGCCATTGTTAGTGCAAGTCGCAGATGTATTCTTGTCATTGCGTTTATTGTTTGGGGTCGTACAGGACCTGTTAGTGAATATTTTGTCCCTATTATACGGACAAATATGCAAAGTTTGACCCCGATTCAGCCACATGAGATTTGCATAACGGGTTTTCAGACAAATTCGAGCGGCTGAGCTGCACTAATTTAGTGCAAAGCTCGACGCAAACCAATCTGGGACAATCCGGGAAATACGCAGAAGAACACTGCGCAAGGGAATATATAGTCCGGTTAGACCTTTTTCTCAAAGCTGATAACAGCTTCCATAGCCCGGAGCTTTTCATCGCTTAGATGACATTTGAGCATATGGCCATTGCCAAGATCCTTAACTGGCGGCAGTTCTTTCTCACACAAACTATCCGCAACGTCTGTCTTGTGTCTGCAACGAGTCTGAAACGGACAGCCAGACGGTGGATTCAGGGCTGAAGGAATATCACCCTCCAGGACTATCTGTTTTTTAGTTACACTGGTATCGGCTATGGGGATCGCAGATAGCAATGCTTCTGTGTAAGGATGATAGGGAGGCTTAAAGATATCATCCGTATCTCCCTGCTCCACGATATGACCTAAATACATGACCACCACACGATCTGCTATGTAACGAACCACTGATAGATCATGGCTAATAAATAACATCGTGGTTTTGGCTTCACGCTGTATTTCCATCAACAGTTCGGTTACAGCTGCCTGCACCGATACATCTAACGCAGAGACTGGTTCGTCGGCAACCACAAGCTTGGGCTGACCAGCAAAAGCGCGTGCTACACCAATCCGTTGTTTCTGTCCGCCGGAGAGCTGGCGTGGCATTCGTTGCGCAAAGGCTCTGGGTAGTTTTACCAAGTCGAGCAATTTCAGCATGCGCTCTTCACGCTCGGCCGGTGAGGCGCCAATATTGAATTTTTCAAGTGTACGTATAATCTGCGAGCCAACACTGTGACTGGGATTCAAGGTGTCGAATGGATTCTGGAAAACCATTTGTACCGATGCAACAGTATCCGTGTCTCTGTCAGTCACATCCGCATCAGCGATGTTCACATTGCCTAACATAACTTCGCCATCAGTGGCTGTCTCAAGACCCAGGAGCACTTTGGCAAGCGTTGATTTACCGCAACCGGATTCACCCACGATAGCAACAGTTTCTGATTCTCTGGCAGTTAGCGTGATTGATTCATTGGCCTTTACCGTGCGCTTGTCACCGCCACCAAACATCTGATTAGCTGCTACGCTGTAGTATTTTTTAAGATCACGTACATCGAGAACAATCTCACCAGGTTCCGCTGGATCGGTAACTACCGGGCGCTCTGGTTCTGCATACCAGTCGATTTCGTTAATACGGATACAACGTGAAAGGTGATCGGGCCCTTGCGGTACCGGCTCCATGCCGACCGGGTTGGCATTGCAGGATTCCTGGAAATGCGAGCAACGTGGCCCGAAGTTACAACCAAATGGCCGTTCCATTGGCAGTGGCAACTGTCCAGGGATAGCAACCAGTGGTCGCGTATTTTTGTCAGCCCCGGGCAGCGGAATTGAATTAAAAAGACCTTGTGTGTAAGGATGACGCATATTGTCAAACACTTCCGAAACAGTGCCTGTCTCAACCGCCTCACCGGAATACATCACGGTAATTCTGTCGCAGGTTTCAAGAATCAAACCAAGATTGTGCGAGATAAACAGCATGGAGGTGCCAGTTTCTCTGGCAAGTTCTTTAACCAGTTGCACGATGCCGGCTTCAACGGTCACATCCAGCGCTGTTGTTGGTTCATCAAGTAACAAAAGATCTGGCCGGGATAACAATGCCATGGCAATGACAATTCGTTGTTGTTGTCCGCCTGAAATCTGGTGGGGATACGCGCTCATAACTCTTGCCGGATCGGGCAATTTAACAGCGTCAAGCAAGGCGAGGCTGCGTTTGTACGCTTCGTCGTTAGATATACCTTCGTGAACAATGGGTACTTCCATTAACTGCCTGCCAACCTTCATGGCTGGATTGAGGGAGGCCATCGGCTCCTGGTAGATCATGGAAATTTTTGAGCCGCGAAGATCCTGTAATTCCTGCTCGCTCATTTCTCCCATATCGCGGCCGCGATATTTGATTTTGCCGCCGACAATTTTTCCACGATTGCCCATGTCACGCATAATGCCAAGGGCAACCGTCGACTTCCCGCAACCGGACTCACCCACCAGTCCCATCGCCTCACCGGGCATCACCTTGCACGAGAAATCCATAACCGCTGGTATTTCACCAGCGCGCACGAAAAAAGAAATGTTGAGATTATCAATTTCCAGTATCGGCTGATCTGCGGCCGTAACTTCACTGTCTGCAGCCGAGCTTACTGTCTGTGCCATGTCTACTCCGGCAGAATTCATTATTTTTTCCTGAGTATCCGTTGGCGCATATTAGTCCTTGAGCGATTCCTCGCGTAGGCCATCAGCCAAAAGATTAAGTCCAAGTACCAGCGACATTAATGCAAACGTTGGTGGTAGAGCCGGATGTGGATAAACCTGCAGCAGCTTGCGACCTTCGTTAATGGTCATACCCCAATCGGGGCTCTCGGGTGTTAACCCCAAGCCGAAAAAACCAAGCGTCCCTAGTAGTATTGTCGTGTAACCAATACGTAAGCAGAAATCGACTATGAGTGGGCCACGTGCGTTAGGTAGCACCTCCCACAGCATGATGTACCAAGGTCTCTCGCCACGTGTCTGGGCCGCAGCTACATAATCACGCGTTTTGATATCGATAGTCAGACCACGAACGATACGAAAAACGGTAGGCGAATTAACAAACACTACTGAGACGAAAATATTCAGTAGATTGGGATCCATGTAAAACACCCCTAGTGGATCTGCATTAAAAGCTAACCCGGAATAAGCCCAACCTCCAAAAACAACAGTGCAAACTAACAGTGCCATCAACAATCCCGGTCTCTCTCGATAGCGCGAAGTGAACAGCATGATGAAAAAGATAATGGGGAATAGAAACAACACGCCGGCTAGCGCCAGAGGTACGCCAGTTGAGCGAATCTCCGGAGTCACTAAAAGGAAGAACAACAGTATGACCGGAAAGGCCAATACCAGATTGGCTAGAAAACTCAGCAGCGTATCCAGTTTGCCACCGTAAAAACCAGCGGGTAACCCGAGGGTGATACCAACCATAAACGCAAATAGAGTCGCCGCTGGCGCAATGGCCAATACAATGCGACTGCCCATAACCATTCGGCTGAAAACATCTCTTGCCAGATTGTCGCCACCAAGCAAGTAAAAAGCGCCTTCATCACCTCTCACAGGCCAGCCCGGTAGCTTGTTTTTCATGCCCGACACCTGGGTCAGGTGATCGTGAGTCACAATAATGTCGGCAAAAAAAGCTGTTAGCACCCAAAACAACACAAGTACCAGCCCAACCATTCCTATCGGGCTTGAAAAAAGCCTGCCGTAGAGTCCCAGCTTGCGACGGAGCAGCCAGGATATAAACAATATCACTGCAAGACCAATCCACACCGGGGTGAATTGCTGCACTATGCGGATAACGATCTCCGCTGTACCTAAACGATCCATACCGTTACCTCAGGTGACCCGGATGCGAGGATTGAGATAGACGTAGGCAATGTCCGAGATTAGCTGCGTTATCAAAACAACGAAGACAGCCACCACTGAACATGCCAACAACAGTTCAATATCGTTGTTACCAACAGCGGCAACCAATGTCCAGCCAAAGCCCTTGTAATTAAAAAGTGTTTCGATAATCACCACACCGGTTAACAACCAGGGTATTTGCAGCATTAGCACGGTAAAGGGTGCGATAAGCGCATTGCGCAAAGCATGTTTAAGTACAACAGTACTGAAACTCAGCCCTTTTAGCCGGGCGGTACGAATATATTGTTCGGTCATCACTTCTGCCATAGATGCACGCGTCATTCGCGCTATGTACCCGAGACCATAGAGAGCAAGTGCTATTACCGGCAGAGTGAAATTTTCGAAAGTCACGTTTTCCATTGCGGACGTGGCCGTACCTTTGAACCAACGCAATCCCACTAATTTGCTTGAGAAGACCACGATTAAAATAACACCTGACACATATTCTGGAGTCGATGTCGTCAGTATCGAAAATGCTGATAGCGAACGATCTGTCTTACTGCCTTCACGCATACCAGCGATTACCCCGATAACCAGAGAAACTGGCACCATCACAAGTAAAACACCCAGCATTAGTTTTCCTGTTAATGCCAGTTTTTCTGCAACGATCCCTGCTATATCCGTCCTGAATACCAAAGACTTGCCCCAGGCACCCTGTAACAGTCCGCAAAATTTCGGTGACTCTGCAATCGTAGTATCAGGCTTGACGCAACGGCCAAATTCTTTGCCGTCTTCGCCTGTTCGAGTCCACCCGGGTGCTACACCCAGCCATTCTCCGTAACGTTTAATTAGCGGTTGGCGATAGCCGTTTTTTTGCAACCAGGATTGAACTTGCGCATCTGTCATGCGCATATTGCCTTCGCTCTTGGTCAGCTTTTCAAGGTTGGGTTCAAGGTTGGTGAGAAAAAAGACAACGAATGTCAGACACAGAGCGGTTAGTATCATCACGCCGCTACGTTTAAAAAGAAAGGTAATCATAAAGAATCAAGACATTTTCGTTAACACACTTGGCAACGTTTTCGATATGCTTTTTTAGTAACGCTTTATGTAAACGCTTTTAGTAACGCTTTTAGTAACGCTTTTAGTAACGCT
>CAYPMR010000080.1:1225-16197 GCA_964411665.1 uncultured Granulosicoccaceae bacterium | reverse complement strand
TTCACTACCATGTCTCGAGAAGAGATCGACAAGCTGATGGACGGTAGTGATGAATCCAATGCTGAACTGGAGAAACTTCAGGAAGTGTTTAACTACGCACCTGTAAACGAAGATCTGGATGGCAAACGGGTAAAACTTCCAGCTTATATCACACCGCTGGAATATGAAGATAATTCAATTATAAAAGAATTTCTGCTCGTGCCTTATGTGGGTGCCTGCATACACGTACCACCACCTCCGGCTAATCAGATCGTCCATGTCGAATCAGAAAAACCTATCAAGAACCCGGGAATATATGATCCTGTCTGGGCTATAGGTACAATAAAAACCGAAACTGTAAACAGCGAACTGGCTGAATCAGGCTATCGCCTGGAAGTTGAGAAAATTCTCCCCTATACCAAGTAATTGCTTGTCGTTATCCTGTGTTGCTCGCTCGCGATACGAATCAACCATCTGGCAGATGAATCGGGCTTAGTAATACGTGTAGTCAAAATGATTCGTACGCGCAGAACAAGAATCGATCGTACTAGCATCGCGATATGTAGCCATTATGACCAATAGTCAACACTTTATAAGTGTGACATTCCTGAAAAGACCGCACAGCAACACGTATTAGCTTCTTACTCCTACTATATACTTTGCGTATCAATCGGCGCCCCTGGTTTGTATTGGTTGGTACTGCTGCCGTGTAAAGTTAAAAAAGGAAGACGCACAATGAACTTGTCGATAGCAACACCTATCAATCTTAACCGTTTCGGTCGTTTACCCCGTTTAGGTCGCTTACCAAAACTGCCGCTAGCGCTCACCGCCTGCGCGTTACTTGTAGCTGCCTGTGGTGGTGGCGGTTCAGGTGATTCGGTACCCGCTACAGTTAGCGATATAAATGTTACAGATAATGGTGCGAGTCAGGTAGGAGACGTTGTAAGTAACTCTGTCGATGTGATGGCAGATAACTCCAGTGCTAACGATGTGCCCCTGGCTCCAATAGTGCCCTTAACCCCAAGCGCCCCAGCAGTTTCCCCACCAACTACGGTGGACGTCGATGAAACAACTTTAATTGAACAAGCCCCATCGTTGCCAGACTCAATCGAAAGCGGGCTAGAAAATCGGGTGACGGCTGAATTTGATATTACGGTACCCGAATACGTATCCAATGAACTGCAAGTCACCGTAGTTTGGGGTGATAGAGTCCTTCCGGCCGCGTGGGTTCGCGATGAATCCTGGTCAGTGATTGATAATTTGCCTGCTGATACTGAAGCGCAGCTTGTTGTTACATTTTTCGATCAAAACGGTGGCATTGTACTAGGCACTGTAGAACAGACATTGCGAACCGGTACAACCGAGACAGCCACCTACAGAATTAGCGCAGATCAGTTCGACAGTAACCGCTGGGATGACGATGGCGATGGCATCAGTAACCTGGATGAGCTCAGAGCAGGAAGTGACCCGCTGGTTGTGTCCGCATCAGAACTACAACCGGTTCAGGCCAGTCTGGAGATTCTGCCGATCAAGATTTTTCGTCTGCGTTGGCAGCCATCAGCTGGAGCACAATTTTATCGGGTACTGGAAAACCCGGACGGTGTATCTGGTTACCAGCTGATCAGCAATGATCTTGATGCGTCAGCACAATCATACGACCATGAAGTAGCGTTGTTTTCAAGATTTAATGCCCGCTATATCGTGCAGGCCTGTAACGCAAGCGGTTGTGTTGACTCAGCCGAACAGGCGGTATCCGGTACGCTAGAGAGTGCCGTTGGGTATTTTAAGCCGGAAGCGACTGACACTACTGGTGTCGGTGGACAAGTCGTTCTCAGTGCCGACGGCAATACACTAGCGACAACGGGCTCAAATCAGACTCATGTGTATGTTAAAGAGAATGGAAGCTGGCAACGACAGGCCACACTTGCAGCTGGTGGCAATATTAGTTTGAGTGCAGACGGCAATACGATCGCTGCTGGAGGAACCCTTTTCCGAGGAAGCTACACTGTATTTGTACGTAGAAACGGCAACTGGAGCCAACAAGCTCAGCTGAACGCTGTAAATGCCGCTGGTGATGTGGTTGAGGAAGCGAATAGATCTCTCAGTATTAGTGCTGACGGGAACACGCTAGTGGTAGGTATCGAAGATGACGACAGTATTGGCGAATTACTGGGTGCCGCCTATGTATTCGTTCGCAATGGCGAGAGTTGGGAGCAACAGGCGCAACTACTGGCAGACCCAGACGATACTAGCATTAGCTCTAATGTTGTTGCACGCTTCGGTCACAAGGTCAGTATTAATGCTGTTGGTGATACAGTCGCCGTGAGTGCGAAAAATGAAGTGCGCACCGGCTTTATAACTGGAGTTGTTCACGTATTCGTGAAGGTCAATGGTGACTGGCAGCGACAGGCAGCGTTGGTAGGCAGGACAGTGGAAAGTAGAACCGGATTTGGTACAAGCCTTTTTGGTGGCTATGCCAGGTCACTCAGCCTCAGCGCCGATGGGAATTTATTGGCCGTTGGTTCAATTGAAGATCACGCGGCGACAAATTCTATAGTGCGGGCGGGTGCGGTGTATTTGTATGAACGCAACAATGGCACTTGGCAGCAACAGGGCTATGTGCAAGCCAGCAACCCACCCCAGTCGACAAATTCATCTTTCAACGGGGGGAACAGCCATGGCTTTGGAGGTATCATTAGTTTAAGTGCTGATGGAAATGTTCTGGCAGTAGGTGCGGCCGGGGAGCGCAGTACTGCCACTGGCATCAATGGTGATCAGACTCAAAGTGGTGATTTACGGTTCTCTGGTGCAGTGTATGTATTTACACAGGCGAACGGAAGTTGGCAGCAAAAGGCCTACGTAAAGGCCCTTGCACCCCATGGCTCTTTGTTTTTTGGCCAGACTGTTAGCCTGGATGCAGACGGCGAAACCCTGGCCGTTGGTGCTCCCGGTGATCGCAGCGGTGCGACAGGACTTAATGGAAATCCATTTGGGTTTACTGGCCCGCGGAACGGTGCGTTTTTTCTTTATTGATTTACGGCTGCGCCCGTGAATCCATGGTTTACGCATTTGATAAAGAAACGAATTCCGAAAAAATATCTGACGGTCACTGGCAGTTGCAGTTAGTATCCGATTGGAAAATCGGGGAAAACCGAATGGCGGTTATCTGATCGCGTGCTTGCTTAAAGCGATGGCAACTCTGGTGCCTGAATTACCCGATGCCATCGTTGTAACAACACACTAACTGCGCCCGGGTATTTCTCTCCTCTCCTCTTATTCTTTGTTAACAACTTTTCTTTGGTAGCCCTTCCGGTTGCCTATGCGGGTGCACACCCCCTAGCGCCCGCCAACCGCCTTGGTCAGGAAATGTGGCTCAGTGACGAAGTCCAGAAAATTACCTGACTACCTGGCGTGCAACTTTCCTGATTGGTAAAGCTGCTGCTGGAATTCCAACTAGCCCCTCTTCCAGCCCTCCGATCCCGCACATCTGCAGGTAATCAGATAAGCGGGCTGTGTGCGGAATCGGGGGAACGTCGATATATGATCCTATACTTCAATTAATTCAGGATAAGGCTTTGTTTTAACGGCGAGCCTTTCCTGGATTTGCTATAAATGCTGGTTATCCCGGATGTTGATTGTTTTATCAACCGGTCTATGGGTGCCCCGTCTGCTAGTGTTAAATCCCAACATATCTTCATAGCATGTGTGCTGTTCAAACTGAGTAAACGGCCAGTCACTTCCCCACAAAACACGCTCAGACCCGACGTGATCCCTGAAGATTTTATAAAGTGTCGCAAGGTGTTTGATTTTCGCTTCATTGTCACCGCTATAGTTAAGCCGGTAAGGGGCTGACGCTTTTATCCAGAGTCTGTCTGCTGTCGGCGGATTGATCGGAGGGTTTGTTACTCCAACGGAAGCAGCGGCTTTGGGTGTATTCGCTGCGCTGTTTTATGGGTGGCCGATACGTCGAGACCTGAATGCAGCTAGAGTCTATGAACTTGCTGCCACCACTGTAAGGCAAACGTCGGTGGTTATGATGATCATAGCCGGCTCTGCCGTACTCGGGCAGTATCTCGCCAACGAGCAGATTCCGCAAATGATAGCGTCCGGACTGGGTGGATTGACTGACAGTTTTATTCTTCGGATGCTACTGATTAACGTATTTCTATTATTGCTCGGTATGTTCCTGCATGCATCCGCAGCCATTATCGTTGTTGTGCCGATGTTGATCCCTCTCAGTCAGGAGATGGGTATTGATCCAGTGCATTTTGGCGTTATCGTATGCTTGAATCTTGGTATTGAGCAACAGACACCGCCGGTTGCTTCGGTGTTATTGACGGTATGTTCCGCAACTGGTTTGAAAATCGAAGAGGTGATGGGTTACTGCAAATGGTTCATCCTAGCAATGTTCGTTACTTTGATGATTGTCAGTTTCCTACCGGTGACCGCGATTGGCTTGTTGTCCCAACATTTGAAACCGTAGACTCACCGTATATCCAAGTTTTGTTGCTTGCAAACATTGGTCGTTGTGGTTAGATTGGCATTTTTGCTAACGACACTATCGTGGATTTCTACCTCTCATCCTTTTGTAAATCTGTAGTTGTCATAATCGGTGACTGTGGATTACATGGGTGTCGATTTTGATCACGGAATTGTTGTTACTTGGTGTTTTCTCGACGCTGACATCTTTGTTGACAGCTGTTGCGGGTCTTGGTGGAGGGATGTTGCTCCTTGCCTTGATGGCGCAGCTTTTTACTCCCGCTATATTGATTCCATTACACGGTGTTGCGCAGTTTTTCTCAAATGCCAATAGAGGCTTGATTCATCGCGCTCATCTTGAATGGCAATACCTCAAACCCTTCATCTTAGGTTCTGCTGTAGGCGCATTTGCATTCGTGCCTTTGGTGGTCTTTGTTAATCATAAAGTTGGGGCGCTTGCTGTTGGATTGTTCATTTTAGTGGTGACATGGTTGCCAAAATGGCTCAATGTATCGCGCTTGCATCCTTTATGTAGTGGTGGACTGACAAGCGGCTTGGGCGTTCTGTTTGGAGCAACCGGCCCATTGGTAATGTCAGCCCATCCGAAAAGTGACTGGTGTAAAGAGCAAATTGTTGGCAATCATGGTTGCGCCATGGCGTTTCAACACGGTGTTAAAGTTATCGCCTACCTGGTAGCTGGTGTTCAGCTGTACAAATATATGCCCCATATCGTCGTTCTTTTTGTTGGTGCCTGGTTGGGTACTTTTCTGGGTACACGATTATTAAAAAAAATATCAGATGATCGTTTTAAAACACTATTGAAATGGGTGTTAACAGCACTTGCTATTCGTCTGATTTTGCTCAACGGCCATGCCTTGTTGCAAGGTGTTGTACGATCTTGAAAGAGACTTTAACTTGCTAACAGACTCAAGCCCGATAACAGACATCAAGCCGGATACGCAGGTGGTTCAGCCGGTAGATGTGCCCATGCTTGCTGATGTTGTCGTGGTCGGCGGTGGAAACGCTGCCTTGTGTGCTGCTATTTCTGCTGCTGAAGCGGGTGTCAGTGTCACATTGTTAGAACGAGCGCCAAAGACCTACCGTGGCGGTAACAGCCGACATACTCGAAATTTCCGCTGTGCTCATAAAGGACCATTGGGTGTTTTATCAGACAGCTATAGCGTTGATGAATTTTACGATGACCTCTTGCGTGTCACACATGGCAATACTGATGAATCAATGGCAAAACTTGTTATTGCACATTCTAGTGATTGTTATGAGTGGATGATACAACAAGGTGTGTTATTTCAGCTTGCATTGGCCGGTACATTGTCACTGTCTAGAACCAATGCTTTTTTTCTCGGCGGTGGTAAAGCGCTTGTGAATGCGTTGTATCAGCGCTGCGAAGATCTGGGCGTAATGATTAACTATGACACGACAGTTGCTGATATTCAGATCGACGATAGTCAGATGAATAACTTGCTTGTGGATTTTCAGGGGGAGCAACGTTATGTACGTTCAAAGGCCGTTGTCATTGCTTCGGGTGGTTTTCAGTCCAATAAGGAATGGTTAGTCGATGCATGGGGGGATGCCGCACGGAATTTTCTCATACGCGGTACACCGTATAATCGCGGAGAGATACTGCGTCGAATGCTGGATTCGGGTGCAGAATCAGTCGGTGATCCGACGCAATGCCATGCGGTGGCTATAGATGGCCGCGCACCGGAGTACGATGGAGGTATAGTCACACGACTCGATTGTGTACCCTTTTCTGTTGTACTGAACGCAAACGGCCAGCGCTTTTATGACGAAGGCGAAGATTTGTGGCCAAAACGCTATGCAATCTGGGGGCGGCTCGTTGCGCAGCAACCGGATCAAACCGGATTTTGTATCATCGACAGTCAGTCAGACGGGTTATTTATGCCATCCGTTTTCCCTGCTATTAAGTCTGATAATTTACCTGATTTGTTGCGCCAGCTGGGACTGCCGGTCGAGCAGTCACTAAATACTATTGAGTCATTCAATAGTGCTTGCAAAGATGATGTGAATAATGAGTTCAGGTCGACAGAGCTTGATGGTTTGGCAACTAATGGCGTGAAACCGGAAAAAACAAACTGGGCACGACCGATCGACCAGCCACCTTATTACGCTTACACACTAAAACCTGGGGTGACTTTTACCTATCTTGGTATTAGCGTGGATGAATCAGCACGCGTCATGCTCAAGGATAAGCCGGCTCAGAATATCTGGGCTGCGGGTGAAATTGTTGCTGGAAATATTCTTGGTGAAGGGTATCTGGCGGGCTTTGGTATGACGATAGGTACGGTGCTCGGGCGGATAGCAGGTCAGCAGGCGGGTGAATATGCAAAACGCTGAGTCACTATCAACATCATTAAATTCGAATCAATCTGAGGCGCTTCGGCAACTTGGGATATGTAATTCCTGCCGCTACTGTGAAGGGTATTGTTCAACGTTTCAGGCACTAACGCGCTATAGACAGTTTGACCAGCCAACCGTTAGTCATTTGGCAAATCTGTGTCATAACTGTCGTGGTTGTTATTACGCTTGTCAGTATACGGCACCCCATGAGTTTGATTTGAACATACCAGCGTTGCTGGCAGAGACTCGTGCGGATAATTGGGAACAGCATATTAAGCCCGTTTGGCTTTCGCGTGTGATGCAGCGTCATGTTTGGCCGTACATTATTTTATGTCTGGTTTTCATCGTAGTGTTCGCTGGTATTTTTGGCCTACCCTGGTTTTCTGCTAACCCCTTTTATGCATCGATTAGTCATACGCTCATGGTGGTAATTTTTACGCCGCTATTTTTGATACCTTTGATTTCTCTGGTAGCAGGCATCAGACGTTATTGGCGATCTATTGGTGGTGATGGCTTGTCTATTAAAGACATAAAAGTAGCATTGCAATCAGCTGCTACGATGAAAAATCTGAGTGGTGGTCAGGGGCAGGGGTGTAACTACGAAGCGGGTGAGCGCTTCAGTTCATGGCGACGATGGGCCCACCAGGCAACTATGTACGGATTTTTGTTGTGTTTTGCCAGCACTTCAACTGCGACTGCATATCATTACCTGTTTGCTATGCCGGCACCTTATGTATTATTCAGTCTGCCGAAACTCTTTGGTGTCATTGGGGGTGTTCTACTGTCCTGTGGTACAGCTGCTCTTTTCGGGTTGAAGCTGCGCGCCAATCCTGAGCTTGGTGCGAAAACAGCCACAAAGCTAGAGTATGTCTTTATTTCGCTATTGTTTCTGGTGTCTACATCCGGCTTACTGCTTTATGCATTTAGTGGAACCGTGCTCGCGGGGTTATGGTTGATTATTCATCTGGCATTGGTTGCAACATTCTTTGTCAGTATCCCGTACTCAAAAATGGTGCATGGTTTTTTTCGAATGGCTTCCTTGTGTCGGGAAGCTCAGTTGTAATCTTATTTGTAACCCCATTTGAAAACGAAATGTCAGACTTCGTGGGAATAGTTACGTCACAACCGGAAAATCGTAATCGCATAGAGCAGCATACAAGCTGTCAATAACAACAGAATCACTGGTCTGACTTTCTGTAGCCATTCTGGCAATCCTGAATTTATAGCGATATAAGCTGCAGCTACCAGCATTAGCAGCCCGGAGACCAAAGCGGCTATACCCCAGAACTCTGTCAGATGACGCAAAGCGTACCAGAGGACATTCCACAGTCCTCCTGCTAGTACAAGGCCTGCAATTGGCCATCTTAGAAAAGCAGGAGACTTCTGTAGCATATTAATAACCGGCAGTCGCGTTGAAAATAACAAGGCTATTAACATGCAAACGACCATTATCGTTCCCATCGGTAACTGCAATGACATAATATCCATCAACTATTTGTTCCTTCTATTGTTTATCGGAAATTTCGCCATTCTTTATACGATTCTCTAAACGCTGGATTGGACGAAAAACAGCTATACTAGGCGACGTAGGGTTTTTGATCCAGATGTTTTACAAACAAGAGGCACTATTCGTGGCTAAAAATAATTCACCTGTCGATAGCTCTGATTGGTCTCTCTCAGATTACATAGTCGATGGTACTGAAAAATTCTCTATAGCCGATGCACCCACCAATATAGAGCCTCTTTACACATCAAAAAAAGACTATAGAAAGAAATTACGATCTATGGTGACCCGTATCGATGAATTACTTGCGGTTATGTACGCGCAGAATCGATACGGTCTTCTACTGGTCTTTCAGGCGATGGATGCGGCGGGGAAGGATGGTACGATCAGACGTGTTTTAACCGGCGTTAATCCGGCTGTTACGCAAGTTTTCTCCTTTAAGAAACCAAGCGACGAAGAATTGGATCATGGGTATCTGTGGCGTGTTATACAACGAATGCCTGAACGAGGCAGGCTGGGTGTATTTAACCGCTCTTACTACGAAGAGGTGTTGGTTGTCAGAGTTCACCCGGAAATATTGACTGATTACCAACGTCTACCAGAAGAATTGACAGTCGATCCGGAAGAGGTGTTTCTAAGCCGTTTCGATGAAATCAGAAATTTTGAGAAGTACACCACCGGTAACGGGATTAGAACGATTAAGTTTTTTCTCAATGTATCCCATGAAGAACAGGCTAAGAGGTTGATCGCCCGTCTCGACAATCCAGAGAAACACTGGAAGTTTACAACCTCGGATGTTGATGAAAGAGAATACTGGCCTGCCTACATGAGTGCCTTTGAAGACTGTATTAATTCAACTGCTACGGAACATGCCCCTTGGGTCACTATACCGGCTGATGACAAACTTAATCTAAGATTACTGGTTGCTGCCAATATTCTTTCGCAGCTAGAGAGCCTTAATTTAAACTGGCCTAAAGTAGACAAAGAGTTGCTGAAAAATATGGACGCAATCCGAAAACGGCTGGAACAATAAGTTTTCCTTTAGCCGTTTCCCGGTTTTGGTACAGCCTCAGTCAAACATATCTGGGTTTGCTGCAACGACCTGATCGTAAATGGGTTGAAAATGTAACCAGCCAAGATAATCACTGCCCACATGTTTGGCTGAATGGAGAGCCGCTTTCTCTTCCATCATCGGCGGTTTGGTTGCTGCCGCTTCTATTAACAGTTGTACATGGCAACAACGATCCATTGCAATGAACCAGAACACAGCATCATCGACACTGTGACGGCTGGCGGTCAGTATGCCGTGATTCTGATGCAATACAGCGCGATTTTTTTCAAAAGCCTGCACCACGCCGTCACCCTGATCAGTAAATACCGTAACCGCACCACCATCGTCGCTGACGACAGCGTGATTGTCATAAAAACAGGCAGCGTCTTGATTGTAGGGATCGATCGGTTTTCCGGTAGAGCACCAGGCTGTGCCGTGTGGCGTATGAGCATGACACATCGCTAAGACATCAGGGTGTGCTTCATGGACTGAGGAGTGCACGACGAATCCAGCCCGATTGATCGCATGCTGCCCCTCAACTACCTTGCCTTCGTGATCGGCAAGAATCAGGTTGGACATTTTTACTTGTGAAAAATGAACGGCCATCGGATTGGTCCAGTACAAATTGGTATGCTCGGGATCGCGTACTGAAATATGTCCGGCCATGCCATAGTCAAAGTTGTGCATGGCGAATGCTCGGCAACCCGCAACCAGTCTTTGTTTTCTGTGTTCACGTTCTTCAGCAATTGAATTGAATTCTGGCGCTCGCGGGAAAATCAATCCGTCCTGTTCGGGTTGATAGATGGATTCACGATTGTCCAGTGAATTGCTTTGTGCCTGTGCGCTATCAGTGGCTTGTGATGTTTGCATGACCGTGTCTCCGTTTGTTGAGATAAGGTCCGAAAAAGTTATCTATTTTTGAACCCTACAAACAATCGTCAGATTTTGACTTTTATATGGATTTATTGTTATTTTTTTGTAGTCTGTGCGCTCAGAATATCATGAAGTAAATTATGCCTCCACCGCGAACCGGCCGCATCAGCCTGTTGGGGCTCTTTGATGAGGTGTCAATCTTCAAAACACAGGAAATCCGCTCGTGTGAGACAATTTAGGTCCGTATCTGAGCCTGTTACATCAGTAAAATATGTATCACCCGGTGCTGATAGTCTACTGGTAGAACGAACAGATCGAGGCCATAGCCACCCCGGAATCCGTTGGACAGAGTTTTGAATATTCGCAATTTTGTAAAAGAGCTGGAGGCGCTCAACTTTGATAATACATTCAATCCCTACGTTGACCGTTGCGTGATACACGATTACAAAGCTTCACCGGGAAAGAGAAAAGTTCTTCTCTCAAATATCCTGAAAGCTGCATCCAGAGTTGAAATTGATTCAATCTGGATTGGCCGGGATCTCGGGCATAGAGGTGGTAGACGAACGGGGTTAGCACTAACCGACGATATCCATTTACCGATGCATGTTGAAAGATGGGGAGTTAACACGTCTAAAATAACTAAAGGACAAGCTGTGCCTGAACGAACCGCTTCGGTTGTTTGGGATGTTCTGAATAAGATTTCGGATCCTGTATTTCTCTGGAATGTGTTTCCATTACATCCGTTCGAAGCAGGTGAGCCGTTTACCAATCGATCACACAATGCGAAAGAGCGGGAAGCGGGTGAGGAAATACTAGCAATTTTAATCAGTATCCTGAAACCCAGACAATTAGTTGCTATTGGAAATGATGCTCAAAAGTCAGTTGACCGGATGGCAGGCTCTGTCAAATGTATGAAAGTCAGACACCCGAGCTATGGCGGTCAAAACATATTTTTACAGCAAATAAAGACGCTGTATGGATTGGAATGAATTAGGAGACGGGCTAAAGAGATAGATGTTAGCTATCTCGCCCGTCGTCTAACACTTGATCGTCGCCAGAGATAAACACTGCTAGAGGCAAGTAGTAGTAAGAACAATGGATCCACTGGTGCTTTAGTATTTGTATCGCTGTAGATACTGCAACCCAAGCCACCCACGCCACTCAGTCCGGCATGAATAATACCGTCCTCGTCCGGTTCCAGCACATCCACAGCACCATTGCCGTTACTGTCGGGTAGTGCTTGGCCAAGTGCCAAATTGTTCAGCGCATCATCAGCAAATCCGTCGCCATTGGCGTCAGGGTCAGCACTGTCCACTATGCCATCACCATCAGTGTCTGATTCATCCAGAAAAGTAGCGTCAAACCGGTCATCAATACCGTCACCATCGGCATCTTCCCCCAGTGTGATATCTGCATCGACCCTGTCAGGGATGCCGTCAAGATCAATATCCTGCACCGAATCCAGGATGCCATCATTAAGATCATCGAATCCACCTGATTCGACCAGGTCAAAGAGTCCATCGTTGTCCGTATCCAGATCCAGACGATTCGGGATACCGTCTTCATCTGTGTCACGACCACTTGGACCGTTTATCTGATTGTTGTCATCGGCGCCGTCATTGTTATCGTCGGCAAAGTTATCAATACGTCCGTTATTGTCGTTGTCGACTCCACCACTTTCCAACAGGTCAGTGAGGCCGTCATTGTCGGAATCCAGATCGCGGTAGTCGGCTATTAGATCGCTATCACTGTCAACCAACTCAAAAGGAAAGAGCTGAAGATCATCTGACAAACCATTATTGTCTGTATCGATGAAATCATCAACAAGGTAGTCGTTGTTGATGTCATCACCACCGACTTCGATGATATCGGCAATACCATCGTTGTCGCTGTCCAGGTCCTGAAAATCCGGATGTCCGTCGCCGTCGCTATCGAATGAACCCTCTGTGGTATCAGGTATACCATCGTTATCATCATCAAGGTCGATTGAATCAGGCACGCCGTCACCATCGAAATCTGCATCGGGCGGCGTTACTGGTTCTACAGGCGCAACTGCTGGTGTCTGAATGGTTAATTGCCCCGGTTCACTGACTGTCGTGTTACCGACGCTATCGGTTATGCTGACTTGAATGTCGTAGATACCCACGGCAAGATCGATCGGTAAATTAAGTGTCCAGGTTCCATCACCATTATCAATAAGGTTACCGTCACCTGCTGTGTAGGTAGTGCCATCGACTGTGACGGTTAAGGTATCTCCCGGGCTTGTTACAGCTGTGCCTGATAATGTCGGTTTGGGATCTTCGGTTGTCAGTGATTCAACCGTCGGTATTGCCGGCGGTGTGGTATCAATGACAAGCTCGCCTGTACCGGAGTCGCTGCTGCTATTACCAGTGGCATCAGTCACTGTCGCAATCACATCATAGGTTCCATCAGGTAGTGCAGTAGGAATCGATAGTGTCCAGGTCCCATCGCCATTATCAACGAGATTGCCGTCACCAGCCGTGTAGGTCACACCATTGACAGTGACCGTTAAGGTGTCGCCCTGTGCAACAGTTGCAGTGCCGGAAATAACTGGCGTGTCGTTATTGGTGTTCTGCGGCGTAACGGTTGGCTCAGCAGGACTGGTTGTATCGATCGCCAGTTCGCTTGTGCTGGTATCTGTACTGGCATTGCCAGCCACATCGATAACAGTAACAGTGACAGGGTAGGTATTGTCCGCCAGCGCGTTAGATACAGCCAAAGTCCATGTTCCATCGCCATTGTCAGTCAGGTTACCGTCGCCAGCTGTGTAAGTCATACCATTAATGGTGACTGTCAGTGTTTCACCGGGAGCGACGGTCGCGGTACCGGAAATAACCGGCATGGAGTTATTGGTGTTCTGTGCAGCAACAGTTGGAACAACGGGTGGACTCGTATCAACGGTTAATTCGTTGGTACTGGCATCGCTGGTGGCGTTACCAGAGAGATCAGTAATGGTAGCGATGACGTCATAAACGCCATCGGCAAGTGTATCGGTGACAGGAATGGTCAGATCCCATGTGCCATCAGCATTGACGACAAGGTTACCGTCACCTTCTGTGTATGTGATGCCATTGACCGTAACACTCAGTGTTTCGCCGGGCACGGTTGAAGTAGTGCCGGAGATAACAGGTGTTCCGTTGTTGGTAACCACCACGTTAACAGTAGGTGCGGTCGGTGGGGTCGTGTCAATGACCAGTTCACCACCACCTGTATCCGTACTGGTGTTGCCAGCGGCATCAGTGATCGTGGCAATGACATCATAAGATCCTTCGGCCAGGGGTGTTGGAATGGTGAGATCCCAAGTGCCATCTCCATTGTCAACGAGGTTGCCGTCTCCAGCGGAGTAAGTCACACCATCAACAGTGACAGTCAGAGTTTCACCGGGCCCGGCATTCGCTGTACCGGATATAACGGGTGTGGTGTCATTGGTGAACTGCGGTACAACTGTTGGTGTAACAGGCAGTGTGGTATCGATCAGTAGTTCACCCGAACCAGGATCCGTGCTGATGTTACCTGCACTGTCAGTGACTGTAGCGGTTACATCGTATAGGCCCTCGGTCAACACGACAGGAATGGATAGAGTCCAGGTGCCATCACCGTTATCAACCAGATTGCCGTCACCCGCGACATAGGTTACGCCATTGACGGTCACTGATAATGTATCACCCGGTGCGAGGGTTGCGATCCCTTCAATTACCGGCGTAGTGTTATTGGTCGTCTGACTGGTTACCCCGGGTGAAGCAGGTGCGGTTAGATCGACCAGTAAATCATCCAAGCCTGGATCGACTACGCTATTGCCTGCAGCGTCAGTAACGGTGGCAATAACCTGATAGAGATTTTCTGCCAGGGTATTGGTAGTTGGAATGGTCAAGGCCCATGTACCGTCTCCATTGTCAATGAGGTCACCATCACCCGCGGTGTATGTGACACCATTGACCTCAACGGTTAACACGTCTCCAGTCGCTAGAGTTGCAGTACCTGCAATGACTGGCGTGGCGTTATTAGTTGTCTGACTGGTAACACCGGGAGCAACCGGTGCAGTTAAATCAATAATTAGCTCACCGACGGTAGCATCACTGGAGCTGTTGCCAGCAGCATCAGTCACGTTTACAACAACATCATAAGACCCTTCTGCCAGTGATACTGGAATCGCTAGTGCCCAAGTGCCATCACCATTGTCGACAAGGAATCCATCGCCTGCCGTATAGGTGGTGCCATCAACCGTCACCGTTAAGGTGCCGCCCGGCTCAACGGTTGCTGTACCGGTAATTATCGGGCTGGCGTTATTGGTAGTTTGCGCGACTACAGTCGGTGTTGCAGGTGCTGTTGTGTCAATGATCAGTTCGTCACTACTGATATCTGTACTGATATTGCCGGCCGCATCAGTAACTGTGGCAAAAACATCGTAACTGCCTTCCGCCAAGGGTGCAGGTATCGTCAGCGTCCATGTGCCATCACCATTATCAACCAGATTGCCGTCGCCCGCTGTGTAGGTGACACCATTAACCGTAACCGTCAATGAATCTCCAGGTGCAACCGTTGCAGTACCACTGATTACAGGACTGGTGTTGTTGGTAGTTTGCGCAGTTACTGTTGGTGTCGCAGAAGCTGTTGTATCGATGGTTAGTTCGCCAGTACTGATATCAGTGCTGGTGTTTCCGGCCGCATCGGTAACTGTGGCTATAA
>CAYPMR010000080.1:0-1125 GCA_964411665.1 uncultured Granulosicoccaceae bacterium | reverse complement strand
AGCGTCCAGGTACCATCACCATTGTCAACAAGGTTACCGTCGCCAGCCGTGTAGGTGGTACCATCAACCGTGACTGTCAGTATTTCACCAGGAGCAAGGACAGCTGTGCCTGCTATTACTGGCGTTGTGTTGTTAGTGAGTTGGGGTGTTACCGTTGGTATCTGTGGTGCAACGGTATCGATAACAAGTTCGCTAGTTGTCGCATCGTTGATAGCATTGCCGGCTGCATCCACAACTGTAGCTGTTACAGGATAGGTGTTGTCGGCTAGTGCAACCGGCACACTCAAATCCCAAGTACCATCGCCATTGTCCACGAGGTTGCCATCCCCGGCAGTGTAGGTGACCCCATCAACTGTTACAGTCAGTACGCCGCCCGGTGGAACAGTGGCAGTCCCCTGGATAGTAGGCGTGGTGTTGCTTGTATTCTGTGAGATAACCGTCGGTGCAACCGGTGGAGTTGTATCGATAACCAATTCCCCGGCAGTTGCATCTTCTGTAGCATTACCCGCGGTATCAGTGACAGTTGCAATAACATCATAAGCCCCTTCAGCCAAGGGAACAGGTATTGTCAAATCCCAAGTGCCATCACCATTGTCAACGAGGTTGCCGTCACCTGCTGTGTAGGTCACACCATCAACAGTAACTGTCAGGGTGTCATCCGGCGCAACCGTTGCGGTGCCGGAAATAGTCGGCGTGGTGTTGTTGGTGTTCTGTGGTGCAACAGTCGGCGCGGGTGGAGGCGTTGTATCAATGATCAGCTCACCGGTGCTGGTATCAGTGCTGGCGTTGCCAGCGGCATCTATGACAGTAACGGTAACAGGGTAGGTGGCTTCAGCCAGCACTGTCGGTATAGTCAGATCGAATGTCCCGTCACCGTTATCCACGAGGTTGCCGTCACCCGCTGTGTAAGTGACGCCATCAACCGTGACTGTCAGCGTTTCACCGGGAGCGACGGTCGCGGTACCGGAGATAACCGGTGTGGTGTTACTGGTAGTTTGTGTAGCAACGGTTGGAACAACCGGAGGATTCGTGTCGACGGTTAGTTCATTGTTAGTAGCATCACTGGTGGTGTTGCCAGAGAGATCGGTAATGGTAGCTACGACTTCATAAGTACCATCGGCAAGT
>CAYPMR010000079.1:11709-16610 GCA_964411665.1 uncultured Granulosicoccaceae bacterium | reverse complement strand
GCGTTACTTTGCCAGAGGTGTTGTTATAAAGATTGATCGATCGCTTGATCTGATTGAAGTGGGTCAGTGCATGGCGAGCGATAACAGCGAGCAACTGCAACAGTGGCTGGATGCGTCGCTGGTGGGTCACGCCAGTGACGATGATGCTCGAGCCTGGGCTTCGACAAAACCAGAGCCGCAATTTCTGGCTCTGGTAACGGCTCCCTGGGTTCTGGTGCAAGATATTTCCGATCAAAAGGATAAAAAGAGTTTATAAAATGTATTTAAAATCAATAAGTTATATCCTTACCTGAATTTAAGTTGAATATGGGAATAAAATCCCTAATAATGTGCTCAAGCGAATGGCGAAAGCCTGCATCAGGAGAGCACTATGACGGCAAACGAAAAAAACACCGGATTTACCAGAATGGGGTCCCTCCTCACTGCAGCATCCGTGTCTCTCGCTTTGGTTGCCTCCTGTGGAGGAAGGTCGTCTAGCGATGCGATAGAGGGTGGACGCACGGCAAATAGCATCGAGACCCAAAGTGCGGCATTGCTGGATACGGCTTCGCCAGTTCTTGAAGACGACGTGGTTAGTCCGGTCATTCCAGATGATTTATTCACTGCTGATGCGTTTTCAGAAACTGCCGTCTATCAGGTGACAGTGCGAAATTTTTGGGGACCTGATGATTTTCCTCAGGGCTTCCCTGATGGTGCTCATCTCTCACTCTTTGGCGGAGCTATCCACAATGCATCGGTATCTTTCTGGCAAATCGGCGAACCGCCGAGTCGTGGTATTGAAGACATGGCCGAGGCAGGGCTGATTGATATCCTGTTGTCGGATGACGTATCACCTGCGATTGCACAGGGTACGGCAAGCTCATTTGTCGAAGTACGACGCTTTACAGAATCATCTATCGATGGCGAGCCAGGAACGCTGGAATTTGAAGCATCACTAACACGCAGCCACCCATTAATAACCATGACTTCCATGCTCGGTCCCAGTCCGGACTGGTTTGTCGGTGTGAGCGGACTTTCACTGCTCAATAGTGATGATGGTGACGATGTTGGTGGCGGTGTTGGTGTTGGTGATACAGACACCGAAAAATTAGCGCCCTGGTATTCGCGACTGATCGTTCAATCGCCAATCCATGATGGTGGTAGTAAATCAGATATTACCCCGGTCATGGGTGGCCCTGATATCATCCCGCCCGATCCCATTGGGTTTGTTGCCTATGACGAAACTACCGGTGTTTATCTGCCTTCAGAAACCCCCCAAATAGTAGCTGAGTTTGAATTTGTACGATTAAATTAAGTTTTCCTCCGAGGCGAACAAAGGATGGTTCAAATTTCCTCATAATAAAACGGGATAAAGGCAACTGAGACAGGGAAAGCGCTCTTAAGGGATGGGCAGTGCACTACTGCTCATCCCCTTCTTTTTTTTGTTACCTGAAATTTCCCCCGTTAGTTGTAAAAACTCTGAAGCTTAGGCTCTATGAATTTCGGTATACTGCTAGCTGACCCCCCCCCTGGCAACACAGCATGTAGGGTATATGCCAACATCAAATGCAATACCTGCAAAACGCATCGGTATGCTAACACCGTCCTCCAACACGGTATTGGAACCGTTAACGTCGGCCATGCTGCAAGATGTGCCAGATGTCTCTGCACATTTTGGTCGTTTCCGTGTTTTAAAAATTGCGCTCGATGCTGATGCACTGGACCAATTCACATCAGCACCCATGCTCGATGCAGCAAGTATGCTTGCAGATGCGAAAATGCATACGATTTGTTGGAACGGCACGTCTTCAGGATGGCTCGGTTTTGCTGCTGATGATCAGCTGTGTGCCGAAATAGAAGAACGTACCGGCATCGTTGCTTGCACATCTGTTTTAGCGCTCAATGAAATATTGCAACTCACCAACGCTACACGAATAGCATTTGTCACACCTTATCTTGATGAAATTCAAGCTGCCATCATAGATAACTATCAAAGCAACGGTTTCTCGGTGGTAGCTGAAGAACATCTCCAGGATGCTGGCAACTATTCTTTTGGCGAATATACGCAAGAACAGATCGCAGATATGTGCCGCAAGGTTGCACAACACAAACCACAGGCTATCTGTATTTTCTGTACTAACTTTCGGGGTGCGGCAGTGGCGCCCATAATAGAGAAGGAAATCGGTATTCCAGTGTATGACACAGTGTCAACTGCACTGTGGAAATCACTGCAGGTGTGCGATATCAAACCATCAGTGATCAAGGGATGGGGTTCTATTTTTGATGTTGCATGATGCCCGGGATTTGTGAGCATGAGCTATGACCTGATAATCAAGGGCGCACAGGTGGTCACAGCTGCCGATGTTAGTCGTGCAGACATTGGTGTCAAAGACGGAAAAATTGCCACGCTTGGTCTTGATCTCGGGCTAGCAGATAAAACCATTGAGGCTGCAGGTCTCTACGCCTTTCCGGGCGGCATCGACAGTCATGTACACATCGCACAGCCTTCTGGCCCTGGTGTGGTGATGGCAGATGATTTCGAAAGTGCAACCCGTTCTGCTGCGTTTGGCGGCAACACCACGGTGCTGCCGTTTTGTCTGGCAGAGCAGGGGCAGAACCTGCGAGAAGCGGTGGACGCCTATCATGCAAAGGCCGCGGGCAATTGCCATATCGATGTCAGCTTTCATCTGATAGTTAACCAGGTGGATACGCAAACACTGGGTCAGCATCTTCCGGCTTTACTCGAAGCCGGGCACAGTTCGTTTAAGGTGTTTATGACCTACCCTGGAATGCGCCTTACCGATCGCCAGATACTGGATGTGATGGCGGTTGCCAAACGCCACGGTGCGATGGTGATGGTGCATGCCGAAAACGAGGATGCAATTGAATTTTTGCGCGAAGACGCAGAAGCATCTGGAAATACAGGCCCGTACCACCATGCGACCACACGCCCTGTGCCGGTTGAACGCGAGGCTACGCACCGTGCCATATCGCTTGCCGAGATTGCAGGCGTACCCGTAACTATTGTCCATGTATCCAACGGCGAAGCACTCGATGAGATCAGACGTGCGCGTTTGCGCGGCGTGCGTGTACATGCTGAAACCTGCCCGCAATACCTGACCCTGACGGCACAGGATCTGGACAGGAGCGGTTTCGAGGGTGCGAAGTACGTATGTTCACCGCCTCCGCGAGATACGGAAAATCAGATAGCCTGTTGGTCAGGTCTTACGCAGGGTGATTTTGAGTTGTATTCATCCGATCATTGTCCGTTTGTTTTTGCCAGTGACGAAGGTAAAAAAACCGAAGGGGCCGAACGCAGCTTCAGGCATATACCCAATGGTATCCCGGGTGTTGAAACCCGTCTGCCGATACTGTTTTCAGAAGGTGTGGTTAAAGGACGCATTGAGCTGACTAAATTTGCAGCCCTGACAGCTACCAACCATGCCAAACTGTATGGACTTTACCCGAGGAAGGGAACCATTGCGGTGGGTTCAGATGCAGACATAGTACTGTGGGATCCTTTGCGTGAGGAAGTTATTAAACAGGAGAATTTGCATCACGGCTCAGACTACACGCCGTGGGAAGGATTCGCAGTTACTGGTTGGCCGGTCACCACCATTTTGCGTGGCAAGGTGGTCGTAGAGCAAAATGAATTGGTGGATGATACACGGCAGGGCGAGCATCTGACTCGTGATGTGCCAGGATTGTGTTAAATAGAAAACTCACGCGATTTTTTTAACCGTAAAAAATTTGGATTAATCCAATTAGTCGGTATTCAGTTCGGGCGCCATCCTTGGCTTCTCGAATTTCGATCGATCGAATTAATGAGTGCCCCTTTTACTACGTGTCCTGTTCCCGGTTATCAGTTATCAGTAATTAACTAATTTTCTTCAGGGTTGTGCAATGCTGAAGTCCAGGACAAAGTTGCCACCCTCTACGCCATCGCCATCGCCGTCTATAGCACGCGCATCGATTGCTCTAGCAGGGATATCACCTTCTCCTGCGATTCGCAACTGGAAGTCTCCGGCAATTGCTGCAGGATCATTGATCAACAATGTAGTAACAAAAGGGTTGTCCTGAGTAACAACAGAGACATCAATCGCGGTCTGAACGTCATTATTCTCACCGATATTGTTTCTGCGCAAGGATACAGTTGAATCACTGAATGTACTGCTGTCTATTGGACTGGACCAGACAATAGTTACGCGGTTGGGCATGCTATCGAGAACGACATCCTGTTTGACAGAAGCAGATACAGCTCGTGGAGCAAGTGCGACTGCATTCAGAGAATCCGGCAGCGCACCATTTTCAACCCATTGTCTAATGAAATCTATGTCCGATTGGGAAAGAGGTGGTCCAAACAGAGGCATTCGGCTCCCTACCTGCGGATTATTTGACGAAACTTTCTCAACAAGATAGCTATTGTCAGGATCTCCCGGTGCTATGCGTTGCAGCGACGGTACTTCGCTGCTAGTAACGCCAACAATATTAGCGAAGGCTTGACCGGCTTCCAGATTCAGCCTGGCAGGCGGGTTGTTCCCTTGATGGCATTCTGCACACAATGGTGTAAATACAGTTGATTGGATGGTTTCGAAAGCGGAGCTGACGGCTGCAGCATCCGCCGCAGCTTGAGCGTCCGCCGCAGCTTGTGCATCCGCCGCAGCTTGTGCGTCTGCCGCAGCTTGTGCGTCTGCCGCAGCTTGTGCATCTGCCGCAGCTTGAGCATCAGCCGCAGCTTGAGCATCCGCCGCAGCTTGAGCATCCGCCGCAGCTTGTGCGTCTGCCGCAGCTTGTGCGTCTGCCGCAGCTTGAGCATCCGCCGCAGCTTGTGCATCAGCCGCAGCTTGTGCATCAGCCGCAGCTTGTGCATCGGCCGCAGCTTGTGCGTCTGCTGCAGCTTGTGCGTCTGCTGCAGCTTGTGC
>CAYPMR010000079.1:9673-11609 GCA_964411665.1 uncultured Granulosicoccaceae bacterium | reverse complement strand
GCCGCAGCTTGTGCGTCTGCTGCATTGTTGTTATTCGGAACTACTATGATCGGGGTGTCTGCAGCCGGTACATCTGCAACTTCGTCGTTAACTGGAACATTATCATCGATATTAATCGAAAGATCATTGTCAGCATTTTGAGAATTGCCAACAGCGAGCGGCTCGATAATTTCCAGATCTTCTACAACGTTATCAATCGAGCCGTCACCGCAAGCAGCAAGTGTAAGGGTCACTGCGAAACTGGCAAAATATCCTCTGATGCTGGATCGACGATTGTTGACTAGTGATTTAGGGGATGTTTTCATGCTTGCTCGGTCTCTGCAGTAAAAGTTGATGTCGGACTTTGCAGTTTAAAAATGTCTGATAGTTGGTAAACAGTTTAAATTGCTAAATTGATAAACTTGTTGGGCAAATTCTTAACGTTTCAGAGTAACCAGTACGCTAGAAATTTATCTCTTTAAGTATTCTCTCGTTTGAGAACATTCGTGAGGCTCAATTTATTCCATTCAATTATCAACATTGAATATTTAAATGTTCAGCTATCTATTACTCTCCTAAGGTTTCAATATCAGGTTGTTACGTAGCCAAGCGTGTTTAATCGCAAGAATAAAAGATTTTGTGAATGCGTTGGCAGTTACAGCGATGGATAGGGCTGGAAACAAATTTATTCTTTGTCAGCCTGTAGCGGTCACGAGCAAGAATTTTATTTATATATGCGCTTCAAGGAATTCGCGCAATTCGTAGTGCTTTGTCTAAAAACCGTCAGTGCACTACCAAAAACACAAACCCATACAGTAACGCCCTTGGCATGTACTGTTGTATTGTCATCAGCACGCAGCAGAAAATACCGCGACAATCTATCTAATGAAAGATCACCAATAGGCACCCACTGCGCCGGCAGATCAGGAATAATCAATTGATAGTAGAGATAGTGCAATTGAGGCACTATTGCCAAGGCTATAGCGGATAGTAACAAGGCCAGAGCTATACAACTTAAAGTCAATTGCCATCGTGCCAGGTATTTACCCGCCCATTTACATAACAGGTCACTTAATGACGTGCAGGTGAGGAAAAGTAGTATTGCCATCACGCCGGTTATAACGATCAGGCCTGTTATCTGGATGTTTGATAGATTGAACAGATAATCCTCAGGATAACCATTCGCTAACGCAATCCAGATTCCGGGATGGGTGATCAGTGTAAGAGCAAGACTTATAGCGAAAAGCCGAATTATTCCAGGAGATTTGATAAATTTAACTATCGGCTTCACAACTTTTTCACCACCGGCGTGTTGTCAAATTGCATTGTTAAGGCCTGAGGATAGGGCTAATTTCTGGTTTGGTGACTTTGTCACTAAGAAAAATGAAGCTCCAGAGTATAAGATATAGAAAACATTTTATTAATGTGATCGAGGGTATAATTTTGAGAATCCACAAATTGAGAAATATCATGAAGAATGCCTACATCTATCTAATAGCCATACTTTTGATTTCTGCTGCTGGAGTAAATACTGCTAGCGCACAAGATGGCATGACAAACGTGCCAAGTCTCCATGATGTGGCTACTACTATGGATCGACTTGAAGCGATTGTAAAAGATAAGGGTATGAAAGTGATGGCGAGGGTTGATCATATGAACAACGCCAGCAATGTAGGACTGGAACTAAGACCCACTCAGTTGTTGATCTTTGGCAATCCGAAAGTCGGCACGCCATTGATGCTGTGTAGTCAAACTATAGCTATTGATCTACCACAGAAAATGTTGGTTTGGCAGGCTGAAGACGGTAAAGTTTTCCTTTCATTTAATGACCCTGCTTACTTGAAGAGCCGCCATTCGACTGAAGGTTGTGATGAGATAATAAGTAAAGTCAGTGGTGCATTGATTAACTTTGCTAAAGCCGCTGCAGCTCCTTAAATTAGATATATTTAATTAGATA
>CAYPMR010000079.1:0-9573 GCA_964411665.1 uncultured Granulosicoccaceae bacterium | reverse complement strand
ATTTAATTAGATACTAGAATAGGCAGACATGGTTTCTGATATGAATAAAGTATTTACCTCCAATTTTATCGATGCTTCGGCAAAAAGAGCTTCAGCCAAAATGACCATTCTCAGACAACTATTTGTGACTGCTGGATTATTGTTTTGTCTGGTGTACGTCAACACGGCAAATGCTGAATTTAATATTCGCCATGTTGACGCTGTTGAGGCTGCAGAAATTTTGCAAAACAATAAGGAAATTAAAATACTGGATGTAAGAACCGGAGTCGAGTTTAGGAGAGGTCATTTGGAAAACGCTGTTAATCTCAACTATTACTCACGTAAATTTGTGGATAATTTAAATAAATTGGACAAAGATGTAACCTGGCTGATTCATTGCCGCTCTGGGGTAAGAAGCGGCAAAACGATCCCGTTTATGAAAGCTGCTGGATTTACAAATGTCATCAATGTTAAAGACGGGATTCTGGGGTGGAAAAAAGCAGGATTGCCGCTGATTAAATGAGTGCCATCTCACTCTGGCACTTGTTATTTGCTCGGGCTCAGGGAATGGTTCTATCAATGCCCCGTACAATCTCTTTTGCGGCATCAAAGAAGGGTACGTCAACGATATCAGCTGAATGTTTCGTACCGTCCGGCAAGTGCAGATCAAGTGTGCGTCCTACCCAATCACCGGGTTCATTAAAACGCGCATAACCGATACCGCAATCGAGGGTGGGTGAGGGTACGCCAGCTGTTACATGGCCGACAACGGTGTTGCCGTCACGTATTTCACTGCCTGCAGCGGGTGTGTCACTTTGGCAGGTTATACCTACCAGCAATGAGCGTTGATCACGCCCTTCAAGTGCCGCCTTGCCGATGAAGTCATCCTTGTCCATATCGATAAACGGCGCAAGACCGGCTTCAAATGGCGTCATTGTTGTATCCATATCTGTCAGGTTGCCCAGAATGCCAGCTTCGATACGACGGATGGTCATGGAACGTGTCGAAGAAAACTCCAATCCAAAGGGTTCACCGCAGGCGATCAAGTGATCCCACAATGCCAGATGATCGGTAGTCGCGCCGTCGCAATAAATTTCAAAACCGAGCTCACCGGTAAAACCCGTGCGCGACACATATAACTCCTGGCCACCCAGGTTAAAAAACCCCGATCGAAAATACCGCAATTCATCATTTACCGTGCCGTCCGATGCAGCTTTCATAATGTCTATCGACGCCGGACCTTGAATTTGCAATACGCGAGAACGCGGATCGGAGATAGTGACGTCGTAGCCACCACTGTGCGCCAGCAACCAGGTTTCAAAAGCGCCATCGGCCTGCACGTACCAGTATCGATCTTCTCCTAACTTGAATAAGACACCGTCCATGAATACGCCACCTTGAGGTGTACAAGTGATGGCATAGAGTCCGCGCCCTTCTTGTAGCAGCGTGACTTTTCGAGATAACACTTTGTCCAGAAACACTACTGCATCCGGCCCACTAATTTCTACCGGTTTCTCAGGTACGTCATAGATCAGCGCTTTACGTCTGAGCGTCCAGTATTTTTCGACCGGATCTTCACCCAGGTAGATTGGAAAATACCGATCTGCGTATACACCACGCACCATTTCCGGATGATCAGTACGTTCGATAAATGGCGACTCTTCAAATCGTCTGGCACTGACTTGGATAGTGTTATCCAGATCCGAGGCTTCTTGTAGGTTTTTCATTGGGGATTCCTCGTAAGTTAAGTCGGGTGCATATTCAGTCTATTCGCTATCTGAATGCGCGTTTACACCAGTGAACAGAAAGGCTGTATTGCCTCCGTAAGCTATCATTAGTAAGTTTTTAGAGTCAATGGTAAGCTCCCAATAAGGACTTGCCCTGAGTTTTACCAGATGCTAAAGCCTGCAAAGAAAAATAGTATTGTTACTGTCTGTCTTTGGATCACGCCATTAATCTACGAAGCCACTCGAAATGCAATTTGACTACATTATTGTTGGAGCAGGATCCGCTGGCTGTGTGCTTGCAAACCGCTTAAGCAGTGATAGCAGTAAAAGTGTTTTGTTACTTGAAGCCGGACCTGAAAATAAGGCCTTATCTTTAAGGATGCCGGCGGCCGTACTGTCTAATCTGAACAGTACCAAGTACAACTGGGCATTTCAGAGCGAGCCCGAACCTCATCTCAATGGACGAACCCTGAAACATGATCGAGGCAAAACACTCGGTGGTTCGTCATCGATAAACGGCATGGTGATGATACGGGGTCATGCATTGGATTTTGAAGGATGGCGACAAGCCGGTTGTGAAGGTTGGAGTTATGCAGATGTATTACCGTATTTCAAACGCATGGAAAACTACGCCGGCGGTGAGGATGAGTACCGTGGGGTGGGTGGGCCGATGCAGGTTCTTCGACCCGAGCCCCATGATCCAATCACACTGGCATTCCTCGAAGCGGGCCAACAAGCCGGCCACCCCTACACGGAAGATATTTGTGGATATCGCCAGGAAGGATTCGGTTTGCTCGATAGTAGTGTTTACAAGGGTGGGCGCTGGAGTGCAGCTGATGGTTATCTTGCCCCAGTACGAGCACGCACTAATCTCACCGTACACACTGACACGCTGGTGCAACGCATAGAGATCGTAAACGGGCAAGCAACTGGCGTTACTTATATTGATAATAGTGGTCAGACGATAACTACAAACGCAAGCACTGAGGTCATTCTAAGCGCTGGTGTCGTTGGAAGCCCTCAGCTGTTGATGTTGTCCGGGATTGGGCCTGCAGCACATCTTCGCGATATGGGTATCACGCTTGTTAAAGACCTTTCGGGTGTGGGGCAAAATCTGAATGATCATCCGGATTTCGTATTGAAGTTTAAATGTCTTAAGCCTGTTTCTATTTGGCCAAAGACGCGGCTGATTGCAAGAACACTGGCAGGTATACGTTGGCTATTAAAAAAGGATGGTGTCTGTGCATCCAATCATTTCGATACGGTGGCCTGTCTGCGATCCAGCCCGGAAGTTGATTATCCGGACATTCAACTGACTATTTCTCCCGTTGCTGTCGATGATAAAACCTGGCAACCGCTGCCCATGCATGCGTTTCAAATTCATGTGGGTTTGATGCAAGCTCACAGTAGAGGGCAGATCGAACTACGTAGTAGTAATCCGTCCGATCGTCCACGAATACAAGTGAACTACCTACAGGATTCGCGTGATATGGAAGCACTGCGAAAGGGTGTGCGTATTGTGCGTGAGCTGGTCTCTCAAGAGGGTTTTGCCGAATTATGCGGGGACGAAGTTTATCCAGGTGCACATATACAGTCTGATGAAGAAATCGATGCTTGTTTGATTGAGAAAACGGTATCTCAATGGCATTTGTCCGGTACTGCCCGTATGGGAGCGCCGACTGATCTGGGTGCCGTTGTGGATCCAAGCGGGAAAGTACACGGTGTTGAAAAGCTTAGAGTTGTTGATGCGTCGATCATGCCGGTGGTCACCAATGGCAATACGAATTGCCCAACCCTTATGTTGGCTGAAAAATTAAGTGACGCTATTAGGGGTATTGCGCCACTACCACGGATGGATGTGAAAGTCTGGAATCCGACCATTCATGAGTAACGGTTCCCCGGACTTTGCAGAACGACTCTCTGAAAACACTCTCAGCGTTTTCATTGTTATCAGCTCTGCAGCCTGGGGTCTTTACTGGTTTCCACTCAGGGGTATAGAGGCGACGGGTATGTCCGGTGCCTGGAGCGTTGTGTTTTTCAATGCCTGTCCATTAGTTCTACTGCTGCCTTTGTTGTTGTTTAAAGCAAAAGCGCTTGCCGGTACTTTTCGCTCGACGCTTATGGTCTCAGTGCTGGTGGGATCTGCATTTACCTGTTACGCCAATGGTCTGGTCGAGACAACCGTTATCCGGGCAACCATGCTCTTTTATCTTACCCCTGTCTGGTCGACAATTATCGGTGTGATCTGGCTCTCTGAGCCCTTAACCCGCGCTCGAATAATTTCCATTGTTGTCGCTTTTGCTGGTTTGTTTTTGTTGCTATCCAATGGCGATTCAACAAACACACCATTAAATATTGGAGATTTTTACGGTCTGCTCGCCGGGATTTTCTGGGCTTTTGGTTTGTCGATGTTGAATCGTTATCCAACTATTCCGATAGCACCCCTAACAGCATTAACCTTTGTGTCTACTACAGTGCTGTCAGTTTTGTTTGCATTGTTGCTTGGTGCAGAAGTGCTTCCCGATGCCGGTATGATGAAAGAGGCGTTGCCAACAGCATTAATCTGGTCAATTTTTTTGCTGCCGTGCTTTTTTATTATCTTCAGAATATCTCAGATCCTGTTTCCCGGGCGGGTAGGCATACTGACTATGTCAGAAGTCGTGGTTGCGGTGATCAGCGCATCCATCTTGTTGCCGGATGAAGCGATGGGGTGGGTTCAGTGGATAGGTGCTGTAGCGATAATTGCAGCAGGCTTAATTGACGTTGTGTTCGGTTATACGAGCTCTCGTGATATCAGTGCTACTCGTACCGATAGAGAGTCAGCCTGATAATCAGCTTGTCAGAGTATCAGTGAGCGGCTATTTACCATGATAAATAGCTAATAATCGATCCGCAGCAACGGATGGAGTCAGCTCGCCTTTATCGATAGCGTTACTCAATTGCTCAATTTCTTGTTGTACACCAGCATGTTCCTTGAACGTTGCCAACAGGCGCTCTTCAAGCTGTGACCACATCCATTGGTGTTGCTGTTTATTCCGGCGTTGTTGCAATTCAGCATTGGCGCTGACGGTGTCCTTGAATTCACAAATGCTCTGCCATACCTCGTCAATGCCGTTACCGTGCAAGGCACTGCAGGTTAACGAGCGAGGTTTCCAGTCTTTGCTGCGCGGTGTGATGATGTCCAGTGCTCGCTGGTACAGCAAGGCTGCCTGGCGTGCCGCGGTTTGTTTACTCTCGTCATCGGGGTCAGCCTTGTTGACTACCAGCAAGTCTGCAACTTCAATAATGCCTTTTTTGATACCCTGTAAATCATCTCCTGCGCCGGGTAGCATCAGCACCATAAAACAATCCACCATTGAATCAACTACCACTTCCGATTGTCCGACACCGACAGTTTCTACCAATACGATATCGTAGCCAGCCGCTTCACACAGCAAAATGGATTCACGCGATGTGCGTGCTACACCGCCGAGTTCGCCGCCGGTAGGGGAGGGTCTGACGAATGCTTTGTCGTTTCGGCTGAGGTGCTGCATACGGGTTTTATCACCGAGTATGCTGCCGCCGGTGCGACTGCTGGTCGGATCAACTGCAAGTACTGCCACTCGGTAACCGACTTCAATCAAATGCAGACCGAAAGATTCTATAAAGGTACTTTTACCAACACCGGGCACACCACTGATACCGATTCGTAGTGAGTTACCTGTGGCAGGTAACAGATTATCCAGCAATTGATTGGCGAGTTGTCTGTCTACTTCGCGTGCTGATTCGATTAGCGTGATGCCGCGTGCCAGTATGGTGCGATCACTCTCGCGAATGCCTTTGGCATAGTCGGCAACCGATAGTTGCCTGCGTTGGCGCGGGACAGAATCCGGCATGTTGTCAGGCCGCATCCGTAAACCCAAGCGCTTTATTAAGCTTGGTTAGTAGGTCGATCGCGGCGTCGCTGATAATGGTGCCCGGTGGAAATATCGCAGCAGCACCGGCTTCGGTCAGTGCTTCGAAATCAGCAGGCGGAATGACGCCTCCGACAGTTATTAAAATGTCTTCGCGTTGCAGTGCTGCCAGCTCTTGTTTTAACTGCGGTACCAGGGTCAGGTGGCTAGCGGCTAAAGAGCTGGCACCGATAACATGTACATCATTTTCAACTGCCTGGCGTGCAACTTCAGCTGGGGTCTGAAAGAGGGGGCCAATGTCGACGTCAAATCCCAAATCCGAGAACGCGCTAGCGATAACTTTTTGCCCACGATCATGTCCGTCCTGTCCCATCTTCGCCACCAGTATACGAGGGCGTCGGCCTTCGTTTTTCTCAAATCGACTGATCATCTGGTCAAGATTTTTCACGTTATCTCCCACGGCCTTGCCGCTCAGTTCACGCCGATAAACGCCTTGTATTGATCTAATTTCTGCAACGTGCCTGCCAAAGCCGGTTTCCAAAGCATCAGACATTTCGCCGACAGTTGCCTGAGCACGAGCAGCCTCCACCATCAGTGCCAACAGGTTTTGTTTTTCGCCCTTGGAATCGCTTGGTGGATTTTTCGCTGCATCTTCAAGTGCGCGTATGCTTCTTTTCAGTGCCACTTCATCGCGAGATGCACGTAGTTTTTTGAGTTGATTTATCTGTTGTTCACGCACAGCACTGTTATCAACCTGACGTACATGAACATCTTCCTCATCGTCTGGCAGGAAGCTATTAACCCCAACCACGTTTTGTTTACCGGAGTCGATATGCGCTTGTATTTGCGCCGCGGCCTGCTCAATGCGCAGTTTGGGTATGCCGCGCTCGATCGCACGCGCCATGCCACCTTCGTTTTCAATTTCGCTGATGTGTTCCCATGCTCGTGTTGCGAGATCGGCCGTTAGCTTTTCCATAAAGTAACTTCCGCCCCAGGGATCAGCAGGATAGGTCGTACCGCTTTCGTATTGAAGTACCAATTGCGTGTTGCGGGCGATGCGTGCTGCATGATCCGATGGTAAAGCCAATGCTTCATCCAGTGCGTTGGTATGCAATGACTGCGTATGCCCTTGAGTTGCTGCCATGGCTTCAATGCAGGTGCGCGTGACGTTGTTGTAAACGTCTTGTGCGGTCAGACTCCAGCCAGAGGTCTGGCAATGCGTGCGAAGACTCAGTGACTTGGGATTTTTGGGATTAAACTGACTGACCAGTTGTGACCATAGCAAACGTGCTGCACGTAGTTTGGCTATCTCCATCGGGTAGTTCATACCGATAGCCCAGAAAAACGACAGCCGCGGTGCAAAGCTGTCTACATCAAGACCGGCGTCTATCCCGGTTCGTAGGTATTCAACACCATCAGCCAGCGTGTAGGCAAGTTCCAGATCTGCCGTCGCACCTGCTTCCTGCATGTGGTAGCCAGAGATACTGATGCTGTTGAAACGTGGCATGCGTTCAGCTGTATATCCAAATATATCCGAGATAATCCGCATGGATGGTGCAGGCGGGTAGATATAGGTATTGCGCACCATGAATTCTTTAAGAATATCGTTTTGGATAGTGCCGGTCAGTTTCTCCGGCGGCACACCCTGTTCTTCACCGGCTAGAATAAATAGTGCGAGTATGGGTAGTACCGCCCCGTTCATGGTCATGGATACGCTCATGCGATCAAGCGGTATACCGTCGAACAGCGTGCGCATATCCATTATTGAATCAATCGCTACACCAGCCATTCCCACATCACCTGCAACGCGGGGATGATCCGAGTCATAGCCCCGGTGTGTTGCTAAATCAAATGCTACGGATAGTCCTTTTTGACCGGCTGCCAGATTAGCCCGGTAAAAGGCGTTACTCTCTTTGGCAGTAGAGAAGCCAGCATATTGTCGGATCGTCCACGGTCGCGATACGTACATGCTTGGGTAGGGGCCACGGACAAAAGGCGCCATACCCGGGTAGGTGTTTACGTAACCGAGATTATCCGTGTCTGCGGATTCATAACCGCTTTTGATGTTTATGCCTTCGAGTGTTTGCCAGTCGTTGCGTGTTTTTGTTGCATCTGTTGCAGACGTACTTGTCAGATCAGGCGCAGGCCCTTGAGCAAAAGCTGGCACCTCGAAATGGCGCTTTGTTTTATTATCCATTTGTCCGTCCTGCCTGCATTTTCGCTGCCTGCAGAATGTCTTCTGCCAGCGCCATGAAGTTACAGCCCATAAAAAGATTGAGATCCCAGTTAACCGATTCTTCTAGTCCGGCAATGTCGCTATTTTTGCCGGCCAGAATGACCAGGCTCGCCCCTGCATCTTTTAATTTTTTTGCCAGTGGATTGGCAAATGAGGCGTAGCTGTCGTTGTCTGCGCACAACACAACAACAGAACCTTTGGGATTTGGAATGGCACTCATGTCCAGTTGCTCGATCGTGCTCGCTGGTGTACCTGGCTTGTCTGACGTCTTCAGCGCCAGCACGTGATCCCTACTGTCTAACCCTGCGACTGCGAGCAGGTTGCGTGCAAAGGTTGCTCTTGCCCGGTACATCGTTGAAGATCCAAAACAGAGCAGCAGACACCGCTGGCGTTGTGTTGTTTCAGGAGCATCTATGGAAATTGTCGGGCAGGTATTTAGCGTGCGTTGTCTTAGTGTTTCAAAGACTTCAGCATCGCGTCGAATTTTTGTTACTTCTTTCTGGCTGTGATTTTCTGCCTGCGATTGTTTGCCAGTTTGCACTGATGCGTCGGGTGCGACAAATTCACTGACACCTACCTGAATGCGTTTTCGCACGGCCAATTGTTCGGCACGTTGTAAGCGGTTCGTCTCTATCAAATCTGACAGCATGCCATTGTCCAGATTCACTGTCATACCACCTTTGGATTCTATTTCCTGGAACAGTGTCCAGGCACTGGCAGCCATCTCGCTGGTCAGATTTTCAATAAAAAAAGAGCCACCAAGCGGATCTTGTATGCGATGTAACTGCGATTCGTGTTTTAGTACATGTTGAATGTTACGAGCGATGCGGCGCGTATCAGCTGAGGGTGATAGCGCAGGAAAAGGTTGAATAGCGTCAGTGGGTCTATGCGCTTCAACCGAAATGCAATCCGCACCACCTAGAATTGCAGCAGCGCAAGCGATAGTATTTCGCAGTTGATTGTTATCCGCATCGAGCGTGCTTAACATGCGCAGCGAGGTATGTGCATGGACTTTAGGTAGCAAATTAGGTAGCAAATTAGGCAGCAAACTTGATGTGTCGTTGTTCGGGCTGCATTGCGCCAAAACATGATGCCAGGTCGCACGTAAGGCACGCAGCTTGGCTATGTTGTTGAAGAAATCGGTATCCACTGACAGGTGAAATACAATTTGGCGATTCGCGTCAGCCAGTGTCAGACCAAGATCGCACAACAGACGCAGATATTCGACGCCGGTTGCGCAGGCTATCGCGACATCCTGGACATTGTTGCTACCTTGATTGTGCCAAGCCGTCATATCAACTGCATATAGGCTACTACCTTGCACGTTGTTTAAATCAGATTGCAGTGCATCCTCGATGATGTGCCGGAAATTTTCCCTGTCACTGTTTCCGTTTCCACTGGTCGCATCCGGAGAGAACAGATTGCCGTTTAGTTGCAAGCCTGATCCCAAAGACGATTCCACAGGGGCATCGCTTTCGTTACTGCCAGTTTCACGCTGGTATGATTGATACAGATTTTGCCACCACTGCCATAAATCTTTATCGGGCAAGGCTGGTTGCATACTCACTGTCACCATGTCGAGATAGACACCATTCATCAATGTGTGCAGATCATCCTCGGTCTGTACGATCAATGAGGCTGATGTAGCGCATGTTGTATCTGTGGTAGGAGGTCCTGCAACAGACAGATGAATGGAGTTACAACCCTGGGTTAGTTCATCCAGTACGACTCGATTGGC
>CAYPMR010000078.1:0-16711 GCA_964411665.1 uncultured Granulosicoccaceae bacterium | reverse complement strand
GTGTCAATTATCAGATCTGGTCAAACTGCTCGCCGGCCACTATGATGTGCGCGTAATTTTCAACTTGTTTGAGAAATTGAGCACTACATGAGCACTACAGCCAGTAGTAAAAGCGCTACAAAAAGCGCTGGCAAAAACACCATCTGCGGCGGGTACGTTATATCCAATGCGTTTTTACTGGCCTTCCAAATATCGGTCAGTTGCATTGTTTTGTTCCTGGTAGGCTGTGCCGCTGGCGAGAAACAACGCAGCTTGCCGGAGACTGCCCACCCGGAGACAGCGCCTGTCAGCGAGCTCCCCTCTAACCAGGTGCCAGCATATTCGCTCCCTGAAGCAGCAGCCGGGCAGCCATTTCAAGCACGACAGCGAGTAAAACAGTCCGGGCCAGAGCAAAAGTTACGCATTGAGCCATTGACACAAGCAGACCCATCTCAAACAAATGTAACTGTATGGCCAACTATAGATTCTGTCGATACCGCTGGCATCGACACAACGACTGAGACAGAAGATCAACTTGTCGTGAACGATGCTTATGACTATGCACGTGAACAATTGCAAGACGATGTTCCTGGCCAGATTCCCCGAGCCCCGCAAGATCAAACTGCGTCCAATCACGATAATATCGCTAACAGTGGTTATGTACCGCCGTCAGTGACCCGTTCTCAGGTTAATTCTAGTTTGGATTCGGATACCCATGAGTTGGCACCAGTCGCGTCGCTTGACGGAGGGTTTGTATCTATCGCCTATCACCGTATTGGTCATGATAATAGTCCGTATACAGTAAACCCACGTTTGTTTGCCGCGCATATGCGCTATCTGCATGAGAATGGCTATCACACCTTGACGCTCACTGAACTGGATGATTACCTCAGTGGTCGTATAGATCTGCCACTACGCAGTGTATTGATTTCTGTTGATGACGGGCATCAGTCCTCATATTCTCAAATCCACCCGGTTTTACTGCGTTATGGCTTTAACGCCTTGTACTTTCCATACAGTGATTATATTAATAATGGCGGCTTAACCAGGCGCATGATGCGCACTATGCTCAGTGACGGTGCTGCGGAGTTCGGTGTACATACAAAGACTCATGCAGCTTTAACTTTGCAGCGCGATACGGAAACCGATGCTGTCTATGAGGAGAGAGTGCGGAGGGAAATACAAGAGCCGGGCTCTCTGTTAAAAGAGCTGGTAAATCCTGCGTTCATGACGATTGCATATCCCTATGGCAAGGTTAACCGTCAGGTAGAGCGGCTATCAAAAACAGTTGGGATGCGTTTTGGATTTACCGTAAATTGCGCTGCTAATACGCGACGTACAAATCCTTTGCGTCTCAATCGGTGCACCATCGGTAGCCAGGATGATCTTGATTTGTTTGCAACCAAGTTGCTTAATCCTCGCCTTGCGCTAAGAATTATTGCCAGTCGTGAAAATAACTCTGGCGTTGCCAAGGCTAGTCGCAGTTCGTCTTTGGGTCGTATCGGCGCGCCGGAATTTCTTGGTAATCTGGCGGATAGGGAATTTTTTACCGGCATACCCATTCAGCCTTTCTCACCGTATTTTATTGATCCCGATGGTGAAATTCTAGTTTACAGTGCACCGGGTTTACCCGAGGGATTGTCGATTGATCGCCATAGTGGCACGATCAGCGGTGTGCCCCTGGCCGCTACTAACATTTCAGGATTAACAATTACTGCTACCAACCAAAGCGGTACAACCTCACGCACTAACGCGTTTGATCTGATCGTGCATTGACAGGCTATCAGGGTTCTAGTGCGTTTTGCGGTACCGGCTCAAATGTATCTGTCATGATCGCAGAAGATGCTGGGAGGAACGCGCGATTAGCTGATGCATTGCGGCTATCATTGCTGGCCGCAGCTTGTATGACAGTATCGCAGGTGCCATCCACGATAAAGTCATAGGCGCTCTGCAGCATACCTTCCAGGCCGTCTTCGTTTGTACCGAAATCACGAGTCAGGTCATCCTGTGCAATACAGTCCGCAGAAATACCACCAAACACACTGACGCCTGCTGCGTTGAATCCTTCTGCTTCCATCGCATTAATGCGTCTATCGCAGAAATCGCGGCCAGCGGATATGAACGGCTTACCCACGGTCGCGCTGCCAATGGTTACAACCTCAATATAAGGTTTAAGTGAGTTAATCACGATTTCCGATGATGAGGCTGTGCCACGTGTGGTCAGAATGACGACGCGCCTCAGGCCGAGAGCATTATCTACGTTAGCAAAAAAACGCGAAAAATTACGATTAGTGTATCGATCGTTGAAGCGGTATTCGATCAGTAGTTCGCCATCGGTCGTGGGGCTGGAAATTAATGCTGCCAGAAGACGTGCTATGCGTGTGCGTCCGCCACCGTTGTAACGTAAATCCAGCACCAGCTCATCAACGTTTGAGGCCTGGAATCGACTAAATACATCTTGCAGCTCCGCTTCTGAAGTTTCCAAAAAACTGTTGAAAGCCAGATAACCGATATTGCTACCAAGGTTGGGTACATTGATTATTTCGTCATGAAGGACTGTGTTTATTGAGTATTCGGCCGGTGTGACGTCGCTGAAATAGGTCTCTCCAGTGACCGCGCTGATCAGTTCTAAACGAACTTCACGGGGGGCTTCACGAGTACCGATCAAGGTCTGTAAACGACTGAAACTCAGTGTCGCCCAGTCTTCACCGTCTATCGAAATGATCGCATCACCTCGTCGCATACCGGCAGCCGCTGATGGAGCATCATCTTGTATCAGCACTATTCTTGGCACGTTATTGCTGTCAAACCGCCAAGAAAAGCCAATACCAAAATTTACCCCAGCATCAAATATCTGCGCACTCGTAGTTGCGTTTGTGACACTGCTGAAAGTATCAAAAGGCAAAACGCGCAGTTCCCGGATCAGACTCTCCGGGCTATTGAAATCTGCAAGATCGACCACAGGCACCTGATCGGCAAAAAGATAGAAGTCACGCATGCTGTCGTCGACCCATTGGTTGAGACTGGGGACATCGCATTGGCGCGCAGCGATTTCTTCGCCCATCACGAAAGCCTGGTTAGTGCCAGCGGCACCACCACCATTTGTATCACATGCAGTCAGTATGAGTAGCGAGCTACAGACGAATGATTGAAAAAGATGTTTTGGGCCGATCATGTTCTTCTCGGATTTATTAAAAGCTGCCTTACAACGTCTTGTGCTTGTGCAACGAATGGCATCATTGTGTAAGACCTTGCTGTACTGCCTGATAAGCGGCTTTGGGCTGGTAACGAGAATCGAAAAGTAGTGGCTGCATGGGTTCGCGCCAGGAGTACTGGTCAGTGAAACCCCAGAACTGCAGCGACTGGCATCGTGGTTGTTCCAGACAGATCGACACGACCTCGGTGTATACAGCTGCCTGCTGTTGGAAAGCTGCACTACCGGGGTTTACACCTTCGGGAAAACTGACATCAAGTTCTGTGATATAGATATCGAGTCCACGGTCTGCGGCGCGCTGGAAGTTTGCTCGTACGTCATCAAACTGATTGAACGTCGAGAAAAGATGCATTTGAAAGCCGATAGCATCAAGCGGCACGTTGCGCGATTGCAGACGATCGACCAACTGAAAAAAACCATCCGACTTAGGCCCGTTGACTTCGATATCAAAGTCGTTGAGGAGCAGCACAGCATCTGGATCCAGTTCACTTGTCTGGCGAAATGCCGTGTCTATGTAGGATTCGCCCATCGCCTCTAACCAGACCGAATTGCGTAAGCTGCCATCTACGTCAACAGGTTCGTTGACAACGTCCCAGGATCTGACGTCTCCTGCATAACGATTGACAACCCGAGTGATATACTCCCGCATGTGGATTTCGCGCTCATTCGGCGCAGACTGTTCAATCCACTCCGGTAGCTGTGTATACCAGACCAGAGGATGTCCGTGTATCTCCATGTTGTTCTGACGCGCAAAGGTGACAAGGTTATCGGCATCTGCAAACTGGTAGCGTCCTGGTAGCGGATTAATGACTTCCATCTTCATGGAATTCTCTGGTGTGACGAGATTAAACTCGCGTGCCGCAATTGTTGAATATATCTCACCATCAGGGCGATTGTAGAAGCCTTGACGTGAGGCGAAGCCAATCAGAAACTCCTGATTGTCAGCAAGCTGTCGCAGGCTTGGGCCGGCAACTTGAAAATCAGTGTTATCCAGTACTTCGATAAATATCGTTTCGCTGGTAGTCAGCGTCGGGTCGTCGGCGTCAATCGACACAACGTCAAACGTCTGCACGCCGGTTTGTGCAGGTGTGTAACGCAATACAAATACTTCTTCAAAAACGGGATGGCGGGTAAATGTCGCGCCCGCTGGCAGATTGGCGATGCTCAGTGTTGGTATGGTGTTATTTAGATCCAGCCCTTTTAGTTCAATGGCTACCGGATCATTCACTCTGACGGTATGGGGCACAAACTCTTCAATACGAGGTGCTCGGTTAGGAATGGTGGATGGATCGTCCGGCAGGTTTATTCGAATGCGTATTGTCTGGCGAGTACGGTACAAGGAGTTAGCTGGATCTAGCGCAACAATGGTGAATTCGCGAATGCCGACGTCACCTTGCAATGGTTGCCAGACGAGAGATTGTGTTCCGTCGAAATTATCCACGAAGGTGCTGCCTTCGGGCAGCCTCTCGGGGAACAGACCCGGCAGTTCACCTTCCGGGTCACGGGGTATAAAGCGTACAGTTAAAATTTGTCCTGCGTCGATTTCCTGATCGGTCAGATTCTCGAAAAAGGGCGGTGCATTAGTTGTGGTATCAACGTCCGAAGGTACTTCAATAGTGGGCTCAAGTGGTCCGGCAAGGAACTCTTCGACAGTAATATTGACAGGCTGATCTTTCAGTATGCGCGGACCTGGGTCAGTGACGGGTAAAAAACCGCTCACCGAATGGCGCAAACCGTTCTCTGCCACGGGCTCATCGTCAAAAGAGGGCGCTGCTGTGAGTGGCGGCGACGGTAAAGGCGCGAGTAGCGGAGCGAGATTCGGATTATCTGGTATGGTCGGATTATCTGGTATAGGTATGGCTATGATATTGACTGGCGGTTCTATCGCCATCGGTGGCGTGGCTACTGTGCCACTGTTATCCGGATTATCTGCGATATCCGGGTTACTATCTGATCCGCCGCTACAGGCAGCGATTGCGAAAGCCGTGCTCATAACCAACAAAATCAGTTTGCCGGATTGTCTGGTGGATGTGCTTTGAATTGACGCCTCAATACTCCCTGTGTGGCTGTCATTCAGTAGTTGAGTTTCTGGCATTATTCTTAGAACCTGGTTAAGCCTGAAATTATAGTGACACTAGGCGCTGAAGGGTCGTTACAACATGGCCAACCAATCAAGCTTTTTTGCCCGGGCAGGTCAGGCCCACCGTGGGCTAAGCGCAATACGCCACTGATATTCCCTACCTTACCTACCTTATGTAGGCACCAGAATTAGCGGCAGGTTCAGTGATCAAATGTGGCTTCTTTGACAGTTTTCACCGCAAGAGAGGACTTTGCACGACGCCTTTTGCCGGTCATGCCTCGTTGCAGCGGAATATCGTCCAGGAATAAGCCGGTCGGGGGTAGTTGGTCCAGCGGAGTGAGCTGTTCCAGACGGTCCAGTAAAGACAAGGCTCGTAGTAATGAGATAACACTTCCAAATTGCGCTGAATGACCGCTTTCTATCCGTTCAATGGTGCGTTTTGATACACCAGAGCGGCTCGCCAGTGCCGCCTGAGTGCTGCCTTGTCGCAAACGTTCGGATGCCAGTCTATTCCCCAATTCGATCAGGATAGATTCATTGGAGTTATTGTTATTTATAGTCATCGACGCGTCAAATCAGTGAATGTGTCTGTCAGTTGGAAGTCTGCATAGGGTTGGCCAATGACATTGCATTTACTTAGCCAATACGGGTACCCGGAACGCGTCCGGGTTCAGGCTTTAAGGAGGGCGGGAATTTTCTCCCTGTGGAGCATCTGGAGGATGGTTTTGAGGGCCTGGAAAGGCAGGATTACGCAGACGATCTGCTGTCGAAGAACCACCACGTGAATCGAATCTGGCGGTGCGAGTGTCGGGTTTCTGGCAGCGCGGTAGTTTGTTTCATTTGCCCAGACAGCGAGCAAGGCCAGCGGCAAGGCCATGCATCATTTCGAAATACTGCATGGTGCCGGGCTCGAGATGTCGGGCCAGAGGATCGGCAATAACAATGTCGACGTCAGCGTCTTCGTTTAGCTGCTGCACAGCTCGTGAAGGCACCTCTGTTGTCGCTGCCAACAGGCAGTTCGATGACGTGTCACGGTTGTCATTCAGGTGATGCAGCAAAGCGCGTGTTGACTGAGCCCCGGAACGATTCTCACCATGATCATGCAGTGCTGCAACGGCTTGCACACCATAACGTTGTTCGAAATACTGATAGGCATCATGTACCACTAATACACGGTTTTTGGATCTATTCGCCAATAGCTTCATTATCTCATCATCAAGAGTCTTTAATCTGCGTTGCAGTGAGACCAGATTGCGTTGATAGGTATCGGTGTTGGCCGGATCCAGTTCGATCAAGACCTCTGCAATATGAGCAACGCTCTGTTGCATGAGTAACGGGTTCATCCAGATATGTGCATCGATGCCCTGCTGGATAGCACCCGCTGTTGGTTGATTACTTATTGATACGCTACTGCTACTGTGCGGCGAATCGTGCAATTGATCTCTTGCCGTCAGGAGTGATAGCGATTTGATATCGCTCAGAGTAAACAACCGAGCCTGTGGCGCAAGCGAGTTTGCGGCCTGATCGAGAAAGCCTTCAATCGATTTACTTGCCCGGATGATCAGATCAGCCTGTGCAATCGTGCGGGCGTCTGATGGCTTGAACGAAAAATGATGTGCTGAGCCTGTACCGGAGAGTAAGAGAGTTGGTTTGGTGACAGTATCGGTAAGAGCAACCACCAGTGAATGCAGTGGCGCGATGCTGACAACGATATTTGGATTTGTGTTCGCACTCAGAGGCGTCGTGACAAGACAGAGTATGGTCAATACCCACTTGAAAGTGAGACGCATGCAAGTGAGGTGCTTGCTGGCAGCTTTTCCATGTCTGCAATGCGTTGTTGTCAGGCGGTGTTTGTTTGGGGTATTCAAGGTGAAAACAGGTTCTCGCTAAAAACGCGATGCAAACGCGATGCACAGAGCAAGCTCTTGCCGGGGCGACTGAAACAGCGCCTATGATATATTAGGCGACGTTTAACAGAAACCGCTGCTTGTGTGAACCGTGTCGAGTGAACCGCTTATCAGTCTGCATCAGGCAGGGTACCACTCAGGCTCTGATCCAGATAGTCGCAGGATAGTCGAGCAAGTGTCCCTGGCGGTGCATAGCCGTGAGATCGTCACGCTTATTGGGCCAAACGGCTCTGGCAAGTCGACCACTGCGCGACTCGCTCTGGGCATCCTTAAACCGACATCCGGTACGACTACCCGAAAACGTGGATTGCGCATCGGCTACGTACCTCAAAAATTATCGATCGATTGGACCGTGCCACTGAAAGTGGCCAGATTTATGACATTGACCAGTCGTATCAAAAGCCAGCGAGTTGTTTCAGCACTGGAGCGCACCGGCGTGGCAAGGCTGTTGAACACTGATATGCAAGCGCTATCAGGGGGTGAGTTTCAAAGAGTCCTGCTGGCAAGGGCTATTGCCAGCTCACCCGATCTGCTGGTACTGGATGAACCTGTGCAGGGTGTTGACTTCAATGGTCAATTGGCGCTGTATCAGCTGATTGGTGATATCCGCGAGGAAATCGGCTGCGGTGTTTTATTAATTTCCCATGACCTGCATCTGGTTATGGCGGCAACGGACAAGGTGATTTGTCTGAATGGACATGTCTGTTGCAGCGGATCACCGAGTAGTGTTGCCGTAAGCCCTGAGTATCAGGCGTTATTCGGAGCCAGTGCGGCTGCCACGCTTGCCATCTATGAGCACCATCACGATCACACACATCTGCCGGATGGTCGTGTGCAGTTTTCGGACGATTCAAACGGTAGTGCTGCTACTGGTTCGAATCCGAATCAGAATCCGAATCCTTAAGCGATATCGGTTAGCAGGAGCAGAAGTTGCTGGACGATTTTTTTACCCGTGCACTGATAGCAGGTATTGCACTGGCAGTGGTTGCTGCACCTGTTGGCTGCAATATCATTTGGCGTCGCATGTCTTACTTCGGTGATACGCTGGCGCATTCTTCATTGCTGGGCGTTGTTATAGCGCTCAGTCTGAACATACATTTGATGTTATCGGTGTTTGTGGTTTCGGCCAGTGTGGCGTTGGCCCTGATGGGATTCAGGCGTACGGCAAGTGTATCCTCTGATGCCATTCTTGGGCTACTGGCACACGCGACTCTGGCGCTTGCATTAGTTGTGATCAGCCTGTTGCCAGCCACCGGTATCGATATGACGACATTACTTTTCGGCGATATCCTTTCTGTTGGTCGTCAGGATGTAAAGATTATTTTGATTGCGGGTTGCGTGCTGCTGGCGATCCTTGCGGTTATCTGGCGCTCACTGTTTGCAGTAACAGTCAGTGCCGAGCTTGCAGAGGCTGAACAGTTGCCAGCGGCAGCCGTACAGGTTGTTTTTCTATTGATCGTCGCGGCGATGGTAGCCTTGTCAATCAAACTCGTTGGCGCACTACTGATAACTGCGCTGTTGATTATTCCACCGGCTGCAGCTCGACGTTTCTCACATGGGCCGGAGCAGATGGCCGTCCTGTCGATGATCGTCGGTGCTTTGTCGGTCATCGGTGGGTTACATCTATCACTTTTCGCCGATACGCCGGCAGGGCCGTCAATCGTGTTGTTTGCCAGTGTCCTCTTTATTGTCTCGACTGTTGGCAAGTTGCTTGCCGCGTCTGGCAAACAGCGCAAGCAGTAAAATTACAAGGCATCATATAGATGTCACGATCAGATAAGCGCCAAGTAAAAGCAGAGCGCTAAAAAAAAGCTTTTTAAATTTTTTTTCAGTCAAACGCCTTGCCAGTTTTTGGCCAAAAGGCATGCCCAGCATTGCTGGAATGACCGCAAGCAGTGATACTAATGACAGGCTTTGTGGCAGTCTGTGTTGTAGCCACAGTGCTGCAGCGAGTGCTACTGTCGACACACTGAAGAGCAAACCCATGGCTTGTACGAAGCGATCCTTGTCGAAGTCAAGACTCTGCAAATACATCACACCTGGAACCACAAAAGAACCGGTTAATCCGGTTAGCAGGCCGTTAAGTGCGCCGGCGGCAAGGGCAATCGTTGTATCCTTTTTTATGTACGATTTTGTAGACGCTTGGGTTAAAACATCCGTTGATGCCTGCCAACACCACCCGAACATACTTGATAGTGCGTAGAGGATAATCAGTAAACCGAGCAGGGCGCTCAACCATTGTTGTTTTGTCAGCGCAAACAGTAACGAGCCTATAAATACAACGGTTGCTGTGGCTACAAGAAATGGCCACAACCGCGACAGCAAGTAGCGCGTGTTGCACCCGGAAAATCCTTGCCAGAGATTCGTCACCAGAGACGGAGCAAGCATCAGAGCCATTGCGCTCTCCAGATTGATCGCCACTGTTAAAATAGCCAGACTGATGGTCGGCAGTCCAAGTCCGATCACACCCTTGACCAAGCCTGCCAGAAAAAAAGTTAGCAGAACTATCACTATTTGCACAGTGTCCATCATGGCAGCCGCAAGAAGATATAATGACTACTTTGAGTCACGATAACTATTCGGTCAAGAGGCCAGAGAATAATTACTATGCACTGTAAAATTGACCATATAGTTATTGGAGCCGCCAACCTCGACGAAGGTGTGCGTTATGTTCGTGACACGCTGGGTGTGACCATGCCAGCAGGTGGGTCACATGCTGCGATGACTACCCACAATCATTTAATGAACATTGGTGGTGAATGTTTCCTGGAGATTATTGCAGCAGATCATAATGTGCCCACTACTTCGGAGCGCTTACGGCAACCCCGCTGGTATGGACTGGATGATCCATACGTGCGTGGGCGTCTGGCGCAGACACCTACACTGTTAGCCTGGGTGGTCAATACAGAGAATCTGGGATCTACCATTTTAAACGCTACCTGGCCTGTGGGTAGAGCAGTAGATATAACACGTGGAGACTTGTCTTGGGCCTTTGCGCTGCCAGCTGACGGGCGTCTGCCTGGCTCAGGTATGTTGCCCTACATGATGCAGTGGCATACCGACCAACATCCTGCTGTGGATATGCAGGATTTGGGTGTAAGACTGGAAGGTTTGGAAATCTGTCACCCATATCCTGATTGGATGACTAATAACCTGTCTTCCATAGAAGCACAGCAACTGGTGAAAATCACGGAACTGCCTGCTCACAAATCACCAACTCTTGTCGCGCATTTGTCTGTGCCTGATGGTGATGGGCGACGCATGGTTGCAATTGCGAGTGCATAATCAGATTGTGTTAAAGGCTCAGCCTGATGAAGATCAGTTTACATTTACTGTTAGTTGATGCGTTGTCTGTAAAGATTGGTTAGCTGCATCCATTGCAGTTACATCGAGGATGTGCGAGCCAACATCTGCACTATTCGGTATCCAGCGAAGTACCCGTCCTCCATTTCCATTGTCGTCAAAGCTTACACCAGCTGGTGCTGAATCCAGTCTGACACCCGGTACACTGCCATCGTTGTCAGTTGGCGTTACGACCAATTCAAGCAATTGTCCTACGCTTACTGATAACTGATCTGGCAGTGATAGTGTTGGAGATCCATCACCAGTATTTGTTGTTATTGAACTGTCGTTGGTGTTAGTGGTTGTCGTGCCAATAACGGTTACATCAAACTGAAACTCCTGGCGATTGGCTGGATTGTTGGCATCGCTGACAATGACTGTGATTGTCGTGGTGCCAATATCATTTCTGTTCGGTTGCCAGTTAAAAGAGCGGCTGCCGTCACGGTTGTCGTCAAAGCTTGATTGTTGCGGTGCGTTGCTAAGGTACATAGATGGCACGCTGGCGTTATCACTGCTTGGTGCCAGGCGCAGGTTAATCGATTCACCGGGGTTAGCTGTCACCGATCGCAATCCCTCGAGTCGCAGGCCATTGCCAGAGGCTCCGGGCACATTGAGTGGTTGATTCACATTGCTGATTTCATCCGCGGCTGGCGCGGCTGGCGGTTGTGGAGCAGATTGACTGTTATTGCTACCAGCGCGATCTATCAGGATAACCCAATCACGGTCCCGTGCAGTGGGAGGATTGTTCAGGCTGATCTCGCCACTTGCTGATACTGTTTGCTGGCTTTCAAATTGACCTGAAAGGGTGTTGAACCAGCGCAGCCTCCAGGTGCCATTAAAATCGCCAGAGCGAATGACGGCGTTGCCGTTTGCAGTGGGCAGGTAGACAGCATAGATTTCACCGGATGCGGCAAACACCTCAGCGCCACCGAAATCCTGATTCTCGCCACTCACCAGATTATCCATCGGCAGCATGCGATGGAAAGGCAGATTATTTTGCATCAACTGGCGGGCATGCATTGATTGTGTCCACATAGCCTCACGTGTGCGAAAGTCTTCAACCGTTATGTCGCCACCCAGAGGTAGTCCACCGAAGCCGAAATACCATTCAATGTTGCCCCCGCTAAACAAGACGTCATAAAGTACGCGCCTTCTAAGATCATCTATATTTCGATCAAGTAGTCCAATGGCATTTTCATCCATGTCCAGAACCCAGGGGACACCTGCGTTACGTGAGCGTTGTCGCCATGTCTCTACATATTCAGATGCCCTGTCTATGTTGTATTGAATAGAGGTAGCAGAGATGAGGGGATTGCCCAGTAGCTCGACATAGTTTTCAAATCGATCCGGTGGTGTATGCACGGAGACGGGTTTTGCACTCCAGTCCAGCGCTGTTAGATAGGCAGCAGCTTCTCTGACAAAATCAATTGGAAAGTTATTTTCTTCGCTGATATTCCACTTCGCCGCCAGCAAATAGCCGAAGCGAGCAATCATTTCGCGGTAGTAGAGTTTTCGTTCGCGGCCGAATTGTCCATCGTCATGCCATTCGCGATTTTCAATTTCTGTTTCGTTAAGAACAACATTCAATGCGATACCACGATTCTGGGCATGATCAAGTACCTGATTCCACTGGTGCAGCTTACTGATGTCGAAATGGGTCTTGAAGTACGGAGTGCGCTCAGGTGCCAGAAATGGATGCGTGTCATAGCCGTCTCCACCGAGATTCATGGGCAGGAAGTAAATTGAGTTAACGCCTCTGTCAGAGAGATAGTTAAGTGCACCTATGATTCCACGACTGTCGATACCGGTATCGCGACTAACAAACAATGGATCACCATCGCGAAAGTCTGCGCGATGTGGGTCATATCGGTGCAGGAAATTCTGTACAGCACCACCTCGGTCATCTGTTGCGTCAAAACCGGCATAGGCGAGAAAGTTTTCCGGGCTGTCCGTGCCGGTCTTTATCCAGTAAGGACCGTTACGAAATTTCAAATAATGCTCGCCAACATAGTCAAGGCGTCCCCAAGGTAAAAAGCCACTAGCACTTGGGTCGATACCTGCAATATTGAAACTACCTTCCTCACCATGAAAAGACGCCGTTTGACCGCGATTAAAATCAAGATCAATGGCGAGGTCTGTGCCTTGTCTGAAATTTGCGCGATAGCGCCACGTACCTGGTTCGTCGGCTGCAAAACGTGCGCGCCAGATTGAACCACTGCCATTGCCTCTGCCATCACCGGCAAAGAATCCCGGCACCTGGGTAACAGCACCGCTAGGGGAAGTAAATTCAACCACCAGACGATAATCCATAAAAGGATTAGGCCCATCGTCAGTCTCTTGTGCGAATGGGCCGTTGAAATCAACCGAGAGTGGATGCCATTGAGTCAGTCGACCATCGATAACAGCGGCTGTGGCAGGCGCTGGGTTAATCAGAAATATGAGTGTTGCTGCGACGATTAGGCAGCACAGTGTTAGCCATTTTCCATGCTCTTGTAAAACATCTAATCGCAACGTGTTACTGCAAATCACTGGATGAGCTTGTTGTATGTGTGCAAGCGCATCAGCACTGGACGGGTCAGTTATAGAAGCGGCTTTTGATATTCGAGTTTTCAAGAGAGTCAGCGTAGCGATGTTAAACAGCTGTTAATTGGCGTCATTGCTTATGATTTATAAACAGCCTGAGATGAAGTCTTACAGGACTGTCACGGATAACGCACAATATATCATCGCCTTTGTAACAACTTGTATAAACGGGACTTTAATACGTGTTTTTTGTGTGAGATGGGTCGCACGTCGGAGAGGTTTTTGCGTCGCTTGTTACAGGGGTCTCACTTTTAATACAAAAACGATAGCAAAAACGCCATCAAGAACGCGGTAACACAGTTGTCAGTTCTTCTCTGGCGAGACAGTAATCACGTGTGACAAACATCTTCTGCTATAAAACATCCTGGAATGTAATACAGAAGAATCACAACAACGACCAACCATTAAAACCGTGAGCTTTACTCTTCGGTTGAATCCGAAGTTAACAAGGGACTAGAGGAAAGATAATGATTAATTGGCGCATCGTTAAAACAATGGCAACCACAAGTTTGTTCGGTGGACTCAGTGCTTGCTCGACACTGTTTGTTGCAACATCAATGTGGACAACAGGTGCACATGCCTGTGGTGGTTTTTTCTGTCAAACCATACCGATTGAACAGGCGGGTGAACAAATAGTCTTTCGCCAGGAAGGCAGTGACATCACAGCGATGATACGTATTCTCTATACAGGTGTGGCTGAAGATTTTAGTTGGGTAGTACCGGTTCCCAATGAGCCAGAACTGTCAGTCGGGTCGGATACTTTTTTCGATCAGCTTGAAAATCAAACACGACCGCAGTTTAATCTTGAAACACGCGGTCAGGCCTGTGCAGTTGCTTTTCCTGTTGCATCGATTGATGCAAGTACAGTAGCAGAATCTGCTGCGGATACGGATGATGGCAGCGTATCAGTGCGTGAGGAAGTGGTTGGGCCTTTTGATGTACAGATCATAACCAGTGATGATGCGGGTGCACTTGCTGCCTGGCTCGCAGCCAACGATTACGACCTGACAGAAAGAGGTGAAGAACTGATCGCACCCTATGTCGAAGAGAATATGCAATTTGTAGCTCTGAAGCTGCGCAATGGTCAAACCTCAGGCAGTATTCAACCGTTGATTATGCGTTATCAGGGCGAGGCTCCGGTTATACCTATTCGATTAACCGGTGTGGCTGCACAAGATGATATGGGTGTGCTTACCTGGGTGATCGGCGACCGGCGCGCCGTACCCGATAATTATCTGCATGTGGTGCCCAACTACGGTCGTATCAATTGGTTTGGTGGTAACTTCAGTGCTTTCGCCAGTTATCAGGGTTTAATAACTGCAGCGATGGATGAAGCCGGCGGTCAGGGTTTTGCGACTGATCTTGCCGGGATGATTGACTCGAATATAGCTGATAGCTTTAATGATCCGGCAGTCACCCAGCAAGTACTGAATCAGGCGCAGGCGCAAACTGATGCTGCAGGTTTTATCAGCGAAATTATGTCTCGCATCCCGCAGCAAGTTGAGAGCCAGACTTTTCTGCAAACTCAATTGCCATTACCTGCAGGTTTTGACACATCGGTGTATGTCAATCCCGCCTCTTTACAATTGGCTTTCACTGCAGAGGAACTTAACGCTGCCCGTTCAGAATTTCAGACTTTCATTGAGACCGGGATTATTCAACCCTTGAGCGACAGCATTGCACTCGTGCCGCCGGGTGCTTATATGACACGTCTATCGACAACACTCTCGCCAGAGGAGATGACACTTGATCCGGCATTTGTATTTAATCCCTCCATGGCTGATCAATCACAAGATAGAAATGCAGTGTTGGATCTGTCCTGTACGGATAACGGTACTGAGTGGCAACTGACATTGGGCGAGGGTACAGATCGTGATGGTGAAGTTGTAGCGCAAGGCATCAGCGAAGGCTTCCCCTTTATACAGCCACCGGAATTACTTCAGCAACGCGCAGTGTTTTTATCTGAAGATACATCTGCTGACGCTTTGCCAGTGACTGTAGCCAGTAATTCCTTTGCTGCAGTATCAAATGATCAGATTACAGCTTTTCCATCCCTGACTACCGATGTCACCGAAAACCCCGGAGGTGAAGATTCGGCTAACAGTTCACGATCTGGCGGCGGCGGTGCAGGTGGTCCAATTCTAGTCCTGTTGTTCTTGTGTTTGAGAAGTATCAAACGGTTTGGCGTGAGCGCCAGTGTCTGTAGGGGTATGTAGATTGTATCTGTCGGTCAATCGTAGAGGCGGCTAACAAGCGAGCTCTTCGTAGTTAATTAAATGGCGATCAAATCGATTGTCATGGTCATTTTGTCGGCTGTAGCAAGCTTGTTGTCTCCTGTGCGATGTTAACGAGAAACCGGCGCTTGAGGGGCCTATGATAGTGCTATCTAGAACATCTGTCGCCAGGCGGTTGAGCTCCTTTAGCGCCTACTTTCAATATTCATTTACTAATCCTCTTAATTGCCTTTACAGGCTAAAAGTCGAAGTGTAGTCTGGTATTTGTGGTACACGGTTACCATTAACCGCACTCCGGCCCTGAGGGCGTATTATTCCCCGGCCGAAAAGCAACCTTGCCTTTCACGATGCCACTAGTGATGTTAGTGATGTTAGTGACGCAATAGGGCTGGGGCGCAAGGTGGTTCATGATACGAGGCTATCAAGGAAAGAAGTCACTTTAGATGACGCCTTTGACATACTGTGAACCTCAATTCATAACATGAATAATACTTGGAGGCACAATGCAAAAACTTCTCAAATCCGCACTCTCGCTGGCAGTCGCCGCGACTGCGACTGTTGCTTTCTCTGCTAACGCCTTAGCAGCAGACTGGAAGCCCAAGAAACCGGTTGAATTCATCATCATGGCCGGTACTGGCGGCGGTGCTGATCAGATCGCTCGCCTTCTGCAAGGCTTGATCGAAAAGAAAAATCTTTCGCCAAGGCCTTTTATTCCAATCAACAAGCCAGGTGGTTCAGGTGCTGAAGCGCTTCGCTATCTGGAAGATAAAGCAGGTGATGATCATACGTTACTGGTTACGCTTAACAGCTTTTACACAACACCCATTATTCAGGAAGACCTCGGTGTTGATGTATCGAAGTTTACCCCTATCGGCCGTATGGCACTGGATACTTTCCTGTTGTGGGTCCACAACGACCGCGGTGACATCACCGACATGGACACCTACGTTGAAGCAGTGAAGTCTACTGGTAACAGCTGGAAAGTTGGCGGCACAGGCTCTGGCCAGGAAGATTCAATCCTGACAGCGATGATGGAAGCTGAGTTCGGTTATGAAGTGACCTACATTCCATTCCCTGGTGGTGGCACAGTGGCTAAAAACCTGGTGGGTAAACACATTGATTCAACCGTTAACAACCCGGCTGAACAAAATGAATTTTACCGCGCTGGTAATACCAAGCCACTGGTACAGTTCACGGGTGAGCGTATGGCTGCCTACCCGGATGTTCCGACGGCAAAAGAACTCGGTATTGATATCGAGTACTACATGCAACGCTCTATCAATGGGCCTCCAGGGATGTCTGCAGAAGCGCAAGAGTTCTACATCAATCTTTTCAGCGAGCTGTATCAGTCTGAAGAGTGGCAGAAGTTCTG
>CAYPMR010000077.1:14416-16774 GCA_964411665.1 uncultured Granulosicoccaceae bacterium | reverse complement strand
GGTGTTTTCGGCGCTGACATGCAAGTTTCATCCTGCAATGACGGTCCTGTCACATTCTGGCTACAGGTTAGCTAAATGCCATTGAACGGTTTTTCAGTCACATTGTAATCCCCGGTTTAATCCCCATGGTTGTGTTTAGAGATGGAGCCCGGATTGCTGGTAGTACCTATTTGCTCAGATTTACCCTGAATTTTGTGTATTGGCGGTCGTTTCTGACAGATGTAGCGTGAATTTCCGCGAATTCGATCCGTGTCGCTCATGCTAAAATGAGCGCAAATTACGTTTTTGCGGGTGAATATTAATCACCCCGTTGAGGATAGACCTATGATGCCAAGCATCCCCCAGTTGTTAATTGTACTTGTGATTGTCGTTTTGCTTTTTGGAGCCAAGCGCTTGCGCACCCTCGGCGGTGATCTTGGTGGCGCAGTCAAAGGCTTCAAAAAAGCGATGTCTGAGGAAGAAGAAAATGCAGCTGCGCGAATTGAAGAGGGCGCTGATGACGTGGTCGAAGCCACTGTACAAAAAAGCGAAGAAACGAAAGTTTAACTCGTTAGTTCTACCAGGTTTTGATCCTTACTATCGGGCTCGTTTGGATTCGCTTGGATTCGCTTGGATTTGCTTTGATTTTAATCTGAGGCCAGTTAACCGCTGCCTGCCAGCTTGAATTCTGACTGTGCACAAAACCGGATTTTGCCTGACTTTAACAGACACACATGTTTGATATTGGCTTTTGGGAATTACTGTTAATCGGTATAGTCACCCTTGTTGTGGTTGGGCCACACAGGTTGCCTGAGGTTGCGCGCACTGCTGGTGTATATGTTGCCAAGCTGCGTCGATTCGTGGCGGGTGTGAAGTCCGACATCAACTCAGAGCTTGAAACAGGTGAGCTGCAAAAAATTCTCGGTGATCAGCGTGATCAAATCCGCGAGCTCAAGGATATGGTTGACACTACCCGGCGCGAAATTGAAACAACCACAAGCGCCGCTACCGAAAGTGTCAGTAATTTTTCAAGTTCAATGGAAAGTCAATACGAAGAAATGGCAACTAAAGCCGCTCAGGAAACCCCCACCGGCGGCAATGTCTCAAGTATCACCAGTCATAGAGATAGTGACTTGCCATCATCGTCGGTTGTAGACACTGACACATCAGAATCGCCAGCGGAAAATAAGTTGGAAGATGAGTCGGAAAAAGACCCGGTAATATCACCAGTCGATCCAATCATTACAAACCCAATTACAAATCCGGCAGATTGGACTTCAAACTCGCTCACCGATTTTCCTGACGAACCGTCTGCATCAACCGATGAGATAAAAGAACCCAGAGAAAAGGCGCCCGGTTCAGATGGTTGATGCTTCCAATGCCCCCGAGGAGGGCATCCTTGCGCATTTAATAGAATTGCGCGATCGTTTGTTGAAAATGGTGCTCGCCGTAGGCGTATTGTTTCTCTGTCTTTTCTGGTTTGCTGACGAAATCTATACTTGGCTGGCGCGTCCGTTATTGGCCCATTTGCCTGAGGGCGCACAAATGATTGCCATCGACGTGGCAGCTCCGTTTTTTATTCCGTTCAAGCTTGTACTGATGCTGTCGGTATTTGTGGCAATACCTTACCTGCTATATCAGATCTGGGCATTTGTCGCGCCTGGTCTTTACAAGCATGAAAAACAACTCGCTTTTCCATTACTTCTGTCAAGCACACTGTTGTTCTATATCGGTGTACTGTTCGCGTACTACGTTGTTTTCCCGTTGGTGTTTGGGTTTTTCACGGCCGTAGCTCCTGAGGGCGTGGCTGTCAGTACTGATATTGGTCGTTATCTTGATTTTGTCATCACTATATTTTTTGCCTTCGGAATAGCATTTGAAGTGCCTGTTGCAACCGTCTTGCTGGTTGTCACAGGTATTACGACACCTGATGATCTGGCAAAGAAAAGGCCGTATTTTGTTGTTGCCGCTTTTATTATCGGCATGTTTCTGACTCCACCTGATATCATTTCGCAGACACTTTTAGCGTTGCCGATGTGGTTGTTGTTTGAAGTCGGAATCTTCTTCTCTCGTCAGATGTTAAAGCGCAAGGCAAACGCATCACGAGCGCGTGATGAAATATACGAGGCGAAAGAAAACAAAGAGTCGTCACAGAGCTCTGCCGCTTCCAGTAAGCGCCCAGCATCATTACCATCAACACCTGATTCTGATGAATTGGGACCTTGACCGGATACGTTTTTCCTGCGAAATCAATTTCAAAGCCGATCTCAAGTCTGATCTTACGCCCGCCTTTTGCTTATTACTGTTGCTAACTGCAACAGTGTCAATAAGACCCGGTATAACAAGGTGTATAAGACTGCTAGAAGCCATCTCAAAATT
>CAYPMR010000077.1:11488-14316 GCA_964411665.1 uncultured Granulosicoccaceae bacterium | reverse complement strand
CAATAAGACCCGGTATAACAAGGTGTATAAGACTGCTAGAAGCCATCTCAAAATTAGAGCGGGGCGCGCAGCCTTGCACGCCACAACCGCGTTGCGCACCACCCTGCGTTGCTCATGTATTAGCATATACACAAGAGGGACGCCTAGTTCTACTCGGTCGGCCCGCGCCTTGTTGTGACGCACAAGGCTGCGCGCCCCGCTCTAATTTTGAGATGGCTTCTAGTAACCTGCTAATGATTTAATCTAATGGTGGGTTTTATGCATATACTTCTGTCATGAAAGTTACCCCTACACAGTGCCGCGCGCCCGTCTTATTGATCATCATGGATGGGATTGGTGTAAATCCGTCCAAGACCAACAATGCGGTAGCTCTGGCCGATACGCCTAACCTTGATCAACTTCTCTCCAGCAATCCCACTGCGCTCATTGAGGCGTCGGGTCTGCCAGTGGGATTGCCCGCTGGGCAAATGGGTAACTCCGAAGTAGGGCATCTGACCATAGGATGTGGATCCAAGTTAAGACAGGATCTTGTAAAGATAAATGATGCGATTGAAGATGGAAGCTTCGCCACTAACCCAGCTCTGGTGTCTGCCATTGATAGAGCCGTTGATAAAAAAGGACGTGTGCATTTGCTGGGACTGGTTTCAGATGGTGGTGTTCATAGTCACACGGCACACTTGTCAGAACTAATTCGTATGTGTGGTTCTCGCAAGGTAGAGCCTGTTTTGCACGTCATCACAGACGGACGTGATACTGCGCCAAAGAGTTCAGCCACTTTTGTCTCGGCATTGGAGAGCGACTTGGCCGCTGCAAATGGTTGTATTGCGACACTATGCGGGCGCTATTACGCGCTGGATCGTGATAATCGTTGGGACCGTGTAGAAAAAGCCTGGCAACTGTTGATCAATGGCCAGGGAGAACAAGCCCGGACTGCTGAGCAAGCGATTGAGTTGGCTTGGGAGCGTGGTCTGACGGATGAGTTTATAGAGCCTTTTGTATTGCCAGGTTATGTAAAACCTGACAAAAGCGACGAATGGATATTTTTTAATTTTCGAAATGATCGGCCTCGTGAGCTGTCTGTAGCATTGGCAGATTCTGCGTTCAGTGAATTTGCCAGAGATGATTCTCTACCGGTCAGTCTCACCACCCTGACGCGCTACCATGCAGATTACCAATTTGCTGTCGCTTTCGAAAAGGAAGTGCCTGCAATAACCCTGGGTCAGGTGGTAAGCAGCTCAGGCTTATCGCAACTGCGTGCGGCTGAGACGGAAAAATATCCTCATGTCACTTTCTTTTTTAACGGCGGACAAGAAGAGTTGTTGCCAGGAGAGAGTCGACTACTAATCGATTCGCCCAAAGTTGCAACCTATGATCTGCAGCCTGAAATGAGCGCTTATAGTATTCGTGATGGTTTACTTAAGTCGATGCAAGCGAATGAACATGCTCTTTATGTTGTGAATTTTGCAAATGGCGATATGGTCGGACATACGGGTGTTGCGAATGCTGTTGTCAAGGCTGTAGAGATTGTAGACGAATGTGTTGGTCATCTTGTAGAGCAAGCACAGCAATCAGGCATTAGTGTTTTGCTAACCGCTGATCATGGCAACGCGGATATGCTCGTTGATCCAGTTACTGGTAATCCACACACACAGCACACAACCTTTCCAGTTTCCTGCACAGTTATCGATAGTGAGAATCGTCAACTAGTCAATGCCGGAGACTTGACATGCATTGCGCCAACTATTTTGCAATTAATGGGTCTGGAGAAGCCGATTGGTATGACCGGCCTCTCGTTGCTAATGGGTTGAGCGCTTCGTCGAGTCGTTTACCTCATCGATCTCTGTTTGTAGCCTGCCTCAAGCTTGCTGACTATGTTGTTGGCGTATATGGCCGCTTATAAACTTCACAAGTTGCTGAGATGTTTCCACAGTTGTATTCGATACATTCCTTGAATCAGCTATCGTCTATTTTATTGCTATTGTCCAGTTCCAGGAATGCGAGTAACCTTTCGGGTTTTACTGCCTGCGAACCAGATTGTTCATGTTTGAATTCGAAACAATATCCGCAACAACATCGGCAACACTGCTTATTCTTTTTGTCGCTTATCTGATTCGCGGTATCGCCGGATTTGGTTCTGGTCTGATAGCCATTCCTTTGTTGTCCATCTCACATCCACTAACCACAGTGGTACCTTTAGTCATCATCCTGGATATATTGGGCTCGCTGGTTCAGAGCACAAGCAATCGTTCAAAAATCAGATGGGATGAATTGATCATTCTGTTACCTTTTACAATAGTGGGGTGTTTGTTAGCACTTTTTTTGTTTAAGAATATCGATTTGGCCAAACTTAATTTTTCTCTGGCTATATTCATTATATTTTTTGCTATTTATCAGATATTGCCGATGCCGGAATTGCGCGGTACTCGAATCTGGAGTTTACCAGCTGGTTTCCTGGGTGGATTGATTGGGACATTATTTGGAACAGGCGGCCCACTTTATATGATTTATCTTTCTCTCAGAGGGCTACACAAGGATGAAATTCGTGCAAGTTATGCTACCTATTTTTTTGTTGATGGCAGTATCAGAATTGCAGGATTTACGGCAGTTGGTTTTTTAAGTTGGCAATTGCTCGGATATCTTTTTGTATGGATGCCAGCTGCTGCCATTGGGCTATTTGTTGGTGGTCGTGTGCATACCGGTATTTCCAATCAGACGTTTAAGTATATGATTAGCCTAATACTCGTCTACAGCGGCTATCGTCTATTAAACAGCTAAGGTATTAAGTTTTTTAGTTCCTAACAAATACGTTAATTACACGAATGCGTTAT
>CAYPMR010000077.1:0-11388 GCA_964411665.1 uncultured Granulosicoccaceae bacterium | reverse complement strand
ATAGGTGTTTGCAGAGTAGGTGCTTGCAGAATAATTACTAAGCAACCAGAGATTGTTGCGGCTCTGGTTTAGTTGAAGTGTTTGCGCAAAAATGCTATTGCACTATATAGCGACTGCTCATTTTAAAGTAGTCTCTATGTGATTTAATGCTTTCATTTTATACCTTAGAGACTAGCCTAACTAAATTCAAATTCTTCCATCAAGTTAACATTTTTAATGTCGTTATAGAGTTTGTTCATAAATGTAAAATCAATCTGAACAGGATGTTCTTTAATTGGTGATTCTATGTCTTATACGTTCAGTTCTGTAACAAATTCTTTGTTTTTGCGGTCAACATATTGCGCAATATTCTGTATTTTCCTTTTTAACCCCAGCTTGAAATTATGGGCTGAAGATCAGAAATGCTTGTATATTTCGTCTTACCATCAGGGATACGCCTGGTCTGATGGGGTAGAGAAAGGATTGAAAGGTGCCTTGGGTAATTCATGTGTTTTTCGTCAATACAACATGGATACCAAACGTCTGAAACAACCAGAACAAATCAAGAAGGCTGCTGCGACAGCAATTGAAATTATAGAACAGTGGAAGCCCGATGTAGTCATTACATCTGATGATAATGCAGCGAAACACCTAATAGTCCCTCATTTTAAAAACAAACCATTACCATTTGTATTTAGTGGTGTTAACTGGACGGTTGAAGAATACGGATTTCCTTTCGACAATGTTACAGGCATAGTCGAAGTCGCTCCTATCACACCTATGTTAAAAGAAGCGAAAGAGCTGACAAAAGCGACAAAGGCGGTATACATCGGCGCTGATACCATAACAGAAGAAAAGAATTATCAACGTAATCTGGAAGAGGCCAAAAAATTGGGTTTGACACTGGATAAGATTCTAATTGCAGATTTTGCTGAATGGAAAAAGGAATTTAAGCGTGTTCAAGACAATTATGCTTTTTTGGTCAATGGAAGTAGTTCCGGAATTAAAAATTGGGATGACAAAAAAGCATCTGAATACGCAGGAGCACATGCTAAACGACTTAGTTTCACAAATATGAAATGGATGATGCCTGTAACAACTATTGGCTATACCAAAGTGCCGGCCGAGCATGGTGAATGGGCAGGCTTGGCAGCGCTTGAAATTCTAAAAGGCACTAAGCCTATTGAAATTGCAATCATTACAAACAGAAAGTGGGATCTTTGGGTGAATGAAGAACTTGAATATCGTGCTATCGATAAAGTCAATGAAAGCATGAAGAAAAAATACAAAAAAATCGCATCTATCGACTAGTAACTATATAACTTCAAAAGTTATCTTAGCTATGATAAGTAAAGAATATTTATCAATAGTCATTGTTTTGCGGTCTTATATAGCAAAGTTATCTGATGTACTGATATGAGAGCGGCTAGTAATAAATTTAATACAGATTTATTACTGGCATTGTGTGCAATGCTGGTAATTTTATTTGTTGCACATGTATATTCTTATAACAAGGTAATTGATCAGCAAAACAAAAAATACCAGACGATAGCTCTTAACCTTAAAAACGAGCTTGGCAACCAGCTGGCAAACACACATGTATTTCTTCGCTCGCTTGCGCAAACAACTCAGTTTTCACATAACCTGGATTCCATCAATTATGAAGAATTGATGCGACCATCTGGCGGGCTTCAGGAAACAATTAAATTTGTAGGAAAATTTGAAAAAATATCTATAGATGACAGATCCAGGTTTCTCGAAAGCATGAGGGAAAAAGGGGTATATTCTTTCAAAATCAAATCCTTACTAAGTAACGATGTAAAATTGGGTAAAGAGTCATCGATTGATGGTGATATGTTGCCAATTACAACTGTATTTCCTTTTACCTTCGAAACAACCAAATTAATCGGGCTTGATCTTCGTACAGATACCGCCTTGGCGAATTCTTTTCAAATAGCATCATCGGATAACAGATCACGAATAGTTGGCTACCCTGAGAATATGCCCAAAGCGGGAAATTTTTTCATGATGCAGCCTCATTATCTTGGGCGAATAGTTCCTGAAGATGAGGCCGAAAGAATTATTCAGGCTAGCGGTGGTTTTATTGCTGAAATAGATTTCAGTAAAACAATTGAACGTGCCTTGAATGAATCAGGACTGAAGGCGAATTTAATAATCACCGAAAAATCAAAGCAGAGTTCTGAGGCTGATCGTCTAGTGTATTCAACACAAAATCATGTGCATGAATATCAAGGTCGATACTTTACAAAGATTTTGAAAGGATATCACTATACAGATATATTACCCGTTAGTGATAGCCGGCTTGAACTAAAATTGAAATCATATGATGGAATATCATTTACAGTTATAGAAAAAATATTATTGGCTGATTTTCTGGTTTTCCTATTGACCGTACCTGTTGGAATACTAATCTATTTTTTGTTAAAAGGATTAAGGCAGCGCAAAGATGTAGAAACACGACTCGCAAGTACAACTGCCCAGGCCTTTAAAACGCTTCATGCAATCGATGATACTGTTATTACACTCGATAAAACGGGATTGGTGACATCAACAAATTCATCTGCTGATAAGCTTCTAGGAAATATTAACGGATTAATGTTACAAGATGTTCTAAAGATGGAAGAAAAGGATAGTGTTTCAAGACAGATGCGTGCCATGAGCATGTCTAATTTGCTGAGAACTAAGACCAAAGGTCATAGCCTTAATAATATACATCTCACTAACAGTCGTAAAAACAAATACATAGTTGACGTTAATGTAAATACTTTAAATGATATTTCTACAGGTGATACGACCGGCCATGTAGTTGTGATAAGGGATGTGTCCGAAGTATATAAGATGGCTGAAGAAATTGAATTTCGTATTAGCCATGATTCACTAACTAAACTCCCTAACAGATATCAATTTGAATCTGTACTGTCAAAATCCATAGAAAAAATGCATTCATCAGGTCATGACTTGGCACTGGTATACATTGACCTTGATCAGTTTAAATTGATAAATGACACCTGTGGTCACGGGGCGGGCGATGAATTGTTGATCAAAATCGGTGCTGATTTATCTGGACTAATTAGTGAAAATGATCTGCTGGCACGATTGGGCGGTGATGAATTCGGAATTCTTGTTAATAACAAAAGTTATGATGAAGCTATAAATTTTGGTAAAAGCATAAAGACATATTTTCAAGATTGTTACTTTGTGCAAGATGATAATTCATTTGCTATTCGAGCAAGTATTGGATTCGTTTATATCGATGACAAGTACAGAAACATGGAAGATGTGATGTCTGCTGCTGATATAGCTTGCTATACAGCAAAAGACAGAGGGCGAAATGATTTATATGAATACAAGCCTGATGGCAAAGAGAAAAACGAGCGTAAAGATGAATTATTGATACTGCCAAAATTACAAAATGCATTACAATTAAATGGATTCACGCTGTATGTCCAGTCAATTGTTCCGCTTGATAGCAATGAGTTGAATGCTACGAATGAGTATTCGCATTATGAAATACTCCTTAGAATGATCGACGAAGAAGGTAAAATATTTACTCCATATCAGCTGGTAGTAGCAGCAGAGCGTTATGATTTGATGAGAGACGTAGATAGGTGGGTGATAAGTAATGCCTTTAAAAATATTGCAAAATTGAATAGACAGGAATACGCAGCGCCTGAGAAATTGTCAATATTTTCTATCAATATTTCAGGACAGTCTGCTGCCGATTCTAGCTTGTGTGAATTTATTGATGAACAGCTTGCTTTACATGACGTTTTTCCCTCTCAGTTATGTTTTGAGCTAACTGAAACTACAGCAATAGGTAATATGGAATATGCCAGAGCATTCGTTGATTTTTTGCATAATCGTGGCTGCTCGGTAGCGCTAGATGATTTTGGATCTGGTGTCAGTACGTTTGGATATCTGAAAAATTTCCCGGTCGATTATTTGAAAATTGATGGACAATTTGTTAAAAATATTTTGGATAATCCTGTAGATAAGGAAATGGTTAGGTGTATGCATGCCGTAGCAGAAATTCAAGGTATTAAAACCATAGGTGAATTTGTTGAAAACAAAGAAATAGCTGATGTCCTAAAAGAGCTGAACGTTGGATATGCGCAGGGATACTATTACAACCAACCGTTTCCATTCGAACTCTTGTTTTCCGGCGAATCATTTTTACATGCAGCCTAAGAAATTTGTCGTAACTGTATTGTTTTTTGAATGCAAATTTCCCAGTTGGCAAATTGCTTTATTTGACGAATAGTACTTCAAAAAATTCTGAAGGTTATGGCAGTAACAATTAAATTACTCTGTCGTGATCATTCTGAGATAGCGCTTGATTTAATCTGCAACGAGTTTAGTTCCCATAGCGTTCTACATCGTTCACAACATATTTCACCTAGCGAATATCGTGATTACCTGATAACTGATTGGCATAATTATGCCCATGGTAAGGAGAGTATTTCTCTTGTTGCTTGTGATGATAATTCCGGAATTATCGAAGGATGTTTAATTGCTATACCGTTTCGTCATAATCTGCCTGCTATTAGTTCGTTACCAGAGAAGCACCAGCCTATTGCTTCGCTTCTCAGAAGTCTCGAAGAATTTTATGAACTTCCTGATTATTGTAGCGTAAGGGACGTCCTGTTAGTCGATCTGGCTGTAGTCAGATATAAATCAAGACGTCGCGGTATTTATCTCCAGTTAAGGCAGGAAATACATCGTGTGGCTAAAGAACGCGGGTATCGAATTGTTTTAGGTGCTTTGTCTTCTGCTGAAACACAATCCTTCTGTATAGGTAAAATGCAGCAAAATTTAATAGCTCAAATTCCGTATGCCAGTTTCACTTTTAAAAATAGAGTGCCTTTTGCTGCTATAGAAAGTCCCGAGAGTATAGTTTTAGTTGAACATTGTCTGGATGATGTATGAAGAACGGGGTGTTAAATATTATACGCACTAACCTGTAGTTTGATTTTCAAGTTCATCCCATCTTGCATAAGCTGCTTCTAGATCTAAGTTGGCATTTTTCACTTGCTCAAGAATATTTTCTCGTTGCGTATCACTTTGACTGTTCTTTGTAAAAAAGTCAGGTGAATTTATTATTTTCTCAAGTCGGACTAACTCTTTTTCAAGAGAACTTATTTTATCAGGCAGTTGGTCTAGTTCTCTTTGTAATTTATAGCTGAGTTTTTTGGTTTCTTTTTTGGCTGCATTCTGGTCTGATGTTTTTTCTGATTCTATTAATGTTGAATTTGTGTTGATATTTTTGTCCGAAGCAATGGCTGTTGATTGTTCAGTATTTGCTTCTGCGAAGTATTCTTTTCCATGCTTTTCATTCCAGTCACTGTAACCACCTATAAATTCATCGAGTTTGCCATCTTCTTTGAAGATTATTGTGCTTGTTACAACATTGTCTATAAAATGCCGATCGTGACTGATGAGAATCACACTTCCTTCGTAGTTGGCCAAAAGGGTTTCCAATAGTTCCAATGTTTCTACGTCAAGATCATTGGTAGGTTCATCCATTACCAATACATTGGATTGTTGTAAAAACAACTTGGCAAGCATCAGGCGGCTTGTTTCTCCACCAGACAGCGCTTTAATAGGTGCTCTGGCACGTTCTGGTGAAAACAGGAATTCCTTCATATAACTGATTATGTGACGATCGGCTCCTTGAAAATTGATCATATCCTTGCCGCCACTAACGTTATCCTGTGCACTAAGATCTGTGCGAAGCGTGCTCCTTAATTGATCAAAATAAGCTATTTGTAAATTAGTGCCGTGTTCAATGGTGCCTTCAGTGGGCGGTAGTTCACCAAGTAGTACTTTGATCAATGTTGATTTTCCAATTCCGTTTGGACCGATAATGGCTATTTTGTCGCCTCGTGTAATACCACAACTAAAATCACGAAATATCGCATTGTCAGTCTGATTCTGATTTTCTGTAGCTGGATATTTAAAACTAATTTTTTCTGCTGTGATCACTTTCTTTCCAGAGCGTTCGGCAAGATTGGCACTAATCTTTGCGACCCCTGGCTGTTCCCGTCTACGAGAACGTTCTTCACGTAGTTTCTTTAATTGTCGTACACGTCCTTCATTGCGTGTTCTGCGCGCTTTTATTCCTTGTCTAATCCAGATTTCTTCTTCAGCAAGTTTTTTATCAAAAAGAGCATCATGACGACTTTGTTCTTGTAGTTGCTTTTCTTTTTCGAGTAAATATTTGTCATAGTTACCTGGCCAATCACTGACACTGCCTCGATCAATATCGAGGATACGTGTGGCCAGTGTTCTCAGGAAAGCTCGATCGTGCGTCACGAAAACCAACGTGCAGCGCAATCCTTTGAGGTAGTTCTCGAGCCACTGTACTGATGCGATATCCAGATGATTCGTGGGTTCGTCAAGCAACAGTACCTGGGGGTCTTGCAATAAGGCCCTTGCAAGCAGCACTCTTCTTTTCAATCCGCCTGAAAGTTCACTAACTGATTTTTCGGCAGGTAGGGACATGCGTGAAAGAATCTCATCGACTCTGGCCTGTAGTCCCCAATCGGCGTTGGTGTCCAGTTGTTCATGCAATCGGGTGAGTCGCTCACTCAATATGGCCAATTGTGCTTTATCATCACAGTTCGCTAGTTCTTCATTCAGTCGCTGCAAACGCAAGAGTCTGTCACCAGAGTCGGCAAGACCAGATGCTACGCTTGTAAAAACTGTACCGCTAAGATCCTGTGGAACACTTTGTTCGAGATAGGCTACACGAACGTTTTTGCCAGTAGTCAATTCACCTGAATCTACCGGCTGCATTCCAGCTATAACCTTTAGTAATGTTGATTTTCCAGCACCATTGCGACCTACCAGTGCTATACGCTCTCCGCCATCTATTGAGACTGACAATTTATCGAGTACCGGTACATCGCCAAAACCGAGCGTCGCATCCGTCAGTCTAACCAGAGACATTGAAAATTTAGGGAAGTGTAAAAGAGTGCACCAGTTTATACGATGCGTGTAATGCCTGCACGCAGTGATGCTTGGATGTTAACGGTATGCTCGAGCATGGTTGGATGCCGGGTGGGTTAATTCTGAACAGGGTGTTCAGGCGATTGCAGGCATTTGTTCAACCGCTTCTTCAAGATCGAAGTAGTAGGTCCTGTAAAACAAGCCACAATCCTGATCTGCATGTGGACTGGAAAATATCTGGCAACTGAAAGGGCTTTCCGAGAGATTGTTTTGCGTAGCCCAGATCTGTGGATATCTCAATGAGCCTCCTGCAAGATAAACGGTGACCACAAATTGACCAGCACTGGTGTAGCCGATTGCATGAAAGTTTGGTGATTCGAAATGAGCAAAGGTAATCATTTCCTCGTTCTGCTCATGTTGTGTCTTTTGTTCATTTGCCTTTGAGGCGCCGCTGTTGGAGCCCCCGGTTTTCTTTGCCGATTTGTATGGTGCTGCGTAGTGTAGTTGGCATGCTGTCACGGTGAGGCTTTCATCGTCTTGCATCAATCGTTGACGTATAAATGGCTTTGGGATAATCACAACCTTTCGGGATTGCTCTTTTACTCCTTCGGCCATTCTGATCAGTTTTGCACAATCTATTTTATGACCACCTATCCGTAATCTCTGTGGCGAAGACATTGGCGGGATTGGACCAGGTAAGCCCGCTTGCTTGAGCAGTGAGCTGAGCGCCATGGCTATTTCGGGTGAATTTTTTTGTCTCCTGTCAATGATCGGTGCCAGTGCAAGATTGCGTCTATCCTCTATCAGCGTGAGTGTGTTGGTTGATGCAAAGCTATGCAGGTATTCGAGTATCTCAGGCTGATATTCCGCAAGTTCAGGTGGCACCAGCAAACACAAGTCATCCCCAACGATCTTGCATTGCAAAGTCGTGGCTAGTCGTGACTCGGCAGCTTGTTGTGTGCCCGAAAGTGTATACAGCAACTGATCGATCCAGTCGCCTGGCGCTCTATCTGGGGGTGTTGCGGCTATTGAAGGTTTTTCTTGTTCTGGCAACATGGGTCTGAGTTCGCTTGATTTTAAAGTTGTAGATCAACTTTTTCGAATGCCTGTACACTTGTCACTTGGTCTATTCGCGGTGATTTTCGGGGTTTAAAATAATCACCTGAATCAATCCCTGTTCTTCATAAAAAAAACTGAATCATGACAAACGGAGCTTTCTTGAAACCGCTGCTGGCCAGGCTTGATCGACTAGCTGATCGGTTAGATGCGATTTTTGGGCCAGCCGCTACTGTTGAACTTGACCCTGATGCGTTAGCCTGGCGTTGGCGAACCTCAGCTAAGGTAGGGGGCTATCTCGAGGCGGTTGCCTCGCCTCATCGGATCAGACTGGAAGATTTGGTTGGTATTGAGCGACAGGCAGAAGTGCTGGATAGCAATACACGGCAGTTCATCAACCGATTACCGTGCAACAACGCTTTACTTTGGGGGGCACGCGGCACAGGTAAGTCATCTTTGGTAAAAGCCATGTTGCATCGTTACGCAACTGACGGCCTGCGTCTTGTCGAAGTCGATGCACACGATTTGATTGATCTACCCGAAGTAGTAGCACCACTGACTGGTCGGGATGAACGTTTTGTACTGTTTGTCGACGATTTATCGTTTGATGCTGATGATTCGAGTTACCGCACACTAAAAGCTGCTCTGGATGGCTCGGTTGCAGTTGCGCCAGAGAACGTGCTTATTTATGCGACTTCCAATCGACGTCATATCGTTCCAGAATTTCAGACCGATAACGATCAATCACGGTTGGTCAATGGTGAATTGCATCATGGTGAAGCAGTAGAGGAGAAAATTTCCCTGTCTGAGCGATTCGGTGTCTGGCTGAGCTTTCATCCATTCTCACAGGATCTGTACCTACAGGCTGTGACTCAGTGGCTGCGGAACTATGGAGAGGTTGAGCTCGACGAGGCCGTCAGGGCAGAAGCCTTGAAATGGGCGCTGACTCGTGGCAACCGTAGTGGTCGAGTTGCCGCTCAGTTTGCCCGGGATTGGTGTGGCAGGACTGGTTTGTAAAGCTAAAGTGGCGGCCGGTGTGAGTGAATGCCGCTAAATCGAATGCCGCTAAATCAAAAGGCTTCTCTATAAAGGGCTTCTCTATAAAGCCCGATCTATACAGCAGCGCTGAGGTGGTGGTGCTATCAATTATCCGTTGGCAGCTTGTTCAACAGCCTGCCATTCGTCAGGTGTATAAGCCTTGATAGTCAGTGCGTGAATCGCACCTGACTTGATATGCTCATCCAGAACGGCATACACCATTCGGTGCCTGCTCAAGGTCGATTTATCCTTGAATTGCGGGCTTACAACCTGAGCTTCGAACTTACTGCCGTCTCCTGTTATTTGCGCCTGGGTCTCAGGGATTGCTTTTTCTACCAGATCGCTAAAAAAATCCATTCTCATTGTGAATCTTCTCCGGAGTGTGTGCACATCGAAGTGAACAGTGGGTCAGGTTGAAGCATCCGGACATCGATGAATAACCTTGTAAAAATCAGGGAGATTATAGCGCTTAACGTGCCAGATACCCAAGCGGACTTTGGCGATAAAACACCTGTTTTCATAAAAGGTGGGGATAACAGGCAAAAAAATGGGCTCGCAAATCGCAAGCCCAATTGGGGGGTGAGAACGTGACACCTTATGATTGGGCACGTGCAAATGATATTAGTAGTGGCGTCGGTTAAGTCAATTAAGTTATTGGATTTATTTAACTTTCATGCTGTCAGTGACAAATTTGTGTCGCTCTGACTCGGCCGATTTCAGCACAGCTTATCCAGCAGATTTACGGATTTTCGTAGAAGATATAGCTGGTTGAATAGTCACTGAATTCGAAATAAACCTTCTCCTCATCACTGTCAGGTTTGCCATTGAGATTCGTGTCCAGCACACCGTAGCCAAACCGGTACGGGCGGGATACCTCATTGTCCGTGCCTGATGCTGTGGTCAGCTTGTCTATTTGCATGAACCGTTTAACCAGCTTGTCACCGGCATAGACCTCCAGAACCCCGTCTGTCCCTGTCCAGTTCTGTACAGCCCGACCAAGCTTGTTCTGGGATTCCTGAGTACAACCCGTAGCAAGGATAGCTGCTGCGGTCAGCAGTATGTTTGTTAGCGTCTGTTTCATCTCGATTACTCGGTAAAAATTATGATTCAATAGCAGGATATTAACCCGACAAAGCCAAAAAGCGCTTTGCATCAGGCTGTAAGTCTAACGCCAAGCCGGAATGGTTGCTCAATTGTCGCTCCGCTGGCTACACTAGCGGCCGCTTAGGCGCGATTCAGGCGCGGCATTTGTATTCCATCACCTGAGTGAAATACTTTTAAAACGAGCAAAAGCAAAACGAGCAAAAGCAAAACGAGCAAAAGCGCGATTCCATGGATAATTCAAAACGATTCGGTATACGGGTTCAGCTGCCTGCTGATGACCCCCTGTCAGCTCCCCACCTGCTCGGCGATGATTGGGCCGGTGAACGCTGGTATGCGAGTGCTGATGAAAGAGATCAGGCTTATCAGAACATGCTGGATCAACCGCCCTACTATCGTCAGGGTGACACGCCGTCCGTTGTAGTCGAGAAAGTCGAACGATGACCGACTTGGTTACTCGATCGCACAGTTTCATGATGCCTGAGACTTTGTCCATCAACCCCCACGCGCTGCGTGCTTCCAAAGGCGTTTGGGTTTAGCAATCTGATCAGTTGTCAGCCTCGGGCCGATTTTTTGGATAATCATAAAACTCCAGCTTTGAGCCCGCATTGGCGAGCATCCGCCAATCATCTATTCCAGAGATATTGAATCTACAGACTGTGCAGGTTGCCATGTTCAGACGATCGCCACCGTTGAGCATGGCTGCTAAATATTCGATGCCTGGATTATGCCCTATCAATAATAATTCATCGCTCGTTTGGCCATGTTTGGCTATGACGTCGATGAGCGTGCCGGCGGTAGCTTCGTAGATCTCGCCAACCATTATGCGCTCTTCAGCCTGTATGCCCAGGGTTGTTGCGACATGATCTGCCGTTTGCCGGGTTCTTAATGCCGGGCTGCACAAAAGGCGTTGTGGACGACAATTAGCCTCTTTCATGCGCGCAGCCATATCAGGCGCGTCGCGTATTCCGCGTCGATTGAGCGGGCGATCAAAGTCGTTTAGTGATTCGTCGTTCCAGCTTGATTTCGCATGCCGCAGCAAAGTGAGTTTCATGCGCTAACTTGAACTTGAATTGCGGGCCAGTTGTTTCGCGTCACCTGAACGCAGATAGCCGATTCCCTGCCCGGTTTCAACCTTGAGCCAGCCGTCGAAATCATCAGCCAGACGTAAACGCGTACCGGGTGCAACCCGGGTAAGTATGCGCGACGTATAGTTTGGTCTTGAGTAGACACCTTTGGGTGTGT
>CAYPMR010000076.1:6609-17230 GCA_964411665.1 uncultured Granulosicoccaceae bacterium | reverse complement strand
TGCAGCGTAACCTTAGTAAAAGCACTCAAAATATTGCCTTGAATGCGTTGGTATACAAAAAGCAATTAAGCGTGCAGCGCTTCTAACAGGTATAAACAAGCCTATTAGCAGTCACACGTTTCGCCATTGTTTTGTTACACGCCTTTTGGAAGCCGGTTATGATATTCGTACCGTACAAGAGTTACTCGGACACAGTGATGTATCTACCACAATGATATATACACATGTTATGAATCGTCCGGGAATGGTGCCGGTGGCAAGTCCACTGGACAAGTGGGAACAGTTTGATTGACGTTATGACAATACTCAAACGAGACGAGTGTTCGAACTGGTTAGTTGATTGACGTTCTTAAACGTGCAAGCGATGGCCAGTCCTGCTACCGCGTGTTTGTGTCACAGCCCTTGTCGAGATGCGGCTATTTGATCAACAATCCCGAGAGGACGCTAATAAGGTAGGCCCACGTAGTTGAGTGCCAGATTTGCCTGCGCTGTAGGGTGTGAGTTCAGATAGTCAAATTCTGCGCGTTGCATGCGTAGCTCGTAGGGGCTTTGATCGGGAAATCTATGCAGCAGATTGGTCATCCACCAGCTGAAACGTTGGGTTTTCCAGACTCTTGCCAGTGCTTTGGTTGAATAGGCCTGCAATGCTTGTTCGTCATTGTCTTGATAGTATTTCTGCAGAGCGTTGAAAAGGTAGTGTACGTCGGAAGCTGCTGTATTTAATCCCTTTGCACCTGTTGGTGGGACTATGTGAGCCGCATCGCCACACAGATACAGTCGACCCCACTGCATGGGTTCACAAACAAATGATCGCAACGGGGCAATGGATTTTTCAATCGATTCGCCAGTTTGCAATTGATCAGCAAAGTCTTGAGGCAGGTGGCGTTTGAGTTCTTTCCAGAAACGCTCGTCTGACCAATTTTCAACACTCTCTGTCGCATCGCATTGTACGTAATAGCGGCTTAAATTCTGATTGCGCATCGAGCACAAGGCAAAGCCATGCTTTGAGTTGCTGTAAATTACTTCGTCATGCACAGGCGCTGTCGCACTCAGAACCCCCATCCAGCCAAAGGGATATTCTTTATGGAATTCCTGGCGAATTTCATTGGGAATGGCTTTGCGTGATACGCCGTGGAAGCCATCGCAGCCAGCCACAAAATCACAGTTTATAATTTTATCACTGTCTTTATGTTTTAAACGCACCTTTGGTTGACGGGTGTCGAGATTTTCAATCGATACGTCTTCCACTGAAAAGAAGCTAGTACCGCCAAATTGATCACGTGCGTTATACAGATCCTGCGTAACCTCGGTTTGTCCGTATACAGTGACATTCTTGTCAGTGTGATCTGCGAATTCGATACGCGTATGTTTATCAGCATAGGATATCACCACACCTTTATGAAGCAGGCCTTGCTCGTGCAGTCGCGATGCCACGCCTGCCTGTTCCATCAAGCCGACGAAACCTGATTCGAGAACACCTGCGCGTATGCGTGATAACACGTGGCTACGCGTTTGCCGCTCTATGACTATGTTATCGATACCTACAGTGTGCAGTAACTGCCCCAGTAACAACCCCGCTGGTCCACCCCCGATGATGGCTACTTGTGTTTGTTCAGTCTGTGCCATTGCTACTTAATAGACAGTTACCAAACGAATTAGATATTTTTAATCGAGTTTTCCAGCATATGCAGTGTTTCATAGCAGGGCATCACACTTGCGACACTAGCGTTGGGTTCGCGCTCTTCCCGTATGGCTGCGAAAAACTCACGATCCTGTAGTTCTATGCCATCCGTCGACACATCAACAGCACTTAGGTCTATGGGTTCATCATGGCCGTTGGTTAAATCATCGTAGCGTGCGATATAGGTGCCACTGTCACCGATGTATCTGAAAAAACTGCCCAGAGGACCGTCATTGTTAAAGCTTAAAGACAAAGTCAGTATGGCACCGCTTTGTGTTTTCAATTGGATAGACATATCCATGGCTATACCGAGGTCTTTATGTACTGGACCCTGCATGGCGTGTGCTTGTACGATTGGGGAGCCGCACTGATACTGAAAAAGGTCTACGGTATGCGCTGCATGGTGCCATAGTAGATGATCTGTCCAGGATCGTGGTTCTCCTTTCGCGTTGATGTTACTGCGTCTGAAAAAAAAAGTTTGCACATCCATTTGCTGAATAGAGAATTCACCCGCGGTAATTCGCTGATTCACCCACTGATGGCTGGGATTGAATCGTCGTGTGTGACCGACCATCGCAACCTTGCCTGTTTTCTGCTGTGTCTTTAATACTCGCTGAGCATCAGCCAGAGAATCTGCCAACGGTATTTCTGTTTCCACATGTTTACCGGCTAGCATGCAGTCAATCGACTGCTGCGCATGTAACTGTGTAGGTGTACACAAAATAACTGCATCAATGTCGTCACGTTCGAGTACATCGTCGAGACGTGTTGTCGTCTGTGAAATACCGTAGCTCTCAGCGATGCCTTGAGTTTTTTCCTGAGTCCGTCCAACCAGTGAGACAACCTCGACGTTATCGATACGAGCGATTGCATCCAGATGCTTGCAACCGAATGCGCCTGCACCGGCCAGGGCTACTTTCAATGGCTTGTTCATACTGGATCTGGTTCCTCAAGGATGACATGACCAACTGCTGTGTTGGATGCGGGTACGTGGTAGAAACGATGCTTTAGAACAGGTGCAGCGGAGCCACCGTTAACATCGCTCATCGCGCCACGCGCTACCAGCCACATAACCAGTTCAATACCTTCGGCGCCTGCTTCGCGTACGTAGTCAATATCCGGCATGTCAGCAAGACCGGTTGGGTCACTGATAAGACGATCCAGAAAGGCATGATCAAAGTCAGAGTTAATCAACCCGGCGCGTGGTCCCTGTAATTGATGGCTCATGCCACCCGTTCCCCAGATTTGTACGTTTAAATCTACATCAAAACTATCTATGGCACGGCGGATTGCACGTCCAAGCTCAAAGCAACGTCTTCCCGACGGTACCGGATATTGGACAACATTGACGGCGAACGGAATTACCGGGCAAGGCCATTCGCCTGAAGCATCTTCAGGTCCACATATCAAGGACAAGGGTACGGTTAAACCGTGGTCAAGATCCATTCGATTGACAATAGTCAGATCGAAATCATCACGAATAACAGATTGTGCAATATGTGCTGCCAATTTCGGATGCCCTTTAATATCGGGTACGGGTCTGGGTCCCCATCCTTCATCAGCGGGTTTGTAAAGAGCACCAGTGCCGATGGCAAAGGTTGGAATCAAGTCCAGGCTGAAGGCGGTTGCATGGTCGTTGAAAACAAGAAAAATGACATCGGGACGATTGTCTTTGAACCATTGCCGGGAATATTCGTATCCATTGAAGACACTCTGCCAATAAGGCTCCTGCGTTTTTCCCTGATCGATTGCTGCACCGACTGCTGGCACGTGTGAGGTGTACGCGCTTGCGCTCAGGCGTGCCATCAGTTGTCGTCTCCTTTATTTGATTTGTCTGGATCTTCTGTGGTTTGTGCGTCGCCTGATTCGCCGATATAACGGTTACCTTCAATGCTGCGACCACCATTGATCATCATGTCCCGATAGCTCTGTTCGCTCATACCGGTCATGCTCCCTGCGATCTGCTGGAAACTTTGTCCATCAGTGGCACCAATTTTAGCTAAAAAATAGATATTGCCACCAAGCGCTATGCATCGATTGAAGTCTCTGGACAACACCGCCTGTTTCTGTTCTTCGCTCATCTCCCACTCATCCAGATACGCTTTTTCATCAGCCAGAAACCGTTGCCGGTTTTCACTGTGCATCAATGACATGCAGAACTGGTTCAGCCAATAGCCCACACGCGCCTGATCTGCGTCAAAGATGGTGGTTCCAGGTATGTCGGTGTATCGTTTATCGGTTGCCATGGATATTGGTTTCGAGTGATGTACCTGTCTATTCTACGCGTTTTAATAGCAGTGCTATACCTTGGCCAACGCCGATGCACATAGTACATAGCCCCCAGGTGGCGGAGCGGTTTACAAGTTCAGTTGCCGCGGTTAGTGCCAGGCGCGCACCGGACATACCCAATGGGTGCCCCAGAGCAATTGCACCACCGTTTGGATTCACATGAGCCGCATCATCACTGATACCGAGTTCGCGCAGAACAGCAAGGCCTTGTGCTGCGAATGCCTCATTCAATTCAATGATATCCATGTCGGTGATTTGTAGATCATGGTGCGCCAGTAATTTACGACTTGCAGGCAGCGGACCCATACCCATGATTCGCGGTTCGACACCAGCTACCGCCATGCCAACAACCTCGGCTTTGGGTTTAAGTGACAACCGCTCGATAGCAGCTTCTGATGCGATCAGGTTTGCGCAAGCACCATCATTGACACCGGATGCGTTGCCAGCTGTGACAGATCCCCCCTGGCGAAAGGGTGTTGGCAGGCTGTTTAATTTTTCCAGTGTTGTTTGTCGAGGGTGTTCGTCCTTATCGACGATGATTGAATCGCCTTTACGTTGCGCAATTTCGATGGCGCAAATTTCCTGAGCAAGTCGGCCGCTGGCTATGGCCTCATGTGCCTTGTTCTGCGATGCAAGTGCAAAGCGATCCTGATCTTCGCGAGAGATATTGAATTGGGCTGCAACGTTTTCCGCTGTCTCTGGCATTGTATCAACGCCGTAAGTGTCTTTGAGTTGTTTGTTGACGAAGCGCCAGCCGATGGTGGTGTCGTAGATTTCTGCATTTCTTGAATACGCAGTTTCGGCCTTGGGCATAACAAATGGCGCGCGACTCATACTTTCGACACCTCCTGCTATAACCAGATCCGCAGCACCGGTGTTTATGGCGCGCGCAGCACTGCCCACGGCATCCAGTCCCGAGCCACATAGTCGGTTAATGGTCGCTGCAGGGGTGGAAGTTGGGAGGCCTGCGAGTAATGCGCTCATACGCGCAACATTGCGGTTATCCTCACCAGCCTGATTAGCACAACCGATCAGCACATCGTCGATGTCAGTTTTATCAAGACCGGGAACGCGCTGACTGAGTTCTCGCAATACCGCCGCGAGTAAGTCATCTGCTCTGACAGATGCAAGAGAGCCGCCGAAGCGCCCGATCGGTGTTCTTACTCCTTCACAGAGATACGCTTTTTTCATGGTTCCATTTCTCTCTGTTTCTGTTTAGTAGTTTGGGCTATTTGGGATCCTTGGGCAGCGCAGGCAGTTGTGCTTGCCCCAGTATCTGCTGGCATCGCTGTGACAGTTGTAATAATTTACTATCGCAACTGCTACCACACATGATCTGTAAACCTATTGGCAAATTTGCATGTGTCACATTATTAGATAGTTCTGATACAAGATGATGAACGGGCACGTTGCTGGCACATAGTCGAAACAGGTTTGCCGGTTGTGTATTGCGTGACGCCAACAATGAACGTTGATGGTTCTGTTGTTGTTCAAGATCTGCTATTGCCATTGGTTGAAACGGGCAGGTGGGTGTTATCAATGCATCAGTCTGGTTAAAAATACGCTCTGCCAAACTGGCAAGTTCCTCGTGACGGTGTTTGGCAGCAACGTAATCAATGGCGTCAACGCTTAAACCAACCTCAGCACGCTCACGTGTTACAGCATCCATGTTGTCCCGTGCTTTCGCAAAGCCTTCTCTGCCCAGTGCATGCAACAGCTCGGGCGGTACTAATTGCGGAAACAACACATCCTTTTCGTGGGCTTCAGGCAGGGATATCTCGAACACATCAGCACCTGCATCCCGCAGTTTGCTAACCACTAGCTCAAAGACGCTTGCAACGATCGGATCCAGATCATCAAAGAACATCTCTTGCGGAATAGCCAAACGAACATTTCGCAATGTATCTGTTTGTGTTGTGATCGGCGTATCTGCATTTGGGTTGGGTAGCACTGCCGATTCTGCAAATAGTACTTCGTGCACCAGAGCGGCATCCGCTGCACTGCGGCACAAGGGGCCAATAGAATCGAGTGTCGGTGATAGTGGGAAGACACCGTCTGTAGGCCACAATCCAACAGTGGTCTTATGACCGAACAGTCCATTAAAACAAGCCGGTATACGCACAGATCCGCCTGTATCAGTGCCCAGCGCAAAGGCTGCAAAGCCAGCCGCTACAGCAACTGCCGAGCCACTTGATGATCCACCTGGCAGACGCTTGGTTTCCCAGTCGTTGGGATTGTGTGGCGTGCCACGTGCAGAATTAATGCCTGTAGCTCCCAGAGCGTATTCAACAGTTTTGGTTTTTCCAACAACAATGCAACCAGCAGCCTTGAGCTGTGTAACGATACTTGCCTCTTCCTCTGTTGGTAGCCCACTGTCGTAAAGCGATCCGTTGGTAGTTGGCAGGCCGGCAACAGCGATAATATCCTTGATCGCCACGGGAACGCCCATCAAGGGGCCGAGATCTGTGCCACTGTCGAGTAGTTGTTGCAGAGCCTGTGCGTTTTTGATTGCGTCGTCCGCTGTCACAAGTTCAAAAGCCTGTAGATGAGCGTCGTAGGTGTTGATACGATTCAGGCAGTAATCAAGTGCGTCACTGATGTTGAATTGTCCATTGCGAAGCTTTTGCGCATAGGCATGCAAGCCATCAGAAAAAGGATCGTCGATCATCTTATTTATCATGGTTATCCTTGAGGCTTTCGCGCGAAACTTAAAAGCTCAGCACGGTAGTTCAATTGGTTTAATTACTCGTAACAGCATTGCGCAATTGCCGAAGCTGATTTTCAATTTCGGCTAGATGTACTGGTTCTGAGAGTCTGTGATCCCCGTGCCTGATTAGTGTCAAAGTTGCATTGTCGCCGCTTACGCCTTCAAGCACACGTTGTGATAATTGCCAGGGTACATCTACATCTGCTGTGCCGTGCAACAGGCGTATTGGACATGAGACAGGCAGTGTCTTGTGAGTCAACAAATGCTCGCGACCGCTGTTGATCAGTTGATAGGTAATCGGATAGGGTTCACCGTCATCGTATTGCGTCGGCATGGCCCATGTCATACCATCCTCCAACTGTTGTCTTAGTGTCTTGTCCAGACGCTTCCAGATTAGCTCCTCTGTAAAATCGGGTGCGCCGGCTATACCGAGAATACCAGCAACTTTCTCCGGGCGTTCTATGGCTGCCAACAGGGCCATCCACAAACCCATGCTGGAGCCCACCAGTAGTTGCGGGCCTTGCGTGTACTGCTCGATCACATCCAATGTATTGTGTTTCCAGTGTCCGATTCCACATTGGCTAAATTCTCCGCTCGATGCGCCGTGTCCCTGATAGTCAAACAGCGTACAAGCCCATCCTTCCGATTCACAGAGTGATGCTAGAAAACGCGCCTTGTTTCCTTGCATGCTGGAACGAAAACCACCACAAAACACAATGCCTGGTGTGCTGCCTTCCAGGTGTTGCACAGCCAGTGTTTTTTCGTTGGCAGTGCTGTTGGTTTGTGTGTCCATTGCTTGATTATTTGCTAATAAACAGGTTAACCGTCATGGTAAACTATACGCGTGCAAAAAGCGCATAGTGCGGTCTAACCTCCCTTATTCTCTGGAATAGTGGTAACAAAATTACAGCTTGTCAAAGACGATCGCATCTTTGAATTTCGCCAATCCCACAGATCTCATGATCCAGCAGGTAAAAAGATAATATTTTGGATAGCATTGAGAAAGACACTGCTGCAAAACAGCCTCATGTAGGTCTTTTTGTTACCTGCCTGGTTGATATGTACAGGCCCAATGTCGGGTTTGCAACGCTTCGTCTACTCGAGGACGCTGGCTGCAAGGTGAGCGTGCCGCCATCCCAAACCTGTTGTGGTCAACCCGCTTTCAACTCGGGCGAGACCAAGAATGCGGCAACTATTGCACGCAACACGATAACGGCATTTGAGGAGTTTGATTATATCGTCGCACCATCTGGATCCTGCGCTGGTATGTTGAAGCATCACTTTCCTGAACTCCTGCATACTGATAAGCAATGGTCTGATCGGGCCAAGGATTTTTCTTCGCGTGTTTATGAGCTAACCCAGTTTTTGGCTGATGTATTAAAAACCCAATCAATCAGTGCCGGGCTAGCTGAGAAAGTAACCTATCACGATAGCTGTTCCAGTCTTCGTGAAATGGAAGTCAGCCAGCAACCACGTGACTTACTAGCGCAAGTACAAGGTGTTGAGTTGACAGAACTCGCAGACACACAAGTGTGTTGTGGTTTCGGAGGCACTTTTTGTGTCAAGTACCCGGACATATCCGAACGTATGGTGACGGACAAGGTCGCATTGATCGAACAAAGTGGAGCTGATGTATTACTTGCTGGTGATATGGGTTGTCTACTCAATCTAACCGGGCGGCTCAGCCGCTTGAATAAGTCAGTGCGCAGTTACCATGTCGCTGAGGTGTTAGCTGGAATGGCTGATGGGCCAGGTATTGGTAAACCCGATTTAAACGATCCGCATGCTAAGGAGCCAGGTCCGGGATCACACAATGAGGCAGCAGAATCTCGCGGAGGACAGGCCTGATGCAGGTGCAATCCGCAGAATTCAAACAACGTTCATCCGAGGCTTTGCAGGACGAGTCGCTTAAAAGCGCTCTCGGTAACGTGATTAAATCCGGATTTGTTGCCCAACGGGCAAGTGCCATCAGTCTGGTGCCGCAATGGCAGGCTATTCGTGATGACGCCAAAGCAGTTAAAGATCATGTTCTGGCTAACCTGTCTGACTATCTCTTGATGTATGAAAAACAAGTGCAGGAAAACGGCGGTACGGTGCACTGGGCATCAGATGCCGCCGATGCTCAGCGTATTGTCCTTGATATTTGCAAATCGGCTGACGCGCGGCTGATTGCCAAGGGTAAGTCCATGGTCAGCGAAGAGGCTGGCATTAATGAAGTGCTGGAAGCACAAGGGCTGGATGTTATTGAAACCGATTTGGGTGAATACATTATCCAACTGGCAGAAGAACCACCCAGTCACATCATTGCACCGGCTATTCATAAAACCAAAGAACAAGTATCCGACCTATTTCATGAACACCACCAACAGTATGGGTTAAACGAAAGGATCGAAAACCGTGGTGAACTGGTCGCAGAGGCAAGGCAGGTATTAAGAGAAAAATTCCTGACCGCTGATGTTGGGATAACCGGTGCCAATTTTTTGATCGCAGAAACGGGTCAGCATATATTGGTGACGAATGAGGGGAACGGCGACCTGACATCCAACTTGCCACGCGTGCATGTGGTGCTTGCTGGCATTGAAAAGGTGGTGCCGACTCTGGAGGACGCTGCCTGTATGCTACGGCTGCTGGCACGTAGCGCAACTGGTCAACACTTTTCCAACTACACCAGTTTGATGTCCGGGCCAAAGCGTGAGGGTGAACGCGATGGGGCAGAAGAATTTCATGTGGTTTTGCTGGACAATCAGCGCAGTGCCATGCTTGATTCTGCTTTGCGTGACATGCTGCGTTGTATCCGATGCGGTGCCTGCATGAATCATTGCCCAGTGTATGGTGCAGTTGGTGGTCACAGCTATGGTTGGGTCTATCCCGGTCCTATGGGCTCAGTGCTGACACCGGCCATAGTCGGGCTGGAAAAGACCAGTGATCTGCCACATGCCTGCACATTAAACGGTCGTTGTGCAGAGGTGTGTCCCATGTCAATTCCTTTACCGACGCTATTGCGTCGTCATCGACAAGAGATGTTCGAACGCCATCTAGGTGGACGACTGGCACGTTACGGGATCGGCGTTTGGGCCAACATAGCAAAACGTCCGCGTATTTATCATCCATTGATGTCGATTATCGTCGCTTCTCTCAATATACTCTCGGGTAAGCGCCGCTCATTCCGTCGTTTGCCACTGGCCAGTGGATGGACGGACTCGCGAGATATGCCAGCACCAAGTCGCCGCACGTTTATGCAGCAATACAAAGTGCAGCAGTCCAAAAAGTCATGATCAGAATTTGTTGCAACGATATCGCAATCTCACTACAGCCTTACCTTAAGTACATCAACGCCTGAACAGCATTCATGACTGACAATCAGCAATCATCTGACGATACACTGACTGCAAGAGATCGCATTCTTTCGCGTTTGCGAGAAGCAGGGTCCGGCTCTGGTGATAGCACTGGTTGTAGCGATAGCGTTACCCGACACATGCAAGAGCGACAACGGCATACGCCACCGACGTGGCATGATATCGGTAACGATACGGAACGTCTGATCAACCAGATGGAAAAGGTACAGATCACGCTGACACGTCTGCAGACAGCTAAGGAGATTCCGGAGGCTGTAGAAGAGTATCGACGTGAACATGATATTGGAGGCGAGCTAATTGTTTCCCCCATCCTTGCAAGCAATAGCGATATGCAATGGGATGAACACGTCAAAAATGGCATTGCGCGTGATGTTGTTAGTCCCGGTGGCTCATCCCCAAGTGAGGTCACCAGCGTAACACCGTGTCTTTGTGCTGTTGCTGAGTCTGGCAGTATTGTTACCGCAAGTGGCGGCGAGACACCTTCAACACTCAATTTCCTGCCTGACAATCATGTAGTTGTACTGTACGAAAATCAGATAGTACGTTACCTGGAGGATGCATTTTCCAGTATGCGTGATTTGAATGCCT
>CAYPMR010000076.1:0-6509 GCA_964411665.1 uncultured Granulosicoccaceae bacterium | reverse complement strand
CAGATAGTACGTTACCTGGAGGATGCATTTTCCAGTATGCGTGATTTGAATGCCTCCGCTGCTGATAGTCAAAGCAGCTCAGTACCGCGAGCGCTAAATCTGATCACAGGACCGTCGCGCACGGCTGATATTGAACAGACGATAGAACTCGGCGCACATGGGCCTAAACGTATGCATGTTTTGCTGGTCGCAAGCACGGTATAGAAAATACCCAAGAACCAGCTTAAAGCAGCTGTTTAGGCGTTAGCCATACAATAAACCAATCTGCACGGATACCTTTCCTAGTGTCTTCAAATCTAACATCTTCACAAATCGAGCAGTTGCATTCTGTTGAGCTGGTTACCTTTGATCTTGATGACACACTGTGGCCACTTGAGTCCGTATTAATTGCCGCCGAACAAGCGCAATACGATTGGCTTGAAAAAAATGCACCGCGAATCACTACAGACCTGTCGATGCAGGACGTCATGTCGAGGCGCACTGAATTCCTGAGCACGCGGCCAGACCTGATAGGTGATGTGACCGCGATGAGAAAAGAGTCATTACACCATCTTTTCAACGCTTTCGACTATTCCAAAGCCGAGAGCCACGACATGGTTAATACAGTGTTCGAGATCTTTTACCGCGCTCGGAGTCAAATCACCTTATTTGACGATGCGCTTAGCTGCCTGCAGACGCTTAAGACACAATACAAACTTGCGGCTTTAACTAACGGTAATGCAGATCTGGAAATCGCAGGTATCGCCCATTTGTTTGACGACGCGCGTTTTGCCACCCTCGATACACCTGCCAAACCCGATGTCGCCATGTTCCATCAGTGTGCGTCAGCCTTGGGTGTCGATCCAAAGAACATGCTGCATGTGGGCGACAATGTAGAGACGGATGTCGGTGGCGGTCAGAGGGCAGGGGCCCTGACTGCCTGGTATAACCCAGATGGAAAACCCTGGCCGGATTCATTACCTGCGCCGACGCTGGAACTTCACAGTTTGAATGACCTTGTTAGTTATCTGCCACGGGTAAAGTGATCTCTCGGTAAGTGTGCGCTCGGTAATTAATTCGCTGAGGACGCCGCAAGTACCTCCGTGTAGGCTTGGCAATCGCATCCCTGCGATTGCACACCTCTGCGAATTAATTACCGAGCACACACTTCACGCCATCCGACGAGAAAGGCGTCATAAACTGCCATACTGCACACTTTATTGCGTGCGATATGTCGCTAAGCGATACTATCTGACTACGCGTTGGACACTGTCATCTGGTAACCTTCGGCCCTGATCTGACGGTAGTTTCAGTGAACTGCTGTCGCCTTCAATCCATACAAGGTCGAGATCGTTTTTTACAATACCGGCTGTGCAGTCGCAAGCTGGCTATCAGGAGCCTACCAAGTGTCAAGAACGTTTTATGTTAACGGTGAGTTTGTTGCCGAACAAGATGCCAAAGTGTCTGTACTGGATCGCGGGTTTTTATTTGCTGATGCTGTCTATGAAGTCAGCTCGGTACTCGATGGTCGCCTGATTGACAACGCTAATCACATGAATCGCCTGCGACGGTCGCTCTCAGAATTGTCGATGGACAGTCCGGCGAGTGACGCAGAAATTGAGGCTGCGCAGAAAGAATTAATCACCAGAAACAGCCTGAACGAAGGTCTTGTGTATTTACAAGTCAGTCGCGGAGCTGCTGATCGTGATTTTGGTTTTCCACAAAATACAAAACCAACCCTGGTTATGTTCACTCAGGAAAAAAATCTCTTATCATCGCCCAAAGCTAAAAGCGGATTATCAGTCATCACGATACCTGATATACGGTGGCAACGCCGTGACATTAAAACTGTTGGTCTGTTGGCACCGGTGCTGGGCAAACAGGCAGCTGCAGAGGCAGGTGCTGATGATGCGTGGATGGTCGAAGACGGGTTTATCACCGAAGGTACAAGTAACAACGCCTACATCGTCAGCCAGGACGGTGTTATACACACTCGCCATCTGGGAAATGAAATACTCAGTGGCATAACCCGTGAAGCCGTGCGTAAGCTCAGTGATGTTTGTCAGATTCGAGTTGTTGAAAAACCCTTTTCTGTTAAACAGGCACTGCAGGCCAAAGAGGCATTTATCACAAGTGCTTCAATGTTTGTCATGCCCGTTGTGTCTATTGATGGCCACACTATCGGTGACGGTAAACCCGGTGAACTGACGATGCGCCTGAGAGAAATGTACATAGATATCGCCCGCAAGCATTGCGATTTCTCTTCTGTCGAAGCAGAAGTCACTGCTTGATCCGATCCTCTAGCGATTAAACTACCGGCCATCTAGTTTCAGCCGGTAGCGGCAATTGTGATCAATGGTTTCAACCCCCATTTAAGCATCCGGATCGTAATGTCAAGGGATTGTCACGCAAGCGGACAATAGTCTAGAGTGAGGGAGGTAGCTGCTAGCTGTCACCAAAACAATCAGCAAAAACGTCAGCAAATTCGCTGGTAATTCGCTGGTAATTCGCTGGTAAAAACGAGGCAAAATATTGCTTACGAATTAAAATGCTTGTTTTTTCGCAAGAGTATTGCGTAACTGATATATTCATTTACCTATCGCTGCTCTGTGACTGAGGCGTGTTAATAAAGCAAATAAAGAAAAGTCTGTAAGGTAATGTATGCGAAGCAAGTTCTTGCGGAATTTGTATCGCAGCTACCTGTCTATATTCGCAGCTGGTTTGGTTAATTCTGTCACGTTAGAGGAGAGTAACCGAACGTTTCAGACGGATATCTAATTCACAAACATGTGCAAATCGCATCAACAAGCCAAGTATCAGTTGCTATTGCAGCACCTGATATCAACTGCATGGAATTTGTCAGTTGTGCTGCTTGTTGGAATTCTGTTGTCGGCCTGTAGTGGGTCTTCAGATGACAGTGAGGAAGCGAAGGTATCCCCGGCGACAACAATTACAACCTCGCCGTCGGATGCCGGGTTTTCGCCTGAAGATTTCGTACTCACGCCAACAGACAGTAGTTTCATAGTGACTGAAGAAACTGTTTTTGACGGGCTTCTGCGCAGCGACCTGCCAGGTATAGAGGCTGGACTACTCCCTACCACCCTGATCGATAGCAATATTACCTATCTACTACTGAGCGAGCCTCGCAATGGGGAGGTCAACCTTGATCCTCTGACAGGTGTGTTCTCCTATACGCCTGTTCTTGATTTCTTTGGCCTCGACAGATTTGAATATGCTGTCACGGTATCAGGTGATCAGTCAGAGACAGCAACCGTCCAGTTAAACGTTATCAATGTGAATGACCCACCATCAGTGTCGGTAGATTTTGATAGTGTTGCTGAACAGGATCGACCGTTTGAGGTCATGATCGAGGGCCGTGATGTGGATGGAGATATTTTAAGCTTCGCCTCGGCGAATTTACCCGGTTGGCTTGATCTTGATACACAAACCGGGTTGATCACAGGCGTACCTACCCAAAATGACATCGGCATCTACCGTAACATCGAATTAATAGTTCGCGATGACTCAGGCTTGCAGGCAAACGCCGGTCCATTCGCGGTAGAGGTTCTTGATATTAACGATTCACCGACGGTCAATGCTGATCAGTTCCCGGCATTTCTGGATGCAAGTGAACGCGTTATAGTCAATTTATTTCCCGATGATCCAGACGGTGATTTTGTCACCCTGCAAGCTGAACCCAATGATTTTGCGAGCGTTGAAATTCTCGGTGGCAGCCTCGCCTTGACTGCAGATGAAGTAACCGAGGTGACCGATATCAACCTTGTTGTCATAGCAACTGATTTGCTTGGCAGCAGCACGCGCGAGATTATACCGATAACCATAAGGCCACTGACTGCATCAGGGCGAGGGCGTACGCTTGAAGGGCGACGTGAGGGATTCGGAGTGCATCTGGTGGTGTTGGGTGACGGTTACAAATCTGATGAGGAAAATACATTTAATGATGATGTTCAGGATTTGATAACGCTGATGAGGCGTGATCCTGCTATCCGAACCCACATGTCAGCCTGGAATATACACAGTATTATGGAAACGTCTGTTGATTCAGGTATAGATGATGACTTTTCGCTTGATGTGCGTAATACAGCTTTTGACTCAGGTTACTTTTGTCAGGGATTGCAACGTCTGATATGTACCAATACGGCCAAAGTATTTGATGTAGCGCTTGACGAGTATCCGAATCTCGATCAGATCGTATTGCTGATTAATGACAATCGCTTTGGCGGTAGTGGCGGTAGTATCGCCATAGCATCTGCAGACGCACCGGAGATTGCCATTCATGAGATGGGACACAGTATTGCCGGGCTAGCAGATGAATATGTTGATTCTTTGGTGCCTGAGAATATCGTCGGTGGGTTTTTCGAGGGGCGTTTCGCCAATGTCTCAAGAATTAGTAATCCTGCTCAAACACCCTGGTCTCACTGGGTCGATCAAGCCGTTCCCGTGCCGAATTTACCCGGAGATCCGCGAGTGGGTCTCTTTGAAGGCGCGTTTTATCAGGCAGAGGATTTTTACCGGCCTACCTTCAACAGTCGCATGCGCGACAATCTCGCTTTATTTGGGCCAGTAAATGGAGAGCAATGGGTGCTCTCTGTCTATAGCTTGAGCAGACCCGTGGTCGATCTTTTCCCCTTGCAAAGAGAAGTAACTTCGACTGGTGGGAAATCGCAGACTTTTATGGTGAAGCCGATTTTTGGATCACCTATTCAGCAGGTCAGCTGGTTCGTCGATGGAGAGGAAGTAGAATTTGCACGTGGATTGGACCGCTTGACCCTACTGGAAAGACCGGGCGAATATTTAGTTGAAGTGTTTGTCGAAGATGTTTCGGGCAGTATTCGTTTACCATCACCAAATGCATCAGAATTTCGCTGGAGTTGGAATCTTGAAGTGCAATAGTCTCAGTGTGATAAACCGCCTGATCCGACACGTGCCTGGCGCAGCCCTGTTTTTATTGTTGGCGTTTCAACCAATCGCAACATTGGAGGCAAACGATCAGGCAGCTTTGCCTTCGTCGCGTCAATCATTGTTGTTTGAAGTAACGTATGAAGGTAACAGTGCTGATCTTCGTCTGTTGCGCCGCGTTGCGTCCAATACCGGGCCCGAGTCCAGTCGGGCTATCAGCGGCAATGCCCCAAACGGATTAATAGCACCGACGATCTTTCAGGATTCAGATTTTATTGGCATTCCCCATGCACAATGGCTGGATGGCGATGGACGTGTCATTGCAATTACCTCGTTTGATGAACCGCGAATTCTGCGATCTCCGCAAAACGGACAACGTACACATGGCGCTATAGTTGCTCAGCGCACCAGTCACTTTTTACTGCGTGGGCCTGATATCGCTGTGACAGTAAATTTGTACCTGCCCTCATTGGATATGCAAGCAGCTCATGTGCTGCCGTTTAACACGCCCGGGAACACACCCAGGCTTGATGCCACTGCAAGCGCGAATCCCACAACGTCTACCAACCCTTTACAGAGTGTTGCACTGCCGCAGCAGTCGTGGCGTATTGAATTGTCTTTGTGATCGCTTTTTAAACCTGTTTGTGGTCGTTTTCTGCTGTTGTTTTTGTCTTTGATCTGTCTCATCAATTTGTCAGATTAGTGGCGAATGTGTGACTGGATTCGCGCTATCGCTACAAAATCGTAAGAAACAGGTCAAAATCTGTATGCATTTGTGATTTTCACCCGCCAGATCCTGCCTGGTGATTATTTTTGTATGATCATTTGGTCTATTATGGCTGTTCAGCAATAGGTCACGTCATGTCGGATTTTTTCAGCAACCGAAAACAAGGTAATAACCAGCATCAGACAACCGCAACAGGATCTGTTGACACGGATACTGTGATGGACGGTGCTGGCTCTGTTGAATCGGACAATCCACTCGAATTTCTCGAACAAGATCACGATAGGACTCACGAGACCACAGATCGGATCAATGCTCCCGCACAGGCGTCCAGGGCATCTGTTAACCCTGTCAGTGAGCATCCAACCGAACAAACATCGAATCCTCGCAAGCAGCAACGTCGCCGTCGTAGTCGTGGTCCCAGGCGCTTTGGGGTCGAGGTTCCCGGTAGTGATGCGAATGGTGTTCTGCCAGTCAAGCGTCCGGCAATTCCAATCGACGAAATACTTGCACGCCGTGGCAGACCCGAGGGGTACACCGCCGGTTCCGGTGGCCCGCAAGTTATCATGAAGCCGGATCCCTATGACGCACTGAGCGCACAATATACACAGACTACGTCGGGCCAATCGCACCTGCTAGATCAAGTTGCCAACCAGCCTCAACCAAACCCGCCTGGTTCCTTGCGATCCACTTCTACAGCTGAGAAGGTGGGTGCCGATACAGCATCGCCCGATACTGATGAATTAACTATTTCTTTCGACTTCCTGGATAGTCTGGATGAAGAATTCTCTGCAACGACAGCCGTAGACGCTGATGATACGTCCAACAGTCATTTTGATACCACGCGTGTTGGAACGTCCCAACCAGATACGCAGTCGGCTAAAGC
>CAYPMR010000075.1:16342-17578 GCA_964411665.1 uncultured Granulosicoccaceae bacterium | reverse complement strand
CGATCGATCGGGCGCAGGCTGAGAGTACTGTCAGCGCCATCGTGCGATTGAATCCAGAGCGACGGGTGGTGGTTGCAGGAGACACCAATGCTGATTATGGGCAGATCATGCAAGGCATGGTCATGTTGAAGCGTTCTGGAGCGACTGCCATAGACCTGATAACTGAACCCACGGTTGACCAGCCCTGATCCATGCTTGATCTGATAAAAAAGTATCCTGTTGCTGCTGCCGTATCCGGTCTGTTGCATGTGATGCTTTTCGCCTGGATGTCACTTAATCTGACTAATGAGCACTCGCCGGTTGGACAATCGCAACCTGATGGTGTGACGGTTAAAGGCGTGATCGTTACTGAAGAAGATATTCAGTCCGAGATAGACCGCATTCAGCAGGCGGAAGAGGATCGCCAGTCCAGAATAATTGAAGAGCGCGAAGAACGTGAAGAGACACTGCGAAGGATAGAAGAGTCTTATTCTGAGACTGAATTGAAATTACAGGAAGCTGAACTTTTAACGGAACAACAGCAAGCTCAGATAGAGGAAGAAAAAGCGCGCCTTGAAGCCTTGCGAACACAAGCATTGGATCTGGAGCGCGAACGTGAACAACAGGCCATGCGAGCTGAAGCCGAAAGAGCCAAACGCGAGGCTCTGGCAGAACAAAAAGATTTTCTCACGCAACAGCAGATAGAGGATCGAGAGGCTGAACTTGAACGTCTCAGACAGGAGCGTCTGAATGTCGAACGCCAATTGTCTTTATCGCAAGAAGAACTCGAAGCCGAGCGTCTGCAGATGCAACTGGAGCGAGATCGGCTGAGCGAAGAAAACAAAGCCATTCTAGAGCAGACGCGTCAGGCAGAGCTGGAACGCGAGCGAATTGAGGAGCAAAAGCGCCTTGATGAGGAAAGACGGCTCGAGGAAGAAGAAAGACTGGCCGAACTCAAAGCTGAACAGGAGCAGGCTAAACTCGAAGCAGAACGTCTGGCTGAAGAAATAGAGCAACGCAAACGCGATGAGGCGTTGCGAGTTGAGGCTGAGCGTCAACGATTAGAGCAGATTGAAGCAGAACGAAAAGAGGCCGAGGCCGCACTGGCCGATCAGCTTGCTGAGCAGGAACGCCTGGAAGCAGCACGGGTGGAAGCCGAGCGGTTAGAAGCTGAACGGGTAGAAGCCGAACGGGTAGAAGCCGAACGAGTAGAAGCTGAACGAGTAGAAGCTGAACGAGTAGAAGCTGAACGAGTAG
>CAYPMR010000075.1:0-16242 GCA_964411665.1 uncultured Granulosicoccaceae bacterium | reverse complement strand
TAGAAGCCGAACGAGTAGAAGCCGAACGAGTAGAAGCCGAACGAGTAGAAGCCGAACGAGTAGAAGCCGAGCGCGCAGAGCAGGAACGTCTCGAAAAACAACGGATTCAACAGGAGCTCTATGAGCAGCAGCGAGCTGAAGAGCAGCGTCTCGAGCAAGAGCGATTAGAACAGGCGCGTCTGGAACAGGAACGCGCTGAACAGGAACGTCAAGCACAAGCCAATCGACTTCAGCAACAGCGTGAACAGCAAAGACAACGTTTGCAGGAACAACGACAGGCAGCCGCGGCAGCTGAAGATGCGCGTCGCCAGAATAGCCGGCTTGAACGCGAAAGACAGCGTTATGCCAATGCCTTGCAAAATGCTGTTAAACGCAGTTGGAACAAGCCCAGGGGCGTTAGTGCAGGTATTCAATGTACGGTCAATGTAACCCAGGATCCCAGCGGCCGGGTACGTGATGTTAATGTAGAGAATTGCAGTGAAGGTGGCGAGTTGATGCGTACGTCGGTGGAACAAGCAGTGTTACGTGCATCTCCATTACCGACCCCACGGGATGATTCGCTGTTTGATCAGCAGTTGCGCATCCTGTTTAGATTCTGAGGAAATTCGACGTGACAGTTATTTTGCCAAACAAGATTTCATTATCGAAGGTGACAGTACTTTTGTCGCTGTGGGTACTTGCTGCACTCGCTCCAGCACATGCTGTGATTGAGATTGAAGTCACCAAAGGTGGTTTCAATGCGATACCTATCGCTGTCGTACCGTTTGGATCGGATACGGGTCAGGTACCTTCTGACATAGCAGGTGTTATCAATGCAGATCTTGCGCGTAGTGGATTATTCGACCCTATGGGTCAATCATCGATGCCCGAGCGACCGGTGAGCGGTGCAAGGCCGAATTACAACTTGTGGCAAAGAGCAGGTGTAGATTATCTGGTGGTAGGTAATACGCGAGCGTCCGGGGATAAATTCACAGTTGACTTTCAATTGTTTGATCCTGTGCGGCAGAAGCTATTGACCGGATTCAGTTATTCAGTGCCTCGGCTAAGCCTGCGTGCGGTTTCTCATCAGATTGCCGATGTGATTTTCGAAGAAGTAACCGGTATTCGAGGTGCTTTTAATACTGAAATCGCCTATGTCACTCAAACTGGTACGCGAAGTAAACCCCAGTATCAACTGCAGCTCTCAGATGCTGACGGAAAAAACCCGCAGTCCATGCTGACATCACCTCGCCCCATTTTGTCACCTGCCTGGTCACCGGATGCCAAAGAGCTGGCTTACGTCTCCTTCGAAGACCGTACGAGCAGCGCGATCTTCATACAAAACCGGGTTACAGGCAAACGCCGCAAGTTAATTTCGAGGCCGGGTATCAATGGCGCACCCAGCTGGTCGCCCGATGGTACTCGCCTTGCCATAGTGCTTTCCTTTGGAGGGAATCCGGACGTATACATCGTAGATGTGGCAACTACACAGGCCCGGCAGGTAACCAGTAACCGGGCGATTGATACAGAACCTGACTGGCTGGATAATAATACGCTGGTATTTACGTCTGACCGCAGTGGCGGACCGCAAATCTATCAGGTGTCTGCCAGCGGAGGCCGCGCTGAACGCTTGACCTTTGAGGGCAACTATAATGCGAGTCCCAGCGTTGCGCCTGACGGCAGTGGTATCGCAATGGTTCATAGTGAAGGCGGTCAGTATCGAATAGGTCTGCTTGACATACCAAGCCGCGACTTCAGAGTGCTGAGCACAGGCAGACTTGACGAGTCGCCGAGCTTTGCACCCAACGCCCAGATGATCTTGTTTGCAACTAACCGCAACGGGCAGCAAACCCTTGGCGCTGTTTCCCTGGATGGCGAAGTAGAGCAAAGCTTTGTGCTGGGAGCCTCTGACGTGCGCGAACCCACTTGGTCACCCTTTCCGGACCGATAACGACATTAAACTGTCAGCTACAACATGTCACTTCGCAGAGAATTGATACACAACCTGCGAAGATCGGTAGAATACGCGAGGGAATTCCCGGTTTTACTTTTACGGTGTTACGATCAGTGGTAGTTACTGGCTCCAAGAACCCTAAAAAGGTCAAGGGACGTCTACAATTATTCAAAGCTCAAACCCTAGAGAGGTGTTATATGAGATTGTTCAAGTCAGCAAAATCAAGTTATTCGCGCTTTAACGTGTTCGCGGTCATTTGTGCCGTATTACTGCTGGGTGCCTGTTCTGCGGCTCCCAAAATTCCTGATATTCCAATAATTCCGACTGGTGCTGACACATCGGCAACGGAGGAGAACACAGTGGTACCTGCAAGTTCTTTCGCTGGACGCGCACCTGCAGACAGAGTCGTCTATTTTGATTACGATGCCACTGAAGTACAGCCAGACTATCTGTCTGTTGTCACTGAACACGGTCGTTTTCTCGCTGCCAACCCGGATAGCAAGGTTCGTCTGGAAGGGCACACTGATGAGCGTGGCACACGTGAATACAACATCGGTCTTGGTGAAGGACGCTCTCAGAGTATCGGCACTATGCTGCAGCTTCAGGGTGCCAACAGCGGTCAGATGAGTACAATTAGTTTTGGCGAAGAATTGCCAGCAGCAAGTGGTCACAGTGAATCAGCGTGGTCGCAGAATCGCCGCGTAAGTATCATTTACACCAACTAGTCTGACTGTCAACCTTGCAAACGTCTTTAAGTAAGGAAGAAACTGTTGCGAAACATCATCTACTGCCGGGCAAATATGTGAAAAAAGTTTTTTTCTCAGGCCGTGTTGCATCCATGATGTTTCGACAAACTGTCCCGGTCGTAGTGTCGCTGTGCTTGTTTCTGACAAGTACAACGGCACTCAGCCAAGGCAGGGTGAGACTCAAAGACGTTAACGAGCGCTTAATCCGGGTCGAGAATATTCTTGACCAATCATTGCTCGAGCTTTTGCAGCAAATTCGTGGCCTCGAACGTGAGATGCGCGAGATGCGTGGCGAGCTTGAAAATCAGGCCAATCAGTTATCCAAATTGCGATCACAATCGAGTCAGGGTAACTCTGGCGCTACGGAACAACGGCTAGCTGATATAGAGGCTCAATTGCGTGGTCTTGCAGGTGATGCTGGGGGTGGCGCAGTCATTCTGGGCGTCGACGACAATAATACCGAGTCTGAAGTTAAGTCTGCCTCCGAGGCAGAAACTACTGCCTATCAAGAAGCAAAAGGTCAGCTGGATAACAATCAGTACACGGCTGCGATAGCAAGTTTTGAAGATTTCCTGACGCGCTATCCTGATGGTGCATTAGCCGACAATGCCTTGTACTGGCAGGGTGAAGCTATGTACGCCGGCAGAAGCTTTGAAGATGCGATTATCAATTTCAGTGTATTGATAGAATCTTTCCCGGAAAGCTCCAAAGTGGCAGATGCTAGATTGAAAATTGCTTTTGCACACTATGAACAAGAACGCTATGCCGATGCCCGAAACCAGTTGCAACGGGTTGTCAGCATTCATCCTGGCCGCTCAGCAGCGGAATTGGCTCAGCAAAGACTGGCCGCAATGGATGCTGCTGGTCAGTAGGTAGTTCCCAAAGGCACCCGAGTCGGGTATTATGCGCGTCGGATTAAGTAATGCATAAACCGGCCCCTTATCTTTAACTTCAAAGATTTGGGCGTTTCAAAGAATTAGATACTATCCCTCCCGGAGGGGCGTTAGCTCAGTTGGTAGAGCATCTGACTTTTAATCAGGTGGTCGCAGGTTCGAATCCTGCACGCCCCACCATCATGTTGTTTCCCTTCGTTTCTCAAAGTTTCTTTTTGATATATATCAATTAGTTAGTGGATTCAGCGGGTATCATTTGTTTCCCGTTGTTGCAGATGACACACGGTAAGAGGTACGGTACGGTACGGTTTGATTGGCTATTTTTCATACCGTAGATGGGATATCTCACCACCGCAAAGCTCAAGAAGATCGTTGATGCCGGAAATCGCGGTAAGTTTAATGATGGCAACGGTCTCTACCTTCATGTGCTCGCTAAGAAAGCCATATGGCGATACGACTATCAGCTGGCGGGAAAACGCAAGACGCTCACGTTTGGAAGTTAACCGATCACCCCACTCGCTGATGCACGTCGAGAGCGCGAAGACGCACAGCGATTAAAAGATAAGGGCATTTGTCCGGCTGAACAAAAACAGCAAACCAAGAAAACGCAGAAGCAGCAGCAACGTGCGGATGAGAACACCGTGAAAATGGTGGCGGAGAACTGGATATCCCATCACCACGAATGGGCACAGAGCCACCGTAAGAGAATAGAAAGCCGTCTCAAGAAGGATGTCTATCCAGTACTGGGCAAGCAGACAATTGCCAGCCTTGAAAGAGCAGAGATCCTGTCTTGCCTACGCACTGTTGAAGAACGGGGTGCTATTGACTGTGCCAAACGCCTCAAGCAGTACCTAAGTTCGATATGTCGTTTTGCAATCGCCGAAGAACTGCGTTCGACGGACCCAACGATAGGACTGGAAGAGGTACTTCGCAAACATATTAAAAAGAACCATGCCCATACCGTTAATCCCAAACGGCTGGGAGAGATACTTCGGTCTATTGACAGTTACGAAGGCGGTCCCATAGTGAAGTGCGCTCTTCAGCTACTACCCCATGTGTTCGTCCGAGGAGGGGAGTTGAGGCATGCTGACTGGAGCGAGATCGACTTGAAAAAAGCGCTGTGGACAATACCGGCAGATCGAATGAAACGTACCGCCAATGGTAATCACCTGGTTCCGCTTTCCAAGCAATCCTTACAGTTGTTAAAAGAGCTACAGGCATGCAGCGGGACAGAGGGCCTGATGTTTCCAGGATTACGCAGTAGACAAAGGCCAATATCTGATGGCACGTTGAGCGCGGCATTGCGAGCAGTCGGTATCCCGAAAGAAGATCAATCACCTCATGGCTTCCGGCATACTGCGTCGACAATGCTGAATGAGACGTTGCACCACGACCCTGATTTGATCGAAGTACAGTTACACCACTGCAGTAGTTCTATCCGAGCAGTCTACAACAAGGCCAAGTACATAAAAGCTCGATACAAGATGATGCAGGAGTGGTCGGATTATTTGCAAGGCTTGAAAGCATGATCGAAAATTCGTCGCGAACACCCTCAGTATCAAAGTTTCGATCATTAGTTGCTGAAGCCTCGAGAAGCTCTAGTCCACAACTAAGCCTTAGTAATTACACTAACTATCCAGAAATTTATCAGGTTTTCTGTATACATTATCCCCGAATGTCAAAAGTCCGTAAGGAGGGGGTAGATGGTAAGTTATATGGTCCTCGAAGAATTTGTGAAAGGCACGCGTTAGAACAATGTGCGCGTGTAGTGAGTGCATTGGGCGTGTGCAGGTGGGTATACAACAACTCTCCAGATATCAGAGCTGCCCTAAAAGAGTTTGAAATCGATAAAAAATACAACTCGAAGCTGCATCCTTATTGGATACTGCTGCAAAATTACTGAAATTACCAAAGGGTCATTTCTATGCCGTTATGGATGTGGACGAGAGCGAAGATGCTAAGGAATTTCAGCAGTTCTGCTTACCACGCAAACCAGTATTAGACGGAACCTACACAGATCAAATGATGAATGAACTGTTTGATACTGTTTATATGCACCAATGGATCGAATCGTTTGCACAACGGGTAGGAAAAGGAGGTCCTTTTAGCAAAAAAACTTGGGTAATCAAATATATATGGGATTCACTTGGCGTCAGTGTCTGTGATTTCAAGGATAAATGGTCCCTTAGATGGGATTTCATCGCAGATTTGCTATTGATTGAAGAAATTGAGCTGGATAAAACAACGAGAGAAGACATAGGTAAGATAATAAAAAAATACAAAAGCTCACCAGGGTAGTTATTCAGGATATCAGCAGAATACTCCCGGAACACTCAATTCACTCACTCTAGAATGAACACCGCTGAAACAAAATAAACAAGAGGCGGTCAAATGAAAAATCGGAAACACCCCTTACCGGCAGTTGGCTTAGTTCGTCTGCGCGACATCATCGGTTATCCAGAGAAAGGGAAGCCAGGTGCCATACCTGTTTCGCGTATAACTTGGTGGCGCGGTGTACGAGATGGAAACTTTCCCCCAGCTATTCAACTATCAAAAAAATGTAACGCTTGGCGAGCACAAGACATTCACCGCTTGATCGAAACTGGTGATTGGCGCCCAAAAAATCCCAATTTGAAAGTACAGGGAGGTGCAGAATGAAGGATACCAATTTCCCTAAGGATACTGATTTCGACAACGATGGATATACATATCCAACCGAACTATCAGGGGCCACGGTTTTGGTAGAACCAGGTGGTTTGCATACCATAGTAGATGAATCTGAGAAGGTGCTTGCTGGCACAGACAGGTACTTCAATTACAACGGCACTATTGTAGCTCTTTGTATCGACAACAGGAGCGGAAGTGCGATTATCAAACCGGCTACACCAAATACGCTAACACTCCAGCTGTCCCGGTGCGCCAGATATATACGGAATACAGACTCAGGGGAGAAAGTGATTGATCCACCGCCACGTGCAGTATCAATGCTCCATGAATCAACCGAACACAAATTTATACCTCAATTAGACGCTATTTCCCTGCAGCCTTACTTTCGCTCAGACGGAACTCTTGTCGTTACTCGAGGATACGATTCTCAATCCCAGATCTATGGGAATTTTGACAAGAGCAAATATAGATTAAACGGCAGTCCAACTAGGGAAGAGGCAAAAGAAGCTCTAGATCACCTCTTAACCTTATTGGAAGAATTTGAGTACGAAGAAAATTTCGACAGATCTGCTGCGCTGTCGGCGATTCTAACAGCAGCAGTCCGCCCTTCACTTCAATCTGCGCCGCTCTACCATGTGAAGGCACACATGCCAGGTTCCGGTAAAAGCTATCAGAGTGAATTGATTGCCTGTTTCGCAAGCCCAGAGCCAGCAGAACCATTGCCGTTCCCTACCAGTGAAACGGAATGCCAGAAGGAGCTTCTCGCTGCACTCAAGAAGTCTCCCCGTGTTTTAGTATTCGACAACTTGACAACAGATTTGGTTGACCACGCAAGCCTTGCTCTTGCAATGACGAATGAGAAAATGTCGGGCAGGATATTAGGAGTATCGCGGATGGCCATCGTTGGAACCAGGTGCTTGTTTCTCTCTAGTGGCAATAACGTTTCACCAGTGGGTGACATGGTGCGTCGAGTAGTTCAAATATCACTCTCTCCACAATCTGAGCAACCTGCCAATCGGAAATACCAACGCCCGAAACTTGTTAGCGAAGTACGAGAGAATCGGCAGAGATACGTTAGCGCTGCATTGACGATCGTACTGGCGTATAGGAATGCAAAATCTCCTGACGTCGGCTGTAAGCCTCTCAATGGATATGAAGACTGGTCTCGGCTGTGTCGGCAGCCACTGATTTGGTTAGGTCTGTCTGATCCAGCAACATCAACACTAGCACTCATGAATGAAAATCCTGGCCGGGCATTGCTTGGGCAGTTTATTTCTCTAGTAAGCGCTAAATTCGGGCACAAGCCATTTACCGTTAAAGCCCTTGTTGAAACCGCTAAACCTGAGCTGGTTGAACTGATAGAAGAAATTGCATGTGACGATAGAGATCGAATCAGTAAGCGAAAGCTAGGTTGGTGGCTAAAAAAACATATTGGTCAAATAGTAGATAAAAAGCTAATCGCCAAAATTGATGTAAGCAATCCCGCAAAATATCAGATAGACACGCTGCCGGACATATAGCTAATAGTCGATACCGTTCAACGTGATTCTAGGCGAATCGTGTGAGGGGTATGGCAATACAATTGTTAGAAAGCAACCGCCCGTCAGGAGAAGGTGCAGTTTCTATAGTTCTTTCAGTTTTTTTTCGATAATTTAATCATACTTCTGAAACCAGAACTTCACAGATAGCTCTATTTGACAACATTGTAGATCCTGTCCAAGGATAATCCTGGCGGGATCTGTAGTGAAAGTTCAGGTGTGTATTTGATCGAAACAAAGAATGATTCCAGAAGAGTCAAATAAAACTATCGAAACTAGAGAAACTCGGCTTTTCAAAGTGGCACTACATGTATTCGGAGAGTGTGGGTTACTCAAGGTTAATCTGTAACGCGGTAGATGATCAATAATGCAAGCATGGGTAACTTATGGCAGCTCGTAAGAAGGTAAGAAAAAGGTCCTTGGGTAGGCACACAATCATGACGCAACTTGTGTCTACAAATAGACCACAAGGCGGTGGACGGCAGCCCGGTTATAGCCGAAAAGAACGGATGATGCAGGTGGCTGCTGCCTATGGTTTCGATATGGCAGACCGAGCAATGAACACCAAACGGCCAGCAAACTCACCTGGCGGGACTCTTAACAAGGGCGGAAGCATACTGAAACACTGGATGGGAAAAACGGTAATGTTTCGTGAGCGATGCAACCAAGTACCAATCAGCTGCTACTAAAACAGCCTTACTTGCATGTCGGGATGCCCTGACAGTCGAGAAGCAGCAATATTCGCTTCCAGATTTAAAGACAAGCTCTACCACGCTATGAGACACCAATCATTAGCTGCATAGCAGAACTACCAGCCATCACGGCGGCGAGCATGACCTCGGATCGGTGTCGCCGTGATACATCACATTAATCGGACACATCACAATGAATAAAGATCCTATAAGCGTATTCGGACCAAAACAAAGAACTATCACCGTGACGGGCAGTGTCATCAAGCGGAAGCGCCAATCAAGGCGAAAGTGCAACCACCTACCTTACTTGGCCCGGGTGACGGTACATGGCATTCTGATTGACGAAGTAACGATCTACATCCACCGCTCTCACATAGCAAAAAAGAATATCGAGATGGCGATTACTGATGATGTCCACGAGAAAAACGGCCACGAGTATTTCGTAACTAGTGAGTGGGCCTATATGGTCGAAGCGGCTTGACCGTATGATTGTGTTGGGTAGTGAGCGCGTTATTGCTAATGTGGGAAAAGCCTGGTCATCAGGGATCGCACAGAGATAGATAGTATGATTTATTGTACGTATATGGGTAACTTATGGCTGGAAGTTTAGCGATTTGTTAAACCATCATTTCTAGCAGACCACCGACACCCTGCCATGTACTTAATTTGTATATAAGCTGCGTGATTAATACCGTAGCGGGTCTATATCGATTTGATATTTATTGCATGTGAAATCGGTGTTTAAATCTGAGTGATGCAGGGACGCACTAAGGCACATGCATAGCTAATTATGGTGGAAGTTTAACGATATGTTAGCCCACATAGGATGCGCTAAAGTACATGCTATGGTTGGCTTATGGTGGCAAAGTATAGCGAAACGTAAAACCCTCTGAACTGTTGAGATGGACCAGTATGGATGAAGAAACTAGACGCAAGTACGTAGAAATATTGCAGCGAATCGAAGAGCGAAAGCGGAAGCAAAATTCGAATCGAATCAAAGCAGGCATGGCTTACGCAAAGCGTTGTGGTGTGCAACTTGGTAATCCGAACCTTGCTGCTGTTCGTTGTACTGACACCAGCAAAGCCAACGCTGCTCGGCAGATGAATGCAGCACTTCGGAATGCAAATTTGCTGGCAGTGATTCACGACATTGAACGCAACGCTGGCAAATCGTTATCGCTGACAGAACTGGCAAGCCGATTAAACGCAGCAGGACACCAGACAGCGAGAGGCAAGCTATTCACACCTATACAAGTGTCTCGGATCAAAGCGTCTGCCCCTGCTCCAGAGAGTACCCGAGAGCGGTTGAGAGCGTTATACGGGATTGGAAAACAGTCTCAGGATACTGGTTCGATAAGTGGCTAAGGGAGTTACCAGTTTTCTCGTATCTCATTCGGTGAAACCAAGTGACCATCAGCAACATTCGTTTCCAGCATACGAGCAAATTGGTTTCTCTGAGCGTCTGACAGGTTGAACCGCAACGGTGTTCTGGCTAATGGTTCGTTGTACTGACTATTCAGGCGCATCAGTTCATTCCAGTCAATGCGAGCCGGTTTATCGTTGTTCTGCTTGATGTCAGTCATAAAGCTATTCGACGGCATACCGTATTACAACTTTGTACACGATAATTTCAACGTGGAATCAGTTGCTAGTATTGCGAGTTCATCCATAGACGAGAAGCTACACAATCAATAAACCAGCATTGGTAACTGATTGTAGTCACTGCGCAGCTACGTCATCCCCGTCTGTTTTGCCCCACTCATCCGATAGCTAGTACGTCTGTATGCATTCGTGGCGGGAAGGTGGTTGGACAAGCAACAACAACAGATGGCTTGAAAACTCGTATGCTTTGATACTTTACTGGGTTCGGTCAATCAGATTTCAAGTTAGTGATTGATAGATCCCGAAAACTAGCACGCGAACAAGAAGCTTCAGTTCCGCCGCATCCCTGCAGTAACTAAGCAATAGTTTGCACGCATCAGATCATTCCGTGCGATCAGAAAAGCTATAGCAAGCTGGCAATTCACTTATATAGAACTGAGTCAATTATCTGACGGAAATGACAATCTGATCATTGCTAAAACTGACTAGCTGACCGTTTTTATTTTCGGTATGTTTCAGATTGTAGAAGATGAATTCAAGTGTATTTCACCCACAATCCAAAGAGAAAAAATGAAACTGTCAGTAGCCGTTGTACTTTCAATGTTCCCGCTAATAACGCTGGCCGATATTACCGGATTAGAAGTCCAAGGCACAACGATCAGTTGGACGGATACAGGCTACATACAGGTTCAAGACACGATCAACTTCGACACAGTCAATAACTGTGAGGGTAATATATCTAGCTGCACTGTTGAACCTGGCAAGTACAACGTCATAAACCACAGCGCAAACAGGCGCCAAAACAATATTGTTGTTACAGCCAGTGAAGCTCCAATCACACCCCCTGTCGCTATTACCCCACCTGTCACTGCAACACCACCACCAAGCACTGTTGCCCAGCAATTGGTATTTACCCGGATGGCGCGGACTTGCGAGTACTATAGTGGCTCACCAGACACGAATCTCGGCCCTTTTTTCGATCAACGTTGTGCTGTTGAGTGCCCAATTAACGAAATTGCTATAGGTGGTGGATGTTCAGGCCAAGATGTTTCACTAGCACCTCAAACAAGTGCGCTGGCACGCCAATACATCCCCAGATACAACATTGTTGGGGAGTTAGGGTCTTCCTCCTACAGTTGCAACTTCACTAATACAAGAATCAGTGATCGCGAGGCTGCAAATCAAAATCCACGAAATAATACTGAAATTGAAACACGTATCACTGCACAAGTTATGTGCTTGAGCCAGTAGAAAAATTTAAACTATCTAAAGATAGTATGTGGGTTAGCCATCTTGTTAGTTCGTATCTCCCAAAGGATCAAAGATAAGCTGCCAGTTGTCTTCATATTTCGCTAACTGGTTGACGCCACACCGACTTGATGTACTCTTTGAGTTTTGCAAACTAGTAGAGGAAACGAATACGTAGCTGCTTAGTGAGCTGGAATCACTCTAAGCAATCAAGTCATAACATTAGAATCAGAAGCCAGTTGAGAATGGAGTGGTCACAGTGCTACCTGGTTCTTCTGCCTGGGTCCAGCTGGTACCCACTCCGTCTTCGACATCCTGGAAGAAGAGGATCAACCCCGTGCACGCTGGTAAACGATTGTCCAAACCATCGCCATCCGAATCATAGAAACCAACAGAGAAGGCGTCAGTATCAGCATCGAAAATCTTAGATTCGAGAGTGTTTTGTAGCTCGCTCCAAGTTTCTGGCCCAACCAATCGGGTAACAGGCAGGCCAACATTCTCCGATTGGAATGCAGTCACTGCTGATTCGGTCAAAAGACTAAAATCCGCATCGTCTGAGGCCGGGTGATCCGGACAGCTAACCAAGCGCTGAACACCCCGGTTGTAGCTGCTTTCAGCGTGTGCACCGTTAAGACTTAGCTGACAATTATCTGCTTGTTGGGGTAAAGTGATGTACGCTAATGTTAACGGGAAAAAGTCGCACGTCAGGTGGGTTATGCATGAAACTATAGGTCAAGAACTATGGTTCAATGATTTTGATGTTAAATCGTGTGTTGGTAAATATCCCCAGTATCCGGTTTACACATCAGACAAATCGAAGCTGCCGCCTTCTACCTGAACATTTCAAGACCTGCTGATGGCAATTGTATATCCCTCCTTAGAAAATATTGAACGCCTTAAAGTTGCTCCTACAGACGGTGAGTGGCAGTTGGTCAATTATTTACATCAAAATTTGGATGGCACGTTTGAAGTGTTTTTTAACCCATTTCTAGATGGAGATCGACCAGATATCATAATTCTTAAAGAAAACGCTGCCGCCCATGTAATTGAAGTGAAAGACTGGAATTTGAATAATTTCGAACTTTCCGATAAAAATGAATGGAAGCTCTCTGTTGATGGAAAATCTGTGCATAAGGCATCACCACATTCACAAGCCTTTCGATACAAGAAAAATTTATACGATCTGCATTTGCCTGTTGTAGGTTTAAAAAGGCTCATAAATCCAAATTTCTTTAATTTAGTTCATTGTTTTGTGTATTTCCATGGTTCAGATAAAAACTCGATACATTGTCTATATTCTGCGGCTGAAGAACGGATTCTAAGAGATAGAGATGAATTAAATGAACGACGAAAGAAAAATGAGATAACTGATCAACAAAAATACGATAAATCGTACGACTATTTATCAAGAAAAATTAAAAATGTTGTTCGAGATCGATCGATTAGTTTCGGAGATGATCAACTTGAACAACTAAAGAAAAAAATAGTGCAAAAATCCAATAGGGTGCTTTTTGATAAAGATATTTACGAAGACTTCAAGCGCAGGCTTAAACCTTCTGATCATGTCTTGCGCCAAGGCCGGCCGATTGCATTTAATAACGTACAGTTGCCATTAACTATCAGTAAGCCAGGATTTGAAAAAATAAAAGGCGTAGCTGGCTGTGGAAAAACATCGATTTTAGCCCAAAGAGCTGTAAGCGCCTATCAAAGGCATGGGTCACCAATACTAATTCTTACGTTTAACATAACATTGAAAAACCTAATTCGCGATAGGGTAAGCGATATACAAGGTTGTCGAAATTTTGAAGGGATTGAAATTACCAATTATCATCAATTTTTCAATTCGCAAGTGACCAACTCTGGCCTTGAAATGAGTGAGTTAATTGCTGAACACGGTTTGGTTGGTTTGTATCTAAATAATATATTTAAAAATGAGGTTATCGATAAATATAAATACAAAACTATATTAATTGATGAAGTGCAGGATTATCGCAAGGAATGGCTTCAAATAGTTAAAGACGAGTTCCTTTTGGAAGATGGTGAAATGGTGTTGTTTGGTGATGATCTACAAAATCTATACGGTGTAGAAGAAACGGGTAAGACAACACAGACAATGAGAGGATTCGGCGCGTGGCAACATCTAAAGCGCTCATACCGTTCCGGATTTGATTCAGCATTGAATGGTTTGTTTAAAAGATTTCAACTTAAATATCTGGCGTCAAAATACGCAGAAATGGCGATTCTTGAAGTTAACCCTGTACAGGATTCAATTAATTTTGATGAAGTGTTGGAATACAGACTTTTCCCCAGTGAAGACTGGCCGCAAAATATGTTCGACTCAATCCATCATGAAATAAAACGTCTCGAGATAAATCCGAACGACATGGTGATCTTATCTTCCCAAATTTCGAGTCTGCGTAAATTGAGCCGGTTGTTTTCCGCTAATGAAAAAGTACATTGCATGTTTGAAACAGATGAAGAGATCACAAGATTAGCCGGGACAAGCGATGAAACAATTGTACAACTAAATGATGAGGAGTATGAATCAATCATATCTTCGAACTGTACTGAGATAGAAAAAATTAGACGTGTTAAAAAAAACCATTTCTACAGCAACAGTGGTCTTATCAAATTTTCTACAGTTCATAGTTTTAAAGGACTAGAGTCGAAATATGTATTCTTCATAATGCATGAGAACGATTCTCCAGAGGTCGTATACACCGCGATAACTAGATCATTTGCAAATCTTGTTATATGTGACGTAAGCAACAAAAGTGAATATTCCGGTTTCTTTAGAAAGGAATTGAATGCCGTTCACTCTGCAAATGCCATCTCGGAAGTTGTTTAGGGATGGAGCCATCTTGGTTCTGTATGTTTTGATCATTTTAATGAACAAAAGCGAAGTTGATCAAATCATTTATTGAAGCGGTTTGGATTGGGAGCGGCACGGAGTCAATTGATGGGAGATAAACGACGGATAGATGTTGATCGGGTTAGCTGTCGAAATTCATTTGCCTCAATTCAAAAAACTGAGAGTACGTATGTATTCGTGCATGTTTCAATTTGGCCCACCAGGTAATTAGATAGGACCTTTACTAAGGTTAGTATCCTATTTATTCAGTGTTTGCTTAATACAGGAAAGAATCCAGAGATGGGTATCATAAAAAATATTGGCAAAACAATTTCGTACAGTGGAAGCGCACTTTCAGATGGAGTTGCGTTATTAGAGCAAGCGTCATTTTCATTAAGCGAAAAGACATATCGAATGTCTCTCCTTTCAAGCGTTAAACTCGTTAGGTCGAAAATGACTCATATTGAAGCGAACTACGAGTTGACTAACAACGAGGAGTTGGCTCTCACAGAATATGTGGCATTATTGCCAGATATTGAGGAAGCCTACTCCGCGTTAATTAGTGGAATTAAACAAGATGAAGTAGAAAGGTATTCGATAGAGAAAAACCTAGTAATCGGTGAGGCTAATCAGAAGATAAAGGACTATAGGCTAGAACTAGATCTTCGAAAGTCTCGAGAAAAATATTCGCTATTTGTGAATAGTTATGAGAACTACAAGATATCAAACCATTCTACTCCATTAGCTGCAAAGAGCTCGCTTGTGGCAGTGAAGCTATACCTTAAGAATGCTATCGCTTCGAGTCGCATTGATCACGTTGCTGATAAAAGAGATTTATTAGTTCAACTAGATTCGATAACTAAACAAATTAATCAGCTGGAGATGGACAGATATACAGTATTAGAATATCAATATCCATCTGGTAGTCTCAAACAAACCCATCGAATGTACGATAAAAAATATAATGGTGTACAAGAATATTGGTATGAAACTGGGCAAAAAGAGTGTGAAAAACAATTTAAATCTGGCCGCTGGGATGGCAGTTCGATTTATTGGTATGAAAACGGATCTATATTTCTTGATGTGAGATTGAGCAAGGATAAAACGATTATTCAGCAATATTACTTGCGAAGTGGCGATAAACTAGCATGCTTTGTAGGGCAGAAGAATGTTGACAATAGCAATTCTGTAAAAATATATGTGTCGAATAGTGATCACTATGTGGGTAAGGTTAAAAGCTCTATTAGAGACATAGGCAGCGTTAACTTAGCTTTTCGTTTCACTTTTTTTATTCTTAGAAAACCTGTGATGTGGAAATATGCTTTTCAATTGATGAGGCGAGATAAGGTTGCTCTACAGTATATTTCTGAAGCAAGTATAGCAGTAGATAAAATGAGTGACATTGATGTCACTTCTTCGAATCTGTAGTCATTGATTAGCCCTATTGCATCCGTAGTTTGAGGAAGTGGACGGGTAACACCGAGTGGGTGTAGGTAGTTTTAAGGTCTGATAGTAGCGTCACCAGGCACAGCAGTTGGCGATGTAGACAAACCGCTCAAAATTCGCAAACTGGGCAGCCATACGTACACGAATCCCAGCCATAGTGCATGGTGTTTCATGCGTTTAACAAATTGCAACGTCGATCTTGGTAAACTGGACCAGTGGTTCGGAGCTTAGGCAAAAGGATACTTTCAACTACCACAAGGACCTGCTATGAAAAAATACTCAGCGCTTTTTTGATACTCTGCTCATCCTCAGTTTTCGCCAACATCCCCGGCTTATCAGTAACAGGAACAACAATAAGCTGGACGAATACCGGCGGCTGGTATCAAGTTCAAGATTCAAGCACCTACCAAACTGTGTGCGAGGGCGTGATCTCGACCTGCAACGCGAGTCCTGGCGATTACAATATTATTAATCACAGTGATGGCAACCGCTCAGATAACGTCACAGTCACAAACACAGCCGCAATGATGACTATGCCAATTGTAATCCCCCCGAAAAAGCACTGGACGAGTAAGTAGAGGTTTCCGCATAATTTACTGCAGGAGATCTCAATGAGACAGTCACGA
>CAYPMR010000074.1:1391-17731 GCA_964411665.1 uncultured Granulosicoccaceae bacterium | reverse complement strand
AATCCAGTCGAATGATGGTTGAGCCGAGTAATTGCGGTGAGCCGATTCGAAGACCAATGCCTGTGGACGTCAGTGGTTCATCGAATAGATTCGCGAGACTGCTAGTGCCATCGCGCTCAGCTACCCATCCTGCATCGAAAAATAGCAGCGCACCGAGTTCCAGACTGGCGAGATTTAACCCGGTATTGACTCGATACTCAAGGTTCAACAATAAGCTTTGCTCGTCGTTGAATTCACGTGCCGGGTAGCCTCTTAATCCGCTGTCTTCACCCAATGTTTGCTGTATGGGAAGTTCATCGCTGTCAAATGCACTTTCGTAAATGAGTCGTGCAGCCAGTGTCTGTCTATCAAGGCGTGTGTTGAACCAGGTAGCTGCCGTCGACAGACTCCAGGAATCGAGTTCTGTATCATCAAATCTGGCTCCAGCGCCTACACCGATATTCAGGAAGTTATGCTGTCCCAAAGCGTTGTGTGCCCAGCTACGCAAGCGAAACGACGGGAGTGTCTGTGAAGAGGTCTCTTGTTCGACGTGTTCAAGCCCCAGTGACAGCTCGACACTTCTGCCAAGCACGATGTCCTGCTCAAAACCGAGTGAATCGATATCGGTGACCGTGCGAAATGAATGGGTTCTGTCGTTGGCAATCTGGGCTCCGGTGAAGACGGTGGTATTGTTCTCGGGTAGGGTAATGCTTTGTGCCTGTGGGCCGATTGCTGTGTCAAATGTTGTCCTTGTAGCGGTTAAAAACGGGCCGAATCGCCAGTAGTTGTATCGATGGCCGCGGCGCACCAGTCTGTTAAGACGAATACTATCTTCGGTTTTTGGGACTTCAATAACCGATACGCCTTGTTCGAAAAAGTCCTGACGTGTAGTTTCACGCAGCAGTTGTATGTTCCAGGCAAGATTGTCCAGATGGTGTTGAAATCTGTTTCTGATGCGTATAGCACCGAAGCTGCCTTCTTCCGTTTGCCCCGCCTGGACGCCTGCAAACACATCACTCGACCATAACAGCACGTTATCGTACGAAACCGAGCCAAGTAATTCCCCTTCTGTATTTTCACTGTATCCGAACAGCAACTCGTGTCCGAAGCCTAGTAAATTTTTGTCGCCCACAGAAAAAGTCACTTCGCCGATGCCACCTAAAAAAGATCCACCAGCATTTGCCACCAAAGACAATCGATCAAAGGTGTTGATTATCAGATCGGTAAGCTGTGGTTGGTCGGCAGAGGGTTGCATCTGTATGGCGACACGAGCGAAGAGGTCGAGTCTGCGCAAATTGCGCTCAATTTCCGCAAGGTCTTCACGGTCAAATTGATCACCCGCTTTTAACCAGACCTCGCGCCTGATGACGTGCTCGCGAGTGACACGGTGCAGTGAGTTTACGAGTTGGTAGGTGCGCGCTGCGTCTTCATCAAATATATTGCGGTTGTTAACTATCACCTTGCCAAGTTGGAACTGCTCGGTCGGCAAATCATTTTCAGAGGCGTTTACAGCTTCGTCAGCTACAGATTCTGCTGCAGCTGATGTTGATATCCAGGCGAGCGAGAGTGCGAGAATAAAGAGTCCCGTGATACGTGCCAGCACTGTCAGGTTTAGGCTTGAGTATGCAGCTAATTGCAGCTTGTTGATCTGCATTGAATCCGGGATTCTCGGGATATGTGTTTGCTTACTTGTTTGTTAATTGAGTTAATGCAACACGTAGGCCCGCAGTGCGCTGTTGTGGTCAGAACATGCGCATTTGGCTGTCGTTGATCGTTTGAAAACTAGTGTCAAGAAAATACAGAATCCCGTCAGCTGCTGGTGCCAGCTGTTTTTCAAGATAATGCTCATAGTTTGGTAGTGACGGCATATTATCAATCGGCTCAGGTCCGTTACGGGTTATTACGTAGCTGACCCAATGGCCACTCTTTGCTTGCTTGCGCGCTGCCTGCACGTGAGGCGGGACATTTTTCTGATAATCGCTGAGCTTGCGCCGAATTCGCTTACGATAGATCAGTTCCGAATCGAGTCTGCCATCGGTCAGGGCCGTTGCCGTATCGCGTACGAATTGCTCATACGGCTCGTTCAAAAAGATACGCCTGTATAATTCACGCTGAAAGTTGCGAGCCAATGGTGTCCAATCGGTACGTACTGCCTCCAGGCCTTTAAAAATTATTTGATAAGCGTTTTCTTTTTGCCTGCTCTCTTTTGTCGCATTTTTATCCCTGATCATGCCTGCATAACGCTTTTTACTGCCGGTATTAAGTCCTCTCACTGTAGGCATCAGGAATTTCAAATAATGTGTTTCGTATTCTACCTCCAGCTTTGATGAAATCTGAAATTCGTCCATCAGGGTTTGATTCCACCAGGTATTCAGCGAAACCGTCAATTCTTTGCCGATGGTATTTGCCGCATCCTCGTCGATGCCGGGACCCAGCAAAACGAATACTGAATCCGTGTCACCGTAAATCACCTGATAACCGTGTGTTTGTACAAAGTCGCGTGTTCTGGTGATTATTTCGTGGCCTCGACGTGTAATGCTTGAGGCAAGTTGTTGTTTATGGAACCGGCATCCGGAAGAACCCAGAACGCCGTAAAAAGAATTCATAATGATCTTTATCGCTTGTGACAGCGCTCGATCATTGACTTGCTTCGCCTGATCGCGCTGCGTCCACAGATCTTCAATCAAGGTTGGCAATATATGATGCTGGCGTGAAAAAGCTGCATCATTGAATCCCGGTACAAATCTATCTGTGTCCGAGCCAGGGGGCCTGATCGTGTCATTCTTTTCATCAATCTGGGCCTGTATCCTCGGGTTGGTCTGAGATTGCTCATTCGCATGACGTTGATAACGACCGTGCAGTGCCAGCCCCAACGGGTCGATCAAAAACGTACGGATGATACTGGGGTACAAACTTTTGAAATCAAGCACCAGCACATTTTCATAAAGCCCCGGTTGTGAATCCATAACGTAGCCACCCGGACTACTGTTCTCGGTGTCGCGGCCTATGACGTTAGGTGCTACGTAGCCAGAGCGATGCAATCGAGGCAGATACAAATGATCGAATGCAGCGACCGAGCCTCCCATGCGATCTATAGCCAGACCGGTTATCGCAGCCCTTTGTATAGCAAATGGAAGAAGATCAGCCTTTTTGAATATATCCAGCACCAGAACACAATCAAGCAGGTTGTAATCAGCTAGCTGTCCTTTGTCTTCACGGAAAAGGCGATTGATTTCAGCGACCTTGTCGGTGTCTCCTGTAATGAGCTTACGGATACCGAGCAATTCGCTGGCTACATTGTCCAGGGCGAAACTCTCAAAAGACCAGAAACCCGCACGCAAAAGATCGATACCATCGAGTACGGGTCGTCCAGGTATACGTGCTATGCGTGGGCCATTGGTTTTATTCGATCCAAATTGTGAGGGTTGCAGTACGGTTGCCTGCTCAGATCCACGTGCCATTGCAAAAGGTACATTCAGATCAGTACAGACTTGATGTAAAAATGCCAGATCAAAATTCACAATGTTCCAGCCGATGATGACATCCGGGTCTTCCTGCGCCAGCCATTGAAAAAAATGTGCGAGTAGTTCTTCTACGCTTGGTAGCAACATCAGTGTATAGGGCATATTTTGTTGCGTATTCTGCCGCTGCAGTTTGCGTTGCTGTGTTGCAGTTGCGGACAAGGATTCATCCAGCATGAATACCGCGCTACGCTCTGGTGTGGATGCGCCTATTGAATAGAGTTGATGAGAGTTTGCCCGGGTTTCGATATCCAGTGACAGCGGTTTCAGGGCTGGATTAACAACCGCTGGTGCAAGACGCGGGTGAACCATTTCAAGGAAACCACTGCGTTGCTGAATATGACCCTCGGCACTGAATCCCGCATTTACAAACCTCTCCATCAAAAAGCGATCACTGGGTTTGATGTCCGACTCATAAAGGGCCAGACCCTGGCGGTGAGCATCTGCAAGGTCCCGCTGATGATGGAAGTACAGAGCATCGACCTCCCCACCGTCGAGCAGTTTCAGGTTTACCGCTTTGCGTGTCACATTCGATAGGACGGTATTTTCGAATTGGCGGTGTCTATCGACAAAGCAGACAGCCGACTCACCCGGCACGCAGAGCTTTAACGGGCCACGCTCTGTGCTGGCCCAGAATTCAAGGTTTACACCGCCAACACTGTCACCTTTGCCGCTGTGATGATTGTCACGCCACTTATCGCGCCAATGCCGTGTGAGTAAGAAACCGTCAATACGCTGTGCATGGCCGGTATGTGCGCTCGTATCATGTGTAGTCATTGTTCACATGCTTTGCATAGGGATTCAGGTTCAAAAAACACTTTGCACGTGTAGAATTGCGCTCAGGCTATTGAGTAACTGAAAAACATGCACCGTTTTCTTCCCGGGATCCTGTTGCTGCAACTGGTAACACTCGTTTTGTTCTGGATTAATCTACCATCTTCTGTTGCGAGCGAGACGGTTGATAGTACGGCATTTAAGGATTTGCTGTCCGACTTTGGTTTTGTATTCCGCTTACTGCTGCCGATCGTTTTGCTGGGCTTGGTCACCGCCTTTTGGTTTTCATCTGTTGCCAAACAGGCAAACGTGCGTGCTGTATCAAAACTGCAGGATGGTCACGCTAAAGAGCGTGAAAAAATTCAAATTCGGGCCGAACGTGACAAAACCCGTGTCGTCGAACAGACACAAAAAGAAATCCGCAAAGAGACTCAACGTGTAAATCGTAAGGCCAGTATAAAAGTGGGTATGTCCATGCTGGTGGCCGCATTTGCGGGTGTGATACTCATCCTGACCGAACTAATCACACTGGGTGTGATTACTCTGACTACCGCTGGCGGTGCTTTGGGTGGTTATCTGTGGCGAGGCAAGAGCCCCCGTCACCTGCCTGTACCTGACAATGTTTCCACTGTCGCTACATCGTCGCAGCCTTATAATTCCAATGATGGTGCTTTCGATAACGATTTAAATGATCCTGTGTTGCTTGATAAAAACCGTTCCGGTAAACAAGTGTCATCAGGTCGCTACCAAGCCTCGAATAGTGGTATACCAGAGCCTGGTGACATCCCGGAACCCAAGCCACGTCGTCTTATTGGTAGTGGTCGCAGCGGTGGCCATCACACGGGTAATAACAGCGAAAACTGAACAGTTTGAACCAGATGAGCGGGTTCGCAGATGAGCAGGTTCGCAGACACTAGTTCTTTAGCTCGTCCAATTCCTGTTCATTTGGGAAACGGTTTGCCGCTTTTTTAGAGAACACCAGTTCCCCGTTTTTGATAATTTCGAATGCGCCGCCAGCGCCCTCTATCAGCTCAACGCTATTGTTACTGTTTTTCATCAACCTGTCCCTCGCACGGAGAGCCTCTGGTTTGTAGTTTCACTGCACGCAGTATTCAATCGTAATTTTCATAATATTTCCTGAAATTGCACAATAAAGAGTCGTCTATAAGTGATTATTTCACAGCCGTTTGACGATCTAATCTTACATCTGCCTACAGATGGGACAGGATGGACGCCTGATCGTGATTGCGAATTGTTTGCCATCTAACCTGCGATGATGCGATCACGTCGATACAGACTGATAGCGAGCATTAAAAGCAGCAATGCACAAATGAGTGTGCCGCCGACCGACAATGCGACATGCTGCGGATCCAGAGTTTCCCCCTTGACGACTTTTTCCAGCAGTTTGTATTGACTCATCATGGGTATTGCCATAATGGTGGTGGCTGAGCGTATATTTAAAAATTGCAATAGAAAAAACGGTGCCATAGGAATAATCATGAGTATTCCCAAATAGGTTTGTGCTTCCTTGGTGCTGCGTGTGAAAGCAGAAACTGCCAACAACAGGCTGGTGATAAGCAATGTTAGTGGTAATGCCAGCACGAATGCCTTGGCTATCGTCAGCGGATCGAAACGCAATAGAGTTGACAGTGCATCTGATGGAAAAAAACGAAATAACAAAACCAGTGCAACTGCAGTGAGTAATCCTGAAAAAGTCACAAAAGCAAGCGTTGCCAGATACTTGCCTGTGACTACGGCTGATCGACTAATAGGCAGGGATAGCAAGGGTTCCAGAGAAAGCCTTTCCCGTTCTCCAGCTGTGGTATCAATAGCCAGGTAGAAGCCACCCATAACCATCGACATGATAAGTAGAAAAGGTAACATTGACGCGAGTATCTGCGTTCCTGTGCCATCTTCTGATACGTCAACCTGTTGCACCAGCAAGCTATTAAAAATATTCGGATTAAGTCCGCGTGCCTGCAATCTCAATGTATCCAGAGTACGTTCGTAAACCATTAAAAGGCTGGTGATCTTGCGCGCTGCCTTGGTCGAGTTCTTGTCTGCTTCGTTGCTGTAGAGATTCAGAGGCGCTGGCCGCGCAGCTCGTAGGTTGGTCGCAAAGTTCTCAGGTACTTCCAGCACTAATTCGAGTTCACTCTGGATAAGTTTATCGCGGTAGTCTTTTGGTGCTTCAACAGCGTCGATATTGTTTTGACGTAAGAAACTGATCAGGTTCGGAGCGCTTTGCGCATTAATAACGGACAGCTCTGTTATTTCGTTAAAGTCGATACTCGATTGTTTGAAACCGGCAATTAAAGATCCCGCAACGATGATTGGCAACAGTAAAGGGCCGAACAGAAGTGCGTAAAAAACGGTTTGGCGATCTCTCAGGTTGTCGAGAATCTCCTTGCGGCAAACGATAAATATAGATCGCATCAGTAGGTGCCTGTCGACCTCGTGACGATGGTTTCATCAAGATAGATATCAGGTTGTAATCTCGTATTGGTTTGATTCATCGAGTCTGGCTGCACGACATGCACAAAGGCATCTTCGAGATTTCTTTGCCCGGTTGTATTCAGAATCCCTTGTAGCGAATCTTCCATTGCGATGGAGCCGTCGGTAATGATTGCTATGTGATCACAGAGAGCTTCGACTTCCTGCATGATATGACTTGAAAAAAGTACGCAGTGGCCGTCTTGCGCCAACTGTTTGATTATTTCTCTGAGCCCACGCGTTGCAATAACATCAAGACCATTGGTTGGTTCATCAAGCATCAATGTTCTCGGGCTATGAACCAATGCTCTGGCGAGACCTACCTTGGTACGTTGACCCTGAGAGAATCCTTCTGCTCTTCTGTCTATAAAAGAACCCATGTCCAGCAACTGTATCAGTTGATCGATGCGTTTATCGACTTGGTCGCTGGGTACTTTGCATATTCGAGCGTAATAAAGAATATTTTCGCGAGCTGTTAATCGAGGATAAATGCCGGCATTGTGTGGCATGAAACCAATAGTCTGTCTGACATCGAGACGTGATTTGATGATATCGAAACCATCGATGCTCGCATTACCTGTATCTGGCTGCATCAAGGTTGCAAGGATACGTAACGTTGTCGATTTGCCCGCACCGTTTGAGCCTAGTAGACCAGTTATGCTGCCGTCAGTAGCAGAGAAGCTGACGTCAGTGACGGCCTTCAGTTTTTTCGGTTCGCCGCGCTTGCGCTTGCCTTTGTTGGGGAATGACTTGGATATGGATTCAACTATGATCATGGGCGTGGCCCATTGGCGTCAACAAAAAAAGGTTCTGCGCGGAGTCGCTCAAGACAACCAAAATCCACATCATCAGTCTTTCCACGCTCAATAAAATTAGCAACCACACGCGGCATACAGCCAAGGGCTACTTGCACGTGCCCCTGAAATGGGTTGACGATATGCAAGGCATTAGGCATTTCACTAATGGCTCTTTCGCCATAGGCGGGTGGTGTAACCGGATCTGTTCCGCCGGACAGTACCAGTACCTGAGCATCGCTTTTTACTGGTGTGTGAAAGTCGTCATCAATAATGCCGCTTGGCCAGTGTCTGCAGTTGGCATCAAGTGCTTTAAGAGCGGTGTCACCAAGGTAGGTATCTCTGAGTGCACCTTCATCAATGTTTTGTAAACCACTTTGACCTGTGTCTTCAGTGCAGATTATCGCATTGTGCATGCCTGTGGCCAAGGTCTGTCCAAGATTTTCACTTTGCAGTTCAGCCTGGCGTGCAAACGGTGCAAAGTTATTTTTAGCATAAGCTTCATGCAACATGTTGGGAAGTATGGCCACACCATGGCTTGAGTAACTCAGCATACGCATGGTGAGGGTAACATGATTTTCTGTTATTCGAGTCGACTCCAAGGTACCTTTATTGAAGTTCTCGAAACTGATATCAACCGGCGCGTCGCGCAAATCGGAAAGCAGGGTGCGGGCTCCCTGTTCGAGCTGTGGATATGCGCCTGAACAAGCCTTGTCTTCGCGACAACGATCAAACATGGCCTGCAATGCATTTTCAGCATCGATAGCAATGCCAGGACCCAGAGCTGTGCCCGGCGGAACTACCGCGTCGAGCGTCATGGTACGCACCTGATCAGGAAAACGTCTGAGGTAGTGCAGGGCAACGCGTGTCCCGTATGAAACACCGTAAATATTCCATTGCGCAATATCGAGTTTCTGGCGAATCAATTCCAGATCTTGTACGGCAACACTGGTGGTGTAATACCGCGGGTTGCTTTGCAGGGATTCAAGGCATGTTCTGGCGCGCTCAGCTGTTGCAGCTTCGTTAAAGGTAAAAACATCTGTAGATGACTCTGGCTCCTCGGGGCAGTCAAGTTTGTTGGATAAACCAGTGCCACGTTGGTCTATCACGTAGACATCACGATTTTTCCGAAGTGTGTTAAAGGCTGACTGAATAGTAACCCAGGATTCTGAGGCTGCCTGCCCGGGGCCGCCAGTGATGAATAACAGAGGGTCCGGGTATTTGTTGCGTGATAGGGATTCGAGACGAGCGACATGGATGTTTACGGGTTTTCCGTCTGGATTATCCGGATTCTCTGCCAAGGGAAAGTAGGCGCACTCAGCTCTTGCAGATCTGGCGCTTACCGGGTCTTTCAGTTCACATGCATTGAACTCGAATGGTGTGATGTCTGGATTTTGCTCAACAGCAATGCGCTTGCTGGAGGCGCTATCGCTCGGCTCTGTTTCGGCGTGAGCTTCGCTGCGATTTGTGGTTTCGGTTGATAGATTGATGGAATGTGGCGTAGCAGCATTAGCTTTTGCCACGGTGGCAGTGCTCAATACTCCAAAGAGCAATAATATATGGAGTAGGTGTCTCACCCGGTTAGCGCGATTTATACTTTTCTATGTAAAGTTTTTTCGCGCTATCTATCCAATTATCACGTTCGATTCGCCCTGGAAAAGCGAGTGATTCCGACACCTTGATAACATCAGACGGCGAGAATTCGGCGATTTGCCTAAAGCTTGCAATGCCCATGGCATTTAGCTGATTTTCCAGCTTTGGGCCAATCCCGTTAATAGTTTTCAGATCATCTTTTTCAAAAGGTTTGGAAGCCTCTTCGGACTTAATTGATACCTTTTCTGATGCTTTCTTGTTAACAGTTGTTTTGCTGCTGGTTTGGGTGTTCTGTTGTTTTACTTGTGATTTTTTTACAGGCTTGGCTTTTGTTAATGCTCCATCGCCATTGTTATCATCGCCGTTTCCAGTCATCCCCTCAAGCAATTCCAGACCTTTAGATTCACCGTAGGGAGATTTAGAACTGCCTGTTTTTGCAGTTTTCGAGCGTCCGTCAGTGCTCGTAGCCAGTTGTGTTAATTGTCGTTTCAGCTGTTCGATCGTGAGTTTCTTGTTTCTAAGGTCGGCATCCTGGCTGTCGATTCGTGATCTCAGGAGCTCCAATTCACGGTCACTTATCTTGCTACTGGTGATACCTGAGCGCAATTCGCGAATCAGAATATCTTTCTCCTTGACCTGCTTTACGACTTCGCTGAGCTCTTTTACACGCTGGAGTCCAAGGTCCCGTTCAGTTGTCAGGCTGACTACTTGCGCATTAAGGCGGTTAAGTTCTATCGCATCACCTTCTTCAGTATCGGCCTGTGTTTGGCTCTCATCACTTTGTATACGTCGTGCAATGGTTTTATTGGCCTCATCAAGCGATTTACGTAATGTGTCTGATTTTTTTTGTTGCTCTGTTTCGCTCTTGCGCGCTGAATGAAGTTCATTTTGTGCGTTTTTAAGAAGCACATCTTTCTCAAGTAATTTCTTCTCCAGCACTGCAAGTTTATTAATTTTTTCACGTAAAGATTCTATGTCTGCCTGGCGTTCAGCGACAACACCTTTGAGTGATTCGAATTGTTCATTCTCTCGTTGTAAGGCTAGAATCGATTTGTCTCGCAGCACCAGGTTTTTGGTGGCTTGCTCCAGTTTGTTTGAAAGATCCTGTTTTTGCGTGTCATTTTGCTTTAGCTGCTCTATCAACGCACTACGAGCTTGCCTCTCTGATGTGAGTTCAGAGCTAAGCCTGTTCTTATCAGTCTGTGCCTGTTGTTGTAAAGACTTTCGCTCAGTTTCAATTGATTGACTGATACTCGATAGCTCGACTTTGTATTTCTCTACGTTGGCTTGTGCGCTGTCCCGCTCTGCGATAGTTGCCTTGAGAGTTGACAGATCATTTTCACGGCTACTGGATTCGCGTTCGAGCTTCTTTAGTTGGTTCTGATTGTCAGCAAGTTCCTGACTGGCAGATTTAAGCCTCGCTTGCAGTTTTGATATCTTTGACTCAGCTTCTGAGTTTATCGTTCTTGTTTGCTCGGTTCGTAATTTTCTCTCTTGATCCAGGGCAGATCTGGAAATTTCGAGGTCACGAGTGATATTCCCGATCGATTGTTTTTGTTTTTCAGTTGCACCTAGAGATTCTGACAGGCTGTTCTCAGTTTTTAATAGTTTTTGTTTTTGATCCTTAAGTTCTATTTGCTGCTCATTGATTTGTGAATTTAGTTTGACAATAGTCAGCTCTGATGACTTGGCAGCATTGCTTGCTTTCTCCAGGGCTATGATCGATTTTTGCTCTACTTGCTTGGTAGTCTCTGCAGTGGCTAGCTCAAGATTTCTGGTGTGTTCCTCTTGTAACTGTGCTTGTTGTTTCTGCAATTGCGTTTCTAATTGGGCATTAAACTGTGACTCTTGTTGTGATCTGTTTTCTCTTACTGCGGTCAGAATTTCGTCACTGTGTTTATTTTTCAGAGATTTAATTTCTAATTGATAGGTATCTGTTTTTTGTTTTTGTTGTTTAAGCTCCTCTACTGTTTTGGAAGCTTTTGCCTCTGATGCTTCCAGAAGCTCATTTATTTTTGCAGTTTCTTTCTTTAGTGCATCGCTATGAGTCGCTTGCATGGACTCGATTGTTTGCTTGTTAGCGGAAATCTGTTCCTCGTATTCTGTCTTTCTGGATTTGCTGGCGGTTAGCTGCATTTCCAGTTTTGCGATACGCTCCTTGTGTTGCCTTTCAAGCAGCCTGCTGTCCTCAAGCTGTCTTTTGAAAGATTCGTTTTGCTTGTCCTTTAGTTTTAGCTCAGACTCAATTTGTGCGCTCGCTTTCGAACCATTGAGCCATTGTTTTTCGATTTGCTTATAGGATACCTGCTGAGCCGCTAATTCAGACTCAAGTAGTTCTTTGCGTTTTTGTAGTTCACTTGTAAGACTATCTTTGTCAGCAATAGTTTTTCGATGACTGTCTTCAAGAGCTTGTACATCGTCTTTAGCCTTTTCTGAACTGGCGCGGTGTTGTGTTATCTGGCTTTCGAGTGATTTGACAGTGTTGGCTAGTTCATCGCGAGACCTGACGATTGTCTCGTTAGCGGATTTAGCACGTTCAACCTCGGCGATGAGTCCGGTTGATTTCGCTTCATATCGAGTCGCCTGTTCTTCTGATTTGTCGAGCGCTATCTCTAGGCTCGCTTTGTTCTCATTCAGGTCTGACAACTTCTTTTGATTATCAGATAGTTGCTTTGCAAGCGTCTCGGCTTGTGCAACTTTACTGTTGGTTTCTTTGAGTTCATTTTCCAGAGTTTCAATATGCGATGTCTGTCGCTTTGTGTCGCGACGCAGATGTTCTAATTCAGATACAGTTTTTCTAAGATCGTCGTTTTTACGTTGAGCTAAAACATTCTCATTCTTGATTTGCTCGAACTGTTTGTTGATTTGTTCGATTTCCTGAATCTTCTGTGTTTTTTCAGATTCGAGTGTGCCAAGTTTGGTCTGCGTTTGTGTCAGTTCTGATCCCTTTGCGTCGAGCTCTTTGGTCAAGCGCTCGTTCTCGATAATGGTCTGTGCCAGTTTTACGCCGTTTTCATCTTGCTTTACACGTCGGCGGCGCGCATCCGATATTTGTTCTTCGAGTTTTCGAATAGTTGTTGTCTGGTTTTTATTGGCAATCTCGAGAGATTGTAATTGTGTAACCTGTTTGCGGAGATTGGTTATTTCCCGACTGGTTTCTTCACGATAGATGGTTCGTTTTTCTTCCAATGAAGCCAAATTCCTGGTAGCAAGGTCGCAGGCTCTGGTTTGTTCATTTAACGAATTTTCTAGTGATTGCTGTTGTGCCTGTCCAATCTTAAGCTCGGTCTCCAGACTCTTGGTCTTAGCGGTATTTTTGGTGAGTTCTTCTGAAGTATTGGTGTGACGCTGTTTAGCCTGTTTTAACTCTTCTTCTACTTTGGCTACACTATCTTTCAGTTTGGTAGATTCAGTGGTGAGGTTGCTGAGTTGTGTTTCAAGTGTTGTAACCCGTTTGGTTTTCTCATCCAGATTGGCTTGCAGTAGTTCGGCTCCGGCATCGCGCTCTGCTTGCGATTGCGTGAAGCGTTTTGAAAATTCATCTTTGGCATTTTCAGCATCAATTTTCGCACTTTTAAGATCGTCGACTTTACTGAGTAATTCCTGATTTGCCGCTTCAAGGTCTTGCGATTGAGCTTTTTGATTGGATATTTCTTTTTCGAGATCGAAAATTTTTGTTTCAAACTCTGTGTTCAGCAAGGTTAGCTTCTTATTTTGCAAGGCTTCATCTTCGCTTTGCACTTTTGTTTTTAGCGTATCTCGTTCGTTACGTAATTGATTATTTGCTTCGGTGAGTTTCAGAATCTGGCTTTTACTGTTTTTATGTGCTGCCTGTTGAGACTCCAATCCTTTGATTTTTGCTCTGGCAGCTTTAATTTCTGTTGTCGCTCTGCTGCGAAACTCCCGTAGTTCAGCTTCCCGGGTATCGAGCTTGTATTGTGTGCTGCGCAGTTCTATTTCGAAATTACGCAGTTTCTCCTGAATTTCGGATTGTTGTTTTTTGTTGCCGGGTTGTAAGGATTTAAGGCCACGTGCGGTGTTTGCCAGAGTCGCATTAAGAAGACCGGAACGGGTTGATCCGGTGCTATCTGTCAGTGAAATGTCCGGTTGTAGATCCTGTGAGCCATCAAGTGCGCGTGCACTTGCAGTAGTAGATGTGCGGTTGGATTGTGTCAGATCAGTTAGATCGACAGAGCCGTTTTGATTCTCATCACGCATGTCTGGTAATGCCAGATGCGCCTTCTTTTGCTGAGCTTCGTACGAGTGCGATCCATGGTCGGAATCATTGTTAAGTATCCATCCGATGGATGCACAGGCCAGTGCCAATACCAGCAACCCTAGCGTTGCCATCAAGGCCGTTGGTGATATTGCCGCTATTAGCGACAAGGCATGATTTCCGATTAATTCAAAGTTTTCCATTGGATCTCCGACACCTTTCCCTGTGATTTAGTGCTGGCGAGCATGTTTTCGCCGAGGCACGAGGCTGTTAATAATGATATGTCCACAATTCATTAGTTGACATATATAAAATTATCGCCATGTGCACACAACGCGAAATAGCAAATCTATGAGCCGTAGAGACTGTGACTGATTCATAGAGTGCTAAACAATGTCGCTTATCGAACACATCAACGTTCGTTATTTGTCTGAAAAAACGGCCAGACATACCTTCTTGTAGAGTTGGAAAAATCTCTCTTGCTTCACATTCATTTGTGTTTTATATAAAAACTCCATTAAATTGTGTTTATCGCGCTTTTTGTTAATCCGTTTTTTTGGTTTTGCTAATTTCTGTTAGTTACCACGTTACCTGACATTAAGCATTTTCAATCGTGTCTTCCTTATCGGATGCCTTTTGTGTAGTCTCATCCGGGTTTGCGCCGGCTGGATCATCCAGTAACTTGCGCGCATTTCCAATCCAGTTGTCACGTTCAATACGTCCAGGAAAAATATTGAGAATATCTGCGATTTCTTCTATTTCCAGCCGCGTAAGAGATGCGATTTGTTTGTAATTGGTGATCCCGATATCGTTCAGGGATTGCTCTATAACAGGACCTATCCCGTGAATATTCTGCAATTCATCGTGTTCACCACCTGAGTTGTTGAACATTTTTGCTGGACTGGCACTCCGGGCACTCTCTTTTTTGCTCTGAGCCTTAGCATCAACATTGTCTGCGATTGTCGCGGTTGATGTTAAGTCGTTTGCCGGCAACTGCTCATCCACGACTGTCCTTGATTGCAGTGTCTCAAGATGAATATTTTTCTCTTCCAGACGCATATCTTCAATTTCGGTCTCCAGTTCAAACAATTCGTTTTGAACATGGGTTTCGACTGTCCGGGTGTCAAGGTCGGGCGTTTTACTCAGATCTGCTGTCGTTGTGGCACTAGCACCATAATCTGAGCGATCATCTGCTGCGAATTTTTCTTTAGAGGTCTGAGAGACCTCTTTTTGACTAGCTGCCGCAACTGTTTTTGAGTTGTGCGACTCACTGTTATCTGTCTCTTTTGCTTCGGACTGATCAAAGTCCTGAAAGCGGGTGCCCTGATCAGTCCCTTGTTCTGATGTTGTATCCCGGCGGTTGCGATCAGCCTCTGCGTTTGTCCTGGTACTGGTACTCGCTGTGGTTTTCGCTTTGCTTGGTTTGTCAGCAGGCTGGCTTGTTGAATTGTTGTTGTCGCTTTGGTCTTTCCTTGCTGCGACTGACAGTGTTGACTTCAAGGTATCCACCTGGCCGTGCAGGTCGTTGTTGGACGTTGCCAGCTCATCAATCTCGGATTTGTGCTTTTCTATCATCTGCTGCACGAGTTGCTGACTTTTCTCCAGATTTTCCTGCAGCGCCGGTATTTGTCTGTTCTCGTATTGCATTTCGCCAAGGCGACTTTCCAGCCCGAGTTTCATGTCATCGTAGTCGTCAGCGATCATCTGTCGTTCTTGTTGAGCATGTGCCGTAGCTGCAGCTTGTCGCTCAAGGGCAGTGCGTAATCCTTGCTCTCGCTGGTTGGCCTTGTATCCGTGCAAAATCCAGCCGATAGCCGCCCCAGCCACCGCCGCGAGTAGCAGGCTGATAAATATTTGTGAAAGGAGGTAGGTCACCTTTGGCTCCGCTGGGTCAGTTCATGACGATAAGTTCAATACGCCTGTTACGCGCACGTCCCTCATCAGATTCGTTAGAGGCTATAGGCTGGCTTGATCCATAACCCTGGGCAAACAACTGTTGTCGTGATACACCGCGATCGATCAGATAGCTGGTGACAGCCGTGGCGCGCTTTCGGCTTAATTCCAGATTGATTTGTTTGCGACCTGAGGCGTCTGTGTGACCGGCAACCTTGATACGTCGTTGTGGATTTTTATTCAGCAAATCTACCAACTGCTCGAGTGCCTGTTCGCTGCCAGCGCTGAAATCGGCGCTATTGGGTTCGAAACTGATCGAAGCTGAGTCGATGGTTTGAACCTGATTACGAAACTCTGCGCGCAACTGGCGAGCTTCCTGGTCAGGATCATGTTCAGTCAGATCATCAGTGACCACTCTGACTTGATCAAGCGCATCCACGGACTGAATGAACCAGTCACGTTGGAACTTGGGCTTCACGTTGCCATGCAGCGTCACATCTCGACCATCAATGTCGACATTGACATTCGGCGCATTGGATGTCGCGATCAGGGATCGCACACCGAAATCTACGTCCTGTTGGATAGCCCCCAGTTGTTTTGGTAGCAGATAAGCAAGGAAAGCCAGAGCTAGTGCTGCTATCACCCAGGGGACAGGCCCGGGTTTGCTGGATCCATGAGGCGCGTGACCAGGCTCACCAAGCGGGCCATTGGACAGACCGGTTTCTAGCATTGGCTGTTTGGACTAATTAATGTGACACGAGTCGCGACATGATAATTAGTCAGGCGCTTGAATGCAAAGCAATAAAAGATGTCTTCTGCGGTTTGTCAGGTGCAGATTGCCGAGAGGATGCTCGCAGAGAAGTAATGCAGGGTTGGGGCGCTTTTGCGGTTGCGCTCACAACGGTTCCAATCAAAGCACTTTAGTGCAGTTGGCCGGTGCAGGATTTACTGTTTTCGTGTGTTTTTAAAGTGTCAATCCAAAGAGTGATGCCATGCTGGCCGTGTTGTAACAACAGCGGTAACAACAGTGTTTAGACAACAGCGTCAGGTAACGGAGATTGATTTATGCTACATCGC
>CAYPMR010000074.1:0-1291 GCA_964411665.1 uncultured Granulosicoccaceae bacterium | reverse complement strand
CAACAGTGTTTAGACAACAGCGTCAGGTAACGGAGATTGATTTATGCTACATCGCCTAAATCGTTTTGATCGTTGTCTTGCGACTCAATTCTAACGCCTGGCATGTCCAGCAGCCCATTTATGTGTGCCGGCCTTTGTAATCCGAAGCCCTGACCGAAGTCTACATTGAGAGATTTAAGGGTTCGCACTATTTCATCGTTTTCTACAAATTCTGCGATAGTTTTTGCCCCCACGATATGACCAACCTCGTTGATAGCCCGCACCATTTCCCGATCAATCGAATTGTGAGATATACTGCGTACTAGCGAGCCGTCTATTTTCAGATAGTCGATTGGAAGCTGTTTGAGGTAGGCAAATGTAGAAAATCCTGTGCCGAAGTCATCCAGTGCAAATCTGCAGCCGAATTCACGGATACGATCCAGAAAGTTATTGGCCAGATCGATATTGTTGACAGCAGCGGTTTCGGTAATCTCGAATGCCAAACGGGTGGTATCTATGGACGTGTTTTCCAGTTTGTTGACCAGAAATGCGAGGAACACTTCATCAATATAGGAAAGCGCAGACAGGTTAACCAGTATACGAGGCAATCGAGCCTTTTCCTGATGCTGCTCGATCCATTCGATCACATGACTGACAACCCAGCGATCAATACCGCTCATCAGATTGTATTTCTCAGCCAGTGGGATGAAATCTTCGGGTGTATAGAGTTGGCCGTCTGCATTTTTGATGCGCAATAGTATTTCGCAATGTTCCAGCACCGGTTTCTCGCCCTGTATATCAAATATGGGCTGGTAAAACAGCTCAAACTGCTCTTTGTTCAAAGCTTCGCGAATTTTCTCTACGCTCTCCAGGCTCTTGCGATATTGCAACACCTGAATATCATCCTTGCGCGCCACATGAACGCGGTTGCGCCCGGACTCTTTGGCCACGTAACAGGCAGAATCGACATTGGTCATCAGAATCTCTGTGTCTAGCTCCTCACCGGTCAACGGTATGACGCCAATACTCGTACTGATACTGAACTGACGATTTTCGTATCGGAAAATGAATTCGCTGGCTGCTTTACACATTGTTTCTGCGAGATTGATGATCTGCGTGAAACTTTTGGCTGTGGCAATTATGCTGAACTCATCACCACCGAGTCGAAACATGTGATCTTTCGGCCCGAGTTCGTTTTCAAGCAGCTGTGTCAGGTTGATCAATAGTTGGTCCCCTGCATGGTGGCCACAGGTGTCGTTGACAACTTTGAAACGATCCAGATCGATAAACAACAGTCCGTATTCAGCTTTCT
>CAYPMR010000073.1:0-17778 GCA_964411665.1 uncultured Granulosicoccaceae bacterium | reverse complement strand
TGAAACAGTGATTGTACGACTTTTACGAATATCTCGGTTTCATACAGGTATAATCGTGCTTGCACTTTCTTTGCATAGGGTATCTATCCGGTATGTTGCCAATAACCCCACATATGTATTTTCCCTGCTTCGTTGGAGAGTGCCCATTGAGTGCCACACGCAGTGGTAAGGGAATTCAGTGACCCTCCCGTTCTTTAATCCCGGTAGACGCAGTGTCACTTACTCATTGCTATTGCTGCTCGCCTTTGTCGTCTTGTTACTCACAGGTCTGGGTGTTTTCAGGCTGTACTTTGAATTTGACTGGATGGGTGCCGAGAGTGGTATTGACGGTCAGTTGTTCTCACTGAAAATTCGCGGCGGTAATTCATTCAATCTGTTTTTTGCCCGGGAGCTTGGGTCGGCATTCTGGACAACCCAGTTCCTGATACTGATGCTGGTCGTTGTGATGCCCTTATTTCGACCTGTGGGTGCTGCTGTGCTTGCGCTGGCTGCATCTATCGGTATTTTTTTCGTCAATCTCGAAAGTGGGCTGAGCCCACCCGTTATTCCTGTTGAATTTTCATTCCTGACCGTCGGTGTGCTGTTGATACTGTATGTCTTGACTTCTTATCAGGGGGAAATGCGTGATCGGCGTAAGTTCACATCGCTAATGAGTCAATATGTACCACCAGAACTTGCCACCCAGTACAGCCGTAATCCGGAGAGTATGGGGATGCAGGGTGAGCAGCGCGATGTTAGCGTACTCTTTTGTGACGTTATCGGATTCTCGGCGCTGACCGAGAATATGGATCCCAAGACGGTGGCGCGCTGGCTCAACAGTTACTTCTCGGCAGTCAGCAAAATCATCGTTTTACACTCGGGTACGATTGACAAGTACATCGGTGACAGTGTCATGGCTTTCTGGGGAGCCCCGGCTAATAGCTCCACCCATGCCCATGACGCGCTGGCTGCGGCACTTGATATCCAGCGTGAAATAGACACATTAAACAGTGCTTACGAGGTCGAAAATCTGCCGCCCATTCAGGTAGGAATCGGCATCAGTACCGGACCGGTGAATGTCGGAAATCTCGGATCTGAATATCGTATGGCCTATACCGTCGTCGGCGATACGGTCAATGTAGCTCAACACGTTGAAGAGCAAACCCGGTTGTATGAGGTACCGATTGTTGTTGCCGGTGAGACCGCAGAAGTGTTACCTGACATGTTATTTCGTGAGCTGGATACGGTCAGAATCAAGGGACGTTCCAAAGCTGTCAGGATGTTTGAACCTTTGGGAAGGGCTGCTGAAGTCAGTGAACAAACCAATCAGTATCTACGTGAGCATCGTAAGGCTATGCGAGCAACTAAAGCCGGGCAGTGGGACATTGCCGAGGAACTGTTCACACATCTCAAAGACGATTGGGGCCCCGAGGCAATGTATGCAAGGTATTTGCGTGGAATTACAGCTGCCAAAGGAAGTAAAAACACGGGCAATAAAAAAGCCACGTCAGGGAAATCGCCGGGCGGTGTGTCACTAACAACTGACGCCAAGCGCAGCAAACCGCAAAGCAAAGTCTAAGGCCCCGGGTTTATTCAACCGTTATCCACTGATCCCCGTCGTATTGCTGTTGTGGTCTGAAATCAGATTTGTATTGCATTTTCTGGCAACCATCAACCCAATATCCCAAATAGAGATAGGGAAGCTCCATGTCTTTGCACAGTTGAATCTGCTGCAATATTGAATATCTGCCGAGTCCTCGCTGCTCGAGTGACGGATCGAAAAATGTGTAAACGGCAGATAAACCACCACCGGCTACATCCGTTACAGCTACAGCGACACAGATATCATCAATGCGCATTTCAATAAACAGCGTATCGCCCCAGGGATTGAGTAAAAATCTTTCGAAGTCTTCGGGGCTGGGGTTGTCCATCCCCTCACCTGCGTGACGTGCGCTGAGGTAATGCTGGTAGAGGGCAAAATACTCATCCGTATATTGAGCTTTGCAATAGCGAACCAGAATATCCGTGTTGGCTTTCAGATTGCGTCTGTCAGTACGCCGCAATCGTGCCTTGTCGGCGAGAATACGAACGGGCACACAAGCCTTGCAGCTGTCACAGCCTGGTCTATAAACAAATTCCCCGGAGCGCCTGAAACCTCGGGTTATCAGCTGGTTGTAGACGCCACCCGGATTCGGATGATGGGGGTCGGCATATATATTTTTTGCTTTTTTCTCAGTCAAATAACCACATTCATTCTCGTTTCCAAGGAATAATTTGATGGGTTTAAGTGTTGACATTAAAAGGAGTCTAGCAGTTGTCAGTTGATGATAGCGAGTCAGATTCCGGGATGATTTTCCACGGCGCTGTGTATGCAGGGCGAGGCCATATCACTGTATTGCAGGGGTATAGGCCAAGGCCGAGGCACGCTGACGCAGGTGTTGCGACATCTACAGAGTTCAGGACGGCTCCTTTTTGAACTTTTGTAACGGCTTGCCAGTCTCACCTGTTTGTAGGCCATACTCAGCGCGAGTAACTGTATAATCGGGTCTCTAAAGCAGTAAACAGGCTGCGATCCCAAAGCTCCCGTAATTGTGTCTAAATGTAATATAATGCGCCATGAGCAATGCACAAATCTCTACCGATATTGTGTGCCAGGGAAGATATCGTATGCCAGGTTTTTCAAATAGTCCGACGTTTGCTGTAGACAGGTAAAAAATATGGTTTCAGAAAAATCTGATCACTCGCTGGAGCAGGCGCGACGGACGCTCGTCACAACCAGCAAATCATCCGCTGAGCTAAACAGCTACGCGACTGAGGATACATCTGCTAAAGCGTGTTTAAAACAGACACAGGAAGCCTTTAGCAAGACGATTGTTCGGCAGTTCCGATTTCCTCACGTATTACGCGGTCTGGTTGAATCGCTGATTTTCGCTGGTGTGTTTCTGGCCGCCGGTATCATCAGTCTGGGTGTTGGTGTGATTGAGATGCTCGGTCCGATGGTACCCGTAGTACTTGTGATGATGTTTTGTATGGTTGCCAGTGGTGTCTATCGCGAGGAAATAACAACATCGATTCTGAATTTGTACGTGCATTCGATTTACGGATTCTTTCTTGCGAGTTTTGCGTTTTTAGTGCTCATCCAGTTTTTACCTGAGCATTATTCCCAAGCCAAGTTTATTTTCTTTTTTCTGTTCTTTGCCTTTTTCGTCATGAATACAATGCGCCCGATTTTGACTGGTACGGATTTCATGGACGGTGGTGGCCGGCGCAAGAACTAGCCGGTTTAGCGAACTTTCCGGCCGAACTTTCCAGCTAGTCGTTCAGCATAGTCTAGCAACGATTCTCTCAGCTCCTGCCTGCCAGGTTCCAGCCACTGAGGCTCCTGCAGCGATGCCTTGAACGAATCGAGCGATCGTGGATAACTACCACGGTTGCCAGAATGCTCATTTTCCAGTTGCAGCTGACAGTGTTGCTGCCATTTCTTTGTGTCTTGTGCATCCAGTGAATCTGCAAACTGTCGGGCTCTGTAACGGAACAGCAGTTCATCAAGGCGTACATCATTAAACTGAACATCTGCTGCGATTCTGCCAAGTTCTGTTGCGTCAGAGTGTTGGATTGCAGCAAACTTTTTCTTGTCTTCAGTGGTGAAAAATGCGCCTGAGTATAGCGTTGCATCGACGTTTTCCGGCCCGTCTTTCTTTTGTTCTGTGAACGCTTTGGTGATTGCCGTATCAAGTTGTTTTTTACCTTGCGGATCCAGCGCCGAGAGAGTCCTGTAGTGTTTTTCGCAGCGTTGCATGTCCAGCTCCAGGCGCGTTACATCTGCGTCACTTAGTACCGCAATGGGTGCTAGCACAGGAGCGCGATTGAGGTGCACTGTCTTTAGTGGCAGGCGATCTTTGCCTGCTGGTAATTCACCAGCTTTGCTGAATAGTCGCAGTCGTATCTGGTCGATACCCTCAGCACCGCTGTTTGCCAGCTCGATCAATTCTTCGGGTGAGAAACGCAGGTTGAAAACAATCTGGCCATTGCTGTTGCCTGGGTGTTGGCACAAGGGAGTTATCAGGGTCAGATGATGATGCTCGCCGGGAATCATGCCGGATACATGAACAAGAATGCCGCTTTTTTGCGATAACAGGAGTTCTCTACATTGGTCTTTTCTGCGCTTCGATAGAGCCCAGTCGAATAGCTTCGGTTGTTGTTCTCGAATGAGTTTTGCAACTGCGATTGTCGCCTGTACATCAGCCAGGGCATCGTGAGCATCGCTATGCTCTATTCCATTGACACGGGTCAGATCTTCGAGTCGGTTACTGGGGAGTGAGGGCTCATCGGCCTGAAACGGCCACTGTATGCCTTCGGGTCTCAATGCACGGGTCATACGGACGATTTCCAGCAAGTCCCAGCGAGAATTATCGCTGCGCCATTCGTGAGAATAGGGGTCATGGAAATTGCGGAATAGAGTGTGACGGGTAAATTCGTCATCAAACCGGATGTTGTTGTAGCCAACATTACAGGTTCCGGGTCGCGACAGTTCTTTAACGATGGCTGAAATAAATTCCCGTTCATGCACTCCTTGCCGGGATACCGTGTCGGGCGAAATCCCCGTTATCATGCAAGCATCCGGATCAGGTAGATAATCATCACTAAGCCGGTTATAGATGATTAGTGGATCGCCGATCGGATTGAGTTCGGCGTCGGTTCTCAGGCCTGCAAATTGAGCTGGCCTGTCCAGGGCCGGGTCGATACCGAAAGTTTCGTAGTCATACCAGTAAAAACTGAAGGGGGCGTTTTTCATGATTTGATTGTATGAGTCACGCTGACTACCAGGTCAAATCATCCGGCACCTCGTAGTCACCATAGTCATCCCTGGATTGATCTGTTGATTTGTCGTCTTGCGTGTTGTCGACTATGGCCCAGTCAGGGTTCAGCTTGAGAATTGAGCTGGCAAGTTCTGCGGGTATCACGTGGGTATTGCCATTGAGGCGTGTGATGACTGTCTCGCCACTGGCGAGTTTTTCCTGTGCCGCCTTGTTGACAAAGAGTTGTCGGACTTTGTTGCCGAGTACAAAATTGTAGGGAATCTCACCAGCGTAGTTTTTGATGCTGGCAGGCTCAATCAGTAATTTAATTTCGGCTTTTACGCGTTTGCGCGTTTCTATGGCTTTTTGATCCGCTGCTTTTTTGTCCGCTGCGGCTGATACTTTTGTTGATGCTTTGTGGAACGATTTGCCCGGTGCTGCATTCGACTTACGGGCAGCTTGTGTCGCTGGCTTGTTGCGTTTGTTGCGCGCTGCTTTTTTGCTGCGCGATTGACCACTAGCCGGTTTTTTTTCTTCGCTTTTGAACCCGGCTTTTAATAACTGATCGCGTAGTGAATCTGCCACTGGTTTCCCGCTACTTTCTTGGTCGATTAAGTTGTTGACATTGATACTGGAATTGCCAGTGAGTGCACTGAATTAGCCTAAACCTTTGGTTCCTTTGATTGCTCTTGGCAGACCTACAACTGAATTCCGTTATTGCGCACAGATGGGTAGGTCCGGTGTCCCGATCCATGTCAGGTATCGCTCTATGTCCAATTAAAATATGTCCAATTAAAAGATAGATCCCCGTCTTCACCAATGGGGGTGACGATAAAAATGCCTGTTTTTATAATTGTAACATCACCGGATCACGTCGTTGTAGCTGACTAAATAGCGGATTTTGCCCTGTATTCAGGTCTGGTTGACGTTATAGTCGAGAAAGTCGCATACGATATGATCGAACACCTGAGGCTTCTCCGCATGTGGCCAATGTCCGGCCTGATCGATTACCTTGAGTGTGGCACCTGGAAAGCGCCGTAAAATCAGATCTCTATCGTCAATTCCTAAATAGTCAGAAAGCGAACCCTTGATAAATAGTACAGGGTCCGAATACTCGCCACTGGCGTCTATGGCACTGGTAATATCCTGATAGTTTCTGGAAATAGAATCCAGATTAAATCGCCAGCGGTAGCTCTCGGTTTCTTCACCGGCTTGCGCGCGTATCAGGCTCTTGATCAAAAAGGCTCTGACATCGGGGTTCGGCTCAACGCTGGCAAGGGCAACATCTGCGTCACTTCGGCGTTTCAAGGTGTCCAGTGGTAGCGATAACATGACTTTGATTAGTTGTTCATGGTGGGGCGGATAGGCCTTCGGAGCAATATCAACAATAATCAGTTTGTTGATTCGGGTTGGGTAACGCAGCGCCAAGTTCATTGCCACCTTGCCGCCCATTGAATGGCCCAGTAGATCGCATTTCTCGATTGACATCCGATCGAGGGTAGCAATTACGTCATCGGCCATCTGGCCGTAGCTCATCTCATCACAGTGAGGGCTATCGCCGTGGTTACGCAAATCTGCCGAAATGACCGACGAAAAAGCTGCATAAACCCGGCTTCTGCTGGACCAATTGTCCGCACTGCCGAACAGCCCATGTAGTAGGATCAGCTGTCTGGCGCTGCCTGCCTGGTTTTGTGCGGTGGTGACTGTATTGAGTATTTGTCTGGTCATCGGCTAGTGATCCATCTATCTCTGGCGTTATTGGATGGCTGGGAACTGGGGTAAAATGGTTTTTTTTAAGGATACTGTCTGTTGCCAAGTCTATTACATAGCACCTTGTCGGATCTGGAGTCGCGCGCCCAAGGGCAAGAGCTGCCAATGCTTGCCGGGTGTAAGGTGGGCCTGGAAAAAGAAAATCTGCGTGTCAGACCGGATGGACTGATAGCCCAGTCGGATCATCCAGCCGGTTTGGGTTCCGCTCTGGCCAATCCTTATATCACAACTGACTACTCTGAGGCTCTTCTCGAACTGGTAACCCCTGCCTTGCCGTCAGTAACCGAGGCGCTGAATTTTCTTGATCAAACACAGCTCTTTGTACAACAACAATTGACCGATGACGAAATTGTCTGGAACACCAGTATGCCGTGTGTACTCGATGGTGGTGAACATATCCGTATTGGTAACTATGGCAGTTCAAATATTGGTCAAATGAAATCTGTCTACCGGCGTGGCCTCGGCTTACGTTACGGGCGATCCATGCAAACCATTGCGGGTATACATTTTAATTATTCATGGCCACAGCAACTGTGGCGTTCACTGGCACAAAGAATCGTTGAGGGTAAAAACACTGCATACTATTCAGATGATCTGGTGCGTTATGCAAGCGCCTATCTGGAACCAGCAACAGGGCAAAAAAATTTACCCACTGATACGCAAAGCCCCGCACCGGCATCACCCAGGTTTGTCAGTGAAATGTATCTGGCTGCAACACGCAATTTGTTAAGAAATACCTGGCTTATACCGTTGTTGTTTGGTGCTTCACCGGCCATTTGTAAAACGTTTCTCGACGGGCGAAAGCCTTTGTCGGAATTTGAAAGTCACGGTAATAGTACTCTCTATCAGCCCTATGCCACGTCATTGCGAATGGGAGACATTGGTTATAACTACAGTAAAAAAGCTGCTGCCAGCATCACTGTTGATTATTCTGATCTAGAGTCCTACACCGCTGATCTGCATCGTTTGATAACAACAACGCATGAGGGGTATGCAGAATTTGGATTGTTTGATGACCAGGGGCGTTACCAGCAATTGAATGAACACTTGCTGCAAATTGAAAATGAATACTACTCACCAGTAAGACCCAAGCAACTTGTCAATAAAATGGAAGCGCCGGTACTAGCCAAACGAGCGCGGGGTATTCTGTACGCGGAACTGCGTTGTCTTGATCTGAATATTTTCGAACCCTGTGGGATGAGCGAGCAACAGCTTCACTTCCTTGAAATATTCATGCTGCATGCGCTTTTGTCTGAATCGCCGATTATTGCTGATAAGGAGATGAAGGACATCGGCCAGAACATGTCCACCGTTGCGCATCGTGGTCGTGACCCCCAAGCCACAGTCAAGATCAAAGGGCAGGTCACTCTCCTGCAATATGCAGCGCGAGCGTTGCTTGATGACCTCGATCCAGTGGCGGCATTTATGGATAAAAATGCGGCTAGCGGCATTAAGGGTTCAAAAATATCGATCTATGTTGATGCCCTTCAGGCTCAACGAGAAAAGGTGGAAAATATTGAACTGACACCTTCAGCCCGTGTACTGGACGAGCTGTTATCGCGACATGATTCGTTTTACGACTTCGCAAGAGAGCACTCCCGGAAATTGGCAGATCATTGTCAAACGCTGGAAGCCGATGCCGCGATTCAGTCTCGCTTGCAAGCAGCTGTCAAGAGCTCGGTTGAGAAGCAACAGACGCTGGAGACCGAGGACGCGCCTGAATTCGGTGCATTTTTGAAAAGCTATTTCAGTCAATTATCGGATTTACCAGCTATTTCAAACGAGGCTGGTTAATGGAGCTGCTCGTAAATGTTCGATCGCAGTTGTAATCATAAGCAGATGTCCGGGCAGGATATCAGTGGTTTGGCCGCTGTTGTTCTGGCGGGTGGATTGGCACGGCGTATGGGCGGCATTGACAAAGGGTTGATTCAGCTAGGCGGCAAACCGATGGTGCAGTGGGCACTCGAACGTGTGTGCCCGCAGGTTGAGCATGTTGCCATCAATGCCAATCGTAATATGGAATCTTACAGTGCTCTTGGCAATGCTTTTGATAGCCATGCTGCTGTGCCTGTTATCAACGACACTTTCGAGGGGCATCCCGGGCCATTGGCTGGACTGTTGGCAGCACTGCAGCATTTTGGCAATGCGGCGACCCCCGTGACCCGCATTTTTATGTGCCCATGTGATTCTCCATTTTTACCACACGATATGGTTGAGCGAATGAGCAATGCCATGGATCAGAATCAAGCGCGTGTTGCTGTGGCACATGACGGCACGCGCCAGCAACCCGTGTTTCTTATGGTTGATAGCGCCTGTCAGCTGAGCCTGACAGAATTTCTTGCTAGCGGTGAGCGTAAAATTGATCGATGGTTTTCCGATGAGTGTCTGGTAGAAGTTGATTTCTCAGACAAGCCCGATGCGTTTTTGAATATCAATACTGAAGATGAAAGGTTGCGTGTTGAAAAGGATCTGGAAAAATCCACTACTGCGGGTTAACCGATACCGCATAGGCGATAAACCGTTGTTAAAAAAGTATTGCGGTTTAAATAGTGTTTATATCACAAGAGATGTTTTTTATTCAGCAAAGTGCCGTGTTGTCAAATGAAGGAGGACACCGATGATTGATAAATTACCTTCATGTGAGGATCCAGGTGACCCGGATCTGTTGCCGGTAGATATAGCTTCACAGAGAATACGGCAGATGTTGCCAATGCCTGATGCTTCCAAGGCTGAGTCGCTTGCACTCGATGACGCCCTTGGGCGCATTTTGGCGACCGACATCCATTCGCCCATCGATGTACCCTCCTACACCAACTCTGCAATGGATGGCTATGCCATCGCCGCTTCGGACATCCCCGATACACAACAGAACACTGCAACTTTGCAGGTAGTGGGCACTGCCTGGGCTGGTCGGCCCTATAACGGAGAAATCTCGCGTGGCCAGGCCGTTCGGATTATGACTGGTGCCATGATGCCAGCGGGCATGGACACAGTTGTTATTCAGGAACATGTCGCAATAGATGAAAGCGCTAACACTGTAACAATTGATGCTAGCGTTCAGCCCGGACGTAATGTCAGGATGAGCGGCGAAGACGTAGCGCGTGGACGATCTGTTTTTACAGCCGGTACGCGATTGACAGCAGCGCATTTGGGCGTGTTGGCATCGATCGGTATCGACAAGATCCAGGCTCATCCGCAAATTACGGTTGCTTTTTTTACCACAGGTGATGAGCTGCGTTCTCTTGAACAACATGCGGGTGAAACGCTAGGTGCAGGCGAGTTGTTCGATAGTAACCGTTACACATTGACGGCGATGCTTAAACGCATTGGTGTTCGAATTATCTATTTGGGTATCGTACCTGATGATGAAGAGGCTACGCGCAAAGCATTTACGCAAGCAGCTTCTCAAGCAGACATCATTGTAACCTCCGGTGGTGTATCGGCGGGGGAGGCGGATTACGTAACACGTGTGATTCACGAGTTAGGTGATGTTGGTTTCTGGAAACTGGCGATGCGCCCCGGAAGACCTCTGGCTTTTGGACGTGTGGGTGAGGCGTTCTTCTTTGGCTTGCCGGGTAATCCGGTAGCGGTTATGGTTACCTTCTATGAATTTGTGCAAACCGCAATCCTGCAAATGATGGGTGCCAGCAATTGCGAAGTACAGCTAGTGACTGCTCGCAGCGTATCGGCATTGAAGAAATCACCGGGAAGAACTGAATATCAACGTGGGGTTATGTCGCTGGATGAAAATGGACACAGTATTGTTAACACAACGGGTAAACAGGGCGCTGGGCGTCTGACTTCCATGTGTGAGGCAAACTGTCTGATCGTCTTGCCGCCGGGGAGTAGCAATGTAGCAGCAGGTGATCTGGTAACTGTCAGGCCCTTTTATGGATTGATGTAGATAATGTTGTCTATCTGCAGATAGCTTTTGCGCATCCTCTGAAAGAGAGGCTGCCGCAATCCCTATTGAAAAGCATTTATGGAACAAGCGTATATGGAACAAGCGTTTATGTCGTCGCTCAGGACGTTGCGAGAATGAAAAAAATTATCTGTAAAACTTTCGGTGGCTCAAAATGTAGAAACGCAGGCAGTATCCCTGTGACCCAATTCACAGTGTTGCGTGTAGTATCTGCATCACTTGTGGCTACAGTGGGTAGAATGTCGTCAGAGATACACAATTTTAAGCCAGATTAGCCATTGGCATATCAGATATAAAGCGTGACAGAAAAAAAACCAAATCTGAAAGATCTGAATCAACCGGGCGCGGGCTCCGGCGATGGCATTGCAGATATACCTACACTGCAAGCCCGTCAATCAATGGCCTCGTTGGATACAGACCTGGGGGCTACTCCTTCTCCGGGGGACGACACGCGTACCCATCTGGATCAACCCGACCTTGATCTGGAAACCGTTGCCGATATCGAGCGACGTCGACTGCTGTTGGTAGAACCCTCATCAACAATGCGTTATGTACTTGAAAAATATCTTATCGCATTAGGCTATGACGTGACGGCACTGGATGATTACAGTCAAGCTCGCACGATGTTACGAAAGCAATTCGATAACTTTGACCCTGATCACGAATTTCTCAGCGTATTGTTTGGTTGGCAGGCAACCCGCGATTCAGATGCCGGAAGGTTTCTCGTCTTGCTTGATTCACCTGACTTCCATGATTTACCTGTTGTTGTACTGTCTCAGGAGATGCGCGCCGATTCTCGCGCATGGGTTGCGGGACGGGCGCGCACAACGCAACTGCGCTGGAAAGACTACCGCGAAATCAAGGATCGTCTGATAACACTTCTGGACGACAGTTTTGCTGATGAGGATCTAAGCACCACGGTAAAATTCTCCAACGATGATATCAACATACTTGTTGTTGATGATTCAGCCAGTATCCGATTTGCACTCAGGGATCTGCTCGCCTTGCACGGCTATCGTGTGACTATTACGGCCACTCATGAAGAAGCCATGCAGGCTGCAATAAATCAGCACTTCGATGTGTCGGTATTAGACTTCTACCTTGAAGAATCTACCGGCGACGATCTATGTCGGGCTTTGATTGAACATGAGGCAACAGGCGAGATCACCTGTGCCATCCTTACTGGTACTTACTCCGATCACATCATCAAACGTAGTCTGCGCTCAGGGGCTGTTGAGTGCATGTTCAAAAACGAGTCAAGCGAGCTGCTACTGGCACGTATTGATGCGATAAGTCGAATAGTTAGAAGTCGCAAAATTTTATTTGAAAACCAGACCCGTCTTGATCAGGTGATCGATAAGGTTGGTGCAGCCGTATTGGTGAGCGATGCCAATCAGCGCTTTGTTTTTGTTAGTGGTCGCGCTTGTACCTTGTTGGGATTTGATGGTGAGGATGCGCAACAGGAATTGTTGGGTCAACGCGCTGGAGACATTTTTGGTGACAATTTGCTTGAGAGCCTGCAAAAGTCAAATTTGGCACAAGGAGCACATGGGGTAAGCGAGCCGACCGACTCCGTCAGACTGGAAATGAATGGTAGGGATGGAAGTGCTATTGATGTGGCTGTTAGTGCAGTCGCACTCGCCGGTGTACTGAAAGGGTCAGCACTGAGTCCGCTAAAAGGTTCTTCAAATATAGCCGATCGGCTTGATGAATCTGGCGACATCTTATGGATGATTAAACCCTATGAGGCGCCAGAAGACCCCCAGGTTTCAGGACTATCCTGCTCTGGCAGGAAAGCGGGTCTGTCAACCGATAGCGCTCTATTGAGTGACTCGGATAGCGCCAGCCTTTTTGTCGATACGCTGGAAGAATCTTTGCGCAACAACGATGAAAGTTCTGATAAGGCGCAACAGAGCGTGTTGTTGCTTGAACTCGCTTGTGAAGATGTTTCTTCAAACTTGTTGCCGATTACATCCGATGTTGCAGCGCTTGCTGCGTTGAATCGGGCTCTACGTGATACCTTTGGCTTACAATGTGATGTCGCTTATTTTGGCAGCAGCCGCCTGGCTTTTTTGTTTGCTCATAACAATCATGCTCAGAGCCTGATGTTGGCCAGGCGTATCATGCAAGTATGTAATCAGCTTGGTGATAGTGTGGGCTATACTGGCACTAGCTGCATAGCTACGCTAACAGGCCTTGGTACACATGCAGGCACACAGGCCGAGAACCTGTTGACAGATTTACACAGGAAACTCTCGAAGATGCATTCACATACTAGAAATATCGCTTTGCTGGCAGACTATGATCGATACTTGAGCGCCTATCCCAACGCTTAGGTTGCGTCGTCAGCTCACTTGTCTGTGCTGGATTAGTACAAGTAGACTGAGCCTGATGCGTCTGCACCTACGAATAGTCTTTCCCCACCACTAGAGAACTCCAGCGACGATCCGAAATTTAGCGCGCCGGGATCAGGTTGCTCAAAGATATTGTGTGTATTCCAGATCTCCAGGTCCGCAACCGAACTGTCAGTAAATCTACTGAATACTGTTAGGGTGTTAGTGTCTGAACCAGGATTTAAAAGTGCTGCAGCTACAATATCAGACCCGGCAGAGACAGCAACAGTCAGTTCTGAATTAATTCCGTGAAAACCGGCAGGTGTCAATTCTGCCGACGCGATGAAAACACCGTCCGTGTTACGCTCGAAAAGGTGCACCCGAGCCTGTGGTTTTTCAGCAATGTCATTGCGATTGATAGTTGCACCGGGCTTGCTCAGACAATCGATAACCAGAACTTGGCCATCGTTGCTTAGTGCCAGATTTTCGCTGAAAACAGTGTTCATGTCAGGGGTTTGCAGGTTGCCACAATGGGCTGAATCGTCAGCATCATTGGTATTGGAAATGCCTGCTCCCAGCTGTTGTATTAACTGACCCGGACCGCTAGTCAGATCGAATATGTAAGCCGATCCTGTGTCCATGCCAGGGCTGCGACTATTACGCATACCACCTGGTGCAGCTACTGCGAGCAAAGTACCATCTGCACTAAGATCTATTGTTGCACCAAAATTTATCGCAGTGTTGCCGCCGCCGCCATTATCTGGCTGAAGGTAATCACTCAAAAGCCATCGACGAGTGGTGGCATCGAACCGATACAGCGTTACGCTACCGATGCGATCATCGGATTGATTTTGCGCAAACGCGTCACTGGTTGGGTTGGAGTCACCGGGTGCTGAAACCGCTATTACTCTTGTGTCTTCGCTGATTGCCACCTGTGCACCAAAGTGGGCAAAGTCGCGACTGTATCCGGCTGCCAGTTCGGCTACTTGTACCCAGGTTTCACCTGCTCGTTCAAAAACAAAGGCCGCACCGGCGTTATCACCGAATCGCCCATCGCCCGGTGCACCGATAACGACGGTATCACCGTTGCCACTTGCGGCGACTGTTTCACCCAGTCGGGCATTGAATGCCGGTGTATGGCTGACAAGCGTGGCTCCCTCGAACCAGATATTATCCACTTCAAAGAATATTTCTGCTGACCCTGCATCGGCACCTGCAAGCAGATCGCTAGCGTTCTCCAGGTTCTGATTTTCACCTTGTTGGGGAGCTTCTCTGCCCGGTGCACCGACTACCAGCACTCGTCCTGCTGCTGCACTTGACAGGCTTGCACCGAACTGGTCAAACATGTCTGTTGATGGTGCTGTCAGGCGTGTTACAGCCAGTTGTTGCAGTTCGGCAACCGGTGTATTAAACGAACGCAGGCAATCATTGGCTGAGCAAACGCTTAAAATAAACTCGTTGTCACGCCAGGCGAATAGATAGGGCGTGACTGACAGAGTGAACTCGGTGACAGTATTGTCCAGATCAGATGCGAGGACGATCGATTCTCCAGAGAGTCGGTTAAATTGTTCGATACTAACGGTAGTATCAGCAGTGACAGGTAGCCAGCTGAAAATAAGCTCACCGACATCTGCAGTGATATCAAGTATCGGTGCAGGCGGTGGTACCAGGATATCGTTACTAAGGTCGATAACCTGTGTTTCGAGGTTGTTCTGATTGTTGCCGGGCAGGGCCGCACCTAAATCGTTTTCAGTATCAGTGTCACTAGTGGGTTCAGTATTTGACTCTATCTGTGTAACGCTTTGATCTTCCAGAAAAGGTGTGTCGATGTTGGCGCCCGGGTCATTGGATGAACAGGCTGACAGTAACAGGATCAACACTGTGGCCAGTAATATGTCCAGCTTGTTACGAGTGCCGGCAATTCCGCGAAACCTGTAATGAAAAGGTTGGCGGACCACTACAGCTATAGTGGTGGTGCGATGCATGTGGTGGCAGTGGCCTTGATGGTTACCAGTTGCTTCCGGTTGCAAGCGTCGTTTAACGCGCTGGCAATCTGGATCTGTTACAAGATCTGGATGATGTCAGGGTGTGGATATGACATCACCTTCAAGAATTTGGTATGGCGCTGGCGGTTTCGGCTGATCCAAATACATTTCGGTTTTAGCCGTCTTTCATTTGATCCGAATTTTGGCCAGCGCCATGGTGCCTGTATTGCAATAATCAGGCACACAGTGGTGTCAGGATGCAGCAGCTGCTGCAAATTAATGCGTAGGGGTAGAAAAGGGGTTGGGTCCAGCGGGTTGTTTTAGGCATTTTATTGCGTTTTCAATGCCATTAACGGTTAGTGGAAACATGCGCTCGCCAATCAATTGCCGCGTCATTATATTTGATTGAGTTCTGTCCCAATAGTCAGGGTTTTCAGGGTTTAGCCAGACAAGTTGTGGGAAGTGTGCAACCAGGCGCTGCATCCACAGGCCGCCAGGTTCCTGGTTCCAGTGTTCAACGCTGCCGCCGGATGCTGCAATTTCATAAGGGCTCATGGCGGCATCACCGACAAAGAACACGCGATAGTCTGACGCGTATGAGCGCATCAGATCGTAGGTAGAAAATGTCTCTGTGTGACGCCTTAAATTATTTTTCCACACGTGTTCATAAAGGAAATTGTGGAAGTAGAAGTGTTCCAGACGTTTGAATTCACTTTTAGTGGCTGAGAACAGTTCTTCACAGGCCTGGACGTGATAATCCATAGAACCACCAACATCCAGGAATAACAGTACCTTTACTGCATTGCGTCTCTCCGGCACCATTTTAAGATCAAGGTAGCCTGCGTTTCTGGCAGTGGAGTGAATAGTGTCATCAAGATCAATCTGGTTGTTCTCACCCTCACGAGCAAAACGGCGTAGCTTGCGCAGAGCCATTTTTATATTGCGCGTGCCTAGCTCGCGATTGCTATCGAAATTTCGAAATTCCCGGCGATCCCATACCTTGACGGCGCGACCCTGGCGAGAACGACCCTGACCGAAACGTATACCCTCCGGGTTATAGCCATCAGTGCCGAAAGGTGAGGTCCCACCTGTGCCAACCCATTTACTGCCACCCTGATGGCGTTTTTCCTGTTCAGCCAGACGCTCACGTAAGGTTTCCATCAACTTGTCGAGTCCACCCAGTGCTTCTATACGAGCACGTTCCTCATCACTGAGTTGTAACTCTGATTTTGGTTGCAGCCATTCATCAGGTATGTCGCCAATTACCGTGTCGAATAAGGTTTCAGCGCCACTCATATAGTCGCCGAATATCTGATCAAAACGGTCGTAAAAACGTTCGTCCTTTATAAGAGTGATGCGCGCATAATAATAGAAGTCCTCAACACTGAAGCCTGCCACGTGGGTATCCAGACCCTCCAGCATCGTCAGGTACTCGCCGATCGTAACGGGAATGGCGCTTTTACGCAGACGCTCGAAGAATGTCAGCAACATGCGATTCAAATACGCTTGATGGTGGAAAGGTATTCGATGATCATCGAAGCGATGCCTAGGTCTTTTTGCTACGGCTTAGAAAGACCAGTCGCTCAAACAGTTGCACATCCTGTTCGTTCTTTAGCATCGCGCCATAGAGCTTCGGAATTAATGACCGGGGGTTATCAGCTTGCAGAGCTTCTGCGGGGATGTCCTCAGCAACCAGCAGCTTGATCCAGTCCAGCAGCTCCGACGTCGAGGGTTTCTTTTTAAGGCCAGGTACATCGCGCAGATCAAAAAATACTTTCAGAGCTGCATCAAGTAATTGTTTTTTCAGATCCGGGTAGTGCACATCGACAATTTTTTTCATCGTGGCGTCGTCCGGAAACGAAATATAGTGAAAAAAGCAGCGTCTTAGAAAGGCATCGGGCAGCTCTTTTTCGTTGTTGCTGGTGATGATCACAAGTGGGCGATGCCGCGCTTTTATCGTTTGCTGAGTTTCGTGTACGAAAAATTCCATGCGATCAAGTTCCTGCAACAAATCGTTTGGAAATTCGATATCCGCCTTGTCTATTTCATCGATCAATATCACAGTTTCGGCATCTTCATCGAAAGCCTGCCAGAGCGTACCCGGCACGATGTAATTGTTGATGTCATGAACCTTTTGATCGCCAAGCTGTGAATCGCGCAAACGCGAAACCGCATCATATTCATACAGTCCGTGATGTGCCTTGGTGGTTGACTTTATATGCCACTGGAACAGCGCCAGATCCAGTGACCGTGCAACCTCAAGAGCCAGTTGCGTTTTACCAGTCCCGGGCTCTCCCTTGACCAGCAAAGGTCTGCCCAATGTCCGTGCAGCCCGAACAGCCAACTGCAGGTCATCAGTGATGACGTAGGTATCGGATTTTATGTTGGTTGTAGTCATCTTTTTATGTGCGGGTTGTACCGTTTGTTATTTTTTTCGGACCAGCATCGGGCCAACGCGTTCACCGCCCAGTAGATGCATATGAATATGCATGACTTCCTGATGCCCGTGCTCCTTACAGTTAATTATCAGGCGGTAACCATCATCGCTAATGCCCTCGTCGCGGGCGAGCTTGGCAGCGACAGTCAGCATTCTACCCAGAGCCGGTTCGTCATCCGACTCAACATGATCCATGGTCGGTATCCATTTATTAGGAACGATAAGGACATGAGTCGGCATCGCCGGGCTAATATCCCGAAAGGCGGTGACCAGATCGTCCTTGTAAAGCGTATCTGAAGGGATCTCGCCGCTGATTATTTTGCTGAAGAGGGTTTCTTCGTATCCGGGAAATTGGCTCATTGAGTTACCTGACTATGACAAAATTAGAGCAGAATGCTGGTCATTGACTATGATCGCCTGCTGATTATACCTGTTCGTCAAAAGCACGGAACTGTGCTTGCGATCCGTTGACAACCGCTGTAAGTTGCCTTTGCGATAAATTTATCCAGATCCTGACCCAAAAATCCTGCATACCGTATTAGTGTTGGACGCC
>CAYPMR010000072.1:15713-17942 GCA_964411665.1 uncultured Granulosicoccaceae bacterium | reverse complement strand
CTGGTAATCGAATTGGACCCCGGATTGGCGTTTGGTTCTGGCACGCATCCGACCACAGCGCTCTGCCTCGCCTGGCTGGATGGACTACACAGCGGGTCAGCAGCGCAATTGAGAACAGTGCTTGCCGGTCAGACAGTCATCGATTATGGCTGTGGCTCGGGTGTGCTGGCTATAGCCTGTGCGCTGCTCGGCGCCAGCCGCGTAATCGCCATAGACATTGATGAACAAGCCCTGTCCTCAACCCGTGATAACGCTCAGCGCAACGGTGTCTCGGATCTCATTGAAACTCATCTGCCACCTCTTGATCCTGCATGTGCTGATGAACTGCGCGCCGATTTACTGATCGCCAATATACTGTGTAATCCGATACTCGGTCTGCGCCAGGAATTTGCCGAATTGTTGCGTGAAGGCGGGGATCTCGTGCTTTCCGGCCTGTTACAAGAGCAGGTAGAGACGGTGATGTTGCACTACACTCAGTGTTTTAATTCTCAAACTACCCGGTCTCAAGACGGATGGGCTCTCGTAGCCGCTCGTCGTGACACCGCCGGGGATCGCTTGCTCGAACGGAATCGTTGATGGAATCATCAACACCTCTCACACGCTGCAGTACCTGCCAGACGGTTTTTGAAGTCCCGCAGTCCATCCTCGATTCCATCGACAGTCGGGTGCGTTGTGGCGAATGCCTGACTATCTTTGATGCCAGCGAAAACCTGCATATGGTCGAAAGACCTGATCTGACCATTCCCGAACCCATAGCAGAAAGATTTTCCGGCGAAAAATTTAGTGAACGATCACACCACTCCACTGGTATGGCGGGGGCCGGGGCGGCCGCGTTGTCTAGTGACTTTGAGGAATTCACATCAAGCCTGGCAGCAGCATCAGCTCTGGGGACTGATAAGGGTGCAGGACAGGGTACGCATGGAAGTGCAACCGGTACAGTTGCCGGGGATCTTAAGGAAACTGCTGCAGACAGTACTTTTGATCAGACACAGGTCGAAATGGAATTATTCAGCGCCGATGCTGATCTGCCGGTTGCGAACTTCGAGGACAGTACGATTGACGCGATCCGCCTCGACTTCGATGTGCTGGATGATTTTGCCGACGAGACAATAAGCCAGACGATGTTCCAGCAGCGTAATAATGCCGGCCTCAAGTCTGACGTAAATTCCGATTCGACCAGTGGTGAGGAACGTGAGCAGGCCGCTGGTGTCGACGACGCGGCGAGAGGCGACGCGACGCAGGCGGATTCAACAAGTAATTCCGTATTTGCTGAGACTGGCCACGCTCACTCGGCGGCTATTGAAGATGATGATATCTTGAATGTGACGGCCAGCACTCAGAGCACCGCAAGTGTCGATAGTGATGCTGCGGTTGGAGCTGATTCGAATGATGACACCTCGGCACGCCTTGCAAACTCGATCAGTCGTCGGCGCGCTGTGCGAATTGCCAATGCCGGTTTCCCCGGCGCCGCAAAGACGGGTTTCACTCTGGATGATGGTGACGATCAGCCTATCGTCGAGTTCGATTTTAGAGGCGAGACGCTGAGCGGCGACGCAGATAGTTCAGATCGAACTTTGGCAAACGATCAGACCAGTGCCACTCATGCATCTGACGATACCATTGCCGTAACCCCGCTCGCTAGTGGGCACTCTGCACACAATGTTGTAGAGCTGGCGGCCAGGGCCAGGTTGAAAGAACAGAAACAACGTGATGCTCGTGGAAACCAAAGGGCATCTGCTGGCGGTAAAATGCGTCGCTGGACAATTCGTGCAATTCTCGCCATAGTCATTCTTGCACTGCTGGCAGGCTTGTACGCGGTGCGTCACCGTCATCATCTTGCTGATAAGCCATTGATCAGACCCGCTTACAGCCTGTGGTGCCTGGCCACTGGTTGTGAGGTGCAGCCGCGACTTGATACATCGAAGCTGGCAGTTGTCAGTAAGCAAATATTCTCCCACCCGACCCGGGATGATGCGTTAGTCATAACTCTTGTGATCAGGAACACGGCAAATTTCGAACAACGTTTCCCAAAGCTCTTTTTATGGCTGTCAGATCGCGCGCGACGAACAGTTGCCTCCAACGAATTTGAACCGTCAGAATATTTGCCTGAGAACAATATGCCGCTTAACAGTAAACTGGGTGTTGGAGAACAACAACGAATATCGCTGGATGTATTTGATCCGGGCGATGATGCAGTTTCTCTTGAACTAACGTTCAGATAACTGCGAG
>CAYPMR010000072.1:0-15613 GCA_964411665.1 uncultured Granulosicoccaceae bacterium | reverse complement strand
TTTGATCCGGGCGATGATGCAGTTTCTCTTGAACTAACGTTCAGATAACTGCGAGCGTTCAGATAACTGCGAGATAACTGCGCAACGACAGCTTTGTTTTCTATCGGACCCTACAATTTTGATGGTAACTTGCTGTTGGCACCGATGGCTGGTGTGACAGATGTGACCTTTCGCCAACTGTGCCTGGAGCAGGGGGCAGTGTGTGCTGCGTCGGAGATGATTTCTGCAGACACCAGTTTGCATGCGACAGGCAAGACGCAACGTCGCATTCTCAAAGCATCAGACGACAAACCTCACATTGTTCAAATTGCCGGCGCTGATCCGCAAACGCTGGTTGCAGCAGCTCAATGCAACGTGCGTTATGGTGCTGACATCATCGACATTAATATGGGATGTCCGGCAAAAAAAGTCTGTCGTAAACTCGCAGGTTCCGCCTTACTCTCTGATGAAAAACTAGTCGCAAGAATTCTGCACGCTGTTGTGTCAAATGTTGATGTGCCGGTGACCTTGAAGATTCGTACGGGTCCAACCCCCGAGAGCCGCAATGGTGTGCGCATAGCAAAACTGGCGGAGGCGGCTGGCATTCAGTGTCTTGCGGTGCATGGTCGAACGCGTGAAGACAAGTTTAAAGGTGTGGCAGAGTACGACACGATTCGCGATATAAAACAATCTGTCAGCATTCCGATTATCGCCAATGGCGATATATCAAATGTTGCTACAGCCCGCGATGTGCTTGCTCATACGGGTGCAGACGGTTTGATGATTGGACGTGCTGCGCAAGGTGACCCGTTTATTTTCTCTCGACTATCCAAGGCACTGCGAGAATCTGTTGATAGTAGTTCTGTGGATGACCTGGTTACCCCGGATGCAGAAGTGCATCGCTTGTTGTTACGCCATCTGCAGGGAATATATGCGCTTTATGGTGAATACCGGGGTGTACGGATTGCTCGCAAACATATTGGTTGGTACTTGAAATACAAACGTGGTGCTGCATCCTTTCGCCAACGCGTAAATCAAGTAGATACGGCCAAAGAACAGTTGCAACTTGTTGATAATTTTTTTGCTTGTTAGCAAGCTATTCAGTTGTACTGTCATCTGCTCGGATCTTTGCCTTGCAAACCATCTTTCTTTTGTTAATGCAACCAAAATCCGTTTGATTTTATTTCATTAAAATATAAAAAATTTATTCAATACTTGTTGCCTGGATGCTGTGGTAGCGTGATTAAAGTGGTAATATGCGTTCCCCTGCTTTCATACGCTTATTAAATTCTAAATCCTAGGCGATACCAAGTTTAAATGCTGGACTCTTTAAAAAAACAAAGCACAAAACAAAGCGGCCAGAGAACCAAGGCGAAGGCATCTTGGTCTATATTCGCAATCTCGTCATCGACTGTACCAGTTAGGTCAGCAACGACTATCTCAATAGCATCACCGACGACTACGAAAGCACCACTAGTGCGACCCTGTGCTAACGGATCAAGCGACTTAAATAATGACGATGCAATGGATGCCAGGATTAATCGTTCACAAGTTAGCAGCATGTCATCCACAAAGTTATCCACATCTTTTACACCGTTTCACGGGCTTTCAACAGATGCCCGAGTCTGTTGAAGGTGGATCGGCGATGACGGTTGCTGCGCCGCAAAAGCAAGCTGAGCGGAGCACGTTGCAGCGCTGCGTTGATTCTGAATTGTCAAAGTACTTTGCGATGCTTGAGGGCCATGCGCCGCGTGGTTTATATCGAATGGTGATGTCGCAGGCCGAAAGCGCTTTGATCAGGCATGTACTTGACGTGTGTAATGATAATCAGAGTCGTGCTGCCGCTTATCTTGGCATCAGTCGTGGCAAATTACGCAGCCGAATCAAGGAACTATCGCTGGATTGATCGTATACCAGTGCTCGTTGTTTTATTTACTTAGTGTGTGACTCAGAGCGGCAACGCATCCCTGCATTTCTTGCGTACTAACTAATCTTTAGTTTAGGTGAAGTGCGTCACCAAAACTCCGTTAGACATGGAACATCGATAATGAAGCCCAAGGCCCTGTTAAGCGTTTCAAACAAAGACGGTCTGGTTAGTTTTGCCCGTAGTTTGATCAATAGCGGTTATGAATTACTGTCAACCGGTGGTACAGCAAGCTCCTTACGTGAAGCAGGGCTAGCTGTTTGTGATGTATCAGAATACACAGGCTTCCCGGAGATCATGGACGGACGCGTCAAAACCCTGCATCCAAAAATTCATGGCGGCATTCTTGGCAGACGTGGTGGTACCGATGATTTAATTATGCAGGAGCAGGGCATCGGCCTCATCGATATGGTTGTGGTCAACTTGTACCCCTTTCGAGATACCATTTCCCAACCTGATTGCACTTACGATCTGGCTATAGAAAACATCGATGTTGGAGGCCCTGCGATGATTCGGGCAGCTGCGAAGAATCACCGCTATGTCACCGTCGTCACTGACAGTAAGGACTATGCCCAGCTGGAACAAATGCTGGAGGCGACGGGTGAAACTACCTTGCAATTACGTGCCGAGCTTGCAGCAAAAGCTTTCCAGCATACGGCGATATACGATGCCGTTATTGCCACTTACCTGTCGGGTCAACGCCCGATGGAAGACAGGGATGATGCTTCGTTATTGCCTGACGAGCTTTTGTTGGTACTTAGCAAGCAGCTTGAGTTACGTTACGGTGAGAATCCTCATCAACAGGCGGTGTGGTATAAAAATGTTGCTGACGCTGCCAATAGTGAACGAGCTGGTGCGTCGCTGTCGGATGCGCGATCCATACAGGGCAAGGCACTATCCTTTAACAACATAGCGGATGCGGATGCTGCACTCGGTATGGCCCGAGAGTTCACAGACATTTCCTGTGTGATCGTCAAGCATGCCAATCCCTGTGGTGTTGCTACGGCCGGGCAGGCTGTTGATGCTTACCAGATGGCTTATCGGTGTGATCCCACTTCAGCCTTTGGCGGTATTATCGCTATTAATTCGACAATTGATGGGACTACCGCGCAGGCAATTGTTGATAATCAGTTTGTAGAAGTTTTGATAGCTCAGTCATTCTCTGACGATGCGCTCGCGATCCTTGCAACAAAACCAGCAATACGTGTGCTTGAGATCCCTGCCCCCTGGACGCAGGAGCCTGGTTTTGCTTTGAGCTCAGTCGGTGGAGGCTATCTGATGCAATCGGTGGATGATTTATTGCTTGGCGCTCAGGGCTGTACAGTGGTGACTGCACGTCAACCGGAAAAAGATGAGGTACGTGATTTGATGTTTGCCTGGAAGGTAGCCAAGCACGTGAAATCCAATGCGATAGTTTACGCTCACAACAACCAGACTGTGGGCATAGGCGCCGGTCAGATGAGCCGCGTCTACTCAGCACGTATTGCAGCCATAAAAGCTGCTGATGAGGGATTGGTGGTCAAGGGATGTGCACTGGCGTCCGATGCTTTTTTTCCATTTCGTGATGGCATTGATCAAGCGGCTGCAGCGGGTGTCAGATCCGTTATACAACCGGGTGGTTCGCGTAATGATGAAGAAGTTATCGCAGCAGCTGATGAGCACGGCATAGCAATGATGTTCACTGGTATGCGCCATTTTAGGCACTGAGTACTCATTGATTACCAGGCTTTCCCTGCTTACTGAAACTTGAACGTTGATTCACTTGATGGGTCAATAGCGATTTTGTTGCCGGCTTTTATACCGTGCTTATCAAACCAGCCTTTGTTTACCTCCAACGCATAGCGTGCAGGGTGCCTGGACGGATAGTTTTGTATCGCAAAAGGCAACATATCCAAAATTTGTGTTATCTCAAGGTCTGAATTGATAAAAGCAATTGACAGCGGAATCGATGTTTCGCGCATCGTGAACAACCGCCGTCGCTCATTGTTATAAACAAAAAGCATGGCGTTGTCGTCACCCAGAGATTGCCTGAAACTTAAGCCTCGTTGGCGTTCGATCGGTGAGATGGCAAGTTCGGTCGTTAGCGGGTGGTTGTCGATGTTGAGCACCACACTGGGAAGTGTGGGTTGAGGTTTTCCCTGAGGGTGAGCGTCATCAGCTTGCGTTAGTGTTGAGAGGGCAGACGCGAGCAACAAAAGTGTTAGAAAAATCGGCCGGCGATACGTTTTGAACATCATATTATCGCTTCGTTTAGCGCAACTTGATTTTTATCATGCGCGTTTTGGGTCGCACATCTTCCCACAGAAAAAATGCGTCAGCTGCCTGTTCCAGCAACATACCAAGACCGTCGGAATAATCTTTACATCCATTACTGATTCCCCACTCCAGGAACGGCGTGTTGACGGACGCATCTTTACTATAAGAGAGATCATACAAAAAAGACTCTGGCGTCAGTATGTTTTCCGGTAATTGCAGTTCTTCCTGATTGAATCCTGCTGATGTCGAATTGATAATCAGGTCGTAGCCAGTAGCTGTTTTGTGATCCGCCAGCGATGAGATCGATAGTGCCATCATGTCACCTTTAGCAATTGCGGTACGAGAAGCAAAGGATTCAACAAGCTTTTCAGCCTTGGCGAGGGTTCTGTTGGCGATTGTGATTGATGAAACATCTGCTTGTAACAGTGGGTCAATAACACCTCTGGCTGCACCGCCAGCGCCGATAAGTAAAATCGATTTGCCCGCCAGTTTTAATTGCATATTTTTTTTCAGATCGTAGAGCAGCCCTGAGCCATCTGTGTTGAAGCCATGGCGCGATCCATCTGACATGAATTTTATCGTGTTAACAGACCCGGCAACACGTGCTGCTTCATTGAGTCGGTTGCAAAGTTTTAACGCTTCTTCTTTCAGGGGTAGCGTTACGTTGCATCCGTCGGCACCCGAAGCTTGAAACGCATCGAGTTCACTAGCAAAATTCTCAATGGTTGCCAGTGAAGCCGTATAGGTTAGCCGTCGTTGAACCTGCTCTGCAAAAAGCGTGTGGATCTTTGGTGACAGGCTTTGCTCGATAGGGCTACCAAACAGTGTATAACGATGAATCATCGATTAGAGCTCAGCGATCTAAAGAATAGGAACCAGGTGAAACTTAATTGAGTGTATCGAATAGTACGATATTATCTTTGGGGACACGACGCATCAAAAGATAGTACTTTACCTCGGAATTGCGCAAAGCCGCTAAATCTCTGTCAGTTTCTTTGTCTTCGATTACCCCTTCTTCGGTAGGAGATACCGAGATCCGTGTCTCTCCACAGGCGCGCGCTATTTTTATCAGTCCGTCGATATCATCAAGGCTAGACCCCTTGATTGCAGCGCTTCCCTTACGGTATTCGACACGGATTGATTTGCTATCGTTGTTTAAAGTGCTGCAATTGTCCTCGAGAAAATCTATTCTTACCCGATTAGCAAATGTTGTATTCACACTCGTTTTTGACTTTTTTTCGGCGACCGAGCTGTTGGTTTTAGCAGCTTTTTTAGCTTTTTTTGCTTTGTCGTCTTTGTCAGTGTTTTTACGATGCGTCTCAGTCTGTAAGTCTTTGTCACTATCAGCTCTAGTCTGATTGCGTTCGTATTCGCCTTTTTTAACGAGCTCGAGTTGTCCTTTTTGTTTTTCCAACAATGCGATTACTTCTTCCCGAGTCAATGAATCTTCACTCTCTTCGCCGTTTACCAACTCTTTCAAATTACGCTTGGTTTCGTTTGCTTTTAGCTTGGCTATAATGCCACTTTCCTCTGCTTTGCGTAATTCACTTTCCAATTCAGCCTGTGTTATTCGCAACTCGACTTCTTCCTGATAAATGATTGTGCCACTTTTCAAATCTTTATAAGCTGAGGTTTTTTTGTTTGCTGCGTTATTGGGGTCATTGGCCGCGGCCCATTCTCTGGATTTCTTTTTGTACAATTTTTGTTCAGCCAACATGGCTTCGTGAGTTTCGTGATATTTGTGTGTCGAGCCTATAAGGAACTTGGCTTTCGACAAGCTTGAGAACAGATGTCCACCAAAGCCACCGAACACAACTGCAAAAAACAGCCAGATAATCCCGGTGCCGACCAGTAATACAGGTACAACCACGAAGAAATTGTCAGGAGACAATCCTTGTTTATGTGCCCCACGGTTCGATGCTGTCTGCGCAAGCCTCGCTTTGCGTCCTCGGTGCGCACGGATGCCTCGGCTACTGGTAGTTGGGCTACCGATATTTGCCGAATCGTGAGTGTTTTTCAGCAGTTGAATAGATGTTTTTCTAAGCATATTTCGATCGAACGGGTGGTTACACTAAGAGAATAGATCTTCCACCATGGTTTGACACCAGAGGATTACACCGATCTGGCGTTGGATTGTCAATTCAGCATTTTTCACTATATGCATAAAAATACACTTTATTAGTTTGAATTGTGTGCTTAACCACAGTTGGACAAATGTTTGTTTGAATAGTGCCTCTATCAATTTAAGTCATTGTTTTTAATGTATTAATTGATTTTACATCACTTTTTTCGGGTGATACCGGGTTGCAGGCAGTACGAGGCTACCGTTTTTTGACTATATTCTAGATTGCTACAGTCCATAGTCTTGCGTTGCCGAGTAAAGCCCGGTGAGGTGCCTTGCTGTGGACTCTGCCCGTGTTTTGATGGCCAGTTCGTGATCTGGCCTGACACGCGCTTGTTCCGCTCGCTAACGAGTCATTGCATGTTCAAACAGTTTATTCACTTTTCGTTTGCCGCTTTATTGATCTGTATGCCTGGACCTTTGCTGGCGCTCGCTGATCAGTGGTTCATAGGTGTTGGTGTCGGGCGCTCGTTTCTGGACCCTCAATCCGAGACTCCAGGGGTCAGTGTTGTCGATGGTGAAGATGGTGATTCAGCTGCATCCCTATTTATAGGTCGGGATCTGGGCGATGTTGTCAGTGTTCAATTGCAGGCCTGGACATTGGGTGAGTCTCCTCTTAGCAATGGAGAGGGCGTTGATTTCACAGCGCTTGAGGGAACTCTCCTCTACCGTTTTTATGATTCGCGTGATCGCAATTTGAGTGACGGCGGTTTTGGTGTTGCTTTGTATGGTCGTGTCGGTTTGGGTTTTGTCGATAGAAGTATCAGATCTGACCTTGAGTTTGCGGAAACAGGCGACATCTATTTTGGTGGCGGTATCGGTGCTGAAATGTTCATTACAAATTCGCTTTCGTTGCGCCTTGAAGGCAATTTCCTGGATCGAGATAGTTCTGTAGCTTCGTTGTCCGCTGTGTATCGATTTGGTGGAGTATCCAGTCGACAATTCCGGGCTCCCAAGCCTCCACAAAGTACTCCTCAAGCTACTCAAATACCTGATGCGGAAACACCTGTCACGACATTACCGCCTGTGGATGTTGATAACACTCAAGGTCAGCAACAGCAGCCGGTAAGCGAAACCATCGCTGACGCGGACCTTGATGGCATAGCCGATAGTCTTGATGAATGCCCAGCTTCGCGCGCAGGTTATCCAGTTAGAGACAATGGTTGCAGCTTGTTAAACGGGGTGCTCTCGGGTGTACTCTTTGTCGATAAAACGGCTGTTCTTGAAACATCCTCTGAGGTACAACTCGATTATCTGGCAGACCTGCTGCAACGTTACCCGGACGCAAAGATTCAGCTGCTTGCGCACACTGATTCAACTGGTACCACGATTGACCAGGCTAGGCTCACGCGTGGTCGCCTCAAAACCGTTGGCACTTACCTGTTGAAACGGGGTGTATCAGCTCGTCGCATTACGCTACGCAGTCTGGGTAGCGAAAGCCCGCGTTTTGACAACGCCACTGAAGCAGGGCGCTCTGCCAACAATCGGATAGAAATTCTGGAACAAGAATGATCACGACTGACAGGCGCTTTAGGCAGTGTCATCAATTGACTGACGCTTGCGCATTCGACTAATGGGTTCGCCGCCTGCCGGTAACACTTTTCCAAAACGTGGTCTCCCTGCGAAGCTCATTCTGGCGGTAACGGCTGGCCCTTGCGTATGGGTTATTCTGTTTTGGGTATTTAATATGCCTTTGGCGAGACGTCTGGATGAAACAGACGCCTGGGGTTTGACAGATCCTGCCTTTTTAAACGTTCTGTTGTTTGCTGTTCTAATTTATCCTTTGCTCGAGGAAATTGTTTTCCGAGGCGCTCTGCAAGGATTTTTAATTGATCGGCTGTTCGGTAAGCGATTGCCCCGCTGGTTAGGTGGTTTGAGCCTGGCTAACCTGATTACATCGTTGGTTTTCGCAGCGATGCATTTATTTAATCAAAGCCCTCTCTGGGCAGCGTTGATATTTCTCCCGTCACTGGTGTTCGGCTGGGCGCGTGAAGCCACAGGGGGCTTAGTGGCTCCTGTGCTATTGCATATGTTTTACAATGCAGGTTTCTACTTGTTATTTGTTCAACTTTGATCAAGTTTCAACCAATCACGTGCGATCAGGTAATCATCGTATAGAGCGGCTTCGGCAGAGCCTGCTTTTGGATGCCAGTCATAACGCCAGTTAACGCTTGGTGGCATCGACATCAGTATGGATTCAGTTCTTCCACCGGATTGCAGGCCGAATAATGTGCCTCTGTCATGCACTAGATTGAATTCGACGTAACGTCCGCGGCGATAACGCTGAAATTGCGTTTCCCTCTCGCCGTAGGGTATTTCGCGGCGCCGCTGGACTATAGGCTGGTAGGCTGGTATCAGGTGATCGCCAACGCTTTGCATCATTGCAAACGCATTGTCGAATCCGTTCTCATCAAAGTCGTCGAAGAAAATCCCGCCGATCCCTCGGGCCTCGTTGCGATGTTTGAGGTAAAAGTAATTGTCGCACCAGGCTTTAAATCGCGGGTAAAGAGATTCGCCAAAGGGTTTGAGGGCTTGTTCGGCAGTTTTATGCCAATGGACACAATCCTCGACAAAGCCATAGTAAGGCGTCAGGTCGAAACCACCGCCAAACCACCACACGGGTTCCACATTGTCACCAGTGGCAATAAAAAAACGTATGTTGGCATGTGTTGTCGGTATATACGGGTTACGTGGGTGGAATACCAGCGACAAACCCATAGCCTCGAAGCCTCTGCCAGCGAGTTCCGGACGATTGGCACTGGCTGAAGGTGGTAGCTGCAGACCGCGGACATGAGAAACACCGACGCCGGCCCGTTCAAACAAGTTGCCATCCTCGAGCATACGCGTGGTCCCACCACCACCCTCGGTCCTTTGCCAGCTATCGTTGCCGAAAGGCTTGCCATCCATAATCGAGAACGTACTGCAAAGCGTGTGTTGCAAACCCTTGAGGTAGTCGAGAACCTGATCGGGCGTTACGTCATTCATAGTGATTCAATATTGTTATTCGAAAAACATCTTGAAAGCCTGCGCGGTAGGCGAGGTTCTGCCGCGCTGGCTCCTAGCGCAACTGTTTTCCTGTTGCTGCATCTCTTATCGTACTGGCTCCTTGGTGTTCCCCGGTTGCTGCATCAATGATCAGATCGATTTTCTCCCCCAGTTGTGCTTTTGTCTGGGCTGCCGACAAGCATGCGGGTTGACCTGATAAATTGGCACTGGTTGAAACTATCGCGCCACCGAAGGTACTGCACAGAGACTGTATCACCGGATGAGCGCTGATCCGCACAGCCAGTGTGTTGCGCCCACCTGTGAGTAAAGGCGAAACAGCCGGCTTTGCACGCACTACCCAGGTCACAGGGCCTGGCCAGGTCGGCTCAATTCGCTTGCGTTCCTCGGCGCTGAATGGCTGTACAAATGCTGCCAGCCGCTCCAGTTGATCAGCAACCAGAATAAGGCCTTTGGCAGCATCGCGTTGCTTTATGTCAATAACCCGGGCCAGCGCTTTTTCGTTTTGCGGGTCACAGCCTATACCGAATACACCCTCAGTGGGATAGGCGATCAGGCCTCCGTTTTTGAGTAGCTCGATTGCCTGGGCGATGCACGTGGTTTCGACCTTGGTGTTCACAATAGCTGAAATGCCTGATAGTTGTGTTTAATCGCCTTTACTGAACTGTGTGCAGCAGTATTGATAACGTCCGTCACCTAGAGATTTGATTCTGCCTTCTAGTTCCCATGTCTGCAGCTGCACCATTATATCGGTGATTGACAAGTCACTCGACTCGTTTAGCGAGTCGGCGGTAAAAGGGTCGTAGCCAACATGGTGCAGCAAGCTGTCATTGTTTTTTGTCTGCGCCTTGTGTTTACGTTGTTTACGTTGCGTTTTTACTGGTTGACTCGGCTGACCATCAAGAACTAATTCATCTGTAATATCGCTAACCTGATGAACCAGCTTGGCGCCCTGTTGAATCAAACGATGGCAACCAGCGCTTTGGGGATTCAATACTGAACCGGGCACCGCGAAGACATCGCGGTTCTGTTCCGCTGCATGACGTGCTGTCACCAGCGTACCACTCCTGATGGTTGCTTCTATAACGAGCGTGGCAGTTGCCATACCACTAATCAAGCGGTTACGTTGCGGAAAAAAGCGCGGTAGTGCCACCGTGCCTGGTGGGAATTCAGTGACACTTGCGCCCTTGACGATAACCTGGCGATGTAGATCAGCGTGTTGTGCGGGATAACAACTATCCGGGCCGGTCGCCATTACCGCAATGGTAGCGCCACCGGCGTCCAGACAACCGGAGTGCGCGGAAGCGTCTATGCCGCGGGCAAGCCCGCTGCTGATAACCAAACCGGCGTTTGTCAGTTCTGTTGCCCATTGTCTGGTGATAGCGCGTGCGGGTTGTGTTGCCCGGCGAGAGCCCACGATGGCTATCTGCTGCATCTGCAAAACACGGGGATTACCCTCTACAAACAGAACAGCTGGCGGGTCAGCGATCTGTAGCAACAGGGCAGGGTAGTCTGGACAGTCGCGAGTTAGCAGATGGCACTGTGGTTGTTGTGCCCAACGCAAAGCACAATCGACTATGGCATCGCAGCTGGTTAATTTGCGCCGCAGATTCTCTACCGTACTGTTAGTGTTGGCATGCTTGCGTATACGGTTAGCGGTGTAAGCGCTTAGGTGGCGCAGGAAGTCCGATTCAAAAATTTCATCCGGTTGCTCAACGCATTCCAGCAATCGTGTCAATTGTCGCGGCGAAAGATTCGCGCAGGCCAGACGCAGCCAGGCGTGCGAGTTATCTTGTGTAGAGGTCCGGGTGTGTGTCTGATTTGATTCGTGGGTTTGTGCCGCAGGTGGTAACTTGATCTGTGTTGTTACTGTAGCCTTGTCGCCAGTTTTAAGCTCGTTTTCTTTGGAATTAAGCTCGTTTTCTTTGGAATTCTTGAGGGTTACCATCGGTTTCGCGCCTCCCTGGCGTCAATGTGATGTAACCTCCCTCTGTGCAAAGCGGATGATCGTTGCGATCGTTAATCCCTTTACACGCTATCCGTATTCACGAATCCTGTAGCGTCTTTAAACCGAATCCCGCGGCGTCTGTTGCAATGTAAATTGCAGTTGCCCGGGATTGGCCTACAGGTTCGCAAAATCTACATGCCGAATGTGTAAGTCACCGGTCTTTCCAGTGACCTAACAATTGTGCCCGGCTGTGTAGTCGCTCAGAGCGCAGTTACCAGATCATTTCGATGGATCGGGCGGGACGATTCCATTATCAAACCGTAGCTTACCTTATCGAATGTCTGGAATACCAGCACTACGCCTGATCGCTTGCTCGGTGGCAGGACAGTTGACTTTTTCCCACGACCCGCGAAGCGGTCGTATACACGTCCAACCTGTCGCTCTATGGCCAATACATCACCAACCTTGATTTCGTTTCGTTTACCCAGATTCAGTACAACAACCTGATTGCGCCCTGATCGCGAAATGGCATCAACCAGTGAAACGACTCTGCCAGCACCCTCGAACTGTGGCGTTCTAGGGATGTATTGATGAGGGGTGAACTTGGCAGTCGATGTTAACAATCGATCACCAGATATTGTTTCCATGTAATTTTTAGTGATAACCAGTGTTGACGGATCGCCCGGTTGCACTAGTCGTGCATTGGCCACATGAGTAATCTCCTGACCGAGTGTTTCTCTTGTAACAGGGTCCCTCAGTATCTTGTTATGGCGAAATATACCGAAACCACGTTGCCCGTTAGCAATATCACCACGTGCGTATATCTCTTGTCCGACAGCACTTGCCAAGCGGCCATCTTCGTTGCCTAGAACGTATGGTGCTTTAGCGAGCTCGCTTGGCGAGACAACTTTTGGAAAAGCCAGAAATTGCCTAACCTGATCGCTGGAGATTGTTGAAATTGCCTCTTCAAGTGACTCGACTCGAATACGCGGAGATAGTCTCTGAACGTTGCCGTTAGACTTGTCGGCAACATCAAAGGTGTTCAAGTCAACGCCGTTGCGATTGAGTACGAGTTTCGGTCGGCCCGATTCATCATAGGTGATGCGTAGCTTGTCACCGGGGTAAATTAGATGAGGATTGTCGATATTCGGGTTTGCACCCCAAACTTCGCGCCAGCGCCAGGGTTCTTCCAAAAACTTTCCGGAAATATCCCAAAGCGTGTCGCCGCGGACCACTGTATAGCTATCCGGGCGATCTTCATTCAGTGCCAAAGCGGCTCCCAGGGAGGGTACGGGTACTGACGTCGAATAACTGTCACCTTCGTGCTTTCGTACCTTAACTATCTGGGCTTCGGGTGCTACCAATGTCGGCCCGATTGGGAAGGTTTTGCCAGCGCAGCTTGTCAGCAACAGTACAAAAGAGCCAGCTATAGCCGGGAGCAGACTGCGGGCATTGCCGTAATTAAGTGCCATGAGGGATTTTTACTCCGTCGCCAGGTACTGATTGCCAATAGGGCAGATCTGTTTCCTGAACTATTTCAGATTCTTCGATAAAACCTGCGAGGATAAATGCATTTATAATGCCCGGAATTCCATAAGTCCCCCCACTGGTGTGGTGGGTCGGCGCTGACTAGAGATATTGTGCTTATTGGAGCGTCTCTTCAGCTTTATCGGTAAGGCCAACCACGATGTCACTGTTAGATATATTGCAATTTCCAGACACAGCCCTGCGTAAGGTCGCGAGTCCCGTATCAGAGGTCGATGGCAGAATCGATAGCCTCGTCGGCGACATGCTCGAGACCATGTACGAAGCCCCAGGTATTGGTTTGGCCGCTACTCAGATAGATGTACACGAGAGACTGGTCGTCGTAGACGTGTCGGACGAAGGTGATTCTCCGCTAGTGCTGATCAATCCCGAAATTCTGCAACTGGACGGTGAACAGGAGATGCAGGAGGGTTGTCTTTCGATACCCGGTGTTTTCGAGAACATCAAACGTGCTGCAGATATCCGTGTTGCCGCGATAGACAGGCAGGGCGAAACGTTTGAAATGGATGCGGATGGCCTGCTGGCAGTGTGTATCCAGCACGAAATCGACCATCTCGATGGCAAGCTGTTCGTTGATTATCTGTCTGTGTTGAAACGCAATCGCATTCGAAAAAAGATGATCAAGGCTCAGCGCGATGAGCAGTTTGACTGAGTCATCACGCTACCTGATTTTTTGTTGCCGACACGGTGAGCACTGTGCCCGGATCACTGTAATCCCTTATCTTTTGGAACTGCCGTTGTGACATTACGAGTGATTTATGCTGGTACGCCCGATTTTGCTGTTCCGGCATTGCAGTGCCTGCAGCGGTCCGGGCATCAGGTGGTTGCAGTGTTCACTCAACCCGATCGTCCATCCGGACGAGGTCGCAAACTGATACCCAGTGCTGTTAAACAATACGCGCTGAGCCAAAGCCTGTCGATCGAACAACCGCTTGATTTCAGTGCCAGCGCTGCCATCGACCTTGTACAAAAGTACCAACCTGATGTCATGGTAGTGGCCGCCTACGGAGTGCTGTTACCGCAGCAGGTGCTTAATATTCCATCCTTTGGCTGCTTAAATATTCATGCGTCTTTGTTGCCACGCTGGCGTGGTGCCGCACCTTTGCAGCGAGCGATACTCGCCGGCGACAAAGTAAGCGGAGCAAGCATCATGTTGATGGAAGAGGGTCTGGATACCGGACCTGTGTTGCAGTGCGTTGAAACCCCAATCAGTCCAACGACCACCACTGCTGACTTGCACGATCTAGTAGCAGAAGCGGGCGCTAAGGCATTGATGGATGTATTGCCGGGCTGGTGTCGCGGTGAAATAACACCCCAAGTGCAAGACGACGATGCATCGAACTATGCGCGCAAGCTGCAAAAATCAGAAGCTGATATCGATTGGTCGTTGTCAGCGCAAAGCGTGCAACGCGCTGTCATGGCTTTCAATCCCTGGCCCGTAGCGCAGACCTTACTCGATGACCGTGTATTGCGAATCTGGCGCAGCCTGCCGGTTACTGATTCAACGCAATTGCCCAGTGAGAATGCGCTCGCAGCATCAGGCAATCGCGCAGATGAGCCAGGCTATGTTTTCCAACCTTCGCCAGATCGTATGCTTGTACGCTGCGGTGATGCGTGGCTGGAGTTAACTCAGGTGCAGTTGCCGGGTAAGAAAGCGATGCCAGTCAGAGAATTTCTCAAAGCCAATCCGGTAAACGGTAGCGTTCTGGGCAACGCTGCGACGACAAAAGCTGCGCGGACATCCTCATGAGCCGCGCGCGACGCAAAGTCATGTCGCGATCGACGACTGGCGGTACCGTACTCCCTGTACGTGCTGTTTGTGCGACCTTACTCGCTCGGCTATGCGAAGGTGATGGCTCACTGGCAACGCTTTGTGAGCCCATGCAACAACAGGTCGCTATGGGTGACCGGTCTTTGTTGCAAGAGCTTAGCTACGGTACATCACGACATTTTCATACACTTGAATATCTGGCTGCTCAACTGTTACAAAAACCGTTGCGTAACAAGGACCGCGATATCCATTGCCTTATCTTGCTAGGCATCTATCAACTAAGGTATCAACACATAGCTGCTCATGCGGCTATTGATTTGACCGTCGAGGCGGTCGAAGCTCTGCGTAAACCCTGGGCCAAAGGAGTAGTCAATGCGGTATTGCGCAACTATCTGCGAAGCCAGCCTGAAACAGATAAAAGTGACACAGCTAGTGATCTTGAGAATGCGTCAGACGCTGCTCGTTTCGCTCATCCGCAATGGATGATCGAACGTTTACGCAAGGATTGGAAAAATAACTGGCAGCAGATTTTGCTGGCGGGTAACCGGCGTCCACCCATGAGCTTAAGAGTAAACCAGCTATCGCTCACTGTTGAGCAGTACCTGGAGACGCTTGAAAGTCAGGGTATGGCATCGAAGCAACACTCGTTGATCGAATCTGCTGTGGTTCTTGAGGAGCCTGTGCCGGTTAGTAAGCTGCCGGGTTTTAATGAGGGGCAGGTTAGTGTGCAGGATGCAAGTGCTCAACTGGCAGGCCTGTTTATGGCTCCGGAATTAACGCGTCTGTGTGCATCGAACGACACCGCGCCGCGCGTGCTCGATGCCTGCGCAGCACCGGGAGGTAAAACCTGCCACCTGCTTGAACTGAATAAGTCTGTCACTGTGACAGCTCTTGATATCAGCGAGTCTCGTCTCGCTAAAGTTGCGCAGAATCTTGAACGCTTGCAGCTGCAAGATCGGGTCAGGCTGCAAGTTGGTGATGCGGTTGAGGTCGAATCCTGGTGGGATGGCGAGCAATACGATCTCATCCTGATCGATGCTCCCTGCAGCGGTAGCGGGATAATTC
>CAYPMR010000071.1:0-18498 GCA_964411665.1 uncultured Granulosicoccaceae bacterium | reverse complement strand
GTTGGTGGTCGAATACCCACACTGACAAAGCCCAATGCAGCCATTGCCGTCACGCTGGAGGCGATACCAAACGCGGCTAATGTAAGTATCCCGGGTAACAGCTCTGGCAATAGATGCCGCCTTAGAATATGTAACGGCCCGAAACCCAGTAGTTTGGATGCTTCCACAGCAGGACTAGCCAGTAGTGTGCGAGATCGTTGTCGTGAGTAACGATAGTATTCAACCCATAAGGTCAGCGAGATGCCAACGTAAAGCACCCACCAGCTACCGGGTGAAATAGCTGCAAACATTAAAACAAGTAATAATCCGGGCAAGGCCAGTATGCAATTCGACAGTGCGTTGGTTAGCTGTTCAAGCCAGCCACCACGCCAGGCTGCCGCTATTCCCAGTGCCGTGCCCGGAATGCATGCTGTCAGTACAGCTAACAAGGCAAGCGTTAAAGATAAGCGTGCTCCCGAGAGCAGGCGAGCGGCCATATCCCGACCCAGATGATCTGTTCCCAGAATATGTTCGGACCCGGGAGGTACCAGCGTATTTCTTAAAGACTGTTTAGCAGGGTCGAGATCAAAGGCTTCCGGGCCGAGTGCAGCCAACATTGCCATAAGCAACAGCACAGTGATTCCCAGAAAACGAAATAGTGTGTTCACGTACGGGACGCTGATTCTCTGGGGTCGAGAATTCGGCAAATGATATCAATAAGAAAACTCAAACCTACAAATATCAATCCCAGGGTCAGCGCCGTACCTTGTACCATCGGTACATTACGTTCAAAGATGGCGTGCACTAGCGCGTGACCAATGCCGGGCCATGAGAAGACGGATTCGATAATCACTACGCCTTCGATTAAAAAAGCCAGCTGCACACCGATATAGGCAATGGTTGGCGCTGCGACATTACGCGCCACGTGTCGTCGTAATGTGACGGGTCGACTCAAGCCTTTAGTCAGAGAAAATTTGTACCATGGGCTATTAATAGAGTTTGCGACTGCATCTCTGATAACGCGATTGGACACTGCAGCCAGGCTTAACGCCAGTGCTAAGGAAGGCAGAACAAAGTTCTTCATTTCCCCGTAACCTGCCACTGGAAAGAGTTTGAGCTGTACGGCTAGAAACAGCATCAAAATGACACCAATGGCAAATGCCGGGATGGAACGCAATACGATAGACAATAGAAGCGAGAATCGGTCAATTATCCCACCAGTGCGCGTTCCGGAAACGAAACCGACCGGAATGGCAATTAACAAAGACAATGAAACAGCGGCAACGGCAAGTTTGAGCGATGCACCCAATTGTGTAGATATTTCTTCCCGGACAGGGTTGCCACTGACCAGGGAATTACCCAGATTAAACGATGCCAGTTGCTTTAACCATTGCAGCAGTTGCTGGTACAGCGGATTGTCCAATCCCAACTCTTGTCGCACAGCCTCTGCAGCCTGCGCATCCATAACATCATAACCAAACCGACCAGCTGCAATGCGATAAGCAGCATCGCCAGGCAATGCCTGCATCATGATAAAACTGACGATACCCACGACCACCGCCACGAGTATTGCCTGAAGCAATCTGGCGCCAGTGATCCTGAGTATCGCATCCATAAGTGTTATTTTGACCAGCTAATGGATTGCAGGCCGTAGCTTCTCTCTAACGGATCGATCACGACACCTTCCATACCTGCGGCTACCGACACAGTGTGCTGATACCATGTAACCGGAATCAGGGGCAGCTCATTATGGATATCAGCAACCACAGACTTGATCAATGGATTACGTACGCTTGGTTCGCCGTTTGCAGCAATATTTGCAACTGCATCCGCCACTTGAGGTGCGTCCCAGTTCATGCTTCCCCAATCGCCACCACCTGCGCCGAAATCTACCTGCACAGTACCTGTTGGGTCAGCGGTAGCACCATAGTTTCTGGCAAACAAGGCAAGCTCTAATGTACCGTCCTGATGGCCAGCAGGAATTTCTGAGAAATTCGATACGCTGACTTCAAGCTCAATACCAATCTCTTTCCACTGATCTTGCAGAGCTGCCGCGACCAAGGGGAGCTCTGGTCGATCTGGAAATGTTCGTAAGGTTAAGGTGAATCGTTCACCGCCTTTAGTGAGTATGCCATCATCGCCTGGTATCCAGCCTAATTCAGCCAACGACGCTTTTGCTGCATCGACATCATACGTTAGCGCCGGTAAAGATGAATCATGCCATTGATCCAGAGCAGGGGGGAAAAGCTGCGTAGCTGCGGCATCGGGGAAACGCACAATTCCCGCAGCAATGCCTTCTCTATCGATGGCCATACTTAGTGCTTTGCGAAGAGGTGTGCTCAACTTGGAATTGCCTGTGTTAACTTTAAGCAACATCACCCGTGGTATGGCAACGGCGACAGTTTCCACAGTATCAACTTGTCCAAGCCCTTTGAAGCCTGAAGGGTCAAGCGTAAAGACCAAGTCAGCATCACCGCTTTCTGCCATGAGCGCGCGGGTTTCTGCACGTTTTGTTGCCAGATAGCTAGCATTTGTCAATTTTGCAGGCTCGCCCCAATAGTTATCAAAACGAGAGCTTGTCATTGATTGAGGCAGCGTAATTTTTTCAACTTTAAAAGGACCGGTACCGATCGCAGCCGTTGATTTTCCTTCACTGTTGAAAGACGCGGGTGCTGGTATCACAGCAGATGAATGCGCCAGAACTGCAGGGAGAATGGAGTAGGGTGAATCAAGGGTTACAACCACATCGCCACTACTGGACTCTATGCTGTTAATAGGTGCTTTGCTTAAAGGGCCAGGCAGGGCAAAGGCACGATTTAGTGCTGCTGCTGCCGCATCTGACGTTAATTGAGTGCCATCATGAAAGGTCGCTTCCCTAATAGTGAAGTTCCACGACAAGCCATCGTCGCTGGCTGACCATTGTGTAGCTAATCCAGGAACGAGCGCGCCGTTTGCATCAGTACTAACCAGGGTCTCCATAATCCCCATGCGCAGAAAGATATAGCCATCCGTTGCTGGATCGGTGCTCGAGATCTCCCAGGGAGCCGCCACTTTTATGTCAGTTTTAGTATCAGCATTCGCTACTACCCACGTGGCAAGGTAGACTGCGATTGTTAGTATCACTTTATAAGCAATCGAAAGTTTCATGATCTGGTGCATTCCTCGGTTTCGCAAGATTTGGGGAAGTGTCAAAGATATCCTACTGATATAATATATCATATCAATGTCATGTCTCTAACGGGTTTTAACTGGCTTGCAACGTGTGTTAGTAATATGAGGTTTCAGTACCGATGGCCAATCTAAAAGCGACTCTTGATTCTGCCGAAAAGCAGTGTCAGCTTAGAGGTACCCGCCTCACTCCTAAAAGAAAGACAGTGTTAATGGGATTGGTGAAATCCAAACACGCCATGACAGCTTACGAGTTGGTCGATCACTGCAAAGAAGAGTTGGATGAATCAATACCAGCAATGTCGGTATATCGTATTCTAGAGTTTCTGGAAACAGAAAAGCTGGTACACAAACTAAAACTTGCAAATCGCTACGTCGCGTGTACACATATCGCTTGCGACCATAATCATGCCGTGCCGCAATTTTTAATTTGTACTGAGTGCTACCTGGTTGAAGAAGTCGACATCAGTCGCTCCACAATGAGCACATTAAAGCGCAACGTCGAAAGTGCCGGGTTTGAACTTGTCAGCGAACAAATTGAGGTTGATTGTATTTGCGCCGATTGCGCTAAAAGTCGTGATTAGTTTGCTTATCTTATGTAAGCGCGCTTGCTTGTATACCTACCGTTATTCACCTATTTGCTCATCATGTGAATAACGGTTATGTCACGATTTGCTTATAGTTTTTTATACAGTGCAGTAGCTATAGTCGTGGCGTTGTGATTCATCAGATCAAGATAAGTGGCTGCCGGGCCATTTTCATGTGAAAGCGCACCGGGGTATAGTTCACCGCCGACAGTGCTACCAGTTTCATTAGCAATTTGTTGTAAGAGCCGCGGGTCAGCTACGTTTTCAACGAACACTGCTGAAATACCTTCTGCACGAATTTGTTTGATCAACTGCGCAACATCACGAGCAGATGCTTCGCTATCAGTACTGAGACCTTGTGGCGCAAGAAACGTTAGCCCGTAATCTCGACCGAAGTACTGAAACGCATCATGTGACGTAATTATTGTACGAGCACTAGCCGGCAACGTTTCCATCATGGATTTGATTTCTCCATCCAACAACTCAATCTCAGCGATATAGTTAGCCCTGTTACCATAAAAAGTAGCTGCTCGTTCCGGAGCTACTTTGGCCAGCGCGGCAGTAATGTTGTCAATATAGGTAATCGCGTTCTGCAAACTCAACCAGCCGTGGGGGTCAAATTCGCCGTGATGGTGGGCGTCATGTTCATCCCCATGCTCTTCACCCTTGTCGCCATCGTGATCATCATGCTTTTCTGCGGACTCATCATCGGCGTGTTCATCGTCACCATGCTCATCGTCATCATGGTTTTCAAGAGAAATGAGATCGATACCGTCTGTTGCGGCCACAGTTATCCCATCAAACGCAGCAGCCTCGGACAGCCTATCCAGCCATCCTTCGAACTCCAGCCCATTGGTAATTAATATGTCGGCTCTCTTTACTGCTTTGGCATCAGAGGGTGTGGGTTGATACACATGTGTATCGCCATTGCGACCTACCAGAGTGGATACAGCAACCTCATTGCCTCCAATACGCCCCACCATGTCTCCAAGAATAGAAAAGGTGGCGACAACAGATATCGGTTCCTGTGACTGCACAGAGATTGGCAGCACCATCGTGCTTAAAGCAACGAGTAAAGCGTTAAGTTTTAATAGTATTGAACGTTTAAACATATCAATTCCAGTTTTAATAATTTCGATTTTTATAATGCTATGGTGCGGGCGGTGCGCGTTTTTTGCACTATTCCACCTTGTAGTCCGAACACTAACGACACAACATAAACACTGCCTGCTACCAATATAATTGCCGGACCGGAGGGTAAACTGAAGTGATACGAAAGCAGTAACCCGCTGTAACTAGCCAGCAAAGCAATAGTCGCTGATAGCAAGATCAAACCAGTAATGCTTTGTGCCCAGAATTTCGCCACTGCGGCAGGCAATATCATGATCCCAACAGCCATCAGCGTACCAAGTGCATGAAAGCCACCGACCAAATTCATCACCACGAGCGTCAGAAAAATAAAATAGGTTGTCGCGCTAAGCCCGCTGACTGACCGCAGGAACTGCGAATCGGCACACTCCAGTACTAGTGGACGAAAGAACAAAGCCAACAGGAATACTGTCAATGTGGCAATAGTACATAGCAATATCAGAGCAGCATTGTCCAGTGCCAGCACAGAACCGAACAGTACATGCATCAAATCAACGTTGCTGCCACGGGTGGAAATAATCAACACACCAAGCGCTAACGAAATCAGATAGAAAGCAGCGAGACTGGTATCCTCACGCAACTCGGTGACACGAGTGATATAACCTGAGAGTAGGGCGACCGTCATACCGGCAACCAATCCGCCAATAGTCATTGCACCCAGAGACAGACCGGCGACCAGATAACCTACTGCTGCACCAGGCAAAATGGCATGGGCCATCGCATCGCCTGTTAAACTCATGCGCCGTAGCATAAGAAATACCCCCAGTGGCGTAGCACCCACCGAAACAGCAATGCAACCGAGCAGCGCTCTGCGCATAAATCCGAAATCAGCAAACGGTTCGAAAAAGAGCTCCCACATCAGGCGGGATGTCGACCACAAGTATGTGGCGGACCACTACAGGCCTCGCACATCTGGCGCGCCCGGAATTGATTTTCTGCTGTCAGCACCTCATCAGTCGGACCATGCGCCACCAGTTCTCGAGCTAGCAGTAGCGTCTCTGGAAAGTGTGCTCGCACCGCATCTATATCGTGCAGCACAGCCAATACAGTTCGGCCCTCGCCGTGCCAGCGTTTAACCACATCGATCAGATCGGCAGTAGTACCAGCATCGATCGCGTTGAACGGTTCATCGAGCAGTACAAGTTTCGAGTCCTGTAACAATAAGCGGGCAAACAGTGCACGTTGCACCTGTCCACCCGATAAGGACCCGATCGGACGTGTCTCGAATCCTTCCAGACCGACAGCCGCTAGTGCTTGTTCAATGCGTGACTGATGTAAACGATTAACTCCCTTAAAGGCACCAAGTTCTCGCCACAAACCCATAGCGACTAATTCATGTACCGAAATTGGGAATGAACGATCAATCTCTGACAGTTGTGGCAGGTAGGAGATATCCTTGCTGCTGCCAACTGATACCTTTCCGGATAAGGGCGGGAGGGATCCCACAACTCCTTTTAACAAAGTCGATTTGCCAGCCCCGTTCGGGCCGACCACAGCTGTCAAACTACCTTTGGAAATTTTCGTGTGCAGCTGTATCACAGCCGGGTTGCGATTGTATCCAAGCGAATAGTCATCGAACGCTACGGCGTAACTCATAGCCCGGCCTGCACGAACGTTGCCCAGAAAAAAAAAGCCCACAGCGTCATTACAATACAAGCGGCAAACACAAGCCGGCGGCCCACTCCAGCCAAAATCAATCCAGAGCTCTGACCAGGCCGTTGGGAACGCTGCTGAATAGGAAAAATGCTCATCAAAAAAGGAGGCTTATAAACACGGGCAGATTATGTAATGATATATCATATCATATATAGTATTCACATCAAAAAGTAATTTTATTTACCTGATCAGCAATACACAGAGTCTTTTCGTTTTCAAACCGGCTCGTACGCGCTTACAGACTCAGACAAAAATTCGGCACCAACAGCGATCTTCTGGTATTTTGTCGCTATTTTGAAGCGCCACCATGACCACAGTTAACCAGCAGCTTGTTGAAAGCACCATCGCAGCTGTCCACACGGTTTCGCCACAATCGATCGATGATGCCGTTGCCTTTCACGCCACCCTAACCAAACCTGCCGGGAGTCTGGGACGACTTGAGGCTATCGGCACAGCTCTGTGTGGCATTCAGCAGCAAATCCCACCCGCTGTCGAGCGAATACAGGTAGTCGTTTTTGCGGCAGATCATGGTATTACGCAATCGCATTCCTTAGGACCTTTCCCACGCGAAGTAACAGTGCAAATGGTGCATAATTTCCTGGCTGGTGGGGCCGCTATCAATGCGATTGCCAATGTTGTCGGGGCAGAGCTTGCGGTAGTTGATATGGGTGTTGATGGTGATTTGTCCGGTATAGAGTCCGATATATTCCATTCGCATTGCATAGCAAAAGGAACTGAAGACATTAGTGCTGGCCCGGCGATGAATAATGAGCAACTTTATGCGGCTATGGCGGCAGGCATCAACATGGCCGAGCATTGTTTCCAGCAGGGAAGTACGGCTGTTGCACTGGGTGAAATGGGCATTGGCAACACCACCATAGCCAGTGCCGTGACAGCGGCTTTACTGGAGTTATCCCCTGAAAATATTACCGGTAGAGGTACTGGTGCGGATGACGGAACTCTGGCGCGAAAAATTAGAGTCATCAAACAAGCAATCGCGTTGAACAATACTGATCCCGCAAACGGTTTTGACGTGTTAAAGAAGTTGGGCGGATTTGAGTTGGCAGGTATCGCCGGGATAAGTATCGGGCTTGCACGGCGGCGTATAGCGGTTGTGGCTGACGGGTTTATTTCAACTGCTGCGGTACTGGCAGCAGTGCGCATGTGTCCTGCGGTAAAGGACTATGTATTCTGTGGTCACCAATCAACCGAACCAGGTCATCAGTATCTGCTCGAAGCGCTTGAGCGTAAACCACTGCTCGATTTGGACTGTCGGCTTGGCGAAGGTACAGGGGCCTGTCTGAGTCTGGCGCTATTGCAATCATCTGCCGCGATCATGTCGCAAATGGCCACTTTCGATTCTGCAGGTGTTGAGGATAAGTCCACTTGATCAGGCGCCTTTTGACTGCTGTCGCATTCTTGACCCGGATACCTGTTAATCCGGATAAACCATTTGATGGTTCGGATGTAGCGCGCTCAACGCTTTTTTTTCCACTCGTAGGATGTTTGATTGCTGCAATCCAAATTGTAGTTATTTTTTTACTGGGTCAAATATCAGTAACACCTTTGTTGCAGGCACTTGCAGCAACCGCTGTCGTGGCATTGATTGGAGGCGGGTTGCATCAGGATGGTCTGGCTGATATGGCTGACGGATTTGGCGGAGGGCAAACCACTGAAGATGTACTGCGAATTATGCGCGATTCGACAATAGGGACTTACGGTGGAATCGCTCTGTTTTTATCCTTGGGCACACGAGTGGTCGCATTAGCAGAATTGGTGGCACATGATGTTGGCTGGCGCTGGATAATAGTTGCCGCTGTATTTTCCCGATGCTCCATCTGTCTGGGCTGGCTTATGCCTTATGCCCGACAGGCCGCCGGTACGGGTGCATCAATCACTCAGTTTACCGGCCCGATGGAAGTGGCGGGCGCCGTCTTGTTTGCGATAGTCGTGGGTACAATTCTGGCAGGAGCTAACATTGGCTTAGTCATATTGCTAAGCGCGATCGTGTTTCTTGTCATTGCTCTGGTTTGCCATAAACGTATACGCGGTGTCACTGGCGATACGCTAGGTGCAAGCACGGAAATAACCGAAGTTGTGTTACTAGCCGCCGGTGCGACAATACTTGCTGGTGCGCCATGAATTCAGCATGGCAATCATCCCAGCTACCCGCGGGAGTGACTCATCGGATTTTGTTGGTCAGGCATGGAGAAACTGCGCATTCTGCGCGAGGGCTTTGCTACGGTAAACTTGATGTTGCACTGTCCCCAACTGGTTTTAAACAGGCTGCACAAACTGCACAATCAATAAAATCTTTTAAACCTCAGGCAATCTATTCCAGCCCACGACTTAGAGCACTGGATACAGCGGCTGCCATCAATACAGCTTGCGGGCTCGATGTCATTGTTGATGATAATCTGGCCGAATTGGATTTTGGGGACTTCGAAGGCTTGAGCTACGAAGAGGCTGAACTCAAATACCCTGATTTGTACCAGCAATGGATGATGCACCCAACCAACATACAATTCCCTAACGGGGAAAGCTATGCACAAATGTCAGATCGAGTCATTGAATTTGTAACTCAATTAGCATCCAGTCACATAGGTCAGACTATCGTAACGGTTGCGCATGGTGGTGTTAACCGAATAGTGCTGGCACAAACTCTTGGACTGAAATCTGAATGGATATTTCGACTCGAACAGAGCTACGGTGCTATCAATTGTATCGATTACTATGACGATACGCCGGTATTACGGACCATGAATTGGGTTCCCGACAATTGATGCTCACTAAAAGACCCAACAAAGGAAACAGTGTTTTTGGCAATATAAACAGGGGTGTATTCAGCCTGTGAAAGCACTTGTTCTGGGTGGTGTCAAATCAGGAAAGTCTCGTTACGCCGAGCGTCTGGCATCGCAGAGCACCTATCCGGTCACCGTTATCGCAACAGCACTTGCGCTTGATGACGAGATGCGACAACGTATCGTAAGACACAAAGCTGATCGACCCGATCACTGGGCGCTGCTGGAAGTGCCATTGCTGTTATCTGAAACTCTGCAATCCCTGTCTACGCAAAGCAACGTTAAACACTGTGTGATCATCGATTGCCTGACATTGTGGTTAAGCCAATTATGCAGCGCGGACGCCTCACCAGAGGCACTAGAGCTGCAACGCCAACTTATGATCAAGGCTGTACGTGAGTTCAACGGAGATTTAATCATGGTCTCTAACGAAACCAACATGGGTGTGACACCGATGGGTGAGCTTAGTCGGCTGTTCTGCGATCAGGCCGGTTTGCTTCATCAGGCCTTGGCTGAAGTTTGTGACAATGTCACTTTGGTGGTGGCTGGACTTCCACACGAGCTCAAATAAGTATGTGGGCGTTAGCGTTATATAGATAATCGCCTCAAACAGCAGGCGCTGGAAAATAAAAATGAATGATGCCGAGAACCATAAAGAAAAAATGCGCGAGCTGCAAAAAGCACAACGCGATAAAACTGCCCGTAATGTTAAGCCCGACCGTGGCCAGATATTAGTGCATACGGGTAATGGCAAAGGCAAATCCAGTTCTGCTTTTGGCGTATTGGCAAGAGCTTTGGGTTGGGGCAATCAGACGGGCGTCGTGCAATTTATCAAAGGTAAATGGGTAACAGGTGAACGCCAGTTCTTCGAGAAATTTCCGGATCAAATACATTGGTTTACGATGGGTGATGGCTTCACCTGGAATACACAAGATCTTGAAAACGACACAGCGGCTGCTCAGGCGGCATTCAGCAAAGCCCGACAGATGATGGCTAGTGGGGACTACGATCTCATCGTACTGGATGAAATAAATATTGCACTGAGATACGACTACCTTGATGTCAATGATGTTATCAGTGGTCTGGATGCTCGAGACAATCGCACCAGCGTCATACTGACCGGGCGCGATGCCAAACCTGAATTAATTGACTATGCAGACCTTGTCAGTGAGATGAAAGAGATCAAACACCCATTCCAGAAAGGCATCAATGCACAACAAGGTATTGACTACTAGTACCGACAGCCACAATTTTTCAGTAAAATATGCCCCTTTACGGCGACCATCATTTTTTGGTATGTGCCGTAAGTTTATCTACTCGGACTCAACAGAATTCATATGAACCAGTCTGTGAAATCTCATGCACGCGTAGTCGTTATAGGCGGTGGCATCGCTGGCTGTTCAACGCTATATCACCTGACCCAGGAAGGCTGGACAGATGTAGTGCTGGTTGAACGCGATGAGTTGACCTCCGGATCAACCTGGCACGCCGCCGCTCAAGTCACACAGTTCGGCGCAAATCAAACAATGATTGGCCTTAAACGTCACAGTATCGATTTATACCGTCGACTGGCAGCTGATGCAGATCACCCGTTTTACTACCATATCACTGGCGGTATGCGCACAGCCTATAAGCCAGAGCACCTGGATATCTATAACCACCATATCGGCGTCGCGCTAGGTATGGGTGTCGAGATGGAACTGATCGACGCTGCGGAAGTTGGTCGCCGACATCCGTTATTGAACACCGACGGCATACTCGGTGCCTGGTGGGATCCACTTGATGGTTATATCGATCCATCTGGCATCACACAGGCGCTGGCACGACAGGCGCGCAAGGCAGGGGCTGAAGTGTCTCGCTTTAACCCGGTGGAAGATATCAGTCGTAAATCCAATGGTGAATTCATCGTTCACACCAAAGATGGCGATATCACTTGTGAGAAGGTAGTCAATGCATGCGGCTATCGGGTTAATGAAGTCGGGCAGATGCTTGGCGTGCAGCATCCGGTAACGTCCATGGAGCACATGTATTTCTTAACCGATACCATGCCTGAGGTAGAAGCACTCGACTTTCAGGTGCCGATCATTCGCGATCCTGATTCAGACTTTTATAGCCGCCAGGAAAAAAAGGGCTTGTTGGTGGGCGTGTATGAGCAGCAATGCAAAAGCTTTGGCATGGACGGTATTGATCCAGAATTTACTCAGGACTTATGCCCGTCAGATCTTGATCGCTGCCTTGATAATATGGAACGAATTTTCGAGCGCATGCCAGCACTGCAAACGGCAGGCATACACACTGTCGTTAATGGGCCCATCACCTATACGATTGATGGATTACCTTTGGTAGGACAAATCCCGGGTATTGAAAACGCCTATTGCATTATTGGACTAAGAGCAGGTATTGGTGAAGGGGGTGGTCATGGCAAGGTGCTTGCAGAACTTATGGTACATGGCGAGTGTGAATGGGATGCCTGGTGCCTCGATCCAAGACGTTTTACTCAGTACGCTAACACGGAACACACTAATTTAAAGGCAATAGAAGACTACCAAAACGAATTTCATTACCACATGCCGCATGAACATCGTCCGGCGGCACGTCTGGCTCGCACCACACCTCTGTATGGCACACTTGATCAGCTTGGCGCCATATGGGGTGTTGTACAGGGTTGGGAGCGTGTGTTGTGTTTCAAACCATCTGATCAACCCGATTTTGTAGATGAGCACAGCTTTAGATTTAATGACACAAATAAACTAGCCGCCAGAGAAATTCAGTCGCTATGCAGTAACGTTGGCATAATGGAAGTATCAGGCTTCAATCGGTTTTCTATACAGGGTGAAGGCGCAGAAAAATTTCTCGATCAACTGGTGTGCGGAAAAATACCTAACAAGATTGGCAAGCTCAATCTGTGTTACTTGTTGAATGAGCAGGGTCATTTACTGGCCGAAGCGACAATCGCAAAGCTCGACGAAGAACATTTCTGGTACGGCTCAGCTGCTGCCTCACAATGGCATGACCTCGATTGGCTCAATCGCCACAAACCCGAGACAGTGACTATCACTGAAATGGCAGCATCGCATACCACTTTGGTAGTGGCAGGGCCGCAATCGCGGGCACTGTTACAATCTCTATCTCCGCGCTGTGACTGGTCCAAAAGTGCTTTTGGCTGGATGAACGTGCGAGAAATGAGCATCGGCCATGCCACGTGTATTGCGATGAGCGTGAGTTTCTCAGGTGAATTAAGCTATGAGCTGCACGTTCCAAATGAGCAGTTATATCTTGTCTGGCTGTTGATTAATCAGGCTGGTGAAAAATTCAACTTGTCAAAGTTTGGTCTGTATGCCACCGAATCAATGCGCATGGAAAAAGGCTATCGACACTGGAAGGCAGATCTTATCTATGAGCGTGACCCGATTGAATTAGGACTCAATCGCTTTGTCGATCTGAATAAAGAATCTTTTATAGGCAAAGAGGCGTTACTCAAAGAAATGAACAACGGACCACGCAAGGCTTTTGCGAGTATGATCATCGATTGTGAGATAGCAGCAGCGCATAGCGGAGATCCAGTGTTTTTTGAGAAAAAACTGGTTGGCTCGATTACATCCGGTGATTACGGACACCGCGTTCGCAAAAATATTGCCTACGCGCTGGTTGATCCGCAGTACAGCACAATAGGAACAAAGCTAAGCGTTGGTATTCTGGGTGAGCAATATCAAGCAGAGGTGTGCACTGATTGTTTGTACGACGAGGAGTACAAACTGGTCCGATCTTGATTAAGTTATCGGGAAGAACGATTGTCAGATCATGGTAAATGTGATTCAGTCGAAATCCTGACCAACCGGTATTGAAATTCTTCAATTTTTTGCACCTGTTCCCGACATCAATCCATAGGGAGACTACATAATCTGCTGGCAACCTGATTAATACCAACACCAACATTGAATCAGACTCTCATTTACCGGGGAACCTACCTATCTATTACTCCCTGTTTTGGATCAACTGCCTGGACGCAATTTTCAAGACAGTTCAGATTTCTTATGAGCTCTGTACGTACGCTGATTTTAATCGTGATGCTTTTCCCGGGCACCTGGATATCCACCTCCGCCACTTCGCAAGTCATGATAGGTGCATACGTCCCAGGTGATGCCTGGGATGTCAGTGAAATCATCGCATTCAATCAAAGCAGCAAGAAAGACCTCGCATTCGTTACTGTATTCAGCGCCTTTACACACAATTGGAACAGTCACCTGCAATGGCAGGCAAGCAATATTTTCAACAATGGCGCGGTTCCGTTGATCACTTGGATGCCTGTTGATATTGATCGACAAAGCGATAATTTACTACCAGAAATTATCGCAGGAGACTGGGATAGTTATATCGATGATTGGATCAACGGGATGTTTACATGGATAGACTCGTACCCGAGCCACAAAAAACCCATTGTGTTGTTGCGCTTTGCCCATGAATTTAACGGTAGCTGGTATCCCTATGCAGGTACCCCTGATCAATATGTGAAAGCCTGGCGTCATGTTCATCAGTTATTCAACCAGCGCAATGCTAACGACCACGTTGAGTGGGTGTGGAGCGCCAATCATATTGACTTCGACGAACACAATGACATGACACTTTATTACCCAGGAAATAACTACGTCGATTGGACATCACTGGACGGGTATAACTGGGGCAGCAATCACGACTGGACAAAATGGGACTCGTTTCAGGACTTGTTTGCCACGGCCTACGATCTATTGGTGACTAATTATCCGGACAAACCTATTCTGATTGCAGAATACGGAACAACGGAGCCTGCCGACACGCCGTCAATTGAATGGAATCAATATGGTGATAACAGTGACAGGCATGAAAATCGGGCTCAATGGTTTAAAAAAACACTGTCCGTTATCGAACAAGAATTTCCCGCCATTCGCGGACTGGGTCTGTTTAACCTGGATAAAGAATTAAGCTGGTCTCTGACAGAATCTACAAGTACAGGCATCGAAGCATTTAACTCAGGTATTGAATCAACACACTATACCGAGGAATTTCTGGGTGCACGTCTGTTGGCTATAGGCGCGGCAATTGATGCTGATACCTTGTGGCGCCTCGAGAATGAGTTTGAAACAAGCTACGATGCGGCACTGGATGGCAGTTTTCCACCACTCACTCATGTTGGCAAAAATAAAAACGCTCAAAAGAACGACCAAAAATCACCATCACAGTTAAAAAGGTACTACTCAACCGACCGCTTACGTACAAACGTAGTTGTGCGAAACGTGATTGATATGACAAGGCACCGACAATCCATCGAAGTGCACTCGCCGGCTGTACAGACACTGCAGAAAGCCAAGGCCACCGTGCGTCAATACCAAACCCGCTTCAAGCAGACTAGAAACTCAGATACCGATTTTCATAAACAACGTCTTAACCTGATTGACTACTAACCAAAAGAGCGAGGGGGAACCCTCACCGATACTAAAGACGTGGTGCAGAATCGATCAGCATGCGTGTGTAGTCAGTTTGCGGGTTTTGAAAAATTGCTTCGCTATGACCTTCCTCAACCAGGCGGCCGGACTGCAGTACGCCTATACGGCTCGCCATGGTCGCAACGACTGCCAGGTCGTGAGTGATAAATAAATACGTTAGCCCCAGTTCGCGTTGTAACTGTTTCAGTAAATTAAGCACCTGCGCTTGCACGGATACATCAAGTGCCGACGTCGGTTCATCGCAGATAATAAAATCAGGCTCTGATGCCAGGGCGCGAGCAATGGAGATGCGCTGACGTTGACCACCGGAAAATTCATGCGGGTATCGACGCGCATCGCTTGCTGATAGACCGACCTGCTCAAGCAACTCCGTTATACGTGAACTCTCGTCTTGCCCTTGAGTTACCAACCCAAATGCACGCAGAGGTTCCGCGAGGATAGCGCTGACTCGCCATCGTGGATTCAGACTGGCATATGGGCTTTGAAACACCATCTGTATGCGTCGGCGCAAGGCCTGTCGCTCATTGGACTCAAGATTTTTGTCATTCAGATCATGGGCGTCTATTGTGACTGTGCCACTAGACGGTGGCAGCAGTCCTACTGCCATACGGGCAATCGTTGATTTTCCAGACCCGCTTTCCCCAACCAGTGCATAGGTAGTACCGCGATCAATGTCGAAACTGACATCAGAGACTGCATGCAATATTCGCTTTTTACTTAAGCTCAACATTCTGACCACCCACGGATCAGAGAGATCAAATTCGCGCGACAGATTCTTCGCCACTAACAAGGGGGACGTGTTCTCATTCAAAATACCGCTCGACACCTGTCCGCTAGTTTCAACTAATCGGGCGTTACGCACATTGAATTCCCCGTCATCAGCATTTGTACCGGTTCGATCAATCTGAACAAGATCGCGCTCAAATGAGCCGTCTTCAATGGTAGGAGTACAAGCAATAAGTGCTTCGGTGTAGGGGTGTTGAGGACGTTTGAGAATATCATTTGTCGCACCTATCTCTACGAGCTTACCGTCATAAAGCACAGCGACACGATCGGTCGTCTCGGAGATCACACCCATATCGTGCGTGATTAAAATCACCGATGCATCCCGGTCTTTACACACTCGCTTTAACAAATCGAGCACTTGTGCCTGTATTGACACATCGAGGGCGGTTGTTGGTTCATCCGCAATAATTAATGCGGGTTCTGCACAAAGTGCAAGAGCGATTACTGCGCGTTGTCGCATGCCACCGGAAAATTCGTGCGGATAGGCCCGTGCTCTGGAGGGGTCGAGGCCAACTTCTTCGAGCGTAGTATGCATACGCTGTTGTGCCTCTGAAGCGCTAACCGCGAGATGTGTTCGAATCGTTTCCACTATTTGATCACCCACCCGGTGAAGTGGGTTTAAACTGGTTAGAGGGTCCTGAAAGACCATACCGATGCGTTTTCCACGCAGTGTTTGCGCATTCTGCTCAACTCGTTGTCCTTCGAAAATTATTTCTCCGCTGGCAATACGACCGGGTGGGTCGATAAGGCCAATGATTGCAGAACCCGTCATCGATTTGCCGGCACCAGACTCACCGACAACACCAAGTATTTCCCCACGACCCACTGTGAAAGACACATCGTCCACAACGCGCAAGACTTCATGGCGCATGGGAAATTCTATGCTCAGATTGCGAATTTCAAGTAGAGGTGAATTCACGTTGCCAATCACTTGAGTCTGGGATTCAAGGTATCGCGCAGCCAGTCACCAAACAGGTTCACCGACAACGCCAGCGCAAGCAGCGTCAGTGCCGGGAAAAGCAAAATCCACCATTCGCCTGAGAATAGATAATCCTGTCCAATATTAATGAGTGTGCCCAGACTGGGTTCAGTAGGGGGGGCGCCAACGCCAAGAAAAGATAAGGTCGCTTCGGCAATAATGGCTAGAGCAAGGGTAATAGTAGCGATGACCAGCACTGGGCCCAATACGTTGGGCAGAATGTGTCGACGCATGATTTGACCACGTCCCAATCCCATCAGTTTCGCTGCAGCTACGTACTCTTTCTCCTTCTCTACTAACGTTGCACCACGTACGGTACGGGCAAACTGCACCCATTCAGACAATCCAATACTGATAATCAATACAAAAATAGCAAGCTCATCGCGCTGATCCGGCGGAAGGATACTCCTGGTTACACCAAATATCAGCATGGCAATCAAAATGGATGGGAATGTCACCTGGATATCGGCAACACGCATGATGAACGAGTCAATCCAACCGCCAATGTATCCTGCTATGAGACCCAGCGATACACCAATCAGCATTGCCAATAGCACTGCGAGAAACCCGACAAAGAGTGACACCCGCAAGCCATAAAGTATGGCAGAAAACAGATCCCGGCCCTGATCATCAGTGCCAAGTACAAAGGTCTGTCCTGTAAACTCATTAGGAGTCATCGGCGGTGTAAAGCCATTCATTAAATCGAGGCTTGCCGGATCAAATGGATTTGTAGGTGCAATCCATGCGGCGAATACCGCGCAGAAAAAAAGAATCCAGATGATCAGGAACGAAATAATCGTCACAGGAGAATGACGAAAGTCATAAAAAAAGTCAGACGCCAGGAATTGCTTCATGCGCTAGCGCTACCGTGGGTAATGCCATCGCGGATTCTTGGGTCGATGACAAGATAAGACAGATCAACCAGCAGGTTGATCACAACAAAAACCAGACCGACGAGTAGCAGGTAGGCACTCATCACCGGTATATCGACAAAGTAAACCGCATTGATAAACATCAAACCGACACCCGGCCACTGAAAAACCGTCTCGGTGACGATCGCAAAAGCGACAATCAAACCCAACTGCAAACCAGCAATGGTAATTACCGGCACCAGTGTATTTTTCAGCGCATGACCAAAATTCACCACGCGATCAGGTAAGCCGCGCGCCCTGGCAAAACGAATGTAATCCTGCCTGAGGACTTCAAGCATTTCTGCCCTGACCAGACGCATAATCAATGTCATCTGATACAAGCCAAGTGTGATGGTTGGCAATACTAGCGAACTAAGACCGGACCAGGTTAAAAAACCTGTACTCCACCAGCCGATGTCTACCGTATCCCCTCGGCCAAACGACGGTAACCAGCCGAGTTCGACCGAGAAAACCCAAATCAGAAGAATACCGATTAAAAAGGTCGGGAGCGATACGCCGATGAGCGAACTGGACAGGATGAATTGTGCTAACCAGCCCTGTCTTCTGATTGCCGTGTATATACCGAGTATGACACCTAACACTAGTGCAAAAGTCGCCGAAGCAAACGCAAGCTCTAATGTGGCAGGTAAACGCTCTGCGATCATCTCGGAAACCGGTAGACCTGTTCGATACGAAATACCAAAATCAAACTGCAATGCTCGCCGAACGAAATCCCCGTATTGAATGTACCAGGGATTATCCAGTCCAAGTCGATCACGCAGTTCCGCACGATCGGCAACTGTTGCTTCCTGCCCAAGCAGATTGTTTACCGGATCACCTACAAAGCGAAAAATAAGGAATGCAATCAGCGCGACCAGCACCAGTACAAAAATAGACTGGCCAAGCCGACGAATGACGGTAGGGAACATAGAGTTAAAACCTCCCCTGGAGACGTGTCAGGGGAGGGAGGGTTACCTAGTTCAAAGAAAGAAACTTGAAATG
>CAYPMR010000070.1:16153-18601 GCA_964411665.1 uncultured Granulosicoccaceae bacterium | reverse complement strand
GATCACCGTATATCAATTGGCGAATTCAAAAAGCAAGTGCAACACAATAGCCGAGAAAGAGTGGATGATCCGCACTAGTATTAGCGCCATTCGTTCCTGGCATAATAAGTGGCAAAGGTGGCTCACCCTTGAGCAAAGATACCAGATTTACGTTTTGTTGGAAGAAGATTTAACGCACAGTGCCATAGCACAAGCCACTAACGCGATTGAATCACTCAACAGCGTCGTGCGAAAAGCTACGCGCAACTACAAGGTGTTTCCTGACGATGACCGAGCCGGAAAAGTGATCTACCTGGCCATACAACAAGCATCGAAGAAATAGACGAAGCCGATTAGAAACTGGATACCAGATCTGAACCGGTTTAGTCTGCATAACAAACCTTCATCAGGTTTACTCACGCAAACTTCTTAAAGGCTCGAGATAGGCGTATCAGTAATGTGGCAGATATAGTTGCTAGTCAATTTCTGAGACATGCTCCAAGCAATTTATCAATATTGCCGACACAATAAAGATTACTGATGTTAAAAGTACAAATGCATTTGAACGAAGGCTTCGTTAGTATTTTGATTGTCAGCCTGCGGAATGCCATCATTAAAGCGCAAACCCCCTGTTAGCTGCACGAATTGGATCGGAAAAAACTCATAAATGGCACTGATGCGGTTTTGTTCGTTTTCATCAATATCCTGATCGGGGTCCAGGTGCTCATAGGTTAACTTGATATTATGACCTTGGCGCCAACCGATATTCGCTTCGGCAAATAAGGCGAGTTGTTCACGTTCTTCACCCGTTTCGAAGTCATCCCGGATGAAGGCAAATTCACCAAGCCATTGAATCAAACCCGTTCGTAAACCGCCAAACAAACCACCAGTGGTTCGGTCAGCCGCATCGGCATCATTGAAATTAATACTGCCCCCAATCCGCCAGGCGCTCTCAACGAAGCTTGATCGAAAACTTATCTGTTTGCCCGTATCGGTTTCTGTTGCACCTTGCGAACCATTGCTGATAGCAAGATTTGCAGTCAAATTTTTACGGTCGTAACCGATCTCTACACCGGTATCCGGGTTGTCGAAGTTGAATCCGGTAGCCTGACGTATAAAAGCCGTGTCGTCCTCTATACGAAAGCCATAGGGTAAGAAAAATCGACCAGCTTTGGCGTAGTAGCTACCACTGTCACTCTTGAATTTGTATAAGCCAAATGCCTCGCGATTAAAGGAACCTCCGGGAGCAACACGCTGATCGAGATACAGAGATAGCTGATTCTTGATCAGATCAGCCTCTGCGTAGACAAGAGCCTCTTCCAACTCGAATGCAAATACATTGTTTTGATTGGGTATATCGACGCTTGAAACATTGGCGCGCACATCTGTACCCAACGAAAGTCTGTTACCAGGATTACCGCCCCATAGTAATTTTGGTGGACGAGCGCTTATGGCGGTTTGACCATAAACGGCACCGGTTACATTTCGTTTTCCACCACCCGTCTGGTTTACGTGACAACTGCTGCACTTGTTACCAGTCTTGATGGCAAGATAGGGCTCTGCATGGGCTAGGCTACTGACAATCATTATAGCTAGAACAAAACAGGTGCTTAAGATAAGCAAAGTATATCTAATCAATTTTTCAGACCATCCTTTTTAAAAACTGTTTTCTTTCTGATTATTCAACGCTGAAATTAAACACAAAGCTGCCACCGGCAACACCATCACCATCACCATCGATACCACGTGCATCGGCAGCTCTAGCATATACATCACCAACACCAGCTATACGTAGTTGAAACGTGTCGGCATACAATGTCTGACTATCAGTTAGCAGCCTAGTCACATAGGCGTTATCAAGACTATCAACAGAAATATCAATTTCTATTTCATTGCCGTCGGTAAAGACACCATCACCACCACTTGCGAGTAGGGATAAAGTTGCAGTACTGAATGAGGTGGGATCTACCGGACTTGACCAGACTATAGTAATGCTCTCTGGCAAACGGTTGAGAGTCACATCCTGATCTATTGATACAGACTTGACTCGAGGAGCAAACGCCAGTGCTTCTTGCGTATCAGGCAGTGCACCATCTGTCACCCATTGTCTAATAAATTCAATTGTTGCATCGGGTAAGGGTGGGCCACCGAGAGGCATTCGTCCACCAATTGCAGCAGTACCTTCTATTTTCTGAACCAGATAGCTGTTATCCGGATCGCCGGGTGCTATACGCATGAGCGAAGGTACCTCAGTGCTGGCTACATCGACGATAGCAGCGAAAGACCCGGCTTCATCAAGGCGCAGCCCGGCTGAAGCGCCGACCGCGTTATGGCATTCAGCACAGATTGGCGTGAATACATCTGACTGGATAGTTCCAAAGGGTGTGCTCATTACAGGTGCGCCTGCATCCGGTGGTGCGCCTGCATCCGGTGGTGCGCCTGCATCCGGTGGTGCGCCTGCATCCGGTG
>CAYPMR010000070.1:3305-16053 GCA_964411665.1 uncultured Granulosicoccaceae bacterium | reverse complement strand
GCGCCTGCATCCGGTGGTGCGCCTGCATCCGGTGGTGCGCCTGCATCCGGTGGTGTGCCTGCATCCGGTGGTGTGCCTGCATCCGGTGGTGTACCTGCATCCGGTGGTGTACCTGCATCCGGTGGTGTACCTGCAACTGGTTGGCCATTTGCATCAAGATTGTTGCCATTACCCGACGAACATCCAATGACGAACAGCGCAGCTAAAAAGATACCAATTAATTTGTATTTGATGGTGGCTCCATATGCCATGATCACTTTGCCTATTTGTTGAGCTGGAAAATAATTCCATTGAAGAGTTCGGTCTAATACACTATAGCTGAAAACAAACAAGCAAAGTCATCGTAATCATACGAAACCCTGTACTAGTGTTTATTCCGTTTGCTATTCAAACGATATCTGGTAATTCCTGATTGTTGGTAAAATATTTACCATGATAATTTATCGAACACACGCTGAGTCGTATGTTGTAGTAATTTTTTATCAATCGGTGCGATATTAAAGCTGTATCCGGTAACTTAAAACTAATGATGGTATTACTTTTCTACCGCGTATTAGATATCGGGTTTGAAATTAGTGGCACTCACGGATCTCAAACGAACTAACGATTTGGAAAAGTAATATCATGTGCTGAGCTATTGGATGCGACGAACACTGGAAATTTGATAGCGGTTATGACGTTGCAGGGACATGCGTCCACCCCGGTTGCGAAAAATCCATTAATCGCAACATAGATCACGTGTGTGGTGGCGAACCCTGTGCTGGTGATTCGAGATAAGGATCGGTAACTTATTATTTTATGTAACACTACTTTTTTAATCATCTCTTCCATCGAATAAGATTTGACGAACACATGAGTGTTGAGACAATCTGTGCATCGCGCAGCAGATGATGGTACTAACGGATAACACTTTCGATCTAAGATAATCAGAGGCTAGAATTTACCAGCTAAAAGTATTTGGTTATATTTCCTGCATAACGACAATCTCTGTGCATTGAGATCACTTGCCATAAGCGCCCATCGGCAGTCCCAGCCATGTCAATGGTTAACTTAGAAGCGCGATTGAGACAGATGCTTTGCACAGGTGATCTATAAAGTTGGCCGAAGTAGAAAACGGGCCAGAACGAGCGATAGCTAACCAGAGAGAGTGGTAGAACTTTCAGTGCCGCAGGACATGGTGTTACCTGACTGTTCAGTATAGATCCCTGTTGAAAGAATACTTTAGCAAGTGGCGTCCCGGGAGGGAGTCGAACCCCCGACCTGCCCCTTAGGAGGGGGCCGCTCTATCCAGCTGAGCTACCGGGACTTGGGTTTCTTGCGTGCACTATCGGTAGGCACTCCCATCATAACGCATCGTTCAGCGCCGTCCAATCGGTGAAATGTCATCGTGCTGCTATAGAGGCTGGCGTGGTGCTTGCGTCCATTGTCTGTATGATTGTGCCGGCTTGCCGTTTTAACCTGTATGCATGTTCTAGAGGTTGCTGTAGCAGGAAGCTTAAACTGAGGGAAGTGTGACAATGCAGGTAAATGTGACAGGTACCGAGCCAGCTAATGATGATCTGTTCGTCGAGAAGCGTGCCAGTGAACGTGTACGTGATGCCATTGGCCTGGAATTCTCTATTGCATCACCACCTGCCGCGACAGGTGTAGAGTCAGATCACAAGGCTGGAACAAATCCTCAGGCACGCCAGCGTGTCAGAAAGCACAACAAATATGTTATTGAAGGCTATGCTGATGTCAAAAGTCAGTACCCGGCAGTGGCCATGTATATTGACCAGTTGGAAGAGCGCATTCGCACGCTTTTGTTGCAAGGCGACCGACCATCAGAACATCCCACACACAAGGTCAGTTTATCAGCCTCGGGTCTCGCGTTTTCAGACAATCAGGTCCTTGAAGTCGATACAATTTTGAACTTGCGCATGACACTCTTTCCGAGTTTAGCGCGCGTTAATTGTCTTGGTCGTATTGTCAGTGCAGGAGATGCGCCGGAAGTCGGGCAAGGTAGTCAGCATACTTACCGACTGACATTTTTAGACATCACATCCGAAGATCAAGTTGTCGTCAATGAACATGTGCTAGCCTTGAAGGCAGGCCTCGCCAGACACATCAAGGGGTAAATCAACACCCGTTCAGCTGCCTGAAGATCATCGTCTAGTAATCATTGGCTAACAGAATTTCAGGCACGCGTTCATCCAGCCAATAGTTTATTTTCCAAGGCGTTTTCCAGGACGAACCTCCACTAACAAATCCTACATGCCCTCCGTGTGTGGTGATCTCAAATGTAACGCCATCGGGTAGTTCTTGCGTTTCAGGAATAACGGCCGTTGAGTAGAACGGATCGTCGCTCGAATGGATGATGTGCGTTCGGCAGCGTATCTTTGGCAAATAGGGTCGACTGCTAGCGCGAGTGTAATAGTCGTGTACGTCTTTAAAACCATGTAGCGGTGCAGTTACTTCATTATCGAACACCCAGAATGTTTTCATGTCTTCAACATTTTGCGGTAAGTCAAGATCCGGGTAACGCTCACGCTTCGTGGCTAGTTGCTTTTTCAGACCGTTTAGTAAGTAGTGTTGATATATGCGCGAGAAGCCTTTATTAAGCCGTTCTGCGCCTACTTTTAAAACCAGTGGCGGTGCAACTGCGACGGCACTGGTTAATGCGCTATCCTTACCAGTTTCACCCAGGTATTTAAGCAATGCATTCGCGCTCAAAGAATAACCCACTGCATGAATGCGTCTTTCGGGGTAACGTTGTCGAACGGTTTGAATCAGATAACCCATATCGGCCGTGTAGCCTGAATGGTAGGAATGTGCTTTGCGATTCGGTTCGCCACTACAACCTCTGAAATGCATAAAGACAACGTCGAAACCAAGTTGCTCAAGTCGGGTGAAAGCAGCGCTGGCATAGCTACTTTTTAATGATCCTGCCAGCCCGTGAAAGACGCAGACTATGCTGCGATTCTGCGCTGACGGCTCATCAATCCGTTTACTCCAGTTAAGGTCAACAAAATCGCCATCGGGCAGATCAAGGCGCTCGGTGAGTGTATCGGGTAAACTGACACGGCGTACTCTTCCGGCCCAAAGCGTCTGCAGATGAGCATTACGCAACCACCAGGCCGGTTTGAATGTACTGTTTATTTTCAATGCTTTTTAACTGGATATGACAACCCCATAAGCATACAACAATCATGTCTTTGAATATTCTTATCAGCAATGATGACGGTTACAGCGCACCGGGTATCCGGGTGTTGGCAGATGAGTTGACGGCCCTGGGTCGTGTACGGGTCATTGCGCCAGATGGTAATCGCAGCGGTGCCAGTAATTCACTCACACTGCATAAGCCAATTGCTTTTACACAGCATGAAGACAATCTGTATTCGGTAGACGGTACACCTGCCGATTGTCTGCAAGTGGCCTTTGGTGCACTGGATTTAGATGCTGATTTGGTGCCCGATATAGTCGTCAGTGGTATTAACAACGGCCCGAATATGGCAGATGACACATTGTATTCAGGCACGGTGGGCGCTGCGATGGAAGGGCGTGCATTGCGTCTTCCACCTATCGCCGTCTCCATGGCTAGTTTCGCACCTACTCACTATGCGACGGCTGCGAAAGCGGTTGCCAATATCATTCGTCAATTTGTTGAGCCTGATAATGGCAGCGCGTTATCAGCTTTTTCTGAAGGTCATGTTCGTCCGGTCTTGAACGTCAATGTGCCAGACATCGCCTACAGCGAACTTGCCGGTATGAGAATTACGCGACTTGGCCGTCGATTTCCCCCCGCAGCTGCTACACTCTTGGAGCAGAACAAAACGAATCCTCTCTACCAATTGGGATCGGCAGGGGAGATAAAAGATAGGTCTGAGGGAACAGACTTTCATGCAGTAGAAAACGGCTTTGTCTCGATCACACCGTTGCAAACCGATTTGACTAACCTGGATAAATTCGCAGCACTTTCTGAATTGTTATTAGCAGACAGTTAATGACGCTTTGTTTTACGGGTGTGATAATCGCGCCGATGCAGGTTGGATAGTAATTTTCGATAATGTGGAATGACACTGACATAGCTGGAATTGGCATGACCAGCCAACGAACACGTGACCGAATGGTTGCGCGGCTGCATGAACAGGGCATCGAGAACGAATCTGTTCTTCGCACCATGGCCAGTGTTCCTCGCCATCTGTTCGTTGATGAGGCGATGGCCACACGCGCCTATGAAGATGCGTCACTTCCCATCGGTGAGGGTCAGACCATCTCGCAACCCATTATTGTCGCGCGTATGACTGAAATTTTAATGTCAGCCCGGCGTATGAACCACGTGTTAGAAGTCGGAACCGGTTCCGGTTACCAGGCTGCGATCCTGTCGCGGCTGGTGGGTACGGTATACAGTGTTGAACGCATTCGTTCATTGTTGATGAAAGCGCGCGAAAGGTATCGGGCGCTCGGTTATACCAACATCATGACGCGCTACTCTGACGGTTCATGGGGTTGGCCAGGGCAGGGGCCTTACGACGGCATTATAGTTACTGCAGCGCCGCCCACCATTCCAGAACCACTGCTCGAACAGCTCGCTGTCGGCGGTTTGTTGGTCTGTCCAGTCGGGGCGCAGTCAGGTAGTCAGACACTGACGGTTGTTTACCGGTCAGCCCAAGGTTTTCACACCGAGTATTTGCAGACGGTGAAGTTTGTGCCGTTTCTCTCCGGTAAAAACTAGCCAGTAAGAATAAAAAAAATAACAACACACCTCGTTGCATGAAACTCTGCATTTTCTGCTGATTGTTTTTTAACCCGCGCTTAGTCACCCCTGATTTTATTACCACCAGGAATAATAATTCCTGTGTCGTTGTATTTTCTTGCACAATTTTTAGCTGTTCGCCTTTGGTTGGCAGATAAGCGTCAAAATTCTATTTACATCAATACCAATAGTGGTAGACTTTTGCGACTGGCAGAAAGCATTAAGAGTTGTCTCTTTATCATTGTTTTTATTGCAACTTTGACTAATTTTTTTTGCAACCTCGCTTTTCTTGTCCTATAAAACACATAAGAGTAGTAGGTGTTGATCCTCTGACGCACATGGTTGTTGTGTGAAAGAGACAGTACTACGTATAAAAACAACTGTTTTTCGGCAGAGCTGAGATAAACAAACCTCCCTAGCATAAAAACGGCGTCGCTCGCGATAGTCGAGCCGTAAATATGCAGGCCTTTGTCAATTTGCTCACTCCTGTGATCGTCGCTGGTGCTGGTTTGCTCTGGTGCCGTGGTTGTGGCGGTTCTGCGATTCGCGAAAAGCGAGTCGTTGCAATGCGCATTGCCGAGAGCAGTAATTGTTAGAACCGGAAGTGGTTGTGCGCGATGAATTCGGTAAGCGGATTGGTGAAAACAGGGTTGTCGGTCTGCCTGATGATGGTAGTTGGGTGCGTACGTGTGCCCGATGTAGAACAAGGGTTGCAGAGTCTGCATTTCCAGCCCAATACCTATGTGGTGCAATCAGGTGACACGCTGAAATCCATAGCGTTTCGCTATCGCATTAACGTAGATCAGTTGGCCAGCCTGAATCGTCACGTTGGCCCGGAGCTTTTGCCCGGCGAACGTCTGATCATTCGGCGTAATGCCGGGATTGATGGGTATGAACAGGCTTTTACCGGACAGGGTTGGTATAGAGGTCCTGCTGCTAGCGCCATTGAGCAACGCGACGAGGTTGTGGCGGACGTAACCGTGCAAGCAATCGAGGAGCACACCGACAGATTTCCGGTCGATTGGCGTGAACAGGTGATACCCCAGGGTGGGGAGGAAGTCGAGATACAAGCATCCTATCGTGGTGATACGGGTTTGCGCGAAGACATAATTTCGGAAGAGGAATTGGAACAGTTACTCGCCGGTGAAAGTGTTGGCACACAACGCGCGATACCTCTGTCGGAGGCCAAGCCAGCAGGTCAAGGGAGTGGTGTCTGGGCATGGCCAGCATCGGGCAATGTGGTTCGGGATTATGCACCAGAGAGATTGAATGGGCAGGGGATCGATATCGCAGGAAGACCAGGTGACTATGTCGTTGCAGCAACCGCCGGGACGGTTCAGTACACCGGTCGTGACCTGTCGAACTCGGGCAACCTCGTGATCATTCGTCATGCGAATGGGTTGTTGACCACCTATTCACACTTGAAAGATTTTTATGTTACTGAAAATGAATACGTTGCAGCCGGTCAGGACATCGCCAGCTTAGGCTGGAATACGGAACGTGAATCCGTACTGCACTTTGAAGTTCGAAAAGACGGGAAACCGGTAAACCCGCTAAAAGTTTTACCCCGGCAATAGTTGTATCGGATATTTGTTAAATACAGGGATGGGCCAGCTTTGTACAAGTGCCAGGGTGTCTCGTGGGACGACGCTCTTGTACAAAATAAGAATAAATACGTGCTGTTACCTGCTGACGAGAAAAAAGCAGCGAACGGCGGTCGTTATCCAATTGTGGAGCTAAACATGGCAAAGAGTGTTCAAGCGGAAGATGGTACCAAGGAGCTCAACCCCAGTGAGGATTTGATGCTTGAGGATCCAGCTAACAATGCACCTGAAGAGAAGATCACCGCGAGCAAGCTCAAGGATGTGTCCAAGAAAGAAATGGATGCAACCAAGCTTTATTTAAAAGAAATCGAATTTTCTGAACTGCTGACGGCAGATGAGGAAAAGCACTACACGCGTCTTGCACAAGCTGGCTGTGAGCAATCGCGTAAAAAAATGATTACATGCAATCTACGATTGGTGGTCAAGATCGCCCGACGTTACATGAATCGCGGGCTGGCACTTGCTGACTTAATCGAAGAAGGAAACCTGGGTCTTATCCATTCTGTAGAGAAGTTCGATCCGGATCGTGGATTTCGTTTCTCGACCTACGCGACCTGGTGGATACGTCAGACTATCGAGCGTGGTTTGATGAATCAGACACGTACGATTCGTTTGCCGATACATGTCGTCAAAGAGATGAATGTGTACATAAAGGCCGAGCGTCGTTTGCAGCAAACGATGGATCGTGAGCCAACCGCTGATGATATCGCCAAGACAGTCGATAAACCGGTAGAAGATGTTGAGCGATTGCTGGCACTGCGAGATCGCGTGAGTTCGGTGGATGTAGCTATTGGTAAAGATGGCGAGCGCCCGTTGCTTGATATCATTCCTGATGAAAACAACACTGATCCGTCGATGATCCTTCAGGATGAACGGGTTAACTCCAATATCAACGACTGGTTGGATAAACTCGAATCAAAACAACGCGAGGTGCTGGTCAGACGCTTTGGCTTGCACGGTCACGAGAAGTCAACGCTTGAGGAAGTGGGTCAGGAAATGGGCGTGACACGCGAGCGCGTAAGACAGATACAGATGGAAGCGCTGCGGCGGCTTCGCAGAATCCTTGAGGGTAATGGGTATTCTGCTGAAAATATCTTTATGGCTTGATCAGCGCATAAAAAAACCTGCTTTGCAGGGCAGTTCTCTGCTGCCCTGTACCGCAGGGTTAATCCCCTCCTGGCACGTTATTTTTCTAGAAACTGTCACAAAATTGATCTTGTACGCCACAACTGCGTTGCTCATGTATTAGATTTACACCGCGCTACTCAGTCGGTATGCGCCTTTTTGTGACGCATAGTCTCTAATTTTGAGATGGCTTCTAGCAACCTCGACAACTATATCGTCAGCAACAACCGTTACATCGGCAGCAATGCTGCAGCCACATCCCTGAATTCCGCCACCAGCACATTGTAGGTACGGCAGGCTGCACTTGTCGTCATGGTTTCCAGAGCTATGCCGCTGGCAGCGAGTTCCGCTATCAGTTTGGCTGGCGGAAAAACATGGTTTAAACCCGAGCCTAGAATCAGAATTTCGGGGCGTTGCCTGATCAGTGGTTGCAGCGGTTCAAGGGTGAGTGCACTGACAGGTCCCTTAAAATCACAAATCTCTGCGCTTGTCTCACCGACCAGAATCATCTGATCGTAGCTCTTGCCGTCGACACTGATGTTGCCCGGACCGTAGTTGCTTATGAGTTGTCGGTTACTTTTTTCCAGATGCATTTTCATACTGAGGATATAATAACCCAATCCTTAAGCCTTGCACCTGCTATCAACACTTATGTCCAGTCAATATACGGGTCTGATCGATCGCTACAGCAATCGTTTACCCGTAACCGAGAAAACGCCCCGCATCAGTCTGTGCGAGGGCAATACGCCGCTGATCCAACTGACCAACATTCCCGCAGATATTGGTAGCTCGGTAAAGCTATACGTCAAGTTTGAAGGACTGAACCCAACCGGTTCGTTCAAGGACAGAGGCATGACGATGGCCATTAGCAAGGCGGCCGAAGCGGGTGCCAAGGCAGTGGTCTGCGCATCGACCGGTAACACCTCGGCTGCAGCAGCGGCTTATGCCGCAAAGGCTGGCATGACCGCTTTCGTGCTAATTCCGGAAGGCAAAATTGCCATGGGCAAGCTCGCGCAGGCGATGATGTACGGGGCTGTCATCATACAAATAAAAGGTAATTTTGATGACGGTATGGAGCTGGTCAAAAAGATCGCCGAAGAGACACCTGTGGCGATAGTCAATTCAGTCAATCCCTACCGATTGCAGGGCCAGAAAACAGCGGCTTTCGAGATCATTGAAGAATTAGGGCGAGCCCCCGACTATCACTGCATTCCGGTCGGTAACGCCGGCAATATTTCGGGCTACTGGATGGGTTACTGCGAAGCCAGTGGCAACAACACAGCTGCTTGCACCCTGTGTAATGGTCAGTGTCCTTATCTGACACAACCCATCGCAGATTCCCGGCCTCGCATGCTTGGCTATCAGGCCAGTGGTGCTGCCCCTTTTTTGCGCAACGGAAAAGTTGAAAACCCTGAAACCGTTGCAACCGCCATCCGCATTGGTAACCCGCAAAGTTATGAACTTGCCAAAGCGGCAGTCGATGAATCCGGTGGATGGTTTGATGAATTCACAGACACTGAGATTTTAGCCATGCAAAAACGACTGGCAAATCGTGAAGGCATATTCTGCGAACCTGCATCAGCTATTTCAGTGTGTGGGGCGGTCAGGGATATAGAATCGGGCAAGATTACAGACGGCAGCGTAGTCACTTGCACGGTAACCGGTCATGGCCTTAAAGACAGTGACATTGCCATAGAGCAGTGTAAGGGTTCTGTTTTAACGGTCGATGCTGAACTGAACGCAGTCAAGTCGGCGATAGTTAGCAGAATTGATTGAGTATGTTTTGGCTGACGGCGCTTAGCCCTGTTCCAGGGATGATGTGATCAGGATGTTTTCTTGTTGGAGTCACCGCTGGCAGGGTCGTCTGCCGCGGTGTTTCTGTTTTCCACTGCATCGAATGGCAAATAAATTACGTTCTCATCGTGAGCCTTTTTCCCGGATGGTTTTTTGGCTTTTTTGATCAGGCCGAGTAGATCGGTGTTCGATCCGCCATCGCGCTCCAACAATTTAAGATAGCGTTTGCGGCTGATGGATTCTGCACCCAGACTGCGCAAATGGGCGGTTTCCAACTGACAGTCAATCAGGCTGTAACGCTGGCTGGAGATCAGATGGGCGAGTGCTACTTTGGAAGCGTCTCTTTCCGCTGAGAACATGGACTCGCCGATAAACACACTACCGAGTGATACACCATACAAGCCGCCGGCGAGTCGTTCGCCATTCCAGACTTCTACGGAGCGGGCGATGCCGTAATTCGCAAGTCGACAATAGCCGTCGATCATGTCGTTACTTACCCAAGTGCCGGCGCTGCCCACTCTGGGTTTGCCGCAATTGATCATAACGTCCCTGAACGCCTTGTCTTCGGTCATCGTAAAGCGTCCGGAGGAAATGGTTTTACGCAGGCTGCGACTGATTTTGAATTTTTCCGGCCGCAAGATACAGCGCGGATCAGGTGACCACCAAAGTATGGGCTCACCTTCTTCGTACCAGGGGAAGATGCCACTTTGATAGGCAGACAACAGGCGACGCGGGCTCAGGTTGCCACCAGCCATCAACAGGCCGTTAGGTTCCTGCAACGCATCTTCGACGGCCGGAAAATCGGTCGTCTCGTCGTCTGGCGATAAAAATGGTATCGGCATTTGGCTCTTTCGCTACGGTCTGGTCTGTGATGTCGTATTTTTTAGGTGGCGCGCTGTGTATATATCTGTTCTTTTGTGTACCTGCATCACTGTGCTAATTGTCAGTCTAAAGAGTCTTGCTGAACCTTCTCTGACTGTGTGCCTCCTTTGCCTGATCTACCGGTTGATTTGTCAGTTTCCAGGCGAAACGGCAAGTGTTGCTCAAGTCCCTGACGCCGCTCCCTTATCAGCGGTCTTTCCTGTGCAAGATAGTTCTCAATGGCATCGCTAAAGCCTGGGTCCGCAAGCCAGTGAGCAGAATATGTCATGACGGGTTCAAACCCGCGGGTAATCTTGTGTTCCCCTTGAGCACCTGGTTCAAATCGTAGCAGTTTTCGCTCTATCGCGAATTCTATGCCTTGATAGTAACATGCTTCAAAGTGCAGGCAATGGTGATCCTCGCCAACACCCCAATATCTGCCATATAGCGTTGTTTCACCAAAAAACATGACGGATACGGCAATGGGGTCATCCCCTGTGCTATAGGCAAATACAATCAGGCAATTGTCGCCAAATTGCTGACCAATTCGCTCGAAAAAGGCCAGAGTCAGTGAAGGAGTACCCCATTTTTTATCGAAAGTAGTGCAGTAGTATTTGTGCACAAATGCCCATTCTTTTGAGGTAAGAGTAGAGCCCAGGCGTCGTTCCAGACGCAAGTTGGCATCAGTGACATAACGCCGCTCGCGACGAATGGTCTTGCGTCTTTTGCTGTTACATTTCGACAGGAAGTCATCAAAAGAGGTGTAGTTGTCATTTTGCCAATGGTACTGGCAATCCAGGCGCGAGTGGTGTTCACCCGCGACCAGTTGAGCGTGTTCTTGTTCAGTCACAAACAACCAATGCATGCTGCTGAAATCTTCTTCGCGACAATAGGCGAGCACGGCTTTGCTGAGTAGTGTTTGTAGCAACTCGGATTGTTCACCGGGTTTAACCAGCAGGCGAGGCCCGCTTGCCGGCGTAAACGGTATCGCACCAACGAGCTTCGGGTAGTAGGACATGCCGTGGCGCTCGTAAGCATCGGCCCAGGCCCAATCGAATACAAATTCACCAAAAGAATTGGTTTTGATGTAGCAGGCACAAGCGGCGATCAGATCCTCGCCTGCTGGTGGAGAATCTACACCGGCGTTATTGCCATCTTCATCGTCTGCATTGTCTGTTGTATCCTCGGTTGTAAGAACACAGGGTGAGTTGATCTCACCGCGTCGAATCAGGAAGTAACGTGGATACCAACCGGTTGCCTTACCGAGACAACCGGTCTTCTCAAGAGCGTGTAGAAATTCGTAACGCAGGAAAGGATTGCCATCGATTTCGAGACGATTCCAGTAGCTGCCGTCGACATGATCCAGCGAGTCGCTGATTTCAACGCGCAGCTGTTGTTCGTCTTTGTTTTTCAAAATCAGAAACTCAAGCCTACCTTCAAGAATATGCAGACTGCGAGTCTGCGCTTGCGAAAAGAAGATTTTGAGTGATTATGCCAGCCAATACAACAAACTGCGGAACCCTCACCGCCAATATGAGTATGTTTTACCTCGTTTGCTATGGTAGTAAAAATCGTAAACACAAATTAGAGTTGATGACTAGATCTAGGACTATGGTGCGATAGGCAAGACTTCGTGTACCACAGATTCAGGGCTACCACCGCGCCTCTCGCTACCGGAAACCACATGGATCTGCCCGTTTACAATCGCAGCTGCACCGCTATGGCGCCCCACATTTAAAGATTGCAGTGACCGCCAGGAATTCGAATTTACATTGTAGGCTTCCACTTCCTTTTGTGCTAAGCCGGGTTCAGCTGTTTCTCCTCCAATAACCACCACTTCGTTACCAACTCTTACGGTCATTGTACCCGCACGCATAGTAGGAATAGATCTGCCTACCGACCAGCTATTGGTACGGAAATCAAAAACATCAGTTTCCGCAAGCATATTTCCGAATGTATTTGGAAATGCGGTCTGACGCCCACCTGCCACCACCAGCCTTTGGTTGCTGATAGCAATTGTTGTGTGATCTCTCGATGATGGCGCGTCGGGCAGTATCTGCCATTCACCAGTAGCCGGGTTAAAGCTGTCAAACCAGGGTTGGGCACCTGGGTTATGTCCATTCGTGTTGCCCCCAACAATGTAAATCAGGCCATTGTGGAACGCTGCGCCTGCTGATCCTCTCCTGCGACCAACCGGTATAACACCTTCTTGTGACCAGGTATCAGTTGACGGTGTATAGCTTAATATTTCCGCAACAGGTTGCTCATTCGGAAAATCTCCGGAGAACCCACCTATCAACCATATCTTGTCGTCGTATACGACTGGCTGTACATGATTAATCTGCATTGGCGGTGGAGACTTATGTTCCCATGAACGCATAGCTGGGTCGAAAACACTAACGGCGCGGATACCACGTCCGCCAATGACAAACAGTTTGCCATCGAATTCAACACCGCCAGCTTCGTGCCGAGCAACTACGCTGCTAGCGTCGGAGGTAGAGAGAAAACTCCAGGCCCTTGCGCTATCGATCGGAGGTGAGCTTGCTGAACTATCAGTGTCTGGTGCTTCGTTACTGTTGATCGAGTTATTATCGGATTGGTTGTCTGCAGTGAATGTTTCAGCAGGGCC
>CAYPMR010000070.1:0-3205 GCA_964411665.1 uncultured Granulosicoccaceae bacterium | reverse complement strand
AGATTCGTTCAATGATGCACCATCATTATGTGCCGGACCGGTGCCAGTAGGTACATAGTCTGGATCTGTCGTGACTACGATCTTATCTATATACAATCCGTCTTCACGCATCCATAGATTTAAAGCGTGTAGGCCGCTGGTTGGTACAGACAAAGTCGCTCTGGCATTGTCACGCGTGGAATTCGACCAGTGCCAACCAACGGGAAACATATCTATTTTATCGGCGGTTAGGGATAACTGTCCGTTTAGGCCTGAATGCAAACTGTCACTTCGACCTTCACCCGCAGAGTTCGTATCTCCCCATCCTCGTACCCAAACATACCAGATGCCGGGGCGATCAAAAAAAGCGAAGTAAGAGAGTCCAGGGCTATTGGCTGCGGTACGTGATAAATGCCCTATATCGGGTGTTGTCACAACCGCGGCGTTGTTACTAGAACCATTAAGATCGGTTGTTATCCAACTATGTATATTAGTGTCATTGTCGGTATCGAAATATTCAGCCTCCAGACTAAGCAATGATTCGTTTAATCCAACCGCGCTATGCAGCGCATCCCCTACACCGCTTGTCGCATTTGAATTGTCGGGGTTATCTGACAAACTTTCACTGTTTGTATCTGCCATCACCTCTGTTTCGTTATCTACAGTATTTGGTAATAGTAGCGGTGTCATATCAGTGGAATGGGCACGAACGGTTGGTGAACGAAAATTTGGCGCGCCACCCGACCCTAGAACCAAGCGGTTGTCTATAACCCTTGCAACCGTAGCAATTAGTGATTCTGGCAAGTCTCCAACGGATTCCCATATATTTCTAGAAGGATCGTAACGATGAATTTTGTTCCCGCTAGTCTCACCACCGGCCACATATATCGCGCCGCCGTAACTGAATGTGGAGGGTTCTATATGAGACTGCGGCATAGGTAGATTGGCTTTTCGAGTCCACTGCCTGGTTTGCGGATTAAAAGCATGAACCAAATTCGTATCTTGTGCGGGTTTACCAGGGCAATTATCGTGGCCAAACTGACCACCGATCGTATAGATCAAACCTTCATGAACAATGGTGGCGAAGTGGTTTCTTGGTTGAGGCATGCCAGCAACGCTGGAAATATCCTGCCAGCCCGCACTGGGCAAATTTAAATCGTAGACAAAATGGTTGGGTACATCGCATCTGGCTTGTGGATCCAGCCCGCCAATCCAGTGAATGTGATTGTTCACGAGGGCAGCACCCCCGGCTGCACTTGGTACAGGTAGTTTCGGTCCCGTTTTCCAGCTGTTATTGCTTAGATTGAATTTCCAGACTAGATCGGAGACTGCACCGGGATGAGAACCTTTGCGACCACCTATAACCCAGGCTTCATTGCCAGTTCGGATTATGCCGTTATGGGTAACAGCATTTCCTACTAAAGCCGAGGTTCTACTTACAACAGACCATTGTTTTGTTGCAGCGTCGAATTTTTCAACAGTAGGCTCAATATTTACGCCTGGACCGAATCCGTTAAAAACATAAATATCTTCGTCGTACTGAACGGTGGACGCTTCGAAACGTGGGTGATTAAGTGGAGATAGAACTTGCCAACTCTGTGCGAGACTTAATTTACTGTTACCGAAAATCAGTAATACTACTAAAAATGTCCTTCTTAAAATCCGCGTAAGTACAGCCACAACGATTACTCGATATTGAGAAATCGGAAATATTATTCTATAAGCGACAATAAAATATTAACGGGCGTCACAGTATTTAAGGTATTTGTTCACAAGTTGATCAATGTATCAACTGATTGTTGAATCCCACTATTTTTCTGTTATCAATTTCATATTCAAAACCTATTTGGAAAAAATGTATGTAATTCAAATGGTTGATTGAAGAAAATCACCTATCCAAGTGTTAGTCTAGGGAATCCAAATATTTCTCTGCGTCCAGTGCGGCCATACAACCTGTGCCTGCTGAGGTAACGGCTTGGCGGTAAACATGATCCATGACATCGCCTGCTGCGAATACACCCTCGATACTGGTGGCGGTAGCTTTGCCGTCAAGACCGCTATTTACCTTTATATAACCGCCATTGATATCCATCTGTCCGGTGAAAATATCGGTGTTTGGTTTGTGTCCGATAGCAATGAAAACACCCAGCAGGTCTAGCGCCGTTGTTTCACCGCTATCGACATGTTTGACTTGCATACCGGTTACACCGCTGTCGTCCCCCACAACCTCATCGAGCACGTGGTTCCACATAATGGTGATATTGCCGTTTTTCTCGCGTTCAAACAGTTTCGCCTGCATGATTTTCTCTGCACGTAAGCTGTCGCGCCGATGGACCAGTACCACTTCTTCGCAGATGTTTGACAGATAGAGTGCTTCCTCAACTGCCGTGTTGCCGCCACCGATAACGGCCACTTTTTTATTGCGGTAAAAAAAACCATCGCATGTTGCGCAGGCAGAGACACCGCGTCCCTTGAATTTCTCTTCCGATGGCAAGCCGAGATAACGGGCACTGGCGCCTGTGCAAATGATCAAGGCATCACAGGTGTAAGTGGTATCGCTTCCTTGAAGGCTCAGCGGTCTGGTGTTCAGATCAACGCTGGCAATGTGATCCTGAATTACTTCTGTATCAAAGCGCTCGGCATGCTTGCGAAAGCGTTCCATTAAATCCGGACCCAGAACGCCCTGATCATCTGCTGGCCAGTTGTCTACATCGGTTGTCGTTGTTAGCTGTCCACCGACCTCAATACCGGTTATTAAAACCGGATCGAGCGCGGCCCGTGCCGCGTAGACCGCTGCGGTATAGCCTGCTGGACCGGATCCCAGAATTAGTAGTTTGCAGTGCTTGGTGTTGGCCATGTTTTACCTTGTCTTGTTCGTTTGTCTTAATACTATGGTAAACCGGATCTCGTTTCGTTCTTTGCAGATGTTGCTTCCGGTTTGCCTAATTGACCCTATTATCATGGACTCGTGCACGTAAAGACAGTCTTTATTCGCAGCCTCTGGTGCTTTCAGAGGGCAAGCTTCGCGCTGTATATAAAGATGGCGACGGTCCCGTAAATCAGCTGATTTAGTTCAGTGGTCTGCTAAACTATTATCTGCGGAACTGACCCATTGAGAACAGTGGGTCGCGGTAGTGAAATCCAGCTCAGTACCGGCTGGATTTTGGTTTTTAGATCTCGTCATTGCGGAACACACTTGGCTCAGACGAAAAAAAAACGTGCCACC
>CAYPMR010000069.1:12567-19194 GCA_964411665.1 uncultured Granulosicoccaceae bacterium | reverse complement strand
AAATCATTGTGGATGGCAGTCCACAGGGTTTCACCGCTTTTATGTCTGTACCGTTTTTTAATCGACCGGGTGTATCGCAAGCTCATTCATCAGAGGCTTCCTCTGTTGGTAGCTCTGTTGGTAGCTCTGTTGGTAAAAATCGCGGTGATGCATTGCTTAGCTTTGTGCAGTTACTCGAAAAGATCACGCACTACCATGATCAGGGTATACAGTTAGCTCTGCACGGGAATGGCGATGCGGCGATTGAACTGATACTGGATGCTTTGCAGAGCGCGGGTGTCGGTGCCGACACTGATCATCGAACGCTTATTATTCATTCACAGACAGCACGCCATGATCAGATTCAACGCATGAAAATGCTGGGCGCCGTGCCTAGCTTTTTCGCCTCGCATGTCTACTACTGGGGTGACTGGCATGCCAAGCATGTAGTTGGCCCGGAAAGAGCACAGCACTTAAGTCCTACAGGCTGGGCAAAAGCCGCGGGATTGCGTTTCAGCCTGCACAGTGATGCACCGGTGACACCTGTCGATCCATTCGCGATTCTGCAATATGCAGCAGAGCGGCGGTCCTATGGCGGACGAGTACTGGGTGTTGAGCATCGTCTTACTGCGCCGGAAGCTTTAAAGGCGATAACGATTGATGCGGCGTGGCAACATTTTGTAGATGATACTGTTGGTTCACTTGAGGTAGGGAAGTTTGCAGATTTAGTGGTGATTTCAGATGATCTTCTGTCACTGGATGCAGATAAGTTGTCAACAGTGCATGTTCTAACAACAGTCATTAACGGGAATGTAGAGTACAGCCGTGACAGATAACAACAGGCTAGCTCCATGAGCGCATTAGTGTTGCTACTGGCTCTACTTGCCGGATTGGCTGTGCGAGCCATGGGCTATCCGCCGCTTATTGGTTATTTAGTGGCTGGTTTCCTGTGTAGTGGCCTCGGTTTCGGCTCGCTTGAACAACTCAAACCCCTGGCTGACTTCGGCATCACGATGCTGTTGTTCACTATCGGCCTCAAGTTACGGTTATCAGTCCTTAAAAAACCGTATATCTTCGGTACTGCTCTACTGCAATTACTCATTGTTGTACCCCTGACTGCTGCGCTGATCATGCTGGTCGGTATGTTCTATGCGCCGCTTGATACGCAATCCTGGTTAGCTCCCTGGACACTGGCTTTTGCCCTGTCTTTTTCGAGTACGGTTTTCGCTATCAAGATATTTGACGAGCGTGGTGAAAACAATTCGTTTCATGCAGCCATTGCCGTTGGTGTGCTGGTTATTCAGGATGTGCTGGCTGTGGCTTTTTTGGTACTCGCCTCGGGCAACATTCCTTCACCCTGGGTAGCGTTGCTATTTCTACTACCTTTTACACGGCAATGGTGGAAACCATTGGTGTCGCGTGTGCTGGCGTTTGCCGGTCATGGTGAATTGCAATTGCTATTTGGAATTGTGATTGCGATCAGTGCTTATGAATTATTCGAGTTGTTGCAACTAAAGGGTGGATTGGGCGCACTGGTGGCCGGGGCCATCATTGGCTATGCAGATGCACCGCGTTCTACCGAGCTATACAACCGGCTGGTTAATCTTAAAAACCTGTTCCTGATAGCATTCTTTCTGCAAATCGGTTATTACGGTATACCGGAAGTGTCTATGCTGCTGGTAGCTCTAGTATTGGTCGTGTTACTGGTTCTGCGACCCTTTATCTACTTCGGGCTGTTCACGCTAATGCGGTTACGTTCGCGCACAGCGTTACTGGCAGGTGCCGGTTTATCAACCTACAGCGAATTCGGGCTGATAGTTGCAGCCTTTGCTGCGAATGAAGGTTTGCTGGGTGCTGACTGGTTAGTCACCCTGGCTCTGGCAATAGCAATGACTTTTATTGTCGCAACGCCGGTTAACAAAAGTATTCATACGTTTTATCGAAAATATTCCTCGCGACTCAAACCCTATGAGAAAGAACGCCTGCCGGAAGAGGAGATAGAACAATTAGGTGACTCGGATATTGTTGTGCTCGGTATGGGACGCGTAGGCCATGGTGCTTATCAGTATCTGGTGCAGAACTATGGTGAGCGCGTTATCGGCGTGGAGGAAAGCTACACCCGAGCAGTGGAACTACGTGATAAAGAGGTCAAGTGTGTACACGGTGATGCATCTGATCGGGATTTCTGGGATCAGACAAATTTGCATAACAAGGAAATGGTGTTAGTTAGCCTGAGTAATCACCGAGAAAATTTACATGTCATAGCAATGGCCCGCGAACTGGGCTGCACTTGCACCCTGGCAGCGACTGCTCGATTTGAAGACGAACGAAAACAGTTGGAAGAAATGGGTTGCATCGCGTTTAATGTGTATGCAGATGTTGGTTGGGGATTTGCAGAACACGTTGATGCAGTTATTAATTCTGACGAAGGAAAGAGTCGCCGGCCGTTGGAGACGAGTTCTTGAAATTCCGGGGTTTTATTTTGATTGCTTTCTATGTAGAAATACACGTGTCATTACTATCAAGTGAGACGATATAAGCTGCAAAACTTCTATTCCTGGCTACTAGTAAAAAGCTTGCTTGAGTTTATTAGTTCTCAGGATTACAACGAGATATAGTCACTGAGTTACTAGATCTTCATGCCGCGACAAAAACACGAGTACTCTATAGGTACGTCAGCACGCGCCAAAGCGATATCCAATGCTGGCTTGATAAATAAAGCTTGATCGTGGTCTCCTTGTCGGGTGAGGCACTCATGCAAACCATGAAGGCTCCAAACATTTCCCGGGTGTTGACAAGCTCTTGCAAGTTTTCCGTCCAGACCGAGATCCGCCTTGTAAACCGCTTCAGCTTCTTCGACTCTGTTTTGTTCAAGCAGTAGCGCACCTAATGCGTGTCTTGTGGGTTGCATCCAACCCCATGGTTCGTCGTAGGGAAGGTTGTCGTCAAGCTCTACGGATTTTCGTAGATGAGAAAATGCTTCGTCAAACTTGCCTTGTCGGTAGCATAATTCTCCGTCGATCATTTCATCGGCGATGGCCAGTATATCCAAACAACTGTTGTTAAATATGGTGCGTGTCTTGGGTAATTTTGATTTGGCGTTTTGGTAATCAGCCCGCGCGGCTTCGGCTGAATGTAAATCTCCGACAGCCGCATACGCTACGCTCCTGGCATACTTCATTAGTGTTGTTGAGAAGCAGTAAAGGTCTTGATCATCTGGCAAAGGCTGATTAATTATCTCGTGCCATTCACCGAAGCGAACCAGTACATGTTGCTTCATCGGATAAAAACCTTCGACCCAATCCGCCAGTGGTTCCACAACATCGGGTGTTAATGACGCAGCTAATTCATCAGCGGTTGCCAATGCAACAGCTTTTTGACCCAGAAACATCGCACCGTATATTTTAAAATGATAATCATGGCAGCGATATAGCGTGTAGAAATTCAATGCGCCTGCCTGATCCAGATACTTCTTGTTAACCCCTATAGCTTTCGTGTTTCGGGTTACAACGTTTTGATAATCACCACAAAGTACGTCGATGTGTGTTGGCATATGTTGCAAATGTCCAGCATCGGGAACCAAGTCTACTAATGCATTGCCAGCGTTGAGAGCTTTCTGTGGATGTGGAGACATTTCCATCAAATGGATATACATGTGCAGTAGTCCAGGATGATCACAGTGCTCTGTGCTTTCAAAACGCTGTAACGCCGTTTCAAGAACCTTAACTGTTTCTTCAGTACTGGCACCCGGTGTGGGCTTTCCGGTTGGTAAATCCCACAGTTGCCAGGGTGTGCGATTCATCAGCGCTTCTGCGAACAGTGTGCAAACCTCGTTATCGTGAGGGTGTTTTGTGTACACCTCACGCATTGCGTCTGCGTAACTGTCATTCCATATAGAAATATCCTCTATTTCCGGGTTGCCCGGATATCGTTTACCTAGTGCTTCGATCAAATCTCTTTCGACAGTCTGTAATTTGGAGAGTTGTTGATCTGGTATTTCGGCTAAACGCTTTGCTGCATTGAGGCAGTCATGCTTTTCCTGCAGTTTAAGATCAGCCCACTGCTTGTTGTAATTTTGACCGCTTGCATAGGCGATTCCCCAAAGCGCCATTGCGTTGGACGAATCATTTTGCAAAGCATTGTTGAAGCATACAATTGCTTCTTCGTGATGGTAACCATATATCCAAAGCAAACCACGATTAAGCCACTGTTGGGCTTGGGAATTTGCTGCGGTAAATGACCGAGTGTATTTCCCTAAATCGTAATAACCATTCATCTGTGATCCCTCAGATAATATTTCTTCGGATCTTAATAGTGTTGCATAAAATTAGCATATACTGCTGTTACGAATCGACGGTATTTTACGTCCACCGTAAACCTATGCTGATCCATTTGATTTAAGACGGCCTGTCTGATTCGGTAATCGCTAATCAAAAAGCAGCAATTATCCTGGTGAATGCTATTAACTGATCTGCGCTGGATGAAATGTAAGAATTGTTTTTTCCAGCATATTAGCCGCTTGACTAATTCAGGAATAATTCGATATGTCGGACAAACCAAACGTGATTCTGATTCTCGTTGACGACATGGGTTTTGCCGATCTCGGGATTACCGGTTCTGAAATTTGCACGCCGAACATCGATAATCTTGCCGCGAATGGGGCTCTGCTGACTTCGATGTATAACTGCGCTCGCTGTTGCCCTACACGTGCTTCACTGCTGACCGGGTTGTATCCGCATAGTGCTGGTGTCGGTCATATGGGTGCAAATCTTGGGACACCTGCTTATCAGGGTTTCTTGCGCAATGATAGCGCTACCATTGCAGAGGTATTAAGTGCCTCGGATTATCGCACAGCGATGTCCGGTAAATGGCATGTAGCTGGTGACTTCATGGCACGTGAGGTTGACAGCTGGCGGGTCGGTGATATCGATCATCCAACCCCCCGGCAACGTGGTTTTGATCGTTTCTACGGTATCGTCGATGGTGCTACCCATTTCTTCTCTCCGCATTTCATGCTTGAAGATGATCATCGGGTGGATGTTTTTGATGACGATTTTTATTTTACCGATGCTATTACCGACAAGGCCATCGCTATGGTCGAAGAGTCAGTTGCTGATGATCAACCATTTTTTCTATACCTTGCTCATGCTGCACCGCATTGGCCCCTGCACGCGCCGGCAGAAGACATAGCCCGCTATGAGGGAGTTTACAACAAGGGCTGGGATGCGATTCGTACTGCACGCCACGAGACGTTGAACGGGCAGAATGTTTTGCGTGCTAATTGGGACATCTCACCGCGTGATGAAGATGTACTTCCCTGGGAGGCTATTAAACGTAAAGACTGGGAAGCGAGCAAAATGGCAGCTTATGCGGCAATGGTTGATCACATGGATCAATCTGTCGGCCGGCTCCTAGCCGCCTTGAAGCAACTTAATCAGTATGACAATACATTGATATTGTTTCTATCCGATAACGGCGGCTGTGCCGAGTTCATGGCTGAGGATAGGTGGGCTCAGTACTATCCCGACACCACGCTTGATGGACGCAAGATCACCATGGGTAATGTCCCGGGCCTGCGTCCGGGTGACGAATTAACTTATCAAAGTTATGACAAGCCCTGGGCTAATGTGTCGAACGCACCTTTTCGGTTGTTTAAACACTATGTTCATGAAGGCGGTATCTCAACACCATTGATCGCCCACTGGCCGCAGCAAATTCCCGCTGGTCAGGTTGCTCACGAACCCTGTCACGTGGTCGACGTGTTGCCCACTATTTTGCAAGCAACAGGCTGTGACTATCTTTCTGAACTTGGCGGTAACGCGATTCAGCCATTGCAGGGTGAATCTTTTCTGGATCTGTTGATGGATAAAGAATGGACGCGTGAACAGCCGATATACTTCGAGCACGAAGGCAATAGCGCCATCCGTTTGAACAATTTTAAGCTTGTGCGTAAGCATAACGCGGATTGGGAACTATACGATATGGACGTTGATCGCACCGAGCTGAACAACCTGGCGGGGAGTAATCGCCCTCTGGAAACAGACTTGCTCAAGCAGTATCAGGGTTGGGCTGAAAAAACCGGCGTGCAGGACTGGAGCTTGGTGCTACCGCAACTATTGGACGCATGGAACCTTAAAAGTGTCGATGGTTAAAAAAACATTCGTTTCCGAGGCTGACGCAGGCTTGAGCTCAAAAAGACATCTAATGTACCTTCGCAGAAGAATGTGCAAATTATAAAGCGTTGCTTAAACAGAAGTCGTATAGATGGTGTTTTAGGAAGATATGCAGACGTATTAATCCTGCCACTGGGGAGGCTATCGCCAAGGCGGCGCTTGCATCTGCTGCTGATGTGGATGGTGGGGTATCCATGAAATACCTTCGAATGGAGTGTTGCCAGTTATGATTTTGGGCGCAACCATAATAGTGGTATGTGAAGCCTTTGCGCTAGGAGACAAATTAAATCTTTCGAGAGAGAAGTTGTGCGATGTGGTTTCTACGTCGTCTGGTTCTTGTTGGTCGGTGAAAACCTATTGTCCTGCAGAAGGGTAGTATATTGAGTTGACCCATACACCGGCGATATGTAAATCGGGATAGTCACTCTTTTTCGGTGTTTGAATTTTTCTGAGAAGGAATGATTGCTCGAATCAT
>CAYPMR010000069.1:0-12467 GCA_964411665.1 uncultured Granulosicoccaceae bacterium | reverse complement strand
GTCACTCTTTTTCGGTGTTTGAATTTTTCTGAGAAGGAATGATTGCTCGAATCATTTCCTTTATCACTTTCAACGTACCCTTACGGCTGCGTATGGCCCATGCGGGACGCCATGCGAGTTCTGTCATTAGATCATGACGGCGTTGACCGGTAGCTGTTTCCAGTTCATCCAGTCTTGTCTGAACTTCATCTGCATCCAGATGCGGATAGTGTTGTGCGCGGCTGAGATCACGGTTTTTCTCTTTCAAGCGTTTCTCTGCCTGAATTATGCTTGTGGTTTTCAAATTCTCAATCCCCGACAATTGCTACAGGTGTTTCCAGAAGTTTGCCAATTTCCAGCAGGCTGTCCTCACGGTAGCGTCTGCCTACCAACTGCACACCCAGTGGAATGGGCTGATTGTCGACTGATGTATGAGCCGTAGTGACGTGTAACCCCGGTAAGCCGGTTATCGGTAAACCGATCTGTATCAATTGTGCGTCAAAGACATGATCAAAGGCTGTTTCAGATTCAACATCCATTTGATCTTTAAATGGTAAGTCAGACGATGGCGGGCACAGCAGGATCGGATAGGTATCCATAAATTCCTGCCATTGACGAACAACAGTTGCACGTTCCTGAAAGAGCTTGTTGGGGTCGATCGCTGTGCCGTCTTTTGCATAGATGCTGGTACGTCTTTCAAGTTGCTTGAATACAAAATTGGCATCCGGATCATTTTCATCTTTCACCGCCTGGCGTGTTTGCTCTACTTCAGCCATCCAGAAACACATATTCAGCCGTGCTGAATCTGCAATGGGTGGGCACTCAACCTCATCTACTGTCCATCCATGTGATTCAAGCGTTGACGCTGCACGTTTTAATTCATCAATTAATTTACTGTCGACTTTCGGTGTGCCAGCAGGTTGTAATGTTAATGCAACGCGCTTGGGTGTTGGCTCGAACGTCAATGGCGCAGGTACCCACCAGGGATCGCGTGCACTGATACTGTCACCGCCAGTCGCGAAGTTGCCATCACCAGCCATGGCGTTGAACCCAAGAGTAAGATCATCGATGCTGCGTGCAAGCGGTCCAGATACCGCCATTAACTGCCCACCAATTAAACGATCAGCATTACTTGCATTGTGTACCGGAATGCGACCGAGTGATGGACGCAAGCCGTGCACGCCACAGGCATAAGCTGGGTAGCGAACTGAGCCCGCGATATCCGTGCCGTGTGCAATAGCACCGATGCCGGAGGCTACGGCCGAGGCTGCACCGCCCGATGATCCTCCGGGTGTTAGTGATGTATTCAGGGGATTGCGTGTATGCCCATGCAAGCTGTTGCGGGTGAACCAGCGAATTGAAAACGCCGGGGTATTTGTACGGCCAATAATGATAGCGCCAGCGCGTTTTAAATTAGCCACCACCGGGCTGTCCATTGTTGCTATTAGCTCGCTTTGCAGCTTTAAGCCATTCGTTGTTCTACAAGCCTCCTGATCAACATTGACTTTGACTGTAATGGGTACACCTGCCAGTGATTTTGAATGCTTTTCCCCATTCTTTATATCGGTATCGATAGCGGCAGCAGCGGCAAGGGCCTGATCCTGGCACAGATCGGCAACTGCATTGTATGTGGGATTAATGTCGTTAAGGCGCTGCAGAGCTGCTTTGGTTGTATCGGTCGCAGTCAATTCGCCGCGTTTAACTTTTTGAGCTACTTCCGTGGCAGATAGTTTGTAAAGCTCTTGCATGGCGTTGTATCTCTGGCTTTGTTTTGGGCGCTATGAGTTTGCCGGTGCTATGTGTTAGCTAGGGCTTTGCGCTTTTACGTAAACGCTTATATCGGGCATGGCGCAGTGATTCGCGTATAGACGATAACCAGCGTGCATTTTTTTCTCGTCCTTTTTCGCGATGTTGAATACGAAACACACCGGGTATGTCCACACCTGTACCGTTTGTGTTCAGTAACCAACGAAAAATACGATCTTCGTGTGCCTTGGCGAAATGTACTTCGGGTTTCTGGAAACAGTCAACGTCTTTGCAATAACCGAATTTGCGTGCAACGTCACCATGTGTGATTTGTAGCGGGCCGGTGGCGCGCGTCATGGTGTTCGCATGAAATTCGTCCAGAGGCAAATTGCTAATTGCACTGACCCAATCACTGTCGTAATTCACTTCGAGTTCAGACGACTCCATCGGTTCCGTACGATGCTCGGTTAGTGGGAAAACCAGCGGTTCGCGACACGCTGCCAATGTCTTATATAACCCTGTCAGGCAACCGGCCTGGAATGTCTCATCACAGTCAGTGAACCATATCCAGTCTGCCTGTGTATGTAATGCTGCCAGGTTGCGCCCGATTGACCGTCTGAACAAGTACGGAGCTGGCAACACTTGCCAATTCCATGTGATGTTACTGACTTCCTTCTGTTCGAGTCGTTTCAGTAATGCAGTGGTTTGTCGATCCTCGCTTGCAAAGAAGACGGTCATGGTTATGTGCAGCCTGGGCGGGGGCGGATTAGCTAGTAAAGACCCTAGTTGATATGCTAAATAGTCCGAGTAGTTCCAGCAATGCGAAACAATTTCCAAGTGCATGCTGTCCTTCGCTTGATCTGTCTCAATCGTATCTGCGAGTTGGCGTAATTCAGGGTAAATCCATTTGGCGGGCAGGGGTGTACCAGCGACGATCTTGTGCAGCCACTGATAGATACGATCGTGCCAACCAACGCTGTTCTCGGGGTGTCGTGCGTACAGGTCCTTGAAACTTTTACTATCAAGCAGACTAACTGGCGAAGGTTGTTGTTCGGATGAATTTGCATCTAGCGGTTTGTTGCTGTGAGCGTTCATTCAGCCGTGCTCAAACGCGCTGCAGCAAAACATTGCGTTTCGAAGTTTCCATCACGCGATAATCAGCTTTTTTTTCAAGCATATCGACAGTGCCATTAATGTCATGCACGTGTTCGATAATTATGCGGGTTGGGAAGAGTTCGCTTGGTGCGTTTTTGATAAAGTGTTGCAAGACGCGATGTTCATGCCCTTCAATATCGATTTTCATGATGTCTATGTGTTTGACACCCAGTGACTGACACAGTTGCGGCAAGGTGGTTACACTGACTTCGCGTTTGCCAGTTTCGTTAGCACCTTCGTTTGTACGACTGTCTGCGGTGTCATTGACAGATGGAGTGCCTGTCCCAACCAGCTGATTTTGGCCGCTCTGCCTTCGGTCGGTGTCCAATATCCCGGTACCTTCGTAATCACTCAATGCTGTGTTCGCTGCATGTACCTTAAGGTTGTTGGTCTCAGCGTTGAATCGCATACGTTCAAGCAGGGACGTCTCGGGTTCTATAGTGATCACCTGCGCGCTCGGGTTGTGTTTGGCTGCTATCAGACTGTAAAGCCCGACATTGCCACCAACATCCACAAATACGGATTCGTCTGTAAGTGCTTGTCGTAGCCAGTTCATTTCTATCTGGTCGTAAAATTGTGGTGCAAAAAGAGCAGTGGTCTCACAATAATTGCCACGGCTTAGTAATCGTAAACGCAGTCCCAGTACATCGGCATCCAGATAACGGGGTGTGCCTGATTTTACCGGTCCGCGTAATCCCTTGTTGATGCTGTAGGCAAGTTGAGAGCCTGTTGGTAGTGCATGACAACATTTGATCAGCAATGCCTGCCAACCGCTGGCGGCATACTTTCCCCAGGGACTGTCAGCGTCAAACGGGACAGGTTGTGATGATGGCATCTGTTCGCTGGATGGCACTAGTGTGTTCCTTCTGCGTCTGCCAGGGCCGCAGTGCCGTGCTCGGTAAATGTGATTTTCTCTTTTGCCACTTTTTTGCGCAGTGCTTTGTTCCAGGCAACCTTATCAGGATCTTTATAGGATCGAGGGTGATCAAGATGAACACAAATCGCGTTGTAACGAACATGTTTGGGTTTTATGCCGTTGTTTTTAAGCCGTACGCCCAATTCGCGATCAAGCCCGCCCCATTGCATACGCTCGTCGAAGCCGCCGACCGCGAGAACGTCTTTTTTCCATGCTGATGCATTCGACCCTTTCAGGTTGCAGCTGGCTGGGGTTAGAAAATTAAATAGTTTTGCCTGCTTTCGGCCTGTGTCAATTTTTGTGCGCTTTGCAGTCGGCGGCAATCCATTCTCACGCAGCCATTGGAAATTGAAACAACGTCCCCAGTGAATGTCTTCACGTGTAATTGCTCTGCTGGTTTGCATCGGTAACTTGTAGTAGCTTCCCGACAAATAGCGCCCCTGTCTGGCTTCGCTGTGGTGGACTTCGAGAAAATCGTAGCGAGGAATGCAATCACCGTCGGTAAAGACCAGATAGTCGTTTTTAGCCTTCAGGATCGCCTTGTTGAGAATGCGGCATTTACGAAATCCATCGTCTTCCTGCCAGATATGCTGAATGTCCAGATCCAATTCGATACGGGCAGCTTCGATCATTTGAGCCGTTTCTTCAGTACTGCCATCGTCGGCGATCAGCAGCTCGAAATCCTTGAAAGTCTGATGCGCGAATCCCCACAGGACTTTCTGCAACCAATCAGTTGCGTTGTACGTACTGGCTATAACGGAGAGTTTCAACGACCTATCCTGTCAGGCGTATTGGTTGAGCCGGCGCCGGTCTATATGCGCGCTCGAGGGCAGTAAGCTGTATTATATAGTGCTTCATAGGAATCATCCCGAAGTCTGATGACAGCGCGTGGCAGTTTGTTTTATTTAATGGGTGCCTCCGGTAGTGGCAAGGATACGCTGCTGGATGCCTCGCTTGCCCGACTGGAGGCTAGCCCTGACTGGCGATTACATCTGCCGCGACGTGTTCAGCGCTATATTACACGGCCTGCTGATGCCGGCGGAGAAACCCATCACGCTGTATCTGAAGAGCAGTTTACGGCGTTAGTGAAGGAGGATCGCTTTTGCTTGCTCTGGCAAGCCCATGGTCTGAGCTATGGTATTGATCGCGAGATACTGGACTGGTTGGCCGCAGGCGATAATGTACTGGTCAACGGATCACGTGCCTATTTGCCACAAGCATCGCGGTTGGTGCCGGGCCTGGTCGCGATATTGATTGATGTGCCGGCAGAAGTACGTGAGCGGCGATTGCATGATCGGGCGCGTGAATCCGGTGATGCACTGGATTCTCGAATGCGAAGAACAGTTGAACTGAACACGGATGATGTGCCTGTGCATCGCATCAACAATGATCAGGCGCTTGAAAAGTCGGCCTCAGATCTGTGCCAGTTGATTGTCAGTGTCTCAGTTGAACAGCGGGAGCGCAAGCATGGATAGTTCACGATTCCCTGCAGTGAAAGTTGTTAAATCAAAAAATCTGTGATGTCAAAAAAAAGTTCCCTCAACACTGCAGCAGCCGATTTTGATGACTCTGCATCGAAATGGCAATTCTGGATTGATCGTGGCGGTACCTTCACCGATGTTGTGGCACGTTCACCAAATGGCTCATTGACGACCCGAAAACTATTGTCTGAAAACCCGGAGCAATATCGCGATGCAGCCGTGCAGGCTATTCGGGATCTGTTGGGTTTGCAGTCGTGCGACTCAATTCCGCCAAACAGGATTGGTGCGGTAAAGATGGGTACCACGGTTGCAACCAATGCGTTGCTTGAGCGTAAGGGTGATAGAACACTTTTATTAATTACCCGGGGTTTTGGCGATTTGCTGCGTATCGGTTATCAGGCCCGGCCTACGTTGTTTGATCTTGAAATTGTGTTGCCTGAATTGCTGTACGAGACAGTCGCTGAAGTACCTGAACGCCTGGATGCGAATGGTGAAGTATTGATACCACTGGATGAAGCTGCGGGACGTAAAGCGCTAGAAGAGGGTTTCGCTAATGGCATTCGCAGCGTCGCAATCGCCTTGTTACACGGCTATCGCAATCCTGCTCATGAAAATCGCCTGGCACAGATTGCTGCTGAAATTGGATTTACCCAGATATCGGTCTCCTCGACAACCTCACCCTTGATGAAGCTTGTCAGTCGTGGCGACACAACCGTAACCGATGCCTATCTTTCGCCTATTTTGCGCCGCTATGTCGAACAAATACGTGAGGCGCTCGATGCTGATCAGGGTGGCGTTGATCGATTGCTGTTTATGCAATCCAACGGTGGTCTAACCGATGCCAGTTTGTTTCAAGGTAAAGATGCCATCCTGTCGGGGCCGGCAGGCGGAGTCGTCGGTATGGTCAAGACCGGGCAACAGGCTGGATTCGATAAATTGATTGGTTTTGATATGGGTGGTACATCCACTGATGTTTGTCATTATGCTGGTCAGTACGAGCGCAGTTTCGAAACTGAAGTCGCGGGTGTCAGAATGCGTGCACCCATGATGAATATACACACGGTGGCCGCCGGTGGTGGTTCGATATTGAAGTTCAGCGAAGGGCGTTTTCAGGTCGGGCCGCAAAGTGCTGGTGCCAATCCTGGCCCTGCCTGTTACAGGCGCGGCGGACCCCTGACTGTGACCGATTGCAATGTGATGCTGGGTAAATTGCAGCCGGATCATTTCCCGAGTGTTTTTGGTCCGAAGGTCGATCAACCACTGGATCAGGCCATCGTTAGAGAAAAGTTCTTGCAGTTGGCTGAGCAAATAGCACAAGACACGGGTCAGGGTGTGCAGTCGCCCGAGAAAATCGCCAGCGGTTTCCTAACCATTGCCATTGAAAATATGGCCAATGCCATCAAGAAAATATCTGTACAGCGTGGTTACGATGTTACGCGCTATACCTTGAATTGTTTTGGTGGCGCCGGTGGCCAGCATGCGTGTGGCGTTGCTGATTCACTCGGTATGAAACGTATTTTGTTGCATCCTTACGCTGGCGTGTTATCGGCCTATGGTATGGGGCTGGCGGAGATTCGTGCCTTGCGCGAGCGTCAGTTTGAAAAGGCTATTGATAACCCGGATGCCATGCAAGAGGCATCGGTTGAACTCGATCGTATGGCCGACGATGCGCTCGCTGAGGTACTTAGTCAGGGTGTGAATGACTCCGCGAATGCAACAACTGTGCATCGTCGAGTGCTGGTTCGTTATCCAGGTTCCTTTCTACCCCTTGAAGTTGATTTCGGCACGCTGGCACAAATTCGCGAACGGTTTGAAGCGGCGCACCAGTCACGTTATGGTTTCTCAGCCGGTGAACGTGAGCTTGTGATCGAGAGCTTGAGCGTAGAAGCTGTCGGTGCATCTGAACCGCTACCAGAAACCCGCCTTGCTGTTGGAGATGTTAAGCCATCAGTGGTTGCTACTGTTGCCATGGTTGTTGATGGAGAGTCCGTACCCACGCCCCTATACGATAGAAATGCGCTTTCCCCACAGCAGTTGATCGACGGTCCAGCGATTATTCGTGAAGAAACAGCTACCACTGTGGTCGAAAAGGGCTGGCGTGCAACACTCGATCCGCTGGGGCAACTGATTCTCGAGCGCATCGAGCCTTTGCAGCAAGCGGCGTCGATAGGCACAGATGCGGATCCTGTCATGCTTGAAGTATTCAATAATCTGTTTATGAATATTGCCGAGCAGATGGGCGCAACGCTCGCTAATACTGCCTATTCCGTCAATATCAAAGAGCGACTGGATTTCTCGTGCGCGCTGTTCGACACCCAGGGCCGTCTGGTCGCCAATGCGCCGCATGTGCCGGTGCATTTAGGTTCGATGAGTGAATCCATTTTGACTGTCATCAAACTCAACCAGGGTGATATGCATCCAGGTGATGTATTTGTTTTAAATGCACCTTTCAACGGTGGCACACACTTACCCGATGTCACGGTGGTAACTCCGGTTTGGAATGATGCAGATACCAAGGTGCTATTTTACGTTGCATCCAGAGGGCATCATGCTGACATTGGCGGTCGTACGCCAGGATCAGCTCCACCGGACAGTAGTCACATAGATGACGAAGGCGTTTTGATAGACAACTTTAAACTGGTTGACAGAGGCGTGTTACGTGAGGAGGCTACACGTGAGTTACTCGCTTCCGGTAAATACCCCTGCCGCAATATCGATGAAAATATGGCAGACCTTGCAGCTCAGGTCGCAGCTAATGAAACCGGTACACGTGAGGTGCGCAGGATGGTTTCGCTATTTGGTCTGGATGTTGTTGAAGCCTATATGCAACATGTGCAGGATAATGCGGAAGCTTGTGTGCGACGTGTTATCCAGGCCTTGCATGACGGGAGCTATAGTTATGAGCTTGATTCTGGTGCGCGTATTGAAGTTGCGGTTCGGGTTGATCGCAAAACACGTGAGGCAACGATAGATTTCACGGGTACATCGGAGAAAAGTCCGCTTAATTACAATGCACCCTTTGCAGTATGTCGGGCAGTTGTACTCTACGTTTTTCGAACGCTGGTGGATAATCCTATTCCGCTCAATGAGGGTTGCTTTAAACCTCTGACAATCATTGCGCCTCAAGGTAGCATGATAAACGCTGAGTATCCGTCTGCTGTGATAGCCGGCAATACCGAGGTTAGTCAGGCGATGTGTAATGCACTATATGGAGCTTTGGGAGTTATCGCTGGTAGTCAGGCAACCATGAACAATTTCGTTTGGGGTAATGAGCGATTGCAAAACTATGAAACCATCTGTGGTGGATCAGGTGCTGGGGAACATTTCGATGGCTGCTCGGCTATTCAGACGCACATGACCAACACGCGTAGTACTGATCCTGAAGTCCTAGAATGGCGCTTTCCGGTGAGAGTCGAGGAATTTTCCATCAGGCACGGATCCGGAGGGTTGGGAAAGCACAGCGGTGGTAGTGGGATTACGCGCAAAATCGGATTTCTGGAAGATATGATCGTAACTGTAATATGCGGCCATCGCCGTGTGCCGCCATTTGGAGTAAATGGAGGGCAGCCAGGTGAGGTGGGTAAGGAGTGGGTCGAGCGCAGTGATGGTAGTATAGTACCTCTTGCGGGTATTGATGCGGTAAACGTCGGTAAGGGGGATGTATTTGTTATGCAAACTCCCGGTGGCGGTGGCTTTGGCAGCGTGTGATGCCAGACTGTGGACTGTAAATGAATCAGATCTTTATGTTGCAGGCCTGATTGTTGTTTGCAAAAACAAGAACTTAATAACACTAACAACAGAATCTAACTTTCGTACTGCACCTTTAATTTAGACAAACATGCCACGCGACATCACATCAAATACGCCTGACGGCTTAGCATCGGACAAGAAGTTGCGTCTATTGTTTGTGGTCGACAGCACGTTCCCGACTCTGGGAGGTGCTGAGTCGCAAGCGCGCAAACTTGCGATTTCTTTACGTGAGCGTGGTCATGACGTCGACTTCGTTGCACCGCAAGTGCTGGTCGATCAGTCGCTGGTCGATGAGGTCGATGGATTCAGTGTTCGTCGTATTCCTTACCCTCATATAAAGGTGATTGGCAGTTTCATGATGCTGTGCGGATTTGCTCGCCTGCTATTAAAGGAAGGCAAAGAGTACGACGCCATCCATGTACATATAACACGTTTGCTGGCTGCAATTGCTGCTGTCCTCAAACCGTTTGTCAAGCGACCGGTAATAACCAAAATTTCCGGTTTTTTTGAATTCAGTGACGGTATCCTTGATGATTCGAAACGCTGGCTGCCGATTAATTTTTTGGTTAGACGGGCTTTGCGTAATGTAGATTATTTTCAGACAATCAGTGGAGAGACGCGTGAGAAGTTGCTTGCTGCTGGTTATTCTGATGAACAGATAAGTTTTGTTCCTAATGGCATTGATACCAAAGGTATAGATACGTCTGTCACGCCTAAGAGTGATGATGTCACAGTGTTTGGTTATTGTGGTCGCTTAAGAAAGATCAAGGGCGTGCATGTGCTTATTGAAGCCTTCGCCCAAGTGGTAAAAAACAATCCGGAACGGAAGCTTTGTCTCAGGCTGGCGGGTGATGGTGATGAGATGGATGAGCTGGTTATGCAAAGTGAAAGGCTGGGTATTCGTGATCATGTTGATTTTCTGGGTCAGGTTGAGGATACGGCAGCAGCCTATGATGGATTTGACTATTATGTTCAGCCGTCTTTTGCCGAAGGCCTGCCAAATTCAGTGATAGAGGCGATGCTCGCGCAGTTACCGGTCGTTGCCTCTGATGTCGGCGGTAATGTAGATCTCGTCAAACCGGGAGATACGGGTTTGTTGTATCCATGTGGTGACTACCCTGATGGCAATCCGACTGATCTTGCTGCTTGTCTGCAACAGTATCTGGACAGTCCGGACGTTAGCCATAAGCTTGCAGCTTCTGCACTGCAACTCATTCATGACAACTACAGTTTTGAGACGATAACTGATCAGTTGATCACTCTTTATCACGGACGTCCGTCATAGTCGGTGTGAATCCATCTGTTGTATGCCATGCTGTTTCAGGCGTACCTGATATGTTTCATTTACCGGCCTTCGCACAACCGCTTTTGTTGCACGATTCCTTGCAGTCCGTTCTTGCTGTGTCGCCGTTTCGTTTCATGCAAACACCACGCGGATTTCAGATGGCTGCAGAACAATCCAATTGCGGTACGTTGGGTTGGGTAACGGATCGTCGTGGTTATCGTTATGAAGCGCGTGATCCGTTGTCTGATACAGCGTGGCCAGCTATGCCTTCTCTTTTCTCGTCTCTTGCCAGTGAGGCGGCTTGTGTTTGTGGATTTGATGCATTTGTGCCGGATGCCTGTCTGATAAATCGCTATGCGGTTGGCAAGGGTATGTCGGCACATCGTGATGCTGATGAGGTTGATTTTTCGCAACCGATTGTTTCTGTATCGTTGGGGTTGCCCGCGCGTTTTTTTGTACGAGGTGAATTTGGCAAGGGTAAGTCGGAGTCGCTAGATCTTGTTAGCGGTGATGTTGTTGTTTGGGGTGGCACATCGCGTTTGTTCTATCACGGTGTCAGGCCTTTGAAGGCTGGCTGTGATTCTTTGTTTGGTGAATGTCGGGTTAATTTGACTTTTCGTAAAGCTGTCTAGTTTAAATCGCTTGCGGTTGGTTCGTGCGTGTCTGGAAACTAATTCGCTGAGGGCGCCGTGGATACGTCCTTGTAGGCTTGGCAATCGCATCCCTGCGATTGACACCTCTGCGAATTAGTTTCCAGTCACACACTGTTTTTTGTGTGTAATTCAATTTTTTGAAGGTAAGTCCAGAAAGGCGTCACTTCTTTTCGGTGATTTTCCGCTGAAATCCTCGCGAAATATTTTTACTTTAAAACAGTGCTGAAATTCTTTTAAACGCTACACTTTATAAGCAGGTAGTTAGCTGTGGTGGTGCAAATTTGTATTTTTAAATTTGCCGACTTTATGTTTGCTTGGTTATTCCCTTGCCCGCTGCATTTGTTCCAGCTGAGTACGTATGAGTGCGCGTGTATTCGTTCACTTATATATGAAAATAATATAACTCCGTCGAATATTTGTCGCTTGTATGTACAGTAATTTCAACGTAGGAAGCGTTTGCCTTGTGAAGCCTTTGGGTACGCGCTGGATTTCTATATGTGCTGCCATAATATTGACTCTATTGGCGTCACAGGAATTACTGGCGCAGGAGAATCGCTCTCCCTTTCTTGAGCCTGTCACCCGCCATGAACTGGTTATTGGCGAGCTTCTCGATGTTGTTGTAAGGCCCTTCGATCCTGATGGTGTCGTCCCTTCTTTGAATCTGCTGGATGCGCCGGCAGGTACGACTTTGTCTGATGCTGGCAATGGTGCGCGTCGACTGCAGTGGCGTCCGAACAGTTCGCAGACGGGCACCAGTGTCATACTTCTACAGGCCGTTGACGGTGTCGATTCCTCTTTAACGGCGAACGGACGCCATGAGGTCACGGTCCGAAATGCCTCGGCTGCCGTTGCTGCACCTGCTGATCAGACGAGTGTGAGCAGTGATCGTTTGCGCTTCGACCCTCAAGCACCGTTGTCTGATCGTAGTGTTAATGTCGGTGAAACCCTTTCCGTCGTTGTCCGTGCTTTTTCCGATAATGGTGTTCCCGGTCTTGTACTGCGCTCTGGACCTGCCGGCTCAAGACTCACTGATAACCGCGATGGCACACGTACTTTCAGCTGGACACCCTCTGCAGGTGTGCAGGGTGACCATCAGGTAGTTATAGAGGCACGACATCCTAGCGAGCCTGATCTTAGACTGACACAGCAATTTTCCATCGGTGTAGGTGGTCAGCCGACAGTTAATTTGTCACCAGAACCTGAGCGTGTTTTTAATGATAATCGGCCGGTAATTCAACCACTGGTCGATGTATCTGTTGTACCCGGTGGAGCGGTGATTTTTCGTGTGACACCGATTGATCCTGATGGTACCCCTGCCACGCTTATTGTTCAGCCCATGCCAGCTGGAGCGACGTTTAACGACAATGGTGACGGCACACGAACTTTTTTCTGGCAAACCCGCGAGTCGGATAGCGGTCAATTTCGCTTAACGTTCACGGCCACAGACGGCAACGATCCGTCGCTTAGTGATTCAGAATCAGTGTTGATAAACATTGGTGATG
>CAYPMR010000068.1:0-19332 GCA_964411665.1 uncultured Granulosicoccaceae bacterium | reverse complement strand
CCAATCCCGTTTCTTCCAGTTTTCCAGCCATTCAGTACATCCCTTCATGACATAGGTTGAATCTGTTGTCAGCTTTACATCGACGGGTCGTTTGAGCGTTTTAAGGGCTTCTATAACGGCTGTAAGTTCCATACGATTATTGGTTGTATCGAGCTCACCACCATAAATTTCGCGCGTATTCTCCCCGTACCGCAGTATAGCGCCCCAACCACCTGGTCCGGGATTTCCGCGACAGGCACCATCGGTAAAAATTTCGGTGATCAATCAGGTTTCTCAGAGGTTTTAGAAACCCCGGTCTCTCTCACACTGGCAAGCCTGGTGGTTTCAATACTGCTGCGTTTCGGTAGCCAGATACTCTTTGCCGGAATCAGCGGTATCGTCTGTTTTTTAGCATGCAGCAGATAGATACCACCGAAATAACCCAGCCAGCGCTGATTTTTCTCAAGTAGGCGCAAGCGTCTTAACAGCTTGGCGTTACGAACAGGCGGTCTGAGAAAAAAAGACTGCTTTTGTTCAACGTTGTAACTGAGCACCGATAACCAATCAACGACACGGTTTCGAGAATAAAAATTTCCATTCCATGGTACCTGGCGCTGCCAGCGCAGCACGCCTCGCCTGAGGCCGAAAAGGCTCCAGCGACTGAAGCCGATAATGATCAAGTGACCGTCGTTTGTCAGTACACGATCAGCTTCGCGTAATGCCTGATATGGATCGGCGCAGAAATCCAGGGTATGCGGCATGATGACCAGTTTCATCACATCGCTGGCTATCGGCAGACTCGATACGTCAGCTGACAATTGAGTCTTGAATCCTGATTGGGCTGATGGGAGTTCGTACGACCCGCTGTTGCTGTCGGCCTCAGCGTGCTCTTGCGCTAACGGCTTGTTACAGGCAGGTGACGCCATCAGCACAGGTCGATGAATTCCAGCCTTTTCCAACAAGGATTGGTCATGTGCAAGCGTACCCAGCTGCAACCCCTGATAACCGAAAACCGTTGGTAAAATGTGATCCAGCCGTTCGATTAGGTTAGTGAGAATGGACTGACCGAGGTCAGATGCGTACCATTCGAGCAGTTGTGGTTGGCATTCCACCCAGTTGGGCGGTTTCTGAATCTGCTTGGACGGCCGGCCAGGCTTACCACCTGACAACGAATTTCCGGGTTTTGGTTTGATCGTGGCTTTTCGCATGGCAATTGAATGTAACACGGGCGCATTGCCCCGGCCAAACCAGCAATTGAGCGCTGACAGGGTTGTACGGCTCGGGCAAACCAGAAAGTTAAAGGTTAAGCATAGTGTAATCAGAACACAGTATTTCGTAGATTATGTCCACAAGAGATAGAGTAGTAATGCCTGACTCCGAAGAGAAAATCTCTACCCGATTCAATCCGACATCAAAGCAATGACCGCTCGAGAAAGATCTACCAGATGCGCTGCTGCCGCAAGCGTTTTTGTCTTAGTACTGACTGGCATGGCGACGATGGGTGTGCAATTTCCACTATATGCCAGCGAAGCCAACGATGAAGCCACATTGGCCAAGCCGGCTGAAAATTCTGTTGCATTGCCTGAGCTTGGTAACACCGAGCGCATCGACAAGGTGTTATCCATCGAGGTCAGCGATCAGTTCGTCTGGGATAACAAGACATCAAAAATCGCGGCACAAAAATCCAAAGATGCGTGGCAACGGATCCAGCAAGCACCGCGAATCCAGGTGCACACAAATCCAATAGTTGAAAACCAAAAAAACAAGTATCTGGAACAAGTCTGGGCAGTGGAGCGATTACTCGGCCGGGCCACACCCTATCTGGGTTACATCGTGGGGCGTCTGGAGGCACGCGGGCTGCCCGTTGATCTGGCACTGTTGCCAGCTGTGGAAAGTGGATTTCTGAGTGAAGTACAAAGTGAAGACAGTGCTGCCGGCTTGTGGCAAATCATCCCGATCACTGCGAGGCAGATCGGTTTAAAAAGAACACGCTGGTTTGACGGACGCACGGACTTACGTCAATCAACGCGTGCAGCATTGGACTATTTGAGTTTTCTTAACGCCGAATTCGATGGTAACTGGGAACACACTCTGGCGGCTTACAATGCAGGGCCTGCACGTCTGAAGTCAGCGATCAAGCGCAATAGAGAGGCCGACTTACCAACCGATTTCTGGTCATTGAAGCTCCCCAAAGAAACTAAAAACTATTTGCCCCGGTTTATCGCGCTGGTCGACCTGCTCAGACGCACACCAGCCAGTCCGTTTGAGCTACCGAAGGTGTCGATTGAACCTGGTTTTACTGAGGTTGATGCCAAAACCCGCATCAGTCTGGATATTGCCAGCGATATGGCCGGATTGAAACTGCGCACCTTACAGCGGCTCAACAGTGGATTGATCCATGATGTAACGCCACCCAAAGGGCCTCATACGTTGCTGGTCCCGACCAGTGTCGCCAGTCTTTTGGAAGAGAAAATAAAGGAAAAAATAGCTGCCGGATCAACACTTCACACCCTGCCAAAAACACATACAGTGGTTGCTGGAGAAACACTAGGGGGTGTGGCCCAACAATACGGATTGAGCCAGAGAGATCTGAAATCAATTAACGCACTGTCAAGTTCAGTGATAAAAATCGGCCAGAAATTAGCGGTGGTCGATAGGCGTGGATCCAGTAGTAAAAAGGTCGTAGCAGCTCAACGCAAAGTAGCGGCAAAAAATATCCACACACCAACGGCAACCAGTGAATCGACCAAAGCGTCCATCGCTTATGTTATCCAGCCTGGTGACACTCTCTCGGAAATCGCGCAGGAATTCAAAGTACCCGTACAATCCATCAAACTGGCTGACGGCTCCAGACCGAATGCCAAACGCCTGATACCCGGCAAGCGTCTTCTGCTTCCCACTGCCGGTTCCAAAAGAACAATAACGCCTATTTTTAACGGTATTGGTGTGGACTAGATCTGCCAGCGACAGTTCATTGGCTACCTTGCAGCGTCTTTGCAGCCGTCAACTGTCGAATTCAGTTGACGTAACCCCCTGAAACACCAATAATTTGCGCTCCTCCACATCTCGACTGTCGATCAGTCGAGTCGTGCGGCTCACAGAGTATGACGAGTAACATATTCTGTGGGGTGAAAAGCCGAAAACAAAATAGAAAACAATTACCACCAAAAGATAAGCACCTGCATCCGATTTTCCGAACATCTGACCACACCAGGGCCAGCTATCTGCGGTTGTAAAATATCAAGCAGATGGATGGGGACCACAGTTGTGCGATAATGAGTGATTCAGTGATCAATTCGTGATGCCGCGCTGGAGCAGTATGACAAAAATTATCGTTACACATGAAAACGACGAGATGGAAGAATTCGACTTTGACGTCGAAATTAAAACCATCACCATTGGGCGGCGCTCTACCAATGATGTCTGCATTCCTCATCTGTCAGTCAGTGGCAATCACTGCCGCATGCTGGTAGGCGATACGGACACATTGATCGAAGATCTGAACAGCACTAACGGTACTTATATAAACGGCCGGTTGATCAGCAAACAGAACCTTAAAGATGGCGATGACATTATCATCGGCAAGGCAAAACTGACTTTTCAGCAGAACATAAACAAGGCTAGCGGCATTGAAAGCAAGCAAAGAGTTCCCGAAACCGATGAAAAACCACTGTCACTAGCAGACAAGGCAGCACTTCACAAAGAGCAGATAAAGCAAGGCCACGTGGCTGCCGAAAGTGAATTTGCAGGTGATTATTGCGAGCCTGACGAGAGTGAAATTGCCGCAATGGTCGACAGTTCAGACCTTGCTGAGAAGCACCAGGAACCGTCGCAAACAGCCGTAAAGAGTGCATCATCAAACGTTGTTGGGGTAGCAACTGCTAGCGCTGTTGCAGCAGCTGGTACTAATACCGCAACTGAGGTCATGACCGGGACCGCGAGTGAGATTACTCCGCAGACGAGCGCTCTGGGGACACAGGCGGCTGACGTGACTCACAGTCTGGATAGTGCCCATGACAACGAAAATTCGGGCGCCATCATAGAGATAAAAAATGGCGCTAAATCAGGCCAGGTGCTACCCATAGACAAACCTGTTACAACACTGGGTAGACCCGGTATTCAGATTGCTGCCATCATGAAAAAGCCGGATGGATACTTTCTGATGCATATTGAAAGCGAAGATCAAACTGACAGACCTCGATTAAATGACAGCATGATCGGTGACGATCCGGTATTGCTCTCTAGCGGCGATTCATTGAATGTTGCCGGTATTGATGTGCAGTTTATGCTGTCCTGAGGTGAGCGTTTGGATTCTCCGCTAACAAGTGATGCGATCTGCCCGAAATAGCTCGCAACCGGCGTCACGCCCCTGAGATCCTGCAATGTAGCTTCAGATAATCCGGCGCCGGCGTTTAGTCGGGAAACAAGCCGCTGGAGATGTAGCGATCCCCGCGATCGCAGACGATTGTCACAATGACAGCGTTTTCCAGCTCGCTGGCCAGACGCAATGCAGCCGTCATGGCACCACCAGAAGACACGCCGGCAAAAATACCTTCCACGCGAGCCATCTCGCGCGCCATGTCCTCTGCATCTGCGGATGACACATCGATAATTCGGTCAACACGTTCCGGCTGGTAAATTTTCGGCAAGTAGGGTTTCGGCCACCGCCGAATGCCGGGGATACTGGAACCGTCTTCGGGTTGCACACCAATGATGTTGATCTCGGGATTGCGTTCCTTGAGGAAGCGAGAAACGCCCATGATCGTACCTGTTGTGCCCATGGAGCTAACGAAATGCGTTACTGCCCCCTGCGTAGCTCGATATATTTCAGGACCAGTAGCTGCATAATGTGCTGCCGGGTTATCGGGATTGGCGAATTGATTAAGAGTAATACCCTTACCTTCCTGTGCCATTTTATCTGCCAGATCCCGTGCGTATTCCATACCCTGATCCTGAGATACCAGGACGAGCTCCGCCCCATAAGCCTTCATCGAGGAACGGCGTTCTGCAGTCATGTTGTCAGGCATAATCAGGCGTATTTTCAAACCCATGGTGGCGGCAACCATAGCGAGCGCGATACCGGTATTACCACTGGTCGCTTCAATCAGCGTGTCTCCCCGGGAAATATCTCCACGCTGCAAGGCCTGATTGATCATATTGAATGCAGGACGGTCTTTGACAGAACCGGCTGGATTATCGCCTTCGAGTTTGCACAATAGGATGTTGCTGGAATTTTCAGGCAACAACCGCTGCACCCGACACATGCGCGTATCGCCAATCTGATCCTGCAGAAACTTGTAGCTGACGTCAGACATTACCAAGCGTGATTACCTTTGTGGGCTGACAACTGTTTCGCAATTTCCTGCGCTATGTCAGCGGCTGTTGTTTGTTGTGGATCATACATGACGAGATCTTCCATTCCGCGCATCCATGTCAATTGACGCTTGGCCAACTGTCTTGTCGCCGCTTTTCCCTTTTCAGGCAACAGCTCTCTGGATATCTCGCCGCACATATAATCCCATACTTGCCGATATCCGACAGACCGCTGACTGGGCAGCTCTCTATGGACTTTACTACAGGCTCGTAGCGATGCTACTTCGTCGACCAGCCCACGTTCCAGCATCGTGTCGAAACGCGTATTGATTGTCTGGTGCAATCGAGCCCGATCCTCCGGACACAAACCAATTTTGATTAGATTACCCGTTAGTCGGGAGCTACTTTGTTTTTGTCTCTCACTGATTGTCTCTCCAGTGATCAAATACACTTCCATTGCGCGCTGTATTCGTTGAGGGTCATTCGGGTGAATTCGCGCAGCCGCAGCCGGATCTATTTTTGCCAGTTCAGCATGCACAGCCTGCCACCCATCGTTTGCTGCCTGATCGACGATTTTTTGTCTTATTTGAGGATTAGCCGCCGGCATCTGCGCAAGCCCATCCAGCAGTGATCGAAAATACATCATCGTGCCACCCACCAATACCGTCACTTGGCCAAGACGCCTTGCGCTCTGGATCTCATTGACCGCATCGTCACAAAAATCAGCTGCCGAGTAAGTTTGCCAGGGATCACGTATATCGATCAGGGCATGTGGAGAATTAGCCAGATCCTCGGCACTTGGCTTGGCAGATCCTATGTCCATTTGTCTGTAGACCTGCGCCGAATCAACACTGACCAGGCGACAATCAAAACACTGCAATAACGCGCTCGCCACCGCGGTCTTGCCACTAGCAGTCGGGCCCAGTAAACAGACAACCGGTGGCGGATTGACCGCACTATCTGGCAAGACTAACGACCACGCAGAAAGCGTTTGTCTATTTCAGATAACGGCATGGCAACCCAGGTCGGGCGCCCGTGATTACATTGCCCACTATTATCGGTTTGTTCGATCGATCGCAGTAATGCATTCATCTCGGCAACACTGAGTTTACGGTTTGCCCTGACCGAGCCATGACAGGCCATTGTTGAGAGCACATCAAACATCTGTGACTGTATACGTTCTGATGTGCCGATACTGGCGAGATCCGACAGTATGTCTTGCAACAGATTTGCAGCATCAGCCTTGACAAGAATAGCGGGAATGGCGTTGACCTCTAGCGTTGAAGGCCCTCGCCTTTGTATATCAAAACCCAATTCACTACACAGTGTTCCACTGTTTTCAAACAGATCGGCTTCATGTTCTGCAACCGTTACTTTAACGGGCAACAACAGCGGTTGAGTTGCAATTTCGCCAGAAACGTACTGTTGTTTCAATTTTTCGTAAGTGATTCTTTCATGGGCAGCATGAGCATCAACGACAATCATGCCTTCTCGATTCTGGGCCAGAATATAGACTCCATGCAAATGCGCAAGCGCAAAACCCAATGGATATTCTTCACCTGTCTCAGGGTCAAAACCCTGTGGTAAATCCGGGTTGTTAGCATCCGTGCCTGCCAGCTTCTGCATCAATGACATCTCGTCCTTCACCGACAATGGCAAGTTACCCTGAGGACGCGAGTTCATGGCGGTGTATCCTGGATAACCCGCAGATGACGATACAGAGCGTCTGGATTGGGCGATGTTAGACTCGACTGAGCCCGCAATATCTTTCCCACTGGCAGCTGCTCCCAATGAGCCGTCAGAGCGTGTAACTGTGGCTGTACCTTCACCTGCTGGGACTGGGTGAGCAGGCGAGAATTCAGCGAGTGCATCAGCGATAGTCTTGCGCAGAAAATTGTGCAGCATACGACTGTCACGAAAACGAACTTCAAGCTTTCCAGGGTGCACATTGACATCGACCATTTCCGGATCGATGCCAAGGTAGAGCACATAGGCGGGGGAGCGCTGGTGGTACACGTGATCAGAGTAGGCAAGACGCACAGCGTGTGTAATAACTCTGTCTTTAACAGCCCTTGAGTTCAGATAGACATGCTGCAGATCACCTTGGCTGCGGGTATACGACGGTTTAGCTATCCAGCCAGATAGGGTCAAACCATTAATAACAGTCGAAGTCTCAATATGAAATGCATTTTCAATAAAAGGTTGACCACACACACTGGCGACACGGTGCTCGCGTTCAGCCTGTGTATTCGCAGTCGATAGTCGCAATACCATTTTGTTGTTATGTACCAGCTCGAAGGCACAATCAAATCGAGCAAGAGCCAGTTTCTTGAGCGTGCTCTCACAGTGTTGGAATTCAGTGCGATCAGTGCGCATGAATTTACGGCGTGCCGGCAGGTTGTAAAAGAGGTCTCGCACCTCAATGATGGAGCCGTCACGAATGGCATCGGGCACAACACGCGACGCCGTCGACACAACCGTCAGACTGTCATCATCATCAGTTTGCTCTGCCCCACCCGATGGTCGGTCCGCATTAGTGTATGACAAACACCATCCATGATCGTCATCAGCTGCATGCGACTTTAATGTCAGTCGTGACACGGAAGCGATACTCGGCAGTGCCTCGCCTCTGAACCCTAAGCTCGAAACACGTTGCAAGTCCTCTATGGTGGAAATTTTACTGGTAGCGTGGCGACACAATGCCAAGGGCAGCTGTTCTCCCGACATGCCTCGACCGTTATCAGTGATGCGGATAAGTTCGAGCCCACCTTTGAGTAATTCCACGCGAATAGCCGTGGCTCCAGCATCAAGACTATTTTCAAGAAGCTCTTTAACGACCGAGGATGGTCGTTCAACCACCTCACCAGCGGCAATCTGGTTGATCAGGTGATCAGGAAGTTGTTTGATCTGTCGCATGAGCGTCATTATAAACACTCAGCGCGATACTGTTCAGGTTGAAAGATCCGAACGCCCTGGCGGGACCGAACCTAACCTCGGCGCTCGGAAAACCAGGTATTTTGCGGGGCGCGGACTTGTAGATACTCGATCAGGCCACCTCGGATGGCGGCTGCAAGTTTTTTCTGGAAACTGCTGCTGCGCAACTTTCTCTCTTCCTGCAAATTCGAAATAAATGCAGTCTCAACCAGTACAGAGGGGATATCAGGGGAGCGTAAAACGGCGAAATTGGCCTGCTCTACATGATCCTTGTGCACATTACCCACCTTGCCTAGTCGCTTGAGTATTCTATCGCCAAGTTCGAGGCTCGATTCGATAGTAGAACTTTGCGAAAGCTCGATTAGTGTGCGTTTCAGGTCTGCAGACATATCACCCAGATCAACACCTTCAAGCGGGTCATAGCTGTTTTCTTGCTCGGCCAGAAATTTAGCCGCCTCTGAACTCGCACCTTTGAGTGACAAGGCATAGACGGACGAACCTTTCGCCTCACGACGCGGGAACGCATCAGCGTGCAGGGAGACAAAAAGATCAGCTCCTCGCTCACGCGCCTTGGTTGTTCGATCTCTGAGACCCAGATAGGTATCGCTGTCGCGTATCATCACAACCCGTATGCCGCGCTGCTTGATTAATTCGCCAGACAATCTTTTTGCAATTTGCAGAGTAACGTCTTTTTCACGGGTTTTTTTCTGACCAATAGCGCCGGGATCCTTGCCGCCATGGCCAGCGTCTATGGCAATAACAACATCACGACGCGGTTGACTCTTCTGCACGCCGGCCTGTTGCATCGCCACACCCATATCCACATGCAGACGCACCCCGTTTTGACGATCGAGCAGACGATAGTTCGGCGTAGCTGGTGCCCGCAAATCCAGGACAATACGTGTTTTATCCTGGTGCTTGCCGAATCGAACGCCAGAGACAATCCCCTGGGTATATTGAGAACCCTTAAGTCCAGCAGCCTCAACACCTGCGAGATCGATAACAAGGCGCAACGGATTCTCGAGCATAAATAGATCGAGATCGGCAGGCTCAGCACTTAAATCGAGTAACAGGCGCGTAGTGTCGTGATGACTGAATTGATAATTCATTAATCGAATCGAGGTGTTAGCCCCGATTGCCCCTGGCAGTGTCGGTAGCAGCAAGCCGGCAGAGGCAGCACTGAGCGCACGCAGCAGGTCACGGCGGCATAACTCGGCTGATGCTATCTTGTCGATCGGCAAGCCTTGTGTTTCAGTCGTCGGTGCCCCGTTTTGATCACGTTTGCCATGATTAAACCACTCTGCCATTAATCAAACCTCTGTACGCAAGTGTTACCTAGCCCAACTATAGATATAGTAGAGGTTCACCCAGAGTTCAACTGCGCAGGCTCCTGTGGCGTGCTAATAATCGATAGCTGTCGACGCTGCGCTGCATAGTCAATACTGATCACCCAATCCGCTGCCGGCAAAGCGTCATGGCCACGCTCTGGCCATTCGACCAGCATCAATGCCGACTCCTCCAGGAGGTCACGAAAACCAAGGAATTCAAGCTCGGCAGGATCTTCCAGGCGGTAAAGGTCAAGGTGAACGACCATGCCAAGGTTTACCTCATAGCTCTCGATAAGCGCATAGGTTGGGCTTTTGACCGCACCTTGCACACCAAGACTGCGCAACATGGCGCGCACGAAGGTTGTTTTGCCAGCCCCAAGCTCTCCGCTCAGGTGAACAACAGCAGGCGGGACTATTTGCTGGGTGAATTGAGCTGCGATGGCGCACAATTGCGCTTCGTCAACCTCCCACGAACCGTTAGCGCACGGGTCGCTTGCATCACGGCCATTCATACTATCAGTAGAAAAATGGATGCAGAGTGCTCTGCAACCACAATTCGGCTTGCAACCGCACTTCTCCCATCAATCGCTCCAGAGGTCCCTGCCTGAGGGTAAAGTCGACCCGGCGGTCAACGCCAAGAACTTCTCGCGCAACGTAACGGTCACTGGACAGTTCATCGACCAGACCGAGTGCCAGCGCCTGTTCACCTGACCAGAATAATCCACTGAAAATAGCATTATCGTCGCTTAAACGCTCACCCCTGCCACGCTTGACGGCGTCTATGAACTGTTGGTGAATGTCAGCCACCACACCTTCAAGGTGAGCCCTGTGTTGCGGGACCTCGTCCAGAAAAGGGTCCAGCAGCGCCTTATTCTCGCCTGCGGTTATCAAGCGGCGTTCGATACCGAGTTTTTTAAGCGCCTCGACTGCGCCAAAGCTGTCCATACGAACACCGATTGAACCCACAGCACTTGCCTTATCTGCATAAATCCGATCAGCTGCAGCAGCGATATAGTAACCACCGGATGCACCCACATCGGCAATCACCGCATGCAATGGGGTGTCAGGGTACTCGCTTCTTAAGCGCAATATCGCATCAAACACCCGCCCTGCCTGTACCGGACTGCCGCCTGGACTATTAATATTGACGATAACGCCAGCAGTACGTTTGCTGGCAAAAGCGGCTTCAAGTGCATCAATAATATCATCGGCATTGGCAGCAGAGCCCGTCGAGATCACGCCACTGACGTCTACGATGGCTGCATGTCGAGTGGCTGAGCCAAACGAATCCAGTTTGATCAACGCACCGACCAAGGGCAACATCACTAGCATCAAAAACAATCCGATAAACGCAAAGCGAAAAAAAATGCGCCACCGTCTTGAGCGTATCGATTCGCGTAATGCCTCTCTGGCGATCAACACCAGCGCATCATCTGCGGCTACAGCCTCTCTGCCAATTTGTGCTCGCCCGGTCTGACCCGGCAATGACTGCCCATCGTGATCAATAGTCGACATAGAAATGTGTCCTCAAAGCATGATTATATTTGCACATCAACCAACCCGGTATAGCACCTTATTAATCGCTCTCCAGACGGGCTAGATCGTCTTGCCACCGGGTACCGGGTTCGACTTCAAAATGACGCCCGTCTGCGAGCACAAGTCGCTCGGCATGCAGGAACAAACGCCTGAGCCCGAGACTGTGAAATTTTTTGTTTTGTGTATTATCACCATATTTTCTGTCGCCCACCACGGGATGTCCGCAACCCGCTGCATGCACGCGTATCTGGTGGGTTCTACCGGTTGCAATTGTGATCGTCATCTCTGTTGCGGCGCAAAAGGTTCGCAGGGTGCTAAAACAACTTTGTGCCAACTTACCAGCAGCATCCACTACTACCATGCGTTCTCCACCGATAACGCGATTAGTGACAAGCTTGTTGCTTACCTGCTTTGATTCGACTTGCCACTGCCCGGTTACCAGTGCCCGGTAAGTCTTGTGCACCTGTCTTTGCCTGAACATGTCCTGGTAATGTCGAGTTGCTGTCAGCGTTTTGCCGATCATGAGACAGCCGCTGGTGTCCCGATCAAGCCTGTGAATCAACTCCAAACGGGTTTCACCACGCACCACCCGCAGTGCTTCGATAATGCCGAATGGCAAGTTACTACCGGCGTGCACTGCCAGACCTTCAGGTTTGGCCAGTACTATCAGTTCGTCGTCTTCAAAAACGATCGCCTCCTCCAGGCGTTGCTGCACGCCACCGGGTATCACTACGCCACCATTGCTATGCCTTAGCAGCGGCGGCAAACGAAGTTCATCACCCTTGATCAGCTTTCGAGTCGGCTTTACCCGCCCACCGTTAACACGCACCTGACCGCTGCGAATAATCCGGTAGACATGCCCCATTGGGACATCTTTCAGATGTTTTTTCAGGAAGTTATCAATACGCTGTCCTTCAGTATCCGCGTCAATCGTCAGACGAGTGACACCCGTGCGCGTCGCGTTGCCAGCAGCAGTAGATGTACCCTTTTGCATGGAAATTGCTGTGACCTACCCGTTAATCGGGTAATAGTACCGTGACTTTCAGTCTGGCGTGAATGAAAAGAGCTCCGCGAGTTATTGAAATTTTGCTTCTGTAATGCTAGTCTCGGAGGGTTAGTCAGATATATTGGCTTCCAGATAAGCCCATGGCAATCCTTACCTTTCGACGCACTACTGTCGACGCACGATAGCCAGTCTCAATAGTCCGTCTCGATTTTCGAATGATCTGCATGACGGTAATTTAAAGACGGGTAATTTAATTTGACCGAATATCGAATTCGGACGAATATAATCGATTAACAGATTACTATCTGCCTGGTAGATAAAAATACGAGCAAGATAAAATTACGAGCACAAAGAGCGCAAACACAGAGATATACCTGACTTTACACTAAAAAATTTTTCGCCGACAGTAACCGATCCAGACCAAACGGTACGGACCCAACCTATGGCTTCACACGACAAACCGTGATGAACACTGCGAATTATATAGATGAAGCACCAGACTCTGAGCACTCCAGCAGAAAAAGAAAAGTTTTATAGCGAAAAATTTACGCAACAAACCAAACAACGCAACAAACCAAACAAATAACCAAGAGAATTTAAGTACACAATCCGATATTGCTGCAATAAGTAAGGCAGTGAAGAGCATCGGGGAAGACAGAAACAAGATAACAGACAGGAATAGATAACCACATTTTAGATCGATGGAAAGATGCATCAAAAGAAGCGACAAACAGTGCATCTGGCGAATACAAGATACCTCGGACATGGAGATGTCCGTAAACAGATCTACTGTATTAACAATTTGGAAGGGACAGTGAGCCAGGGCAGTAATGACCCGGCTGTAACAGGGACTAGTTAGTTAGCAACGTTGATATACAGCAAAAAACAGTGTTTAAAAGCCTCGCCAGCTTCCATAATCGAATGTGTTATCAAGGCACAAATAGGTGCCGAAGTAACTGCCAAATCCGATAAGGGTGAATTCACCCTGCGGACAGGCAGCGCTAGCAAAGTAACGTTGTTGCCGGGTTTTCAGTAACAACGTCGACCGCAATATCGGCAGCAACATCGCTGGTTTGAGAACTGAAGCATTGACTACTGCATTGTTTATCAAGCGGTCCAAGCGACAGTCAAACGAGCACCGAATTGCTGCTACTAGCTTACAGATCCTGCTATCGGATTTACTGTTCTTCTCGTACAGACAGCGCAGGCCATCGGGATAACCCGACATGTCAGGTCATCAGTTCAAATCAAAAAGGAACTGTTATGCTACCTGGATGGAGCCAGCCAGCTGTCAGACAAGCTCTTCATTTTGCCCATCTGAAACCTGAACCAACTGGTAGTTTTTAACTCCATTGTTTCCTGGCGGCATCGACACGCTTTATAACAAAGCCAGATCGTATCGGATTCCATTAGGAAACCAATATGAAAAGAATGCTAATTAATGCGACTCACGAAGAAGAAGTGAGAGTCGCGATAGTTGACGGGCAAAAACTCGTTGATCTCGATATAGAACATCGCACCCGCGAACAGAAAAAGTCCAATATTTACAAAGCACGGATAACCCGTGTTGAGCCCAGTCTTGAAGCTGCCTTTGTTGATTACGGTGCTGAACGCCACGGTTTTTTGCCCTTCAAGGAAATTGCGCGGGAATACCTGTCTGAAAAAGCAGGCAACGGTGGACGCCGTCCTGATGTACGCGCAGGTATCAAGGAAGGCCAGGAACTCATTGTCCAGATAGAAAAAGAAGAACGCAGTAACAAAGGTGCAGCTCTAACCACATTTATCTCTTTGGCGGGCAGATTCCTGGTATTGATGCCCAACAACCCTCGTGCTGGCGGCGTATCGCGGCGAATCGAAGGCGAAGAGCGCAATGAACTGCGCGAAGCCATGTCAAACGTAAATGTACCTAAAGGGATGGGCACCATTGTCCGTACAGCAGGTGTCGGTCGTAGCGCTGAGGAACTGCAATGGGACGTTGATTACCAGTGTGATATTTGGAAAGCCATAACCAAAGCCGGCGAAGACAGACAGGCGCCGTTTCTGATTTATCAGGAAAGCAATATTATCGTTCGTGCCCTGCGTGACAACTTCCGCAACGATGTCGGCGAGATAGTCGCTGACGAAGAGTCGACTCATTTGCAAGCAAGTGACTTCATCCGTCTCTACATGCCACAAAACGAACGCAAGCTCAAAATGCACAGCGACGATGTACCGCTGTTTAATCGCTATCAGATTGAATCACAAATCGAATCAGCTTTTCAACGCGAAGTCCGACTCCCCTCTGGCGGCTCTTTGGTTATCGATCACACAGAAGCACTGATTTCCATAGATATCAACTCTTCAAAGGCTACCAAAGGAACTGACATCGAAGAGACTGCTACAAACACCAATCTTGAAGCCGCTGATGAAGTCGCGCGCCAACTTCGCCTGCGTGATTTGGGTGGTCTTGTAGTCATCGATTTTATCGATATGATGGCCAACAAAAACCAACGCGCTGTTGAAACGCGTCTGCGTGAGGCATTAAAGGTTGATCGTGCGCGTGTTCAGATCGGGCGTATCTCTCGCTTTGGCCTGCTGGAAATGTCCAGACAACGATTGCGACCTTCGCTAGGTGAGGCCTCTGAAATCGTCTGCCCCAGATGCAGTGGCCACGGTAAGGTGCGAGGCACAGAATCCACTGCCTTATCGATACTGAGATTGCTTGAGGAAGAAGCCATGAAAGCCAACACCCAACGGGTATTGGCAGAAGTTCCTGTAGAAGTTGCGACTTACCTGTTGAATGAAAAACGATCAAACATCAGCGATATCGAAAGCCGCAATGAAATCGAATTGCTGATTATCGCAAACTCTTCTCTGGACACACCCAACTATCAAATCGAAAGGGTTAGAAGCAGCGAAACAGAACACTCAAGCGACTCGCGAAAAAGCTTTGAACTCGTAACACAGGAAGAAGAAAAAACGTCGATCGATGCCGAAAGACGACCGCAGGTAGTTGAGCAAAAGGCTGCAGTCACGCGGGTGGTCCCGGGTGCACCAGCGCCTACTTCGAGTCCCTCCACTTCGCCACCATCAGCCAAGTCAGTAAACAACGACAACAAGCCAGGAGGTTTGCGTGGCCTGATTGGCAGCTTTGGATCGATGTTCAAGGGTGGGCGTGACGCAGAGCCTGCAAGTGATAGCAACAGTATTGCATCCAGCGAAACCGAGGAACAAACCGAGACTCAAAATCGGACAAATTCGTCCAATCGAAACCATCAACGCAATTCGCGAGGCGGCAATCAAAACCGTGGCAAACGCAGCGAACGCAATCCTCGAAAGGAAAATAACCGCGATCGCAAAACAAGTGGCAGCGGACAATCAAATCGTAACAACACAAAACCCAAACAAGACGAGTCAGGCAACCGCAGTGGCGGGCGCTCGCAGAATCAGGGCAATCGTCCAGGAAATCGCAGCAGGCGCAATCACAACGACTCCACCGCTGAGAAAACAACCGATGACAATATAGCTGCTATCGACAATAACACCGCAGCCGAAACAGATGATGCAAATCGTAAACAGGACAAACGTCGCAGAGGCCCGGGTCGACGACGACAGGGAAATTCTCGCGGACGTAACAACACGGCGAATGCTCAGACAAATGCAAGTCAGGATAACGACAGCCAGGTCGCAGCGGTAGATGACACTAGTGAAAACCAAAGCAGCCAAAGCAACACAACCGAGAAAAGCGCTGTATCGACTGTGCAACCGAGCCAGTTAAAAAGTTCAGTACGTTCGCTAGCAGAGCGCCAGCAAGAGAAAGCCCGTATCGAACGTGAACAAAAGGGTGAAACAAGGCAGACAGGGACTGAGAGCAATAGCACTGAACAGAAAGAGGACGTGCGCAGCGCTGAAAATAAAAATTCTGACGATAAAAAGACGACAGAGAAAAAAACCGGTGGCAGACGTCAGCACTCCAAGCGCACTGCCCACAGCGAAAAAAGTGACAAGAGTGACAATGACAGGTCCAAGCCTGCCAAAAGCGCCTATTCGATGGGCAGTAGTGACGACTACGATACGTCAGCAGCTTTCAATAACAGTTCTGATAGTAATCGCCAATCAAATAACACCAGCTACGCTGCGAAATGGAGCTCCTTTGCATCAGATGATGCAGACAAAACAGAAGCTGCCAGCAGCACATCTTCCAGTGCTCAGGACCAATCGGCCTCTCCACAGACTGAACAATCCACGTCAACCAAGGCGGCTACTGCAACTGCGGCTTCCTCAGAGGGAACGACTGATAACAAGGCCGGCAGCTGGTCAAGCACAGGTTCAACGCAAAAACCAACGGACAAGCCCGACAGTAATGTTGGCGATTCAACACTCTCTACCAGCACAACAGGAGACAGCGAGACCGAAACCCGATCAAAGCGTGCTCCATCACGATCAACATCCTCGAACGCTGATTCAAATGGCGCACCACGAGTATCAGTCAAAAGATCCCGGGTGGATAAGCCCCCAGCAACTGCACAAGCAACTGCAAAAACGGATGCAGAATCGTCTGCAAAAAGTACTACGGGTACACACTCGTCTGACAGCACACCAAAGGCACAGGAGACAGAATCTGCGACTGAGAAAGCACCTTCAGCCGTTGCTGCCAAGACCTCGCCAGCGGGTAGTTGGGGCAGTCCTGCACCTGCTGAATCCGAGGATAATAGTTAGCTGAGTAAAATTAAGCGCCTGAATCGGGCACAGGAAGCTGATGAGTTTACTGGTAGACACGCGTCATATTCACAGCATCAAGAATGATTTCACCGGAATCTGTCTTTTTATTGGCCTGATATGGCTGGTGTTCGTGCTGGATCAGTTCATCCCCTTCCTGCCCTTCGAGCGGCTAGGACTGGTGCCACGGGAACTGCGTGGCCTTGATGGCATATTTACCATGCCTTTTCTACACAAGGATTTCTCGCACCTGTTGAGCAACACAGCGCCCTTGATGGTCACCTTGCTCCTTCTGACCGGCTCACGCGCCAACAGCACGTTCATTGTTCTAGCCACCATCCTACTCGGAGGTGCCTTGCTATGGGTTTTCGGCCGTGAAGCACGTCACATTGGTGCAAGTGGCCTGGTATTCGGTTTGATAGCTTTTCATATTGCTTTTGGCTTTTTTGAGAAACGCTTGCGATCTATCGCTATTGCTATCGTCGTGGGACTTTTATATTCGGGGACATTGTTGCAGGGGGTTCTGCCTCTTCAGTCAGGTGTATCCTGGGACGGGCATTTGTTTGGAGCTATAGCCGGCGGACTAATAGCATTTGCTGTCGCACAGGATTTTCATCAGCAACCCAAATGATATCGCCATCCGCAGACCCAAAATGTAGAGAATCCTGGATTGGACTAACTCAAGGCACGCGCTGATAATGGGTCCAATATCAACAAGTGTGGCCTTGGCTGTTGCCCGAAGCCAAGCCTGTTGAATCTGTTACAACTATTGACAAACGCTATGACAAACAACGTTACTGCAAGTGGAACTGATGTATTTCAGGGTGTATTCACTCAGCAAGAAGCTATACCGGACGCGGCGATAGAAAGAGCTGTTGAGGTTTTGAAAACTGGCAGGCTACACCGTTACAACACCGTTGCGGATGAAGCCTCGGAGGCAACCGAACTCGAAGAGGAATTTGCCGCTTATATGGGCTCGAAGCATTGCCTTGCTGTGGCTTCCGGCGGTTACGCCATGCAACTGTCCATGCGTGCACTGGGCATCACAAAAAACCAGCCAGTCCTGACCAATGCATTCACATTGTCTCCGGTACCCGGCTCCATTCACGCAGCAGGTGGCTCCCCTGTGCTTGTTGAATCCACGCAAGATCTGGTTATCGATCTGAATCATCTCGAAGAACGCATAAAGACCAGCGGATCCAGGGTATTGATGATCTCCCATATGCGCGGACATATTGTCGACATGGATGCGTTGATGGCATTGCTTGAACGCTATAATGTCACCTTGATTGAAGATTGTGCACATACAATGGGTGCCGCCTGGGCGGGCCGTAAAAGCGGATCGTTCGGACGCGTAGGCTGTTTTAGTACCCAGACCTACAAACACATTAATTCAGGTGAAGGGGGTTTACTGGTTACGGATGACTCTGAGCTCTTCGCTCGTGCCGTGCTTTTGTCAGGCTCGTACATGCTTTATGGCAGAAACGGCACAGCGCCCGATGAGTCCTATTTTTCCAAAGCGAAATATCAAACACCCAATTGCAGTGGCCGTATGGATAACCTGCGAGCAGCGATTCTGCGGCCGCAGCTGGAACAACTCGATGCAAACGCCAGGCGCTGGAACGAAAGATACGATGCACTCGCCAGCCGTCTTGCTACCTGTGAATTCCTGCGCCTGCCAATCAGACCACAACAGGAACAACATGTACCAAGCTCACTGCAATTCGTTATTGCTGATATTTCACGACCAGATGCTGAAAGTTTTCTCGCTAAATTGATGGAAAGAAACGTTGAATTGAAATGGTTCGGCAGAAGCGAACCACACGGATTTACAAGTCAGCACAGCAGTTGGGAGTATGTTGAGAAACAATCCTTACCCAAAACAGACGCACTGCTGGCCGGTTTGTTCGACATTAGACTGCCGCTAACTTTCAGTGTCGAGGACTGCGATATGATAGGCCGCATTATTGTCGAAACACTTAATGCCGAACATGCATAGGTATATACGACGGTCACAACGTTTGTATCGATGAAGCGGCGGCTAAGCGGACAGCGGTTTAGCTAAATTACAGCCAAATTACTGACGTGCATAACAGTTTAATTTCTTCCCTGGTTTGACTGACGATGAATCCAGCATGACAGTGATTTGATGAGAAAACCCGGCAGATCCATGACAAGATACGCCTTGTACCAGTCTGTTCGGAACTTTGAGCGGCATAATCAACAAAATTGATGTTTTTTGTGTCAAAAACGTAGCTCTACACTGGTGGCAATCGAATTTTTCAAGTAGAATCCTGCGGTTTAACCAACCTCGGTGTGAGAGACATCTATAGTGAGTTTTATTGAACGTATCCTTGCCTATCCCCTATGTTCCGCAGTAGCTGCGGGCTCTACTGGATCCGAGAACGAACTGGATCAACAACTAAAAATCTGGAAAGACCTCGCGATCACCAAACAGATGATCATGAACGAGGCTGCGAGTGCGCTTCGCCTTAAGGGTGAGTGGACCCAGGAAGAGCTGCGTGAGGCATTGGAAGC
>CAYPMR010000067.1:0-19431 GCA_964411665.1 uncultured Granulosicoccaceae bacterium | reverse complement strand
CAATCGTGATTAATATCTTGCGCCCCAACGACTTAAGAAAAGGCATCAAACTAAAAAAGCCCGATGCGATAAGAATAACGGACCGGGATATTGATAGCGCGGAAATTTTTTTACCGTCCGAATTTACGGGTCGTGATTGGGAGATCAATTCGCTACCTCCAATCGAGGTTATTGACGGTCAGCACCGCTTATGGGCATTTTCAGAGCATGATATTGACGAAAACTTTCAGCTGCCGGTTATAGCATTTCATGGTTTAGATCTAAGTTGGCAAGCGTACTTATTTTACACAATAAATATAAAACCTAAAAAGATCAACGCCAGTTTAGCATTCGATTTATATCCCTTACTACGCTCAGAAGTTTGGATGGAGAAGTTTGAAGGACATTCCATTTATAGGGAAGCAAGAGCACAAGAATTAGTCGACTTACTTTGGTCATACACAGAAAGCCCATGGCACAAACGAATAAACATGCTTGGCGAACCAGGACACAAAGGCATGGTGAGTCAGGCCGCTTGGGTACGCTCGTTACTAGCATCTTTCGTAAAAAGTTGGGAAGGACGAGGTGTCTCGAAGCTAGGGGGAGTATTTGGTTCAGCTGTTGGCGAACATGAGACTGTTCTACCATGGACAAGGACTGAGCAGGTCGCCTTTCTCATATTCCTGTTTGACAGTTTGCAAAAGGCTGTTTTAGCAAAGAACACCTCTTGGACAAAAGCACTGCGAGACCAATCACGTCGCGGTACACGGGGAGATGAGGACGACATGGCATTCTATGGACCAAATTCTCTTATCAGTCAAGACCAAGGAGTGCGAATTGTACTGCAAGTATTTAATGATTTAATTTTTGTTTCGTCAGAAGAATTACTTCTTGACACATGGGGTGGAGTTTCATTTGACACCGATTCCGATCCATATCAAATCAAAAAGAGTAGACAAACGCTACAAAGGAAAAGCAAGCTAGTAAAATTTGTTGATGCTATGACGAATTCACTTGCTAACATTGACTGGAGATCGTCAAGTGCCCCAGGTCTGACCGAGGAGCAAAGAATACTCAAGGCATCATTCAGAGGTGGTGGGGGGTACAAAGAACTAAGAATATTCGTACTTACTCATCTGTCCAAAAGTAGAAATGCGCCAGGACTCGCGGCGCGAGATGTTCTTTCGAAATTGGTGAGTTAGTCGAATGTTAGATCAAGGTCTTCAAAATTATGTTAATCAAGCAAGCCGCGATGAGATAGTTAATAATTTGTCAACTGCTAAAACCTATTGGTCGAATGGCCAATGGCTTTCCAGGCACAACAAATACAGGCAACGTTGTATCGAACAAATCAAGAAAGACAAACTGAATAGTCCATCCGGTTCACCAACTAAGCCTTCCTATAAACATCTTCGCGAATACATTGCCGTCTCTACGATCGTTCATTGTCATGATGGGTGGTCACTGTTAGGCAGGGCATTTGACGCTGAATTATCTGGTAATCATGAGACAGCGCGCCATTTAGGCTATTATGCAAGTCTACGTGCAGCTATGTCTTTACTCGCTGGGGATGGTGTTGGTGTATTTAATCGCACTCATGCAGTAGTCGAACAATCAGGAAAATGCGTCTGTTTTGACGCTTCTGGGACACATAGATTTGCATGGGAGGCTCTTTCGTATTGGGCTTCAACACCGGCAGGAACAGATAGATTGTTAGAGAGCATACGCCCAGGCTCACTACCTTTGTCGGAGTGGTTTTCTCACTACCCATCATCCTTTAACCACATTGTTTCCAATTGGTTGGATGAATGGGGACTAGATCTTGCGAGATTTAGCTCTGATAGAGAATCTAGAAATATGGCCAGCTATAGACCGTCCAGTTTCATTAACACTGGACGTCCAGCTATAGCACAAACAGTAAATAAAGTACTTAGATTCTGGGAAATGTGTGAACCAATTTCTAATGGTGGATTTCCAGTTCTAGATCGATGGATCCTATTGGATGGTTTAGAAAACATATTTAAAGGCGCACATCCTCACAACCGATCTCGGTTCAGTGCAAAAGCTCAATACCTTGCGAAGATAAAAACAATGTTAGCCGGCTTGCATCCAACTGATTTATCGATTTCTCAGTGGGAGAATTTCCTATCAAGAACTGGCGATAGCTCAGATGACAATATTCTAGTTGACGCGAGAAAAAATCCTCCAACTACCGATATTGAGCATAGTAAGCATGTTTTAGCAAGAGCTACAATTTTACTTAGGTTAGCTACAGGATCGACATCTGAATTGCTAGCACAGGCGGGGGTTAACATCAGCAATGAGCTAAATTTCTGGATAGACAGCACGTACTCAGGTCGAATTGGGCCAGTTACTACAAGCCCGTACGCATCGTCCGATTTGTGGTTGGATATTGCGGACGCAATAGATAACATTGAAAACTGGCTTAGCAACAACACAAATATTACCCATTACGAGCTAATGAAGCAATATGGGTCAGATGCCTCGATGCTAACTAGCACGGAGCGTGCAGCATATTGGGGTCTTGGCAATTGAAATACATGGGCACTAAGCGTGCAATGCTAAGAAATGGGCTAGGGTCGCTTATCACCGCAGAAGCAAAAAACGCTAACAGGATAATTGACTTGTTTTGCGGAGGTGCATCGGTTGCATGGTTTGCATCCGTTGAACTTAAGAAGCCTGTCTCAGCTTTTGATCTACAAGAATATTCTGCAGTTCTTGCTCGTGCAGTCTTATGTCGAACTACAAAAGCAGATTATCACTCCCTCGAAGACACATGGCTCAAACCATCGAAATATGGTCGTAGTAGGACACGCGCATGGAAAGAAGCAAACTCCTTAGATTCTGACGGAATAAATATCGCGACCTGGCGGAGTAGAGCGCAAAAACTTTGTGCCTCATATCCTAAAAAAGAAAATTCCGTTCTGTTCCACAATTACGGAGGTCATTACTTCAGTCCCACGCAAGCCATTTCATTAGACTCAATGATGAATAATCTTCCTACAACAGCTAGAGCCAGAGACCTGTGCTTGGCCTCGTTAATTGTCGCAGCGAGCAGATGTGCCGCAGCTCCCGGGCATACGGCTCAACCATTCAAAGCAACTCGCACAGCTGGTCGATATCTTAGAGAAGCTTGGATGAGGGATCCATTTCAATATGCTGCTCAAGCTCTAAAAGAAATGAGTGAACTACACGCAACTAAACGAGGAAGCGCGCAGGTCGGAGAAGCAAACAAAGTTGCCAAAAAATTAAAGCAAGGAGATCTTGTATTCGTAGATCCCCCTTACTCTGGGGTCCAATACAGTAGGTTCTACCACGTCTTAGAAACCATTGCTCGAGGAGAATGCGGGGAAGTATCGGGCGTCGGTCGATACCCTCCTATTTCTGAGAGACCTGTATCCGAATATAGCCTAAAAAGCAAATCTGAAGCTGCCATGGATGATCTACTTGTTACACTGTCAAACAATAAATGCAAAGTGATAATGACATTTCCGAATGAGACTTGTAGCAACGGCTTATCAGGAGGGACCTTGCTAGATTTAGCTGGTCAGAATTTTAAGGTAATAGAAAAATCGATTAAGACTAGATTTAGTACGTTGGGCGGTAATTCCTCATCACGATCCGCAAGAAAGGTAGCCGATGAACTGATGTTGGTACTTCATCCTCGTTGAATATTTCAGTAAGCATTATTAATTTTGTGACAAAGTTGCTGGCCCTGTGAGCTAATAGTGCAGAAGAGGACGCGGATTCAACAATACTGATCGGTAGATCAGTCTCCATATACTAATCAGGGTGGCTCGTGATTCTGCGGAGCTATCTCTATCCAATGTGTCTGTGGTGTTCGTTGGAAGAGGCGGCCATAGGTAGGGTCTGGAGACCTCAAAACAGAAGTCAAATATCCGATATTACATTTAGTACTCATTACAACGTAAGCGTCCGCCCATTACCGCGTTGGCGACATTGGCAATGCCATTTTTACGCGACAATGGCCTCATCCAGCGTGACGTTCCAGGGCAGAAGTTCACCGATACGACTAACCGGGTGATCAGCGATGTTACTCAAGACATGGCGCAGGTAGGCTTCAGGATCAAGCCCGTTAAGTTTGGCCGTATTGAGTAATCCATAGAGCGTCGCTGCCGCATGGCCACCCCCATCGGAGCTTGCGAACAAGTAGTTCTTTCGCCCCCATGCCACGGGTCGGATTTCACGCTCTACCAGATTGTTGTCGACCTCCAACAACCCGTCGTCGACAAAGCGCGTGAGTGCATCCCATCGCGACAGCAAGTAATGGATTGCTTTGGCAAGTGAGGATTTTCTCGATTCCTGGCTTAGCGTCTCATCGAGTCGCGTTTTCAACGTCTCGAGTAACGGTCCCGCTCGAGCCTGTCGTTCTGCTGTTCTGAACGCAACAGAGCTGACGCGGATATCATCTTCAATAGCGTACAGTTCGACGATACGACGGAGGAGGTCACCAAAATACAGTGCGGTGCTAACTAGACAGCGTTATCGATCGATGTGATCGAGAACAGACGGTAGAACGACTGAGCAAAGGATCAAGGAGGCTCCAACTACGAACAGCGCTGGCAATGTTTCGTCAAACACTACCGCCCCTACAAGATACCCGAGTGGAAGTGCGATCAAGCCGCCAGGTGCCAATGCAGAGGCTCGACAGCTCTTTAGTGCCTTGGTCATGAACCATCCGGCCAGTAGGCCAGCGCACGCGCAAGCGCCAATCATCGCAGACGACATCCAAGGCAACGTGGCTACGCTAGCAGCCAGTTCAGGTAATGGCGATAGGAGAGAAGACAGGGCTCCAAAAAACGACAAACCTAGGAACACCGAAATCGCAATAATCGTACTGGTTAGTTGAATGTCTAGAACTGATGTGGTTGGACATTTCTCTGAGATCATCCCCGTGAGTACGATAACCAGCGCGAAAGCTACAGAACCAATTAACGCTATAAAGACCGAAGTTATGCTTATTGATAGGGCAGAATCGGCTATAGCCGGAATAGAGACAAACAGAATGCCCATCATCCCAATAATCACGGACAAATAATCCGATTTTTTTTGTTGTTCAGATAGCAACAGGTAAGAAATTGGCGCAATAAACATCGACTCGGAATATATAAGCACCTGTGCCAATGACAGCGGTAAGGCCACATAAGCATGCGTTATACACAACCAAGCCACCGCTGCCGCCGTGCCTCGAATCATGTGCAAGAATAGACTACTCAGAAGATAAACCTTTCGCGCAATTTTGTAGATAGCGGCCAAAAGGATCAGAGAACAGGCGCACCTCAAGATAACGATGTCGCCTGAAACGAGACTTTGTCCGATGAGCTTGTAGCAAACTCCGATAATCACGTTCATCACTGCCATCGCAGTAAACCAAAGAGCGCCAACCCAGAGAACCGGGTCGGCGCCGCTACGTGCGTCTACGTCTGTGGCAGGGACTCGAGCAGACATTTATTTCACGCAGATAAAGCGACCGGGCCGTGGTTCGAGGTGCCTTGATCGAGCAACTTATCGACGATAAGCGTATCGCTAATCGATTCCTGTACACCGGTCACAAGGCGTTTTACCTTCCATGTGTTGTCCACTGCCTCCGATTCACCTGCGATAACTGCATATTCAAACCCTTTGCTGCTAGCAAACCGTAGTTGTTCTCCGATTCGATTAGGTTCGAGATAAACCTCCGTGCCTATGCCGGCCTGACGGAGCCGGGCGGCCAGTTTCAAATAGCGTGGCAAGTATGCTTGATCCATTGATGTGATTAAGACGCTTGCAGGCGTCGCCCGATCTGCAGTCAAGATGCCTGCTTCGAGCAGTCTTGCAACCAGTCGTGTCAAACCTATAGAAATTCCAACCCCGGGAAGTTTGTGCTTCGTGAACTTACTGGCCAGGTTCTCGTACCGACCCCCTGAGCAGATACTGCCAATCCCGGGGTGTGCGAGCAGGGTTGTCTCGTAAACGGTGCCGGTGTAGTAGCTAAGACCTCGCGCGACACTTAAGTCAACAGTAAACGATGTTGTTGGTACACCAAGCATACTTATCGCATTGCACACCGTGGTAAGTTCATAGAGACCTTCATCAAGTAACGCGTTAGACGGCAATGACAAGAGATAAGGCGTGACCTCTTCAATGGTACCGGAGGTGTCCGCAAGCTCGAGAAGTTTGGTGGCGGTATCTTCATCCACGCCCACCTTGGATTCAAGTTCATCCTGGACCGCTGTGCTGCCGATCTTGTCCAGTTTGTCCAGCGTCCGCATTGCTGCGGCTCGCTGGGAAGCATCAAGATCAAACGCAGCGAGGACACCGTCCAGAAGCTTTCGGTTGCTGATACGGATGAGGAAATCGCCGATGCCCATCTCTGTAAAGATGCCATAGATAATTGCTGGCAGCTCCGCATCTGTAATAAGCGCAAGCCTGGCATCACCGATGACATCAATATCCGCTTGTGTAAATTCACGGTACCGACCAGATTGAGCTCTCTCCCCACGCCAAACGGGTTGCATCTGATAGCGTCTGAACGGAAAGGTCAGTTCCGATTTTCGCATGGCCACATATCGTGCAAGAGGAACCGTTTGGTCAAACCGCAGAGCATAGTCTGTGCGCTCCTTATCCGTACCCTCAGCCGCAAGTCTCGAAACCGAGTAGATCTGGCGGTCTACACCTCCGTTGCCTCCGTTAGCGACGAGGATTCGTTTCTCTTCAAACGCTGGTGTTTCGATCGGTGTTGCGCCTGCAAGCTCGTAGTGGCGACGGACGATGTCATAGCACTTTGCAAATACCAGCTGTTCTTTGTCGGAAAATTCGGGTAGACCGCTTAGTGTGCGTGGTTCAGTGATTTCGTTGGTGTTTGTCATGCTAGCGTATTCCTGTTTTAGGGTTTTCGAGATAGGTGTAATCAAACAAATTCAAGTGGTTTTCAAGAAATTCTGCGGCAGCTAATCCGTTGGTAATGGGCTTGCGCGGTAGGCACGCAGCTTTTACCGCCAGCTTAGTGGGCATGTAGGGCACAAGATCTGCAGTGCCGCCACTGCCGTGTATCGGGACGATGAATTTCATCGGTAGACCAGCTTTCAGTCGGGCTTCATTTATTTTCAACAAATGCATTACTTCAACGCCGGTCCCGGCGCTGCCGCCATAAACAACCAGCGCGTCGATCAATTTGCAAAATGTAGGTGTCTCATCACCCCAGCAACTGGGTTCGCAGACCGGCTCCACCACGATCCGATAGTCAAGAATGTCGTTATTTAGCGAGTGCTTAACTCCGGTGTACGGTGTTACGCCAATGGTGGCAAACCCATGCTTCTTAGCGGTACGAGCCGCAAGCGCTGGGATGCCACCGTTGGTGCCACCAGTGAGAATCGCAACCCGATAGTCAGCAAGTCTGATCAGTGTTTTCTCGATCTCTTCAGCCATGACTTGGTCAATCGTGCTTTGAAAGGGCTGCATCGCCTGATTCAGCAGACCATCTTGCTGCAATTCTGCGCCGCCGCCGAAGCCTATAACTTTCTCGATACCACGCTCCTGCTTAAACTGCGCTAACGCATTGTTAAAATCAGTCGCATTCATATTGGTTGTAGTGAATTCTGAGATATTCATTGATGCCTCCGATGATGCACAGGCACTTCAAGAGATTTGGTAAAGACCGTGCGTATGCAATCCACATCGGTTTCCACACCGTCGACCTCTCGAACAATTGGGAAATTGAAATCCAGGAGTTTCTCGTAGCCCGCCGACACATAAAAGTCACACAACCATTCGCAATCAGCGTGCGTGCGTAATACGACTCTGCGATAACCCGCGGCGATGCAGTGCTTTTCGAATCGGCCCAGTAACAGTCGGCCGATTCCCTGACCTTGCTGATGTGGACTTGTACAAATGTCACTCAGGTAAACAGCCGCTCTTGCAATCTTTGCATCGACAATGTCGGAGACCGATGATGTCTCAATCGGGAACCCGATTAACAGCGCGTTGCACAGGCTTTCACCATCAAACGCTCCCATAAATACCGAGTCTGTTTTCAATGCTTGAACGAAGACCCCATCCATGGTGTCTGCTGAGACGAATTCGAGCCAGGGCTCCTCGGCAAATGCCGCGCGATAAATCGCACGAGCGGCTTTCTCGTATTTTTGAAACAAAAGTGGGTCGAAGTACGAAATCGTGTGTAATACACTTAATTGCGCGGTTGTTTGCATGCCCGTTCTCCGTGTTACCTGCTGTATTTGTTTTGAGTTTGGCTGGTGGATCCGAGGTAATTCGAGGTAAATGTACCGAAGGAAACTCGCCATCAGACAGTGAACAACAAATATCTAAAATTTAAAAGAACATAAATATCAAATAGTTAATTGATATTTATGTCTAATAGGCACGCAGAATCAGAATAGTTCATTCATATATGTTTATTATGTCTATATGATGAGGCTTCGAGTTATTGTTATGTCTAGGAAGCCCGCAATGAAGAGCGCCAGATTCGATAGAACCACGCCAAAAAACGCGACCTTCAAAGACCTTCTCGTTGTGTGGAACGTCCTATGTGGCGATAGCCCGGAGCAATACGAGTTCGCGCTTGGAGGCGATAAGCGTGTTTTGCAAAGGCGTGATCGGTTGATCGGGCCAAACGACGACCTTGGACTGACGGCGAGGTTGATTTGCTTGCAAGAATGGTTGGGATGTAGCCAACAGAACCTATTCGTTAATGCAAAGCGCCTCTATGCCAATGCAGAAGGCTTAGACATATCGGATGAATCACTTCCGTCTACTGCCAGCAAACAGCGGATGCTAAGGCTTACCACAAGAGAATCACCATCGGTACTTGATAGTGTTTTTAAAAAGGGAATTACGATCTGGGTAAACGAATCAATAAGATCAGGTGATCCACAAGCGCCGTTGTCAGAACTGTCTGTTGAACAAATATTTGATCATGCATACAACGGTACATCGGCTATAGAGCAATTTTGGCAAGTCGTGCATGAGCCAGAGATCATGCCACAGCCGCTGTCTAATCGATTCAGTGAGAAACATCTAGCGAAGAATCTGGCTATTAGAGCGGTTGCGCAAGTGCAAGAGCGTGAGTCACAGCAGATGGGAGAATCGATCAGTCCCGTAGTGCTCAATGTTGTCTGCAACGGCGCATGGGGTCGGGCAAGTGCATTTGGGCACTATCTCTCTGAGCATTACAGTCAGAGCGAACCAGACCGACCGGTTTTAGTTCTACCGTTGTGCCGGCAAGGGCAATCAAGGGCATCCCAAGACATTCCACATTACTATGATGTTCTTGATTTTCCACACCTCCTTCACTGGTTGTCCAGATTTTACGAACAAGGAAATATTTACAATACCGATAATGATGAATTTAGATCATATTCTGGGCCGATATCGGATGAAATTCAAAATATTCGATTGAAGATGATGACCCGACCGGTAACGATAATTTTTGATGGTGTGTCTACAGGTCAACGTCACCGTACCCCGCTAGAACGAGTCATTGCAGACGACGATATGTTCTGGTTACTATCACGTCTAACCGATGCGCCTATTAGTTCCATCAACGAAAAATCATTAGAGGAAAACTACCGAAAAAATCGATTTGTCTTGCTGACAGATGAAGCCATTTCAGACGATTATTATCGAAAGACGCAGGTTCAAGTCAGCGAATCCGACGCTGTATCGCTACCCAGAATCGATTCGGACTCGAGATACGCCAGCATCGGCGAGATGAGACTTAGCAACACGAAGCTAATCAAACAGTATATTCGTAGCAATCCGGCACTCGGAGCTATCCAATCAGACAGTGTTTTTCGGCTATTGGACTCGATTCTCACGGTGGTAAAAGAAGGCGAGTTGGATCTGGAATCCACAATTGAGCAGTGGTACTTCGCTAAACCATCTCACAACAAGAAGGGAGATTCGTGGCTGATTCGACAGTGCGCAGTGACTTTAATGGAGAGCCTGGACGCGCTCAATCCTGCGTTTACAACACTACTAGGCTTAGTTTCCTATGCCCCAGACGGCCTACGGCCAGCGTCTGTGAAGCGCTTAGCGCTGAGATTAAACGCGCTCTCGTCAGAGCATGCTGATTTACTACCTGGGATTCAACCTGACGATGTTGATGCAACACTAGAGGCGCTGTTGAAGTTGCTCAAACCCATTCTTAGGCAACGCGGACACGACAGCTTCGCTGGGATCGATGATGTGCGATTGGCGATGTTTTCTCAGTCGCACGCAATTGACGATGGTCGAGGGAAAAGCAAATTGCGCTCTGGCAGTAACGTAATCCAGTTTAGGATGCCTCAAATTATGTCAGTCATCAGAGCCTATATGACACAGTATAGAGCGGAACGATTTCATCTGGCCCACCGATTACTGACAGAAGAAGCTGTGGTGCAACAGACGACAGCATTATCACAGGTAGACGTAAGTTCATCACCGAGCATACGCTCATGGCGTCGATTGTTCAGCGTAATTTATCATGGACTGCAGAGCCTCCCACTTGAACAAGATGACAAAGGGTATGCGCTCTTCGGCAAGAATAATATCGCGCACTCCCAACTGTCTTCTCACGGAGATGGTCACAAATACTGGATGTGGCTGTATTTTTTCTGGTATCGCCGAATGCTAGAGCGACCGCCTGCGTGGAATTTGTCAAGAACATACGGGCTAGACGGACTAAAGGCGGAGCTACTGGAGTGTTTTGACAAACCGTGGAAACTGTGGCCAAAACAGCTGCCTCAAAAATACAATTTCGAAAACGCCATAAAATCAACAAAAGGGTTGTTCACGCCCCGGATGATGAACAAAGAGAATACGCAATATTTTATAAGCCAGCGACGCTCCTTGGCACGTTCGCGTATCGCTCTTTCGCAAATACCTGAAGCAAGCCAAGCTATCGACGACATTCGTACGCTTCTATCGATTCACGCAAATAGCCGCGAATCAAATGAGTGGAGTAAAAATTCCGGAGATAATAATGGCAACAGCAGTTCATGGACTATGGATTCTGCGTACGAGCGAAGAGTAGTTCTGATGATAAATAAGCAGGTATTCGACACTGCACTACTAACTGTTGACGACAGTGTTAATCACATATTTTCGGAATTACTGCACGAATTCTGTGCAGAAATATACAGCGATCTGTCGGATTATCTCTCCAGCCAATGTAAGGAACACTTTAGGTACTTGAATAGCAATTCAGAGGAGGTATGGTCGTCTGAAACAGCTCACTCCAATTCCGCGCTGGCTAATCGAGTAATTGACAAACTAATTGCTGATGGATGGAATGTAGGAGAAATTGGCAGCCTTGCAGATATCATGTTCCGCCTAGGCGAAAGGCATGGGATATCTGCAGAAATTCTCGGATCTACTGAGGGCAGCTGCGAACAGCACGATACTGATGTGATGTCGCCACCGACAGCAGGCTCCCACTTTCACAGAACTTCAGGTCTGATTTCCGGTTATGTAGTGTTCGAATTGGCCGAAGCATTGCGCCTCCAACTATTTCAACGCTTCCCTCATTCTAATGACTATTTTGCCAGCGGTCATTCTGGACGCCAGATGATTCGGACCGCTGTGGCGCTTGAAAATATTCACAGGCGGTCAAGGAAAGGCTCACAAACTGGAATCGGTACCTACGGACACAGAGCAATACTCGGCACCAAAACACTAGCCAGACATATGTTCCGATACCCAAGAGAAAGAGCAAGTTTGTCCATCATTGAAGCTTCACTGTTCCGCACGTTGGGACAAGTGGGGACAGAGATTGAAAACCTGCGAAAATCTGAAGAACTTTTACGGCAGGCAGAACCCGTCGTCCTGGGATTGGGACGTACTACACGTGTAAGACTCAGGCTTGCTCTCGAACGCGCCAAGGTGAATCAGTCAATCGCGTGCACCATGGCATATAAACGAAATAAGAACGACAGCGAAGTTAAGCGCTATATGGCGTTGAGCAAACTTGATATTCAATACCTAGAACGGAACCATTACAATCTTCCCTTTTGGGAAGCATTATTCCAACGCCAGAGCACGATATGGGAGTCTACGGTTGCTGAGCTCAACAGCTTGTAGCAGTGTAGTCAGCGGCAGCGAGCTAAAGGAAGAGATTAGTCCTAGTACCTTTATCAATAGGGGTCGCAAATAAACCATTATTTGCAATGAACAAGGCCGATAATCAAGTTAATTTCAGAACAACGAGTTCTGCTGACTCTCTACACCAAATTGGTATAACTCCGTAGAAATCTGATTAGTACGGCTAGCCACATCTCAGCGTTAGCCACAAAATTCCTAAAGGAACAAGAAGAAAATTTAATGACGGTACAAAAACTGTCGGTATGGCAGCCAATTCGCTTCAAGTGAACCAGCGTCATAGCGGTTTCGAAATAATCCGGAAGGAGAACAATAGTTTTACAAAATCGTCTCAAAGGCTCAAGCGAAGCCGAATAAATGACTCTTATTTCGTTAGTATATCAATATTATATTGATATTTTCTGACGAACCATTCATTGAGCACAATAATTGCGATCGATCTTCCGGTTTAATAATTACGTGAGATACCACCGGTCATGAATGAAATACTGATTACACTCCAAGGTAAGCCTCTAGGGCAACATACCGAAAACTATATCGAATACGTAAAAAATGTTAGAGCAAGATGTTTGAACACTGTATGCGCGTATTTACAAGATTTAAAATGCTTTTCTAATTTTTTAGTATCGGACGATATGTGTATTTCAGAACTAAATGAAGAATGTGTCACTACGTATCTAAAATACTTACGAGCTGTCCAACAACTCAAGCCCGCCACAGTTCGAAGACGACTGCTTACGCTTCGAGGCTTTTGCGAGTGGCTTGTTACATGCGACTTGTTGCAAGCAAACCCATTTAATGATCTGTCACTCGATCTAAAAGTGCCTAAACGACTTCCAAGACCCGTAGATCCTTTAACAATTCGACAGCTCATTGTAGAAAATAGTCATTTGACAAGTGGACGGGAATTGAAGAATCAGGATCGGACGTCGTCATCGCGGAAAGCACAAAAGCAGACAACGCTGATAATCATTCAGTTGATGTTAACGACAGGCATCCGGGTAGGGGAGGTCTCAGCGATTCGTGTTCAAGATATCTCTTCTGACGGTAAATCAATACATATTTTTGGAAAGGGGAACAAAGAGCGGCTTGTTTATATCGAAAATACTCCGTTAGCTGATGCCTTATCACAATACAAGCGCGATCGGAATTCCAATGACGCGCCAATCAACAGTCTTTTTATAAACGGGCGAGGTAAACGCATGACTCCTCAGACAATACGAAAACGCGTGAAATCAATGTGCCAAGATATGGGAACCTCCGAAACACCAACCCCGCACAGGTTTAGACACAGTGCCGCAACACTGCTTATAGAAAATGGCGCGGATATTAGGGTTGTTCAACGACTGTTGGGTCACGCGAGTATTTCGACCACAGAACTCTACACACAAGTGAGTGATGTCTCTCTTAGAGACGCATTGCGTAAAGCCGACGTTTTAAGCCAATTTCAGTAAATTCTGACGGAATCTATAGTTCGCAGTAACGATAACTGCGAATTATCGGTTACTACCTGTAATACATTGTCAATGATTCGCAATCCTCAAACTTAGATTTCCAGACGCTGCACTGGATAGCTCATGTTATTGCATACGGTTTATTAGGAATGCTGTTTACTAAAAATAATGCTTACCGGCTATCGCAGATGGTTAGAGCGGAAGGAACTGGCACGAATTGGTCAGACCGTCGCGTTAATAGTTATATAACCATGTTTAATTATTAGCAAATCAGTTATAACTGGAATAACTACTTGCAAATTGATAAATAATTCGCGAATTATGTCTGGCATATTGCGGTACTAGAACATAGTTAGTGCCCCGCCAGAATGGTTAGTTTCTCTGTAACGAATTATTTTCTTTATTGTGTATACGCTATAGGTTCTATTTCTACGCTTAGCACATAAACGATAATGGTCGGTCAGTACTAATAGTTTTCAATCCTCGTGTTTGTTGCTTTGTTCGTGTTGGCCTTTCGGTACTAATTTGATTTCTATAGATAACGTTTTTAATAACACGAAGAATGGTCAGCCCAGAATGGTACTTGCTGATAGTTTGCCGCGGAGTATTGATAGGAGGTTTCGCGGTGAGAACGGGCAGCGGCTCGTGATACTAACTCTGCGTAGATATTCGCAGCGTGTTGATCTCCATTGAGAGTATCGGCAACGGCGTTTCCAGCAAAAAAACCAGCGGAAAGGGCGTTGAACATGCCTTGAGAGGATATAGGATCAAACGCCGTTGCCGCATCTCCGGTAGCCAGCCAACCGATTCCGGTAATGGGCGAGAGGCGTGCTCTACGACTATCACACAAGCTGACCAATATACTGTCATTATCGCTATTTGGTGGTGTGATCAGTTTGAGAGTTGTAGAATTAGTTTTTATAAATTCCCAAGGATGACGAGTCGCCATGCTGGCCTCGACGGCAGAGGTCAGAAACGCAATTGTTCCTCCGCCACCCTGTCGTGGCAATGCATACCACCATCCATTTGGCTGTGCTTCGACCAGCAATTTAGGATCGAACTCAGCTTGAACCTGTGCTGATACATTGAAGGTTATAGCCACGATTTTTGGACCAAAAGATAAGCGGGCTCTGAGTCTGCGCGCGAGTGAAGCACTTCTGCCGGTTGCATCGATAAGATAACGACAGTGAATTGTTTCTTCGATATTCTCAGCCTTCAACCGAACTTGCCAATGGCCAGCCGTACCACGGATATCTTTGGCTTTCATAGGAAAAATGTCTACACCGAAGTCATTAATGCGCTGACGTAATTTATGATCTATCAAATTACGTTCAATGCTCCAACCAGAAAGTTCTGGCCCTAAATCGGTACCGTGATCTTCTATGGTGTCGCCATTCCATAAGTTGATCTGGCCTTTTAGTCGCACAGAACCTGCAAGAATTGAGTCAATCGACAATCGTTCTAAAATAGGTAAGGCTGCTATCGGTAACAACTCGCAGCGCGTCAGATGGCTTGGAACACTCTTTGGATCTACAACAACTACCTTTGCCTGACGTTCAGCCATCGCTATTGCTGCCGCGAGACCCGCCGGTCCACCGCCCGCTATTAGTACGTCATAGTCGCGACGATGATTGGACGGTGTCCCCATCACCAGTTTTATATCTCACCGCGACCGAAAGTAGGAGAATCGCGCATCGGATGCTTTTCAGATCTATCATCTACACCGCTACTCAACGTAAGGCCATCGCCACCAGAATTGTTGAGGCTGTTTATATCAAGTGCCAGTTTGAGTGTTGGATCACCAGCAGTAAATTCGTTTGATCGCCCAGTTTCAACATAACAAGGATTTGGTAAAGAGGTGTTTGTCGGAGACTTCGCCACCAGCATTCCAATTTCCCACCAGCGTGAAACCATATTGTTTATTCTTTCGTTATATGTCTGCCCGTTTATATCGCGCAACCACGTCTTGCGATTACTGAAATGACGTTGAGCTTGCAGATTATTCATGCGCAGTGATTCGGCGATCTCAAATGCCTCTCCAGGCAGCACTTGATTAGGTACTCTTGCTCCCCAGAAACTTGGAGTTGAGAGGTATAGGCTTGGATCGTAAATAAGACCTGAATTGCAAGAAGCCTCGTCGGTTTGCCATGGAACACCCATCCACCTGGTCAACGAGCCGGGGCCTGATGCACTGTGCGGACCCTCAGGTGCCAGTGCAATGGTCTGAGTCAATTCCGGTCCATAGTCCTGTTTTACTGGGTAACCTTCGGGTAACGTTTTCAAACGATAGGCGGTATCCCACATCGTCGCCAGCCGCATAGGCCAGGTGAGTTCAATTCCAGGATGGAACGGCCCGCCAAGGCATTCGTAAAGAGCAGAACGGTCCAGCTCTTCAGGTTGCTCGGTGGAAGAAATGTCATCGAAATTTCTGATGTCTGGAAATGTAGTCCAGTCAGAAACGAACTTCCCCACTACCCAATTTTGTAAATGATTGTATTGCGTCTCGGTAAGCAGTAACTCCGCTCGCGAGAGATAAACACGATCACCGGTCGTGTCACCATAAAATGGAGGTAGCGCATCAGGACGACGGCTCTTCGGATTTGAGCTCCTGAATAACTCGAAGACCGCTCTACGAAACGCTTCGCCCGTTGTCGTGTTATCTGCCAGTTTTGCAACTACTGTGGGATCACGCGCGTCAAGCGGTGTACCTTGGCCTGCGATCAAAAATATTCCGTCATTGACCCACTGATGTCCAGTCTGCCGGTCGAAGATTGGCCAAATATCATCTTTGAAGCTGGTCTTATCGGGGACCGGAATCCAACCTTCTCGCTGATAAAGATCGCATACAACATCATTCATCGTAACGACACCGAACAAGCCTGGTGCGTAATTAGGAGGCGCGACCACAACGTAAGCCGGTGTCGCCTCTATCTCGACGTCATCAAACTTTACAGTGGCACGAACTGGACCATCACTAGTATCGTCGTGCCAGCCGTCGTTGTTTGCAAATGTATTGGGTGGAGTACCGGCGACTCGCGGGTTTGAATTGCCTCGACCGCCTAGGAATACCAGCCTGCCTTTTGTGTCGGTGCGCAGTTCACCAAGATAGACTGTTTTCTCAAAGAATGTACCATCGTCAAGATGATATTGGGAACCGCTCTCAGATGGGCCAGTAATTTCTTTCGGTGTCGGTCGAATGTCCAACAATGATCGTTCTGAACCTTTAATATTTGCGTTTCTCTGAGTTGGCTGTTTAACTTCCGAGGGCGGAACATCCATCGGATAGTTGAATTGGTACCAACCCGCTTTCAGATTGGCAACCTCGACTCGCCATGTGATTCTCGCATCATCATTTGTAATTTCTCGAATCTCACCTGTTTTTAGTGTTGCGTAAACTCGAAATCGTGCAGCTTGGCGTTTAATTTTGCCTTTCTCATCTCGAAACTCGTTTTTATCTATTGGCGTAGCGCCACATACGTCTGGTGCATAGAAAAATGCATCTGGAGCGTTTCCAATGCGCGCGATACCGATTGACGGATGAATGGATATGCTCTCAATGTCACTATGCTTCATTACAAAAGTCTCCTGATATTTTGAATATCCGTTCTCGGCGAATTTACCTCAATTTCTGCAACGGCACTATTCAGTTAGACGAAGGGTATCTTGAACAATGATTTCTTCGTCAAAGCCATTCGTGCGTCGAATGCGCACTTCGGCGCTTGCTGCATCAGGAAACTGATTGCGATCCAATGCCAAATCTATCTTTCGCACTCCAATGGCTATCGTATGCCAGCGACTATCTCCTTCTGGTCGAACTTCTATTGTGTATGTGGCGCCTGGTTCTAACGGTGGCATACCTTCAAGTTTCATGGGTCGAAGCGATGTTGATTCGGGCATCGGCGGACCTAATGCGACACTCATCGATGCAGGTTCTGGTCGATTTCCTGCCTCAAACCGAGCGATCTCTGTTCCATCAGTTTCCAGTACGAGTACTGCCATGCCAGATACCTGCTCTATAGTTTGGTCGACCAAACCATTAGTTGGGTTGTCACTGTCACTATCAATGAAAACCTGTGCTATCGAGCGAGAAAGCTCTACTCCCGCTGAGTTTAGAGCCACAAGTTCATATTCGGACCCCTTCGCTGGACTGGACGAACCGGCTTGGTCTGATTCCCCAGGCACTTCTGGTAAAAGATGCGTCGGCGTGACATAAAGGAAACGTCCGGTCTGCTCTTTGAGGTCGATACTGCCGACGATGTGGATATTTGGTTTTTTCTGGCTGGCCATGATTTGCCTCCTGCACGTATCAAGAAATTACAACTGGGGCGAGTGCAGTATCTTCAAGAATGAGTCGTTCGTGAATAAACTCGTACGTGTATTGTGAGAACCATTGGTTGTCTGCATAGGTCATAACATCATGGTGTGTTTCGCCAGGCAACGGCTGCATGGGCAGTCCAAGGGAGGCATCGCCCACATCAAACCCTACATAGCGAGGATCGTCATTGCTAATACGCCCGCCATCGTAGGGGAAGCTAGTTTCGATCGGGTCTCGCTGCTGGCTTGCGGGCGGAAATCCAGGATGGCGTCGTTGAAAAGTATGGCCCAATTCGTGAGCACCGTACCAATCGGCAAAACTTGCATCCGTGTCACCAACCCAGCCATTCGGTACTCCGGATGGGCCGCAAGATACCATTCCGAACACATTCGTTGAACGATTCAGAATCGCTGCGCCACGCATAAAGTTGCTACCTCCATCATCATCCACGATGCCATAGTAGTGGGTCCTAGGGTCAAAGCCGTTCGAAAGATCATTGATGCGTATCGCTGAGACTTGAGCATTCACGAGATTAGATGTGCCGCTGGAGAAGGGTAGACTCACATTGTCAGCATCCACAACGATCTGAGACCAATCAACTTCGGAACATGGGTAGCCCCGTCGCAGGAAAGACTGCAGGTATTCAAAATGTAGCGCGTCTGGTGTAACGGTTTCTGTGCTGTCCTTACGATGATAGCGCAGACCGACAGCGCGCACTCTTAATGGCGGTGCATAAACAAAACCTACTGATCGCGTTGAATTCCCAGGAATCGGAATTTCGTCTCCTCCGGGCACTTTAAGTTTGTTTAGCCGGATCTCAAGTGCGCCAAGAGCAGTAGCGTCGTCGGGAAGCCGGAAATTTAGACTCGCCTCAAGATCATTGCGTTGTTCGGGTAGTGTGATCGCATCCGCTGGACGAATTCGTACGCGGTTCATCGCGGGAAGGTAATGCGCTCCACCATTACCTTTGCGCCATGCTATTTCACCGGTCACATAGGCCGGTGACATAAGAATCGACGGATCAAGGTAAACGCGCACGATAGTCGTCTTTCCGGCGATCAGACGCACGTCGTTATTCAGTTATTGAATGACCTGTGTAATCTCAATACCTCGAACCGTTTCCTTTGCGGTTAAACCTGCTCTGTCTGATGGCGCAAGTTTCGGTTTGCTGGGTTTACGCTGGACACTTTTTTGATACCGCGAAGTTTTTAATTCGTCGTGGTTTTTGGCAATTCCTGTATTTTTTGCCAAGATAATCTCTCCAATAAAAACTAAATCATTTAGATGAAATCATTCTTACACATATTGACAAAACTATATAGTGATATTGAATTTGCTAAATTATTTGGCAGCTAAGGTGTATTCACCACTTGGTGCATAAAGTTCAACTAATTGAGGCTTTAGAGCTCGTAAGGCTACACAGCGCCAGAGATGGTATCTATATGTTTACGAAAGCCGTGAAAAACTAGCAACGTAGCTCGGCCATTAAACGGGGCCTATCAATCAATATTCTTAGTAACGATAACTAGGAATTATGAGTACAGTTCTAACAGAATTGGGGCGAGAGGA
>CAYPMR010000066.1:0-20553 GCA_964411665.1 uncultured Granulosicoccaceae bacterium | reverse complement strand
GCAATCGCATCCCTGCGATTGACACCTCATCGAATCAATTCCCGAGCACGCACTGGTTGTTTTAAGTAGATCAGCCTTTAAACTGCGGAGTAGTGTGTTGCAGCTTTTCTTAGATAGCTGACAGGATAGTCAGTTCGTAGACTATCAAGCCACAATACAATCCGATTAGTGTGGCTGTTAAGGTTCTCACTCGTACAAAGTTGTATACGACGAGATTGCCTGCTGCTGTTAAGGCTGTTAGCGGTATTGCTGTCATTAGCATTTTGCTGGCTACAAATGCAAAAGTGCCATAGCCCAGCATGTGATTCATAACCGGGTTAACTTCTTCTCCACCTGCTGCGAGTATGTTTAGTGTCAGCACAGCATCAGTGATTGACAGAACCATAAGCGTTACAGCCAGACACATGGCGGTTGAGTCGAATGTGTCCATCAATGGGAATCGTCTGTCTTCGCGTCTTCTGCCGTTGTAGCGCCTGGGGTCCATTAGACAGCGCCAGAGTGTTCGTAGTCCGTAGTTCCGCCTATCATTATTGTGGCGTCGCTCCGCGCCTTTGTAGTCGTTGCCATAGTCAAACTGCCTGGACGAGATAGCGTTTGGCTGCAGTGTCTGTGCTTTTGCCGTCATTGACAGTCCAAATTTTGTTTTGGGGGTATTAAGCGCACGATTCAAACGCCCACTCAGATAACTCGAAGGGTTGGCGTAAGCGCTGTTTCTGAGTTGACTGCTGCTTACGCCTGCGATGGTCTGTTTGCTCTGGTGGTCAGCGTTCAGTGCTATGCCACCATGTTGCGAATTTATGTATCTTTCTGCCAAAGATTCGAGCATACCGATTACGGAGTCGGTGAGACGGGCGACGTCGCGCCTGTTGTGTTTTATTTTCATGAACGCATAGTAAAAGCATGCTCTTTTGGCGTTATTGAAAGGGTTTCGATTTTGGCCAAATACTCTGACGATTTTTATAAGTTTGAATGTATGTCTCATTATATCCTTGACCTCTTTTTCCCGCTGTATTGCATACAGGGTTCGCAGACTTCTCGCTATTGGTATACTGGTTCACATTATGAAAGCAATCGTTATTGAAGAATTTGGTGGTCCCGAGGTTTTGCAGGTCGCGGACATTGAGATGCCTGTTGTCGGGCCCGGTCAGGTACTGATTAAGGTTGAGGCAACATCTGTCAACAGGCCGGATATTGTTCAGCGAGAAGGCAATTACCCACCACCACCGGGAGAGTCTGACGTTCTGGGTCTTGAGGTATCAGGTACGGTGGTCGAAATCGGGCCTTCCCAGGGCTCAGCATCAGCTGATGGGCAGGCTTCGGGGTCGGCTGTGAAGATAGCGGTTGGTGATCGGGTAGCTGCTCTTGTTGGTGGCGGAGGTTACGCCGAGTACGTTGTGGCTTACGCTGGACATTGTTTCAAGTTGCCCGATAGTGTGTCCTTCTTCGAAGGCGCCTGTCTTTGCGAAACCTACATTACCGCTTATCTCAATGTGATTGAATTGGGGAATCTCGGTGATACAGAGACCGTATTACTTCACGGCGGTGGTGGAGGTGTTAATACCTCGGCCATACAGATTGTCAAAGCTTTGCGTCCTCAGGCCAGGATTATCGTGACCGCTTCAACAGGCAAAGTCGACAGGGTATCGAAACTCGGTGTGAACGATGTTATCGACTACAAAGAGCAGGACTTTGCGCAGGAAATCGCTCATCTGACTGCCAAACGGGGCGTGGATGTCATTCTTGATCATATTGGTGCTGCTTATCTTGGTAAAAATCTAAAGTCTTTGGCAGTTTATGGAAGGCTGGTATTGATAGGGGTTATGGGTGGCGTTAAAGGCGAAATAAATCTGGCAGTGATGATGGTAAAGCGTCAGCAGCTACTGGGATCAGTTTTACGTGCCCGGTCAATCGCGGAAAAGTCAGCCATTATTGATCGCTTTGAAGCAACTGTTTTGCCGCATGTGGCCAGTGGCGCGATAAAGCCATTGGTGTCGGATGTGCTGCCCCTGGCGCAAGCTGCTGATGCCCACCGCTTGATGGAAAGCGGAAAGCACTTTGGTAAAATCGTTCTCAATATTAACGGCTGACAGGAGAGTTAACAGGTGATCTGCCGGATGTCGTTAACCCGCTATTCTGTGTCTGGTTGAGATAGGTATCGAAACTGAAATTGGTTTGTTATTGGTGTAATAATGGTCCTTTAGTGGTCTTGTAGTGTGTGCAGGTGGATTTTCCGTGATCGGTCAAGCTGATGTTGCAATTAATCTGATATATCAGTGAATTTAAATACGCTGAACCTGTTGCAATCTTTTGGTATTTTCTACAAAGTGTCTGAATACTGGATAGAATCAATGATCATTTTTGTGCCAAATCTGAACCATACATAATCCAGTTTAAAGCGTAACTTATAACAAGAGTGTTTCGTAAAATGCCGTGTCATTAGACTCGACTTACAGCATTTTTCAGAAGCAAGGTTTTGCCTATAAAAAGTTGGCCGCAAGGGTCACCCATCACTAGCAGGAGAAAGGTTTAAATGAGCGATATCGATATTGCGCAAGCGGCCGAGATAAAGCCGATTGGTGAAATCGCAGACCGGCTGGGTATACCCAACGATGCGTTAATGCCCTATGGCCACACAAAGGCAAAAGTAGATCTCAACTACATCAAATCGCTCAAGGATAAGCCTGACGGCAAATTGATTCTGGTCACGGCTATTACTCCAACACCTGCCGGTGAAGGTAAAACAACTACATCAGTAGGGTTGACCGATGGCTTGAATCGTATCGGTAAAAACGCAATGGTCTGTTTGCGTGAACCCAGCCTTGGTCCGTGTTTCGGAATGAAAGGTGGTGCCGCTGGTGGTGGCTATGCCCAGGTCATTCCGATGGAAGACATTAACCTTCACTTTACCGGTGATTTCCACGCCATCACAGCGGCGCATGCACTCCTGTCTGCACTGCTTGATAATCATATTTATTGGGGCAACAGCGCTGGTATAGATTCACGCCGCGTTGCCTGGCGTCGTGTGGTTGATATGAATGATCGCTCCTTACGACAAATCACCAGCTCACTCGGTGGACCTGGCAACGGCTACCCGAGGACAGATGGTTTCGACATAACCGTTGCATCGGAAGTGATGGCGATATTCTGTCTGGCCCGTGATATCGATGATTTGACAGAAAGACTGGGCAACATCGTTATCGCCTATACCCGTGATCGTAAACCTATCAGAGCCTCTGAAATATTGGCACCCGGTCCGATGGCAGTATTGTTAAAGGATGCAATCAACCCGAATCTGGTGCAGACGCTGGAACACAACCCGGCGTTTATTCATGGTGGACCGTTCGCCAATATCGCTCATGGTTGTAATTCCGTTATAGCAACGACATCTGCCTTGAAGCTGGCAGACTACGTCGTCACAGAGGCGGGCTTTGGTGCGGACCTCGGTGCGCAGAAATTCTTCGACATAAAATGTCGCCAGTCCGGATTGCGTCCGGATGCTGTGGCACTAGTCGCTACCATTCGTGCGTTGAAGATGCACGGCGGTGTTGGCAAGGATGATTTGGGACAAGAAAATGTTCAGGCTGTGCGTGATGGTTGTACCAATCTGGCTCGTCACATTGAAAATGTTCAGGGCTACGGTGTGCCAGTGGTTGTTGCAATCAATCGTTTCTCTGCTGATACCGATGCTGAAATGAAGGCCGTACGTGATGTGTGTGATGGCTTGGGTGTCAAAGCTATTGACGCCAATCATTGGGCAGAAGGTGGTGCGGGTACTGAAGATCTCGCTAAAGAAGTGGTTGCACTAGCGGATAGTGGCAAGGCAGATTTCAAAGTGTCCTACCCTGATGATATGCCACTGGTTGATAAGATCCGTACTACGGCAACCAAAATATACAGAGCCAAAGATATTGCTATAGACCAGAAAACTCTGACGCAAGTTGCAGATCTGGAAGCAGAAGGATTTGGTAATCTGCCGGTCTGTATTGCCAAAACACAGTACAGCTTCTCGGATGATCCAAATGCCAAAGGCGCACCGAGTGATCATATCCTGCCAGTTCGCGAAGTCAGACTCTCTGCTGGTGCCGGGTTTATCGTGGTTGTCTGTGGAGACATCATGACGATGCCTGGTCTGCCACGTGAACCAGCCGCTAATCGCATCAAGATGAACTCGGAAGGTGTTATCGAGGGTTTATTCTGATTTTAGATAGTGGTTATGGGGCATGCTGCAGTTGCACTGCTGCCCCGGTTACCTCAAGTACGATTCCTGGTGCCAGCAAATATTTGCTGGCGCAAGGTGATTGCACGACCGAATAGCTAATGGTTCGATAGCGAATCAGAGACGGTAAATTATGGCGACAGCATCCGCCGACATCGGTAAAAAACATCGGCGCAAAAAAGGCCAGGGCAAGGGACGTCTGGTCGACGTCAATGCGTTGATGCAAGTGCGTGAGCTGCTCGGTGACGTGTCACGCCAGCGCGATTTATTGATCGAGCACTTGCATCTGATTCAGGATCACTACGGATCATTGTCAGCCAACCATCTGGTTGCACTGGCGCATGAGATGAAGCTTGCGCCGACTGAGGTCTATGAAGTTGCAACCTTTTATCATCACTTTGATGTGGTTACCGAGCGTAATGAAGCACCGCCAGAGCTGACAGTGCGCGTTTGTGATTCGGTGAGTTGCGAGCTGGCCGGCAGTAACAAACTTATAGCCGGTCTGCAACAAGCACTAGGGGACACTGTGCGCATACAACCTGTCCCGTGTATTGGTCGATGCGCCGAGGCACCTGCGGCTGTTGTAGGTTTTAATACGGTTGATCAGGCAACTCTCGATCGCGTGGTAAGTGAGGTAAAACAAAAAAACATTAAACCGGTTAATCCCATGTCGCATACCGGTTTGGAAGATTACAAAAGCGGCGGCGGTTACAAGCTCGCTAAAGAATGTTTCGATGGCAAGCGTAAGAAGTCCGACATAATCTCCCTGCTTAAAGAAAGTGGTTTGCGTGGGCTTGGTGGTGCTGGTTTTCCTGCTGGTATGAAATGGGACATCGTATCTTCCACTGATGCGCCGCGATATATGGCGATAAATATTGATGAAGGTGAACCCGGTACTTTCAAAGACCGGCACTACATTGAACGTGATCCGCATCGTTTCTTTGAAGGTGTGCTGATTGCTGCTTCTGTGGTTGGTATCGACAAGGTCTGGATATACACGCGTGATGAGTATGCCTTGGGTCGGGATATTCTCGAACAGGAACTGGCGCGTTTGCGTTCCGATCCTCCGTATCCGCTTCCCGACATTGAATTACGTCGAGGTGCAGGTGCTTATATTTGTGGCGAAGAATCAGCCATGATCGAATCGATCGAAGGTAAACGGGGACTGCCGCGGTTGCGCCCACCATTTGTTGCTCAGGTTGGTCTGTTCGGTCGGCCAACGCTTGAACACAACTTCGAAACGCTTTACTGGGTGCGTGATCTGATCGAAAAAGGCCATGAGTGGTTTACCAGTGAAGGCCGTCATGGTCGCAAAGGCCTGCGCAGTTTTTCAATTTCCGGGCGGGTAAATAAACCGGGTGTTCATTTTGCCCCTGCCGGCATAACCATGCGTGAACTGATTGATGAGTACTGTGGTGGCATGCTCGATGGACATGCCTTTTACGGTTACTTTCCGGGTGGGGCATCGGGCGGAATTTTGCCAGCATCGCTAGGTGATATTCCGATGGATTTCGATACATTACAGGAGTATGGCTGTTTTATCGGTTCGGCCGCTGTTGTTGTGTTGTCAGATCAAGACTCTGCAAAGCAGGCAGCACTGACATCAATGAAATTTTTCGCGCATGAATCCTGTGGCCAGTGCACGCCGTGTCGTGTCGGCACGGAAAAGGCTGCCGCCTTAATGGAACAGGAAGACTGGGATCTTGAGAAACTTGGAGATCTGGCTACCGTTATGGAAGACGCATCGATATGTGGCCTGGGTCAGGCTGCACCTAATCCGCTGCGCTGCGTGATCAAATATTTTCCGCAGGAACTTGGATTGAGTGATGCTGATACTGTCATTGAGGACGAAAATAACATCTGTACTAACACCGGTGAACCTGATGACCGGTCTGAAGGAGAAGGCTAGTGGCTGCACGTGCTGATGACATTTCACCGGTTGTGAAATTCGAGCTCAATGGCCAGAGCGTTGATGCCAGAGCGGACGAAACAATCCTGCAGGCAGCCAAACGTAACAAGGTAAAGATTCCGCACCTGTGCTTTAAGGAAGGTTTGCGAGCAGACGGTAATTGCCGTGCCTGTGTTGTAGAAATCGAAGGCGAGCGCGTGCTGCAACCTGCTTGCGTGCGTAAACCTACAGAGGGTATGAAGGTTCAGACTGCTAATGACCGTGCGCTCAAATCACAGCGTATGGTATTGGAGTTACTGCAGTCGGATGTTGTTGAAACGGAATATACGCGTCGCTCTGAACTTGATTTCTGGTCTGAGAAACTTGATGTCGGCAAGCCACGTTACGAGTCGCGTAAACAACCAACAGCTGATTTGTCACATCCTGCGATTGCGGTCAACCTCGATGCCTGTATTCAATGCACACGCTGTCTGCGCGCTTGTCGTGAAGAACAGGTTAACGATGTTATCGGTATGGCGATGCGTGGCAGCCACGCCGAGATTGTGTTTGATCTCGGTGATGATATGGGTGCCAGCTCCTGTGTAGCCTGTGGCGAATGTGTGCAAGCCTGTCCAACCGGTGCATTGATGCCAGCAAACAATGTTGGTTTGCAAAAGATGGATAAAAAGGTTGATTCGGTTTGTCCCTACTGCGGTGTTGGTTGCTTGCTGACCTACCACATTCGCGATAACAAAATCGCCTACGTGGAAGGACGTGATGGCCCTGCCAATAAAAGCCGCTTGTGTGTCAAAGGTCGTTACGGCTTTGATTATCTGAATCATCCTGAACGACTAACCAAACCGCTTATACGAAAGGAAGGCGTGCCCAAGGGCATGAATGAATTCTATGATCCAGCTGATCCATCGAAGATGTTTCGTGAGGCCAGTTGGGAAGAGGCCCTGGCGCTTGCCACCGGTGGCATCAATACAATCAAATCAGAACACGGGCCTGCAGCACTGGCAGGGTTCGGTTCGGCCAAGGGCAGCAATGAAGAGGCTTACCTGTTCCAAAAGCTTGTTAGAACAGGTTTTGGTAACAACAACGTTGATCACTGCACCCGGCTCTGTCATGCCTCAAGTGTGGCAGCGTTACTCGAGGGTGTTGGTTCAGGTGCTGTTTCAAATCAGGTGGCAGATGTTGCTGAGGCTGAAGTTATTGTTGTTATAGGCGCTAATCCGACTGGCAATCATCCGGTAGCTGCAACCTTTTTCAAAAATGCAGTTAAGGCGGGCAAGAAGCTTATCGTTATGGATCCGCGTCAGACAGATCTATCGCGCCATGCTGACTACATGTTGCAGTTCAATCCCGACACAGATGTGGCGATGCTTAATGCGATCATGCATGCCATCATCGATGAAGGTCTGGTTGATAAACAATTTGTTCAGGCACGTACGGAAGACTACGAAGCCCTGGCCACTCATCTACAGGACTTCAGCCCAGAGAAGATGGAATCTGTCTGCGGAATCGAAGCGGGTGTGTTGCGCGAAGTGGCACGTCTATTTGCAGGCTCCGGCGGATCGATGATCTTCTGGGGTATGGGTGTGTCGCAGCACGTACACGGGACAGACAATGCGCGTTGTCTGATATCGCTGTGTATGATTTCCGGACAAATTGGTCGACCTGGATCCGGTTTGCATCCACTGCGTGGACAGAACAATGTACAAGGGGCATCGGATGCCGGCTTGATACCAATGATGTTCCCTGACTATCGCCGTGTTGATAACCCGGAAGCGAATGCTAACTTCGAAAAATTCTGGGGAACCGAGCTCGACAAAAAGCCCGGACTTACAGTTGTCGAAATTATGGATGCCGTGCTCGAAGGAAAGATACATGGCATGTACGTCATGGGCGAGAATCCGGCCATGTCAGATCCCAATCTGAATCATGCCCGTGCAGCGCTTGCTACGCTATCACACCTTGTTGTGCAGGATCTCTTTTTGACAGAGACAGCCTCGTTTGCGGATGTCATTCTGCCAGCCTCGGCATGGGCAGAAAAAGACGGTACGGTGACCAATACCGATAGGCGGGTGCAATTGGGGCGCCGTGCGGTTGAGATGCCGGGTGAATGTCGCCAGGATTTTCGTATCATCGAGTCCATTGCCAATGGCATTGGTCTGGACTGGCAGTACGGTGACATATCCGATGTTTACGAAGAAATGCGTCAGGCTATGCCAAGCATTACCGGCATTAGCTGGCAGCGATTGCAGGAAAACCATTCGGTTACCTATCCCTGTGCAGACGAAAACGACCCTGGCCAGCCGGTCGTATTCCAGCAAGACTTTCCAACGCCATCGGGCCGGGCCAAGCTTGTGCCGGCAGCACTGATCAAGGCAGATGAGCAAATAGACAACGATTATCCGTTTGTATTGATGACCGGGCGTCAGCTAGAACACTGGCATACCGGCTCGATGACACGTCGTTCCCGGGTGTTGGATGCGGTAGAGCCGTCAGCGATAATCACGATGAATCAGAGTGATCTGAAGCGCCTTGATATACCGGCAGGCACTGCGGTCACAGTAAAATCCCGACGTGGCGAAATAACAGCCACTGCAAGGATCGACAACGGTTTATCCGCAGGCGAGATTTTTATCCCGTTTTGCTATCACGAAGCTGCGGCCAATCTGCTGACTAACGATTCGCTGGATCCGTTCGGCAAGATACCCGAGTTCAAGTATTGTGCAGTTGCAATCGAGGCTGCTGCTGTTGCTGAAAGTGCCCAGGCTACCTGACCTGGGTGAAAGAACTGCTTTGATCTAGGTTGGTGGGGTGCCATGTTGCGCACCCTGCTGCTGCCTTCAGGTACATAGACTAACCTTCCACAAGATCTGGTTGATGGCCAGTGTCCATTGGTTTTCGACGTCAGGGCGAAACCTATGGGTGCCGCAGACATCATAACTTCAAGCCGCACAGCCCAATGGTGTACCATTGTTGATTAAATTTCTTATCAGCTCGGGATGTGTCAAAAGAATCAACTATTGTTTCGATAGACATTATCCGGCGTCATACTTTGCAAACTTACGGAGAACTGAATGAATCTGCATGAGTACCAGGCCAAAGCTCTGTTTAAGAGTTACGGAATGCCTGTGCCTAATAACATCGTTGCCAAGAGCCCGGATGAGGTTGTCTCGGCCATGGGTAAGCTTTCGACCGATAAGGTGGTTGTCAAAGCTCAGGTGCACGCTGGTGGCCGTGGCAAGGCTGGCGGCGTGAAACTGGTGGATACCGCTGATGAGGCACGTGAGTACGCAGCCAGTATGCTGGGTACCCAGTTGGTCACCATTCAGACGGATGCAAACGGGCAGCCGATCAACTTCATGCTGGTTGAAGAGACGTGCAACATTGCGGATGAGCTTTATCTGGGGGCAGTTATTGATCGCGCCAGTCAACGAGTGGTCATCATGGCATCCACAGAGGGTGGGGTTGATATAGAACAGGTAGCGCATGACACGCCAGAGAAAATTCTTAAAGCTGCGATCAATCCGTTGGTTGGGCTAATGCCCTATCAAGCCCGCGAGCTGGCTTTTGGTCTTGGTTTTAACAAACAACAAATGAAACAGTTCGCAGGTCTGCTTGGCGGTTTGTGCAAACTGTTTGTTGATAAGGATTTGGCGCTGGTCGAAATCAATCCTCTGGTTATTACCAAAGAAGGTGATCTGTTATGCCTTGACGGCAAGATCAACATCGATGGCAATGCCATGTACCGACATCCGGATATTCTGGAGCTGCGTGACAAGAGCCAGGAAGATGAAAGAGAACTGCGCGCCTCTGAATGGGATCTTAATTACGTTGCACTTGAGGGCAACATAGGTTGTATGGTCAATGGCGCAGGTCTGGCCATGGCAACTATGGATATCATCAAGCTTACTGGTGGCCAACCGGCAAACTTTCTGGACGTCGGTGGTGGTGCAACCAAAGAAAGGGTTGAAGAAGCACTTAAGATTATTCTATCGGATCCAGATGTCAAAGCCATATTGGTGAATATTTTCGGCGGCATTGTGCGTTGCGATCTTATTGCCGAAGGCATCATAGGCGCTGTAGCTGATGTTGGTATAAAAGTACCGGTGGTTGTCCGGCTCGAAGGCACTAAAGCCAAAGAAGGTATTGCACTACTCGATAACAGCGGACTTAATCTGATTTCTGCCAGTGACCTGGGCGATGCCGCAACCAAGGTTGTTGCTGCCGCCGGAGGTGCATCATGAGTGTACTTATCAACAAAGATACGCGCGTGATCTGTCAGGGTATGACAGGTGGTCAGGGTACTTTCCATACAGAGCAGGCGATTGAATACGGTACCAAAATGGTTGGTGGTATCACACCTGGAAAAGGTGGCACCAAACATTTGGATCTTCCGGTGTTCAATACGGTTAGAAATGCTGTGGACGAAACACAGGCGAATGCCAGTGTTATTTACGTGCCGGCCGCGTTTTGCAAAGACTCAATTATCGAAGCCGCTGATGCAGGTGTCGAGTTAATTGTCTGTATCACGGAAGGCATTCCAACACTCGATATGCTGGAAGCGAAAATTGCAGTAGAGCAAAACGGTGTGCGTTTAGTGGGTCCCAACTGTCCCGGCGTGATAACACCTGGCGAATGCAAGATAGGCATTATGCCCGGCAGCATTCATCAGTCTGGAAAGGTAGGTATTGTGTCGCGCTCCGGCACCTTGACCTATGAGTGTGTCAAGCAGACATCTGATCTGGGTTACGGTCAAAGCACCTGTATTGGTATTGGTGGTGATCCTATACCGGGCACTAACTTTATTGATGCCCTTGCGCTGTTCGAGGCAGATGCCGACACCAAAGCCATTCTTATGGTGGGTGAAATCGGTGGCTCAGCAGAAGAGGAAGCAGCCGATTTCATCAAGTCGAATGTCAGCAAACCTGTCGCTGCTTATATAGCTGGTGTTACAGCCCCTCCTGGAAAACGTATGGGCCATGCCGGTGCCATTATTGCCGGTGGCAAAGGTACAGCTGACGATAAATTTGCAGCCCTGGAAGCGGCAGGTGCCACTATAACGCGTTCACCTGCTGAACTCGGTTTGGCAGTAAAACGTGCGACAGGCTGGTAGCTGGAGTCAGGTAAAAATACCTGTTGTACCCACGGCTCTGTGCCGCTATTTACACCCGTATTTGGCGGCCGGTAGCCGTGGGAGCCCCACGATATCGACGTTCAGAAAAATTCTAACCAGACTAAGCCGGAACTTAGGCAAATCAATAGCGTCGTAATACCCAACACAGTATGCGCAGGCCGCGGTGAGGTATTACAAATGAGCAGTGACGCGAAATTGATTCAAGGCGTAATTCAAAACGTATTTAGCAACAAACGTGAAAGCACAAAAACACCTCTGACTTTTTTGGCTGTCGTGTGCATGGCATTTCTATCCTTTGTTGGTAGTGTTCAAGCAGGTGCGCCGCAGATCAACACGCTGCAAAAGGAAGGAGTCTTCGGTAAATTCAAACACTCCGGTATCGCTATCAGAGGCTATGACACGGTTGCCTATTTTACTCAAGGCAAACCTGTCAAAGGCGATAAAGCGATCAGTACAGAATGGAACGGCGCTATGTGGCTTTTTTCCAGTGAAGAGCACAAAAATCTTTTTGTCGCACAACCTGAAAAATATGCACCACAATATGGTGGTTACTGTGCTTACGGTGTTGCCAATGATTACCTTGTCAAAATCGAACCAGAACAATGGCAGATTGTCGATGATCAGTTGTACCTGAATTTCAGCAAGGATATTCAGGCTAGATGGGTCAAAGATATCAGTGGCTATATCAAACGCGCTGATCGCAAGTTCGAAGCTTTGCTGGCCCAGCAAAAATCTTGATGGCCATTAATCAAGCGCGCTTTCGACGCCTTGATTTTCTGCCTCGCTCTTTTGACTTGTCTTCGTTGCTTGTTCGCTCGGGCAAGTCAACCACACTACCTAGTTGTGTGAATGGATCGCTTTTGTGAGGAAACGCCATGGCTTCTACAAAGTGTTCCTGAAACTTTGGCTCCACTGCTGTTTCTATTTTTTCGACGTTGTGCACCATTGATTCAATTTCGAATCGCGAGTCGGCGTTCATCAAGGCGATACGGGCGCCGTTACCAGCTGCATTGCCTGCTGAGGTTACCTGTTCAAGTACGCAATCGGGAATAAGTCCCAGTATCATTGCGTACTTGACGTCGATATGACTACCAAAAGCGCCTGCCAGGCGAATGCGTTGCACTGCATCTATAGATAATCTATCCATTAGAAGCTTAACGCCTGCGTAAAGAGCGGCTTTGGCCAATTGAATCTGTCTGACATCGTTTTGGGTAATGACGATACGAACATCGCCGTCGTGCAACAAATAAGAGAAGGTTCTGCCATCAGCGATAACGCGTGATGATTTCTCGGCCATCTCGCCATTGATGACACCGTCAGTGTTGATGATGCCTGCCAGAAACATTTCAGCAATGGCTTCAATAATGCCTGAACCACAGATACCGGTTACGCCGATATCTTTAATGGATTCGTCGAAGCCTGGATCGTCAGACCATAGCTCTGAACCAATAACACTGAACTTCGGTTCCAGTGTTTCCTTGTCTATTCTGATGCGCTCTATCGCACCGGGCGCTGCTCGTTGACCGCCACTGATTTGAGCTCCTTCAAATGCCGGACCCGTCGGGCTTGAGCAGGCAACAATGCGCTCACGATTGCCAAGTACTATTTCAGCATTGGTTCCAACGTCCACCAGTAAACTGATTTCATCGAGCTGATGAGGTTGTTCGGCAAGCATCACACCTGCGGTGTCTGCGCCTACGTGTCCGGCGATGCAAGGCAAAACGTAAGCCCGTGCGTTCCGATTGGCATGGATACCCATATCGGCGGCAGGCAGTGCTGTGGATTCATCGAATGCCAGTGCGAAGGGTGCGCCGCCGAGTTCAATAGGATCTATACCGAGCAACAAGTGGTGCATGACCGGATTGGCAACGAAGGTGATATCAAGTATGTCGTTAATCGAAGCCTCTTCATGACCTTCGACAGATTTAGCGGTTTCCTCGCAGACAGCAACCAACAGATCGTTGATGGCCTCGCGCACGGCTGTGGTCATCTCGGTGTCACCACCGGGATTCATCATCACGTAGGAGACACGGCTCATCAGATCCTCGCCAAAACGAATCTGCGGATTCATGGCGCCGCTACTGGCGAGAACTTCACCATCACTTAAATTACACAGATGCGCAGCGATGGTTGTTGATCCGACATCGATGGCCACTCCGTAGATGCGGTCATGGAAGCCGGGCCAGACGCTGATAATTGTCGGGCTCTGTTCTGTAGGTTGATCTGATGATGCGTCTTTGCCGATCTGTTGCGGCGGTGTTGCGTCGTCGCCTGTCGATAGTTTTTTTGAATCTTTAGCGCTGGGGTCGTAGACCGCGACGGTGACTTTCCATTCGCCTTCGCGCAGGGTTTTTTGTAGTTTGCCGTAAAGATTATATTCGCAGCCGAGTCCCTCTAGTCCCCATTCTTGCGACAGGGCATTTTTCAGACGACGTAAATCACCTGACGGGTCGTGCATGTCTGGTTCTTGTACTTCTACATAGTACAGCCGAACCGTCGGCTCGAGTGTGACGTCGACGTGATCCGCCGCTTTACGGATAACCTGACGGTGAACCTGGCTGTCTTCGGGCACATCGATGACAACATCGCCTTGCAGTTTTGCCTGACAACCGAGTCGTCTGCCAGACTTCATCTCGCCTTTGAGTCGCTCGTAGCGTTCTTCGACTTCTGCGTAAGGGGTTAAGTGTGTTTGTTCGCTGGTGATACCGTGCTTGGAGAACTCACCTTCGCTGCATAAAATTTGGCAGCGGCCGCAAATACCCCGGCCACCACAAACCGAATCCAGATCCACGCCCAATGTGCGAGCGGCTTGCAGTACTGGTGTGCCCAAAGGAAAGTCACCACGTTTACCGCTGGGTGTAAAAACTATGCGGGCAGTCTGTGCTGATGCATCCGATCCACTGCCTTGCTGGTTATCTGTATCGTTCATAAGATTACAAGCCTTTGCTTTCGTAAACCGTCACAAACCCAAAGCCTGCCAACACTAGGTGGAGCTTTGGAGTGCGTTACTTCTTCGTTCGTCTGCGCGAAGGCCGTCTGCCACGTGCAGCATCTCCTTCGGGTGCCGGGTCACGGTATTTTCTGATCCAGGTGAGGCAGTCCTTATCGTTGCCCATCAAAACATCAGCTGCCATTATCGAACGCATGACTTCCTCGTGGCAGGGGTTTGTTATGGACGATGTCATACCGGCTGAATACGCCATACTCAGGAACGCACCGTTGATGCCATTTCGCTGCGGTAAGCCAAAGCTGATGTTAGATGCGCCGCAGGTGGTATTGCACTTAAGTTCTGTTCTGATGCGATGCAGAATATCGAACACCTGTCGCCCGGCGGTGGCCATGGCGCCGATTGGCATGACCAGCGGATCAATAACAACATCACTGTGTGGAATGCCGTAATCAGCCGCACGTTCAACAATCTTCTTCGCCACCGCGAAACGTACTTCCGGGTCTTCTGAAATGCCTGTCTCGTCGTTGGAAATCGCAACAACTGCTGCATTGTGCTTTGCAACCAGTGGCAATACGCGATCCAGGCTTTCATCTTCACCGGTCACCGAATTCACCAGCGCCTTGCCTTGATAAACGGCTAAACCCGATTCCAGCGCTTCGATAATTGATGAATCAATCGACAGTGGTACATCGGTGATCGACTGCACCAACTGTATCGCTTTGGCGAGTAGAGCGGGTTCATCTGCCAAAGGTATACCGGCGTTAACGTCCAGCATTTGCGAACCTGCGGCTACTTGTGCCAGTGCATCGGACTCAACCCGGCTGAAATCATCGTTCTTCATTTCTTCAGCAAGAATTTTACGGCCGGTAGGGTTGATGCGTTCACCGATGATTGTAAACGGCCGGTTGTCTCCGATTACATGTTCACGTGTTGCTGAGCTTATGATTGTATCTGTCATTATCGTATCCGCGAAAATTGCTGACTCTATTGCTGATTTTATTGCTAAAAATGCTGCTGAATTATTAGTTGAGATTTTGGTTAAGTATCAGGCCGGCTGACCCAGTTCCATCGACTCTGGTGGCACCCATGGTTTGCGACCGTCAAGGACACCGGCAGCTTCGACTATTTCCGGCACACTCTCTTCCTGTCGATAAGCCATGATGTGCACACCACTGACTCCTTCGATTTCCTTGACCTGCTGGATCATCTCGACGCACATTTTTCGACCTTCGGCTTTCTGGTCGTCAGCACCTTTGAGACGTGCTATGTGCTCATCGGGTATTGCAACACCAGGAACATTTGAACGTATCCATTGAGCAGCACGCGCCGAGGCCAAGGGGCCGACACCAATCAGGATATAGACTTTTTTATCCAGACCCAGATTTCGAACGACCGTCATGTACTTGCGCAATCGCTCGATGTCATAGCAATACTGTGTTTGTACAAACTGGGCACCGGCAGCGACTTTTTTTGCCAGTCGATGTGGTCGCCAGTCGAAAGGTGGAGCAAATGGATTGGCTGCAGCTCCCAGAAAAACGCGTGGTGCCGCATCGATCTTTCTACCGCTCTGGAAACAACTGTCATCACGCAGTGTACGAGCTATTTCCAAAAGTGACATGCAATCGAGGTCGAAGACAGGTTTAGCTTCAGGGTGGTCTCCGGCTTGTACGCCATCTCCCGACAGGCACAACATGTTGCACACACCCATAGCGGCGCCGCCGAGAATATCTCCCTGGATTGCAATACGGTTTTTATCGCGACAGGAAATTTGCATGATCAGAGCGTAGCCGATGCGGGTTAGTAAGGCACATACGGCCAGACTGCTCATATGGCAGTTCGCGCCACTGCCATCGGTAGCGTTTATCGCATCGACGTAGCCATCAAATAGTCGTGCACGGCGATAGACTTCATCCGGGTCGGCGGAATCTGGCGGTGCGAGTTCGGAGGTGACTGCGAAACCACCTGCTCGAAGGATGCGCTCCAGTCGTCCCGGCGATGTGTGTCCGGGGCGAATCGGTAGTGGGTAGCCGGGTACCGGCTCGTCGTCGAATTGCATGATCGGGCTTCTACTTCAGACTGCGGCTTCTGCATCGTTGCAGTCGGTTGCAGTTTTCTCGCGAACCATGCGCAACCACGATGAGGAGCCTTTAAGAATATTGTCTACGGGCACCTGGATCTCCTTAATGTCGGTTTTTTTCATCCGTTGGGATCCAGCGAGAGCCTCCACCCAAACGCAACGCATGTCGGGTTTTACTTCGCACATGCCATTGTCGCGAACGCCACCGCAGGGGCCATTGCGAATGGTTTTCGGGCAGTTCATGGGGCAGGACATACCTGTGGAGCTAAGTGCGCATTGCCCGCACATCTGACAATCAAACAGCAGGCCTTTTACTGTTTTTTCAATTGCCGCTACCGGTTTTTCGACGCGCTGGTAGCCGATGGCCTCGAATAGTGGTGCTAGTTTGATTAGTGTCCACTCGACTGCTGCATAGATTTTCTCCATCAGCGCCGCGTGCCTAACAGACCAGAGGCGAACTTTGTACATACCTTGATTACTCTACTTGCAGAAGCGCCTTTAAAAGCGCGTTCAACTCACTCGGGTGGATCGAGTAAACCCTGAGCTTTGGTCAGTGCTTCCAGCGCTGCATCATCGAATTGATTTTCGAGTTCAGCAGCTGCACTGTCAGCCAGCTCCTTTAATTCACCATCGATATTTTTCTCGACACGTTTCCAGTCTGCCATGTAAGCGTCCGATGTACCTGCACCGGCGCGCATTGCAGCCCTGTCAATTGCGACCTGAAAGCGCTCGCCAAGCATGACTTTTGCTGTTTTGCGACCTGCTTTTGCTATTACCTGCGATGGTATATCGCGCCAGTAGATAGTGATCAGTTTTGCCATGGTGTCAGTCCATCACCTGTGTAGTAAAAAGGCAGTCGGAGATTGTGTATCGTTATTGCGCAACGATGCGTATTGATTGCAAGGCTGAATCGAATTCAGCCAGCCCGGTTGGTATGTGCTCAAATGTCAGACTTAACTGCTCAGCTGCCCGTTTGGCTTTATCCAGAAGTTCGGGGTTTTGTTGCTGCGAAAGATAAACCAGGCGTGTGTAATTGCCGAAATACATTGGTAGTAACTCAGGGTGTTTGGTAATGCCTAGATCGTCGAGTATCAGGCGCTCAAAGTTTGCCGCGAGATAGTCGGTCAGGTAAAAGGTGCCAATATCATCAGCGTAGATACTGTTGAAGTGATCAACGCCTGCGAAAAACGCGTAGCAGTGATCACCTGGAAGGCGCTCGATGTGCTCAAGGCCGTTAGCCTGTTGCTCGCGAATCAGAGCATCAAGACGCCCGCCAGTGCCACAATCGCCGTATGCAATAAATATTTTGCTGTACTTACTCTCGTTTTCAGCGAGCTTCTCACGCAGAGCCGGTACAATTTTATCGGGTGTGTTGTGCCACTCAGCAGGTAAACACTGGATATCAACGTGAGTCCAGTTGTTCGCCTTGAAAACAGCTACAAGCTCATGTGCGATAGCACCACAGCCGAGTACAAGCGTCTTGGTCACGATAGGTCACTTCCTCTTTCTCTACGGGAGAGCTACTTGAGCGTCTACCGGCGCGGTCTATCGGGACGAGCTACAGCAAATATATTTTGCTAGCTGGCGGCCCGGCGCTCCGCAATCAGTGACTTGGCGGTTTCGACTGCAACAGCAGCATCACGGCAGTAAGCATCGGCGCCTACAGCATCACCAAATTCTTCATTCAATGGGGCACCACCGACAAGAACGATAAAATCGTCGCGTAAACCCTGTTCCTTGAGTGTGTCTATCACCACCTTCATGTAAGGCATTGTCGTGGTCAACAGAGCAGACATACCGAGAATATCAGGCTTGTGTTCTTCGAGAGCAGCCAGATAATCTTCAACCGGGTTATTAATACCCAGATCAATCACGTCGAAGCCAGCACCTTCGAGCATCATGCCGACCAGGTTCTTGCCGATGTCATGAATATCGCCTTTGACAGTTCCAATCACTACCTTTCCGATAGGGGGCGCACCGGTGTCAGCCAGCAGTGGTCTCAGTATGGCCATACCACCCTTCATCGCATTGGCAGCCATTAACACTTCTGGCACAAACAGAATGCCATCACGGAAGTCGATACCGACGATTCGCATGCCTTCAACCAAAGCGTCGTTAAGTACTTTGTCAGCACCCCAACCTCGCTCAAGCAGGATGTTGGTACCTTCCTCGATTTCTTCCTTCAATCCGTTGTATAGATCATCATGCATCTGCTCAACCAATTCGTCATCGTTGAGCTCGGAAAGGATAATATCTTCTTCGTCATCGAAATCTTCTTCCGACATAGTCTTTGCCCTGATCGTTACCCTTATTTCAAATAAGATTAATTAGAGTCAGCTCATGTAGACAAAAATGCGTCCATGAGCCGAATATGCGTATTAGACAGTAGGCGGCCATGCTGTGTTAGTGAATTTATTCTCCACTGACGACACCCTGAAGCCAACTGACGACAAAATCCCTCTTTGCGATGCAACCCTTACACCAGAGTGATAGGGGGTACACAATTTTTATAAAAATCAGTGGCTTGTATCCGAAACATATAGTTCTGGCCTAGTTTCGGAACGGTGATGTGGCGGTGGCGCCACTGGGTCTCGCCTTGAGCCTGTGTTGTGGATGTGTTCGCGCCAAAGGCGTCTTGCGCCGTTATTTACCCTTGAAGGCAGGGGCGCGTTTTTCCAGAAATGCGTTCACTCCCTCGCGAAAGTCTTCCGTGCCACTGGCAGCATTCTGGAAATCACGTTCCATATCAAGCTGCTGAGGCATTGTGTTGTTCCAGCTTTGGCGCATCAGAGTTTTCATCAGGGCCAGGCCCGCCGTGGGTGCAGTGGCAAAGTGGGTTGTCATACGTTTGACCAGCTCGGGTAACTCTGCGTCATCAACACATTGCCAAATCATCCCCCATTCGACGGCCTGTTCTGCCGAGAGTTTCTCACCCAGCATGGCAAGTGCCATAGCGCGTGGGGCACCTACCAAACGCGGTAGTGACCAGCTTCCACCGGCATCCGGCACCAGGCCGATTTTGGAAAATGACTGTACAAAACTTGCTGAGCGGGCAGCTACGACAATGTCACAACACAATGCGATGTTAGCGCCCGCGCCGGCTGCTACGCCGTTAACTGCAGCGATTACAGGCATGTCCAGTGTCGTCAGGGAATTGATTAACTGGTTATAGTTTTTTTCGACTGTCTCTGACAGGTTGGAAAAATCAAGGTCAGCAAGGTCCTGGCCAGCGCAAAATCCGCGGCCCGCACCTGTTAACACCAGACAGCGCGTACCGCTGGTGGTTTGTACTTTAAGCAAAGCATCCCTGATTTCCACGAACATCTCGTCCGTCAGACTGTTTAGCTTGTCCGGACGGTTAAAGGTGAGAGTTGCTATGCCTTCGTCCGATAAATTGAAATGAATTGATTTGTATTCGCTCATTGTCATCAACCTTGGTTTGTGCAACAGATGCGTAGCGCTGCAGATGCGATACCATTGTAGCTGATGGAGTCAGTCAACGTGATCTGTGTCGCTCAATCATACAATCTCTGCGAAATAGTAATCGCTTACACTGGTGAACTGTCTACCATGTCATAATCAGGGTTAATCAAGTGATGGATAATTTATCACTCGCGTGTGACTCGAATGCAAACGGATGCAATCCGACATAGTCGAGCGAGTATTACGGATACACCTGCCCATGCCGGCTACCAATCTAGTTCTGATGTTGCTTATCGGTTTAACCTTCGGCGTTGTGTCAGCCGTATTTTTGCGTGCGCGCAAGGGCGGTTTTTTGGTCAACATCGTGCTGGGCGTCGCCGGTGCTGCTATCGGTGCCCTGTTACCGGTGTTGCTAGGTTCAGCTACGCAAGTCGATGTCACTAACTATAACTATCTATTGCGTGCCTTGATGGGCTCGTTTCTATTGGTTGTTGTGTTCAGTTTGTTTCGTTCCGCCAAGCCACGTGGTCGCTGAATTAAACCAGAGTCCCTGTTAGGAAGCTGACTTACTATCCGTTGCGGCTATCGGCCGATCAGAACTCAATAGTTTGTGCACTTCGTTAACGGCAAGTGACAGCATTGCAAAGTCAACACTACTACTGGCCCTCAGTTCGTTAACCAGATCGTTGTACTTTTTTATTGCCGTTTCGCTTTTACTGGCCCATAGCTCAATTCGTTTCGACGGGTCGACATTCATTTGTGTATTGGCAAGAATTTCTGCACTCAAATAACGTTGCTGATAGTGCAAGTCACTGCGAAGTTCGGATTTAGCCAACTTGTGCCAATGCGT
>CAYPMR010000065.1:0-20867 GCA_964411665.1 uncultured Granulosicoccaceae bacterium | reverse complement strand
ATCTGCGGCATATCATTTTCAAATCAGCCGATATGCCGTGGCGCCGTGCGCGGCGTAATCTGGGCTTGATGATGCGTAAGGGGCTGTTAAAAGAAAATATCGATGGTGAGGCACTGATCTGGGCCTTTAACCGTTTGCGTGCCCGACCAGAGCAACGCAAGATTCTGATGATGATTTCCGACGGTGCACCGATTGATGATTCCACCCTGTCCACCAATCCCGGTGGTTACCTCGAGAAGCATTTACGTGCAGTTATCGAGCAAATCCAGAACAGCTCGCAAGTTGAACTCGTGGCTATCGGCATTGGCCATGATGTGGGCCAATATTATGATCGTGCAGCGACCATAGTTGATGTTGGTCAGCTCGCCAGTGCCATGACAGAGCAACTGGCAGACCTTTTCTCACAATCTGGTTTGTCTCGTCATGCGTAAGTTAGCTGGACAGGATATTTGTTTGTAATGCTGGCTTGATACATTCAACGGTAATACTTTTAGCCATAACTTTATCGTTGATTCTCAACAGGACTCGATTCCATGGCCGACTGGCGTGCAGGTGAGCTGCCAATCGCATGCCAGAGCTTTACTTCATCGAAATCGGAGCGCTTACCGCCTGCAACTTCAATCGGTCTGGCGGGGTTGGCGAGTTGTTGTTCAAAGCGTTCAAGTATCCAGTCGTATAGCTGGATATCCAGTTTATTCATTTCCTTGATGCGCTTGCGTTGGCTGATATCAGGCTTGTGACCTTTCTTTTTCTTGTCGACACCCCGATTGATGTGGAATTCAGTCAGATTGACGTTAAAGGCCATGCGTGTCATGCGCACAGTATCTTCATATCGCTCCTGAACACCGACAACCGAATAGTAGGTTTCGATATTTTTCCTGGCAGCATCCAAAGCATCTTCGGGGCAGGGGCCTTCTTGCAAGCCGATGCCGCTGAAACGACGTACCATGCCGTTGTCGAGCTCAAGTGAAGGGCATCTTAGAAAGCCGTTCAGAGTTTGATCGGCCTTGATCCAGGGTAGAAAATCCTTATAGAAATCTGCTGCCGTGCGGGAGTCGAATATTTCCTTGTAAGACTGACCAGTCGTTTTTCGGGCGCTGCGAATAAAATCCCGATATTGAATGGAATAATAATAAAGCGACATGATTCGGTCGATCGGCTTACGCACAATCGCCATGTAATACGATGGTTTTGAAAGCCATTCATGTAACCCGAAAGGGAAATGCCCGGCATACACACTTCTATCCGGGTCGGTTAGCATTTCTTCTAGAGGGGTGCGATCGTCGTCAAATGCCGACATGTTGTACATGTCAGCCATTTTCATACCGTGGTATTCACACATGCTGGCAAACATGGACATGCCACCGGTTTTGGGAATGTGGGTGAATATCAGCGGGAGATCTTTACCGATCATACGGTTATAAGCCAATGCGTTGTTGTGTTTAGTTTGTGCTCGGCTGCAATCAGTGTGATTCACATGTCAACCGAAGACTGAGTAGTCTTAAGTGTCGCGAAACAGCAAAACTTTTTCAATCGGAAAATGATTGTGCGGCGGGTGAGTCTAACAACCACGGAATGCAGGCCAAAAAAAAGCCCGAATTACTAATAATTCGGGCTTTTCATTATGCTGGATAACCCCTGAGGATTATCCGAGCCTAATGTAAAACGGCTATTAGCCGCCTACGATTGTGAAATCACGTCTGAAAACTGCACGCAAGATGGTAGTGTCTTCACCAACATCAGTACCCAGGTTTTGGAATTCAAAGTACATTGCCGTTTTCTTGGCGATACTCCAGTAGTAACCCAGTGTCATATTGGTCAGTGTGTCACTTGATGTATCACGAGATGCCACTAGACCGTAGAAACCATTATAGGTAGCTGTAAATGTAACAACTTCGTTGGTATCAGTATCGTTGGCAAATTCTTCGTCTGCAGACTGTACGACCAGAGACAGTCCCACGCCAGAGAAGCTTGCTGTGGCGGATAGACCGACCAGGGTCCCGCTATCGACTCCGTCTTCATCTACGGCAATACCGACGTTAACACCGACAGGGCCGAAATTGTAGCCAATGCCCGCTTCGAACTCTTCTATGTTTTCATCAGTACCACCGGAATCTGAACTTGATTCAACCCCTTCAATAGATGCTGCGAAAGACAAGCCACCAGCACCGCCGCTGTATTTGAGTACATTGGGTTCACGTGAGCAGGAAAATTCTACAAAGCAGCTTCCCCACCAGGCGATATCGCCTTTGCCGGTTATTTTGTCATAGAAGGCTGAGTACTGGGCACCAACTTTAATGGTTCCGAATCCACCTGAGATACCACCCCAGATTTGACGAGTACGATCGAAACCACCGTCTCGACCAGTAGTGTTTCTTCCGCCACCGCTAGTGCTATCCGGGTTGATACCGACTTCGATTCGGCCGATGCCAGTCAAACCCAAACCGATGTCTTCGCTTGCGCTCATGATAAATCGTGAGCCAACAGAGCGAATAGCAAAGTCGTCTCCAGCGCTATCATCAGCAACCAGACCGGCACGGACACTACCTGTTATCGATATATCAGCATTTGCAGCTGGTGCAACCATTGCTGTACCAACAGCAAGAGCAACAGCACTAGTTTTAAAAATATGTTTCATGGAAAAATTGCCTCCGAGATTAGAGAAACTGTCGTACTTAAGTTCGATAAGAAACCGTTGTACCTTTGTCTGCCAAGGTTGGTCGTCTTCTGCCGATAGACGCTCCAGAGCCCTTTATTGCCAGACCGGTATAGTGAGTTTACAACGATTTGTAACAATTGTGGGAAGAAAACGACAAGTTTTTTTTGATAAATGCAACAAATTCGTGGCTAATCAGCGAATCGTCATTTGCCTCAAAAGTCAAGATTGTGTTGCACATCTAGTCGCCGTAAAACGTATTTCGAAACGAAAAATGGCTATGCAACAGCCTTTTTTGCGACTTAATGTTGATCCTGAATGGCGCGCGCGAAGGAGCTGTAACTGCTTAATGGCTGAATTATCGCGTAAAAAAAGACGTAATTTGCTTCAAAATTCTTTCAATCGAGCCCAACGCAATTACGATGTAAATGGCGCATTTAGAACAAAAAATTGAGCTAAATCCGTAACTTGCCGAAATTTTGACACTTTCCGCAGCCTAGGATTGGGGTGTTGTAAAAAACACACAAAGGTATCGTCAAGTCCGCCAGTCATTATTCCTCAAATAGTGATAGGTTCAACCAGGGGGCAGCAAGGGTTCATTCCTGAGTCAGATGCTGTCGCCAGATCACTAACTTCTGTTCATAGCTCATGGAAGCCATCGCTGGACTTGTTGAGGGTAAACAGTGTAGTTCAGGTTTTACTTTAAGTCTCTGAAAGAACAACGCTGTTTTTACATGTTTTTTAAAAATAGCCTCTGCCGCTTTTCCATTGAATAAAATTGTTCTTATCGACGTATGGGCAGATAGAAACCTTTCAAAATCGTTGCAGACAATGGTTTTATTCCTGATGTTCGCATCGAGACTGCCCGGCCTTTCACAATGCAAGAGAACATCCCAGAGCGCCCATTGTGCTTCGCGCAAAATCCGGGTGCGCTCTTCATAGTCATCTGTGGCTTTACCCACACAATCACAGACTATTCGCCAGAACGAGTTGCGAGGATGTGCGTAGTAGCGATTTTCAGTCAGTGATTGAGCGCCTGGCATGGATCCCAGTATCAGAATTTTCGCGTTTGCGTCTGCTATCGGTGGAAAAGCGGTGAGGCGCATGAAGCTGTTCGTGTATTTGCTGACAAAGGATGGGTTAATCCGCGACAATAGCGCGCTTACACATCCGACTCAATGACCGGTATTGAAGGAACAAGTCGGTCGGCATACCTGACAACTCGACGAGACATACCCAATGATAGGTAACGTAATAAACGGCAAAACGGTTCAATCTACCAGCGGCAATGTGCAAGACGTGTTCAATCCGGCCACCGGTGAAAAGGTTGATGAACTGGGTTTGTCATCAGCTGATGAGGTTAATGCGGTTATAAATGCCGCCGCCGCCGCCGCGCCCGCCTGGGCAGCGACACCGCCGTTGAAACGCGCCAGCATGATGTTCAAGTTTAACGAGTTGCTGGACAAGCATGCTGGCGATATTGCACGTGCGATTTCACGTGAGCACGGTAAGACACATGATGATGCGTTAGGTGAGGTGCAGCGTGGCAAGGAGGTGGTTGAATATGCCTGCGGTATTCCCGGTTTGCTAAAAGGTGAGTTCTCAAGGAATGTCGGACCGCAAATTGATTCTTTCTCTGACCGCCAGCCACTGGGTGTTGTTGCTGGCATCACCCCGTTCAATTTTCCGGCTATGGTTCCGATGTGGATGTATCCGGTTGCCATTGCCTGTGGCAACACTTTTGTCCTGAAACCTTCCGAGCGGGATCCCTCAGCAGTAAATCTGGTTGCTGAATTATTCCATCAGGCGGGTTTCCCTGAAGGCGTATTGAATGTGGTGCACGGAGATAAGCTGGCAGTCGATACGATTCTTGATTCACCCGAGGTGCAAGCTGTCAGTTTTGTTGGCTCCACGCCTATTGCGGAGTATGTTTATCAACGAGGCACAGCAGCGGGAAAACGTGTTCAGGCACTGGGCGGTGCCAAGAACCATATGGTGGTCATGCCGGATGCTGATATGCAACAGGCCGCGGATGCACTCATGGGTGCGGGCTTCGGATCAGCCGGCGAGCGTTGCATGGCTGTTTCAGTTGCTGTGCCTGTCGGTGATAAAACAGCCGATGCGCTGGTAGAAAAGCTGGTACCGATGGTCGAGGCACTTAAAGTCGGGCCCGCAGATGATCCGGATGCTGAAATGGGGCCTGTCATCACCCGTGAAGCGCAGCAACGCATCAGTGGTCTTATTGATAGTGGTGTGGAACAGGGTGCCACGCTTAAAGTTGACGGACGCAATATCAATCTGCAGGGCTACGAAAACGGTTTTTTCCTCGGCGGGAGTTTGTTTGACAATGTTACGACTGACATGGATATCTATCGTCAGGAAATCTTCGGGCCGGTGCTCTCAGTTGTTCGTGCTGGTGACTACGAAGAAGCTGTTTCAATGATTAATGCGCATGAATACGGTAATGGCACTGCCATTTTTACCCGTGATGGAGATGCTGCGCGCAATTTTACTGATCGCATTCAAATCGGCATGGTAGGTGTTAATGTGCCGATCCCCGTGCCGGTTGCCTATCACAGTTTTGGCGGTTGGAAACGGTCGCTGTTTGGTGATCACTCGATTTATGGACCGGAAGGGGTTCATTTTTATACCCGTCTGAAAACCGTTACCAGCCGATGGCCGGCAGGCATAAAGGACGGTGCTGTGTTTGCTTTTCCGACCACCTGATTACACAGGAGAACTCACTGTGACTGCAAATTCAAACCAGCGAATAAACAGTGAAAGACTGTGGGACTCGTTGATGCAGATGGCCAAGATAGGCCCTGGCGTTCAGGGTGGAAACAACCGTCAGACGCTGACTGATGAGGATGGCGAAGCACGGGCCCTGTTTAAACAATGGTGCGAATCTGCTGGTTGTACCATGGGGCTCGATGCGATGGGCAACATGTTTGCAGTGCGAGCAGGTACTGACCCCGATGCCTTGCCTGTTTATGTCGGTAGTCATCTCGATACGCAACCGACTGGCGGTAAATACGACGGCGTTCTCGGTGTGCTTGCCGGACTTGAAATCATTCGCATGCTCAATGACTTGAATATAAAGACGCAGCATCCGGTCGGGGTTATTAACTGGACCAATGAAGAGGGCTGTCGTTTTGCGCCACCGATGGTTGCCAGTGGCGTGTTTGCCGGTGCGCACACGCTTGAGTGGGCATACGAGCGTGAGGACATAAACGGGTGTAAATTCGGTGATGAGCTACAGCGCATCGGCTACAAAGGCGAGGAAGCGGTTGGCGAGCGGCCCATGCATGCTTTCTACGAATTGCACATAGAGCAAGGCCCCATTCTGGAAGCAGAGAATAAGGATGTTGGCGTTGTAACCCATGGTCAGGGACTTGAATGGACACAGATAACTTTGACAGGCAAGGAAAGTCATACCGGCTCTACTCCCATGCCAATGCGTAAAAACGCGGGTCTTGGGATGGCAAGAATCACTGTACTGGTTGATGAAATTGCCAAAGCCCATGCGCCACAAGCTGTCGGTGCAGTGGGGCATTGCGAAGTCTATCCAAGTTCTCGCAACATTATTCCGGGCAAAACAGTTTTTACTGTTGATATGCGCTCCCCGGATAAATCGATCCTGCAAAAAATGACGAGCCAGTTGCGTGAGCAATCCGATGCCATCGCCACTGAAATGGGTTTGGGTATCGAAATCGAGATTGTCGGCGCCTATGACCCGATTGAATTCAATCAAGATTGCGTGCGTATCGTAAGAGAGTCAGCTGAGCGTCTTGGTTACAAGCACAGGGACTTGATCTCGGGCGCGGGTCATGATGCTTGTTGGATAAATCGCGTTGCCCCGACTTGCATGGTCATGTGCCCCTGTGTCGATGGCTTGTCACACAACGAAGCAGAAGAAATTACACCTGAATGGTCAGCAGCTGGTGCGAATGTACTTTTTCAAGCAGTGCTTGAGTCTGCTCATGTCGTCGAGTAGGTAAACGAAACGTTTACTCTCTTTACTTTTGTATAAAGGGTGACAGAAAAGTTTTGTGTTCCCGAATTTCGCCAGGTGTGAGTTTGATAAATTCTCACCTATCAAGTCATTGTGAGTATGAAGATTTCTGTGCAAATCCTTTCGAAAATATAAAACCCTTTTTATAGACAATTGAGCAGATGCCTCAGCAGTAATTGAAATTTCACGAACAAGAAAATTACTGCTTTTAATGGTCTGTGACACATACATACTTTCTTGGGTGCTAAAGGGCCGTGATAGAATAATATTCATCGCTAGGATCAGAACTTCCTGCAACAGCTATTGGCGCAGTCAAATCTAATACTGATATATAACTAGGTTGATCGATGGTCTCCTAATCGTGACAAGAATCTTTTCAATCTGTTTTCTCAAATACTGGCAGTGCAATTTGGTTGGCTAGAGTAACTGCTTCGGTACAGGTATAAATTATTAGAAATTGCTCCTATAAAGGGTAAAAATACATATAAATCAGTAGCTTGATGGTTTTTAAGGATATTTTCGTTTGTGAGTATAGGGATTCCTCAATTAAAACTCGAAAACTAATCTCGACCGACCTTGAACTCTGTGCTTTAATCTGCATATTGTTTGTTTACATATATGTAAACTTTGCAAGTTCTTTGCCGATATGATGAAAGGCGAGAAAGAACCTGGTGCGAGCCCTCTCGATGATTTTTATAACCTTGAAAAGCAAGAGGTTTTTTCGTTTTGCGGGCGGGTTTTTAAGATCGTACATTGTGCAGGCGCACTAGAAAGCTTTTACAAGGCTCTCAATTCCGTTGATGTAAAAAAAGCAAAGAGCTTGACTAAACAAATGAAAACTCAGGTAGAAAAACTTGGGGATTCTGGTCGATTAAGTACTGAAAATTTTCCTGACGAAGGCGAACTGCCTTCGAAGCCAGGCGGAACCAAGAGAAAATTTAAAGCGTTAAAAAGAATTCCGATCAGAGGTTATTGTTGGCGCTCTGAAACGCACGAAAATACAATTTTTATAAGCCACTACATTAATAAACGTACACAAAAACTGAAGCAAAAAGACACCAAAATTATTGGAAACAATTGGACTCGCATAGAAGAGGGTGGTGATGAGAGATAGTTATAGAGAACGCTTGTACGTGGGTGCAGAGGCACGGGCAGCTGCGAGAGACAGGCTCATTTTCAATATTACTGATGAATTACTGATCATCATGGAAGATAACGGTGTGACTAAACAAGAATTGGCAAGGCGTCTAGGCAAGTCGCGTTCTTTTGTGTCGCAGATTTTATCTGGTCGGCGAAATATGACGCTCGGTACTTTTTCCGATATTTGCTTTGCTCTTAAATTTGAACCCAAAGTTCTGTTATCTAATATGCAGTCACACGATTTCGAACTACTCGACATTGATAAGGCGTTTTATCTGCCTTGGGTCAAGCAGTGGGAGTTAAATCAAAACCCTCAAAAGTCTTTTTCGCAATTGGTACCGGTACGATTGAATATTGATACCAATATTTCAGCGAATGATGAAAAAATTGTGTTTGATAAAGCTGTAAGCTTGAAATGATGGCTAGTGAGCACTTGATTATCGCTCAGGATAATCTTCGTCCTAATGAATTTCGGCTCAGAAGCGGTCAGGTGAAGCTCATGGATGATGTAAGGCCGACTATTTTAGAGAGTTTCGATTTCCGCATGGAAGGCTTTCGAAGAGTACAGGGTCTGAACAAATCTAAGGTCGAATCCACAGATGGACAGAAGCTTTTTTACTACGTGTATTTTTATCAGTTGGGCATTAGAGCTGCGCCAATCGATGAGGAATTTGAAAAAGAATTTCCTGATGTTGAGAGTATGTTGGATATTGAAGCAGACTTCGATTGTGAGTACGTCTCAGAAATTGAAATGCCTGATGAAGCTATTGAGGCATTTGGGATGCAAAATGTAGGATTTAACGTATGGCCATTTTGGCGAGAGTACATCCAAAGCACACTAAATCGCGTCGGTGTTCCACATGGGTTGATCACACTACCCTTCTATCAACAGGCTAGAACCAAGTCCGAAGACGGTACTGGTTTCAATTCAACTTAAACAATAAAGCCCAATTTACCACGCCTACTTTTGTATAAAGGGTGACAGAAAAGTTTTGTGTTCCCGAATTTCGCCAGGTGTCAGGCCAGACAATTCGTAGGGCATGACCAGCCAGTCTGATGTCTCATGCAGGTAGAAGTCGGGTCGGCGTGGTGTGCGGCATCGCTGCGGTTTCCACCACGGAACGGCAACTCGCACGTTTTCGGGCATATTGCGTTTCAGCCGTCTCTGAAGTCGAACAATGACAGCTTCTACATTGAGCCCTGAGCTCATCACGTCATCGACTATCAGTAATCTGTCTTCCGCATTGAGCGTCTCAAGCAGGTATTGTGTGCCGTGTACACGAATTTCCTGCTCGGGGTTGTCCACCATCTGAGCATAATTATCAGCGCCGCTGTAGCTGGTACGAATGGCGATATGATCAGTTGCAACGTCCAGATATTGCAGACATTCCTGAACCGCTATACCCACGCTGCTTCCACCACGCCATAGTCCAACTATGAATGTTGGCGAAAAGCCGCTGTTGTAAATTTCAACACCCAGCTTGTAGGCGTCACGCAGAAGTTCTTCTTCGCTAACAAAGTGTTTTGTTACACTCTGGCTGTCTGATTGATTCATAGGTGGCTCAGTCACGCAGCTAGTGTACCTGCTTTAATTACAAATGCGATTACAAATCCGTTCGCAAAAGCGTTCACAAAAGCGCTCGTGAAGATGAAAACAGTCTGCGTTTAGTGCATTGTGCTGTGGCACCTTCAAAATATCGCCCGCGATTTTTATTGGGTGATTTGCTTGGGGAAATTAAGTGACGGAAAAGCTCTACCTTGATGCCCAGCAATTGTTGGAAGACTCCTTTGAGCTTGCTCACAATGTATTGCAAAGCGGATTCGTACCGACTTTTGTTGCAGCTGTATGGCGAGGTGGGGCGCCAATGGGGATTGCTGTACAGGAATTACTCGCCTATCACGGCATAGAAACCGATCATATTGCCATTCGCTCTTCGTCCTATCATGCGATCGATCAACAGTCTTCGAAGGTGTCTGTGTTCGGACTTAATTACCTGACAAAAAAATTATGTAGCCAGGATCGTTTGCTGATAGTCGATGATGTTTTTGACAGTGGTCAAAGTATTGATGCGATTATTACTGCGCTGGCAGAGCGAACGCGTAAGAACATGCCGGAAGATATCCGGGTGGCTGTCACTTATTATAAGCCCAAACGTAATCGATCGACGCGCGTTCCGGATTACTATATCCACGAGACCGAAGCATGGTTGAAGTTTCCCCATTCGCTGGAAGGTTTAAGTGCGGCTGAGGTGAAAGAAAACCGTCCGCACCTTCATCAGATTTTGCAACAAGCGAATTTGAAAGACACCTAAAAGCTGTGCGGTTTGTCAAGCATTCTGAATCAAATATTTATTGCTGGAAAAGCGGATTTGGCAATCTGGTTGTTGCTACCTATTGCATAAATAATGTCGCATAAATATTGTCACAAATCCGGCTTTAAATGATCCTGTCGCATGGGTATACTTTAGCCAACCTGCAGAACGTATTTTTTATTGTAATTCTTACTGCAGCCACATCAAAAAAATATCTGGACAGGAATAAAGATGTCGCTATCGGGTGGTGAAGATCGTAACAAGAGCAAGCAACGCGAAGAAAAATCACCCGGGGCTCGTAGTTTTGACAAACCCGTTAGCAAATCCGCTGACAAGCCCTGCAGTAAAAATATTGAAACCCTTAACATTGAAACCCTTAATAACTGCCAAGGTTATGAAGGCAGTAACGTCATCCACTTAGGTGTCGAGCGGAAAAAGCGAAATCTGAAACCGTCCTGTGTCGACAATTATGGCGAAAGACCAGCTAGTGACGATAACGCATTTGCTGAAATAATAGATTTTCCTGAATTACCTGCGTATCGCGCCTCCATCGAAATCGATGATTTCCATTGCCTGAAAATGTTACACGGCACGACTGATATAGAGCTGGTGCTGGATAAGGTCAGGGCTATCCTCAGGCAACAGTTTGGCGATCGTTCGGTGCAGCGACACAACAGGTTCTTCATAATCCAGCACCAGAATATCGAATTGCTGATTGCCGGATTACTGCGCGCGCAATTCTATTGCTACAAAATTGACCTGCCTGAAAGCAATGTGTTCGGTGAAATCACTGAGCAAGCGGGCCTTGCTCTAACCTGGGGTGTCGGGCGAAATGTGGCCCAGGCACAAACAGAGCGCCTGAAGAAGAAGCGCCAAAAATTGCAACGTCGCCGTCTCAAGCAACGTAAAAAACCCCGACAACCGGGTTAGCTCTCTGATTGGCGAATTTTCTAGATTACTGGCTGTTTTTGCGACTGTGCTATCAGGGTAGTCCCCTGGGTATGTGCAGGCCTGCTACATCCCTGAAGTTCTTCAAAAGCCGGTTTCGAGGTGAGTGACGTTTCGCTTGGGGCTATGCCGATCCCCGTTCTCTTGTTGCCGTTATCAGAAAGCTTAATCTACCTGTGATTTATGCACCTGCATGATCTGTAGGGTAATATCCCCTGTAGCCGTTAAAACCTTGATTAAACCCCCACTTAGGGTGCGCTCGACTATGCCACTGAATATCAATCGGGAAGTATTTATCACCTGCGCTGTGACTGGCTCGGGTGGTTCACAAGAGCGCTCGCCACACGTGCCGCGTAGTCCTCAGCAAATCGCTGAAAGTGCTATTGATGCAGCCCGGGCTGGTGCTGCTGTGGTGCATTGTCATGTGCGTGATCCCGAAACAGGCGTGCCAAGCAGGAAGGTTGAATACTACCGTGAGGTAACGCAAAGAATTCGCGATGCCGACGTTGATGTCGTGCTTAATCTGACAGCCGGTATGGGTGGGGACATGGTGTTTGCAGACGTCGAGTCGCCACTGCCACCTAATCCACAGGGCACGGATATGGCCGGTGCCAGTGAACGTGTGGAACACATCGCACGCTGTCTGCCTGAATTGTGCACGCTCGATTGTGGCACGATGAATTTTGCTGAAGCAGATTATGTGATGACCAACACACCGGGCATGCTTCGTAGCATGGCCACCAGGATGAAAGAACTGGGCGTGCGTGTAGAGATAGAAGCCTTTGATACCGGCCATCTCTGGTTTGCAAAACAATTAGTCGAAGAAGGTATCATCGAAGATCCGGTTTTGATTCAATTATGCATGGGTATTCCATGGGGTGCGCCTGATGATCTCAATACCTTCATGGCTATGGTCAATAACCTGCCGGATAACTGGCAATTCTCGGCATTCTCGATTGGACGCAATGAGATGCCTTACGCTGCTGCTGCGGTACTGGCAGGTGGCAATGTTCGGGTTGGTCTGGAAGATAATCTCTGGCTCGACAAGGGCGTTCTGGCTACCAATGCGCAATTGGTGGAGAGAGCAGCGACCATCGTTACCAACATGGGTGCGCGCATCATCGGACCGGCTGAAGTTCGTGAGAAGCTAGAGCTGGTCAAGCGAGACATGCCATGAATATGGATCCACCGGGAACGGTTGCAATAGTAGGCGGCGGCGTTATTGGCGCAGGGTGGGCTGCACGCTTTGCGTTGCATGGCTGGCGCGTCAATCTGTTTGATCCGGACCCACAAGCCTCGCGCAAGGTCGGCGAGGTGATGGAAAACGCGCGCTCGTCATTCCCACAGTTGTTTGAAAACAAACTGCCAGCAGAAGGTGAACTGCGATTTGTCTCGAGCATTGCAGAAGCTGTAGCAGATGCAGACTGGATCCAGGAAAGTGTACCTGAGCGATTAAATATCAAACATGAAACCTATCAGCAAATAGTGGCATCAGCGTCGGCAGAGTCGCTGATTGGCAGCTCGACATCCGGTTTTAAACCATCAGAGCTACAACAAGGGCTCTCCCGACCTGAGCAACTTATGGTCGCTCATCCATTTAATCCGGTTTATCTATTACCCCTTGTGGAGTTGGTACCGGGTGACGCGGGCTCACCGGCAGTCACAGAACGCGCGCGGGCCATTCTCTCATCAATTGGTATGAAGCCTCTGGTTGTACGCAAGGAAATAGATGCACATATTGCCGATCGTTTTCTTGAAGCCGTGTGGCGCGAAGGTTTGTGGCTGATAAAGGATGGTGTTGCAACGACTGAAGAAATCGACGATGCCATCCGCTATGGTTTTGGATTGCGCTGGGCACAGATGGGGCTGTTTGAAACCTATCGCGTAGCGGGTGGTGAAGCAGGTATGGCCCACTTTATCGCGCAGTTCGGGCCTTGCTTGTCCTCACCCTGGACCAAGCTAATGGATGTGCCAGATCTTGATGACGAGTTGGTAGAGCGCATCGCGCAACAATCGGATGATCAAAGTGGCCAGTATTCGATTCGTGAACTTGAAAGAATTCGCGATACTAATCTGATCGGTATCATGCGTGCACTCAGACAGAACAACTGGGGTGCAGGTGAGTTGTTGCGTGAGCATGACACGCTCCTGGCCGAACAATCCAAGTCATAAGGAAACTGCCATGCATTTCGGTCTGACTGTAGAACAGCAAATGATTGTCGATACTGTTCGATCGTTTGTTGAATCAGAAATCTACCCCCATGAAGATGCTGTCGAGCGCTCCGGAGTCGTTGCGCCGGAACTGGGTGCACAGATCAAACAAAAATGTATGGATCTGGGTTTTTATGCAGCGAATTTTCCTGAAGAGGTGGGTGGAGGCGGACTGAGCCATCTCGATTTCACACTGCTGGAACGTGAATTGGGTAAGGGCTCCATGGGACTTAATCATTTCTTCGGACGACCGTCCGGCATCCTGATGGCCTGTGAAGGCGAACAGCGTGAACGCTATCTGCTGCCTGCAGTCAGTGGTGAGCGTATGGATGCACTGGCAATGACTGAACCCGGTGCGGGTTCGGACGTGCGTGGCATGAAATGCAGTGCCCGTGAAATGGGTGGTGACTGGGTAGTCAATGGCACTAAACATTTTATATCGCATGCTGATGTAGCTGATTTCGTCATTGTGTTCATTGCCACTGGCGAAGAAGAAACTTCACGTGGTACGAAAAAGAAGATCACCTGTTTTTTAGTTGATCGTGATACGCCTGGTTTCGCTATAAAACCGGGTTATCAATCGGTATCTCACCGGGGTTACCAAAATTGCATTCTTGAATTTGACGATTGCCGTTTACCGGCCTCTCAAATTCTCGGCGAATTACATCGCGGTTTTGATATTGCCAACGACTGGCTGTATGCCACCCGTATCACCGTAGCCTGCATGAGTGTTGGTCGGGCACGACGCGTACTGGATCTGGTGTTGCCGCATGTTGCAGAGCGCGAACAGTTCGGCCAGCCCATCGGCAGATTTCAAGGTGTGTCATTCCAGATTGCGGACATGATAACGGCGATAGATGCAGCTGACTGGTTGACTCTATCTGCAGCCTGGCGCCTGGATCAGGGGTTGCCTGCCAATCGTGAAGTAGCGAGCGCTAAAGTATTTGCGACGGAAATGTTGGCCGATGTGACAGACAAGGCTATTCAACTGTATGGCGGCATGGGACTGATGCAGGATTTACCGCTGGAGCGTTTCTGGCGTGATGCGCGTGTTGAGCGTATCTGGGATGGTACGTCGGAAATTCAGCGCCATATCATTGGTCGCGAATTGTTGCGCCCTCTGGGTTGCTGAAAACCTCTTTAAATGCAGATGGCCACACCTGACCTGAGTCGCTTGTTGCGTCCTGAATCAATCGCCGTCTTTGGAGGTGGTTGGGCTCGCAATGTTGTGGAGCAGTGTTTGCGCAGTGACTACCAGGGACAAATCTGGCCAGTCCATCCTCATGCAGATGAGATGCATGGAATTCCTTGTGTAAAAAGCGTTGATCAATTGCCCGGTGTGCCTGATGTCGCCTTTATTGGTATCAACCGCGAAGTCAGTATCGAGGTTGTCGCTCAATTACGTGCTCTGGATTGTGGCGGTGTGATTTGTTTTGCTTCCGGTTTTGGAGAGGCGCAGGCAGAGGATAGTCGAGGTCTGGAGCTTGAGCGGAAACTTGCCCAAGCTGCAGGCAATATGCCGCTCATCGGTCCTAATTGCTATGGTCTGCTTAATTATGCCGACGGCGCCATGCTGTGGCCGGATCAACATGGTGGTACGGCATGCCAAAGTGGTGTGGCCTTACTCACACAATCGTCGAACATCGCGATAAATCTGACCATGCAACAGCGTGGTTTACCGATCGTCTATGCAATGACGGCCGGCAATCAGCTACAACTTTCCTTGGGGCAACTGGGTCAGGCATTACTGGCTGATGATCGTGTTACTGCGCTTGGTATGTATGTCGAGAGTGTTGGTAACATCCGCGACTTCGAGGCAATGGCTAGGCTTGCGCATAGCCTCGGCAAGTCTGTCGTCGCGATAAAGGCCGGTCGTTCAGATACAGCGCGTAAAGCCATGCTTTCGCATACCAATTCGCTGGCAGGTGACGATGCTGCATCTGATGCATTTTTTCAACGCCTTGGCATCGTGCGGCTGGACTCACTTGCTGTGATGCTCGAAACATTAAAACTACTGCACGTCTGTGGTCCTCTCAAAGGTAACCGACTGCAGTCCATGAGTTGCTCTGGTGGAGAAGCTGCTCTTATGGCTGACAGCGCGCAGCACCTACCGCTTAATTACCCTGAACTGGAAAGCGCGCAATCAGCTGCGCTTCGCAAGGCATTGGGTCCTCAAGTTGCCCTGGCCAATCCGCTCGACTATCACACGTATATCTGGGACGACTTTGATGCCATGCAAGCAACCTTTGCAGCAATGATGCAAGGCGATGCAGACATGACAGCGCTGGTGCTGGATTTTCCACGCGAGGATCGTTGTTCTGCTGACAGTTGGTACAGTGCAGTGGATGCATTGGCAAGCGCTGCCAAAGCGGTCAACCGACCAGCAGCGGTGTTAGCCAGTTTGTCCGAGAATATATCCGAATCTGATGCTGAACAAATTATACAGAAGGGGTTGCTACCTTTGGCTGGGTTGGAGCAGGGATTAGCGGCGATTGCCGCTGGAGCCATAGCCGGGCAATTGGCAGGTGCACATCCTGAACCGCTTGCTCTGCCAGAGCTATTACAAGAAAACTCAAACAGCTTTGATGATGCAAAAGAGATACGTTCGCTAACTGAAGCACAAGCCAAGCAATTGCTGCTTGATGCCTTGGCAGAATCCGACGCAGCGCGTTACCTCCATGTGCCGGCACATCGAAGCTTTGCCATCAATAGTCAGACCAGTGAGCAGCTGGCAGACATGCTCGGTACCTGCAAAGAGCTTTGTTATCCCGTGGTTCTTAAAATTCAGTCAATCAATAACGTTCTTGTCCAGCACAAAAGTGATGTAGGTGGCGTGGTATTGAACATCGAAGACGAACGGGCCTTACAGCAAGCCTTTGTCTCCATGCATAAGCGACTTGCCGGTGATCTGTATCTGGTCGAAGAACAGGCGCCTGCTGCAGTTGCAGAGCTTCTGGTAAGCATCACCCGCGACGATGTTTACGGTCTGATGCTAACGCTGGCGGCCGGAGGTATCTATACAGAATTGATCCGCGATAGCGAGCATCTGTTGTTGCCTGCGACCCAGGAAGACGTTAAAGCTGCTATAGACAGGCTAGGTGTTGCGCGCTTGCTGATAGGTTATCGTGGAGGTGACAGTGTTCCGATCGAGATGCTGGTTGAGTCTATCGCTGCTTTGCAAAGCTTTGCGCTAGGCTACAAGGATGAATTGCTGGAGCTTGAGATCAATCCATTGCTTTGCAACCCGAATCGACTCACAGCGGCTGATCTGATTTTGCGTTTCGACTGATTTATCGGCTGATAAATACGGGTTGTTTACCTTCTATGCCATTTTCCATTACATCATTTTCCCCCATAAGCAGGAACCACTAATGCAACAGACACTGTCCGAGAATTGGCAAAATCTGGATGAAGGGCCTCTGCGCACGCGAACAAAGGGCCATATACTCGAAGTCACTCTTGATCGACCCAAAGCCAATGCCATTGACCTTGCAACCAGTCGGCTGATGGGTCAGATGTTTATGAATTTTCGAGATGACCCGGAGTTACGGGTTGCGATACTCAGAGCGGCGGGAGAGAAATTCTTCTGTCCGGGGTGGGATCTGAAAGCTGCGGCTGACGGAGATGCGGTCGATGGCGATTATGGCATTGGCGGATTTGGCGGTTTACAGGAGCTGGGTCAACTTAACAAACCGGTTATTTGTGCGGTTCAGGGCATATGTTGTGGCGGTGGTCTGGAGCTGGCGCTCTCTGCTGACTTGATCCTGGCGGCAGACACAGCGACGTTTGCACTGCCAGAAATTCGTTCCGGTACGGTAGCAGATGCGGCCTCGGTCAAGTTGCCGAAACGAATTCCCTATCACGTCGCGATGGACCTTCTGCTTACCGGGCGATGGTTTGATGCAGAAGAGGCCTTGCGTTGGGGGCTGTTACGGGAAATTTGTCCGGCTGAGAATCTGGACAGCAAAGCCTGGGAACTGGCCGAATTACTCGCCTCCGGACCGCCACTGGTCATAGCGGCGATTAAAGAAGTCGTCAGGGAGGCGGAAGCGTTGAAGTTTCAAGATGCACTGAATCGGATCACCAAACGTCAATTGTCGACCGTTGACCGGTTATACTCTTCTGAAGATCAACTCGAGGGTGCGCGTGCCTTTGCTGAAAAGCGCGACCCGGTTTGGAAAGGGCGATAAATTCGTCGGCCTGTGGCCATAGAGCCTGGCCATAGAGTCAACTTCACCTATTACGTTTGCAATGTCCGGTATACAACAAAGACTCGATTCCACTTTCGCTACTGCCTTTGAAAAGGTTATTCGTGAAAGGGTGAACGAACCTGCTGAATTTTTACCTGTTAATCCGCAGGTACATACCAGCCAACATGCACATTTTCAGGCTAATGCGGCCATGGCGATTGCCAAGCGGCTGAAGACGAATCCTCGTGATATCGCAAGTGAGGTAGTCGAGGCGCTAAAAGAGCACAAAGATTTCAAAACGCTGGAATTAGCTGGACCGGGTTTTATAAACATCACTCTGTCAGATGAATGTATTGGATCGGCACTGCAGGAGATGCGTAGCGCGACACGATTTGGTGTTTTAACAACTGAGGTAGCAAGTGAGGGTGCTGCAGAGTCCACCACCATGATTGTCGACTATTCTGCACCCAATGTTGCCAAAGAAATGCATGTAGGTCACTTGCGTTCAACGATTATCGGTGATGCCTGTGTTCGATTGCTTGAATGGCTGGGTTACGTTGTTTTACGACGCAACCACATCGGTGATTGGGGTACGCCGTTTGGCATGTTGATAGAGCACTTGATCGATATCGGCGAGACGCGTGCAACTGAGGAGCTTTCGTTAGGAGACTTAAATACTTTCTATCGAGCGGCTCGAGAGAAATTCGAAGGTTCTGAAGACTTTCAAACCAGAGCACGTGCACGGGTTGTGATGTTGCAATCTGGCGATAAGGAAACACTGCGACTCTGGGGATTGCTGATAGAGCAGTCGCAAAGTTATTTTGTCACCGTCTACAAACGTTTGCAGGTAAGACTTGATGGGAGTGAGTTTTTCGGTGAGAGTGCATACAACGATATGTTGACCCCGACACTGGATGAACTATCAGACAAGGGTCTTATTGAAACCAATGATGGCGCTGAATGCCTGTACCCCAATGGTTTTGTCAATCGAGATAAGCAACCCTTGCCACTGATTGTCAGGAAAAGTGATGGTGGTTATGGTTATGCAGCTACGGATCTCGCGGCCATCAGAAATCGTGTGCTTGATCTTGATGCCAGGCGTATTTTGTATGTTGTTGGTGCGCCTCAGAAGCAACATCTGGAAATGATCTATGAAAGTGCACGCATGGCCGGTTGGTTGCAGCCGCCTGTCACTGCCGAGCACATCAGTTTCGGATCGGTACTTGGCGCTGATGGCAAGATGTTCAAAAGCAGAACCGGTGACACAATCAAGTTAGCAGATCTACTAGACGAAGCCGTTAAACGGGCTCGCAACGTTATTGATGAAAAAAATCCTGATCTTGAGGAAGCCGAAAAGCAGCGTACGGCTGAAATTGTCGGGATTGGTGCGGTCAAGTACGCTGATCTTTCCAGTGAGCGTACGCGGGATTATGTGTTCGATTTTGATCAGATGCTTGCACTTGAAGGCAATACTGCGCCGTATCTGCAATATGCCCATGCACGAATATGTTCGATTCTTCGTCAGGCTGATGCCGACCCATCTGCCGATGACGCATCGGAGCAAAAGCTGGTGTTAAGTCACGATGCCGAGCGTGCGCTGGTTCTTGAATTGTTACGATTTCCTGATGTGATTAACGACGTTGCCGAGAGTATGCTGTTTCATCGTCTAGCCCACTGGCTTTACGATACAGCTGCATGCTACTCGTCGTTCTATACACAGTGTCCTGTGTTAAAAACGCCGGAGCCTGAGATACGGAACACGCGCTTGCTGCTGTGCCGCTGCACAGCAACCATGCTGGCCACTGGGCTCGGCTTGCTCGGTATTGAGGCACCGGAACGCATGTAATTCAGTTGTAACGTTCGATTTGTAATTGCTCACAACCCATTTTATGACGCCAGGCGAGGGAAATTGCGGGCCCAACGCAAAACAAGGAAAACAAGGAGAATAAACATGACAATCAAACGTATTAAAAGTGGCGCGCGAATGAGTCAGGCAGTCGTACATGGCCAAACCGTTCACACGGCAGGGCAAGTCGCCCAGAATGCGCGTGGCGAATCGATGGAAAAACAGACACGTGCCATTCTTGAGGAAATCGATGCCTTGTTGCTTGAGGCTGGCACGGATAAAAGCCGGCTGTTGACTGCGATGATCTGGATTACCGATATGGATGATTTTGCTGCGATGAATAGTGTCTGGGATGCCTGGGTAACACCCGGCGCGACACCAACACGTGCCTGTGTCGAATCAAAACTGGCATCGCCCGATTTCGTTGTGGAAATTGCTGTTACTGCGGCAATTGATTAAAAAGCGTGAATAATCTACTTGAGAATCTGTCATTCGACGTAGGCGAGGGTACCGGCAGTTTAGCTCGAATCGGGCTGGTGGTTCTGGCCTCTGACTACACGATTGAAAATGAGTTCAGGCAGGTATTTAAAGCGCCTGAAGTTGATTTCTACACGGCACGCATTGCCAATTCTCCTCAGGTGACTCCTGCCACGCTTGCTGATATGGAAAGTCGCATTGCGTCAACGGCCAGTTTGATTCTGCCGGGAGACCGGGTGGATGTGATGGCTTACTGCTGCACCTCTGCAAGCGTTGTACTCGGGGAGGATGTGGTGTTTGATCAATTGGCCAAAGCCCATCCGAAAGCGTTGTATACGACACCAGTTACGGCTGCAAGGGCAGCACTACAAGCATTCGGTGCCAAGCGCATTGCAGTGTTAACTCCGTATCGCTCGGACATCAATCAACAAATCAACGACTATTTTGCCGGTGCCGGATATTCGGTTGAGGTGTTTGGCTCGTTCAATGAGGAAATGGATCCAGTTGTTGCCCGTATCGACATAGCCAGTATTGAAGCTGCCTTGCAACGCTTGCTGGCCGATACGAATGTTGACGCTGTTTTCGTATCCTGCACCAGTATCAGAATGATGCACGCCATAGAGGCGCTTGAGGCTCGTTTTGAGATCCCGGTTACTTGTTCCAATCAGGCGCTGGCCTGGCACTGCCAGCATCTTGCCGGCAATGATAAAAAAATAAGCGGGTTAGGAAGTTTGTTTGAGCTGTCAGCCTGCTAGCTAAGGCGATCCCGTTCAGAATCCTGATCTGCCATGCGGCTTTCGTTATAGCGTGTGCCGGCAACCGTATCTTCGTTAATCAACTCATCGATAGCGGCGAGCGTCGCATCATCAAGATTAACCTCAACTGCCTGCATGTTCTCCAAAAAGTGCGCGATGTTGGTGGTTCCGGGAATGGGCACCATTGTCTGCGAACCCTGGTGTAACAACCAGGCCAGGGCCAGCTGACCTGTGGTGCAGTGATTATCAGCAGCAATCTCGCCAAATTTCGCCAGCAACTCACAGTTGGCTTTGTAGTTATCACCTTCGAATCGAGGGTG